>NZ_JAJMZI010000004.1:0-442444 GCF_021012935.1 Kocuria sp. LUK
TGAGAGTGCCGGGGCCTACCACACCCTGTGGTCCGGGGACCGCTCCGAGGTCATCGCCTGAGCCCACCCCGCGCACGCCCAGCGCGCACACGCAGGCCGAGGGGCGGCGTCCGGTGGCTCCCCACGCGGGAGAACCACCGAACGCCGCCCCTCGGCATTGCCGGGAGAGGAGGACCCCCGGCCCGTGTGAGGCCCGATCGCTTCGGGCCCGGAGCCTGTCCTCAGGCGGTGAACCGGCCGAAGGCCGCGAGGACGAGGTAGGCCGCGGGCAGCATCGCCGCGGTCAGGGCGGCGATCCACCGGCGCCCGCCCGCGCCGCGGGGCGCGGTGCCCGGCTGCGGGGGCAGCGGCGAGAGGACCGCGTCGTCACCGGGGCCGCGCACCAGCTCCCGATGCACGGCCCACGCCAGGACCAGGACCACCGGGAACAGCCCCACCGCGACCGGTGCGGCGGGCAGGGAAACCACCGCCGGCAGGTCGAGGCGCCCGGCGAGCGCCGCGCCCAGCCCCGTGAGCTGGACGACGACGACGAACGGGAGCCCGACCGTCCAGGGCCGGCGCACGAGCGGGCCCAGGACCCGGGGCAGGGCCAGCAGGAGCAGCACGAAGACCCCGAGCAGGCCCGCCTGCACCGCGTTGTAGGCCAGGTCCTCGCCGCGGGCCCAGGGTCCCGCCGCGGCGGTGCCCACCAGCAGGGCCGCGACCTGGGCTGCGGACAGGGCCGTGATCCGCCGGAACCCGGACGCCGGCCGCGTCGGGGACTCCTCGGCGATGCCGGCGGCGTAGGCGGCGGGGTCCCCGAAGGCCTCCTCCGGGGTCTCACCGGCAGCCGTGCAGTGGCTCTCGACCTCGCCGAGGCGGTCCCCGATCACCGGGCCCGGGACGTCGCGCAGGCGCAGCTCGAGCACGAAGTCCTCGCACCACGCGTGGTGGGCCCGCACGAACGGGCGCTGCCAGACCTCGGCGGAGAGGGGACGGGTGCGGGCGTCGGCGTTCACGGTGTGCTCCTCGGGGTGTGGGGGGTGCGCGGGGGCGGCGGGGCGCCGTCGGCGGGGGAGAGGTGGCCGGTGACCGTGGCCGCGAACGTCCGCCACCGGGCGGTGCCCTGTTCGAGCTCGGCGCGGCCGGCCTCCGTGAGGGCGAAGTACTTCCGGCCCGGCCCGCCCTCGCCGGCCCGCCACTCGACGGTGACCAGGGCGTTCTTCTCCAGCCGGGCCAGCAGCGGGTAGAGCGTCCCGCCCTTGACCTCGCCCAGACCGGCCTCGGCCAGGGCGGTCGCGATCGCGTAGCCGTAGCTGGGCCCTCCGGCGAGCGTGCGCAGGACGCACAGGCCCAGGACGCCGCGCAGCCACTCGCTGTGCTGGGTGACGGTGCTCATGCCTACATAGTGCCGCTATCTAGTCAGGCTGTCTACTGTCTGTGCTCCCTCCGGCCGGCGCTCAGCGGGTTCCCCCGCGCAGCACGTCCACGTGCACGTGGTCGAGGTGGCGCAGGATCTCGTTGTCCGGGTCGGGGGCGTCGTAGTCCTGCCACTGCCCGCGCAGGCCGTGCACGCTCCAGACCCGGTCGTCGAAGATCACGTACTGCACCTCCAGCTCCTCGGCGTGGGCGACGAGCCAGTGCGCCAGGACCCACCCCTGCCGCCGGTTCTCCTCGGTCACCGGGCGGAAGAAGACGTCGACGGCGCGGCCGTCGTAGTGCGTCGACTCCGCCCCGTGCCCGGTGCCCACGCCACCGGGGGCGAAGCCGCCGAGGCTCTGCTCCCCGAAGACCCCGGTCATCGCCTCGAGCAGCCGCTGGGCGCGCGGGGTCAGGCCGGAGGGGGTCAGCTCCTGCGCCGGCAGGTCCTCGGCGGCCGTCGCCCGGCAGCTCAGGCTCGGGCCGGCGTCCCCGGGCGGGCCCTCGGCCAGCCGCTGCAGCACGGCGTCGTCGAGATCGGAGGTGTCCGGGGGAGCCTGCCCGCGGGCCGCGAGCGCGACCGCGGTGGTGGCCCGCTGCGCCTGCTCCCGGTCGAGCCCGATCCGCCCCTCGGCGGTCTCGACCGTGCACTCGCTGCCCCAGCCCGGCCCCGCGCCCGTGCGCAGGGCCTCGAGCAGGCCGGGGCCGAGGAGGGCGAGCGCTCCCGCGAGCGCCGCGAGCAGCAGCAGTCCCGCGAGCGGGCGCCCGGAGCGGCGCCGGTCCCCGGTCGTGGTGGCGATGGCGCACCTCCTCGGCATGCGGTCCGGAGCTCCCGTTCTAGCAGGCCAGGCTGGGTCCCGGCGGGGAGCGGCGCGGCGCCGGGGGACGATCCGTGGTCCCGGGTCCCTCGCCCGGCCCGCCGGGGCGGTGGACCGTGTGCAACGGCGGGTTCTTCGCGGAGGGTGAAGAACCGGCGATGTTCTGCTCCTGGACGGGGATGCGCAGGGCCGGCACTGGGGCACAGTGAGGTGCACCACGAACGGGAACGGCAGTTCCCGGGGGATCGAGATCCGGACGGCACCCCTCGACCTGGGATCCCCACCGCAGCTCCGGCCGGCTCCACCACGACCGGCCGGAGCTGTGCGGCACCGCCGGCGCGCCTCGCCGGCCGCCGATCCCGCACAGCGTCCCGCCCCGCCCGCCCGGCGGAGCGGGGCGCGGGCCCGCCCGGCGGGCCGCCCGAGACGAACACCCCTTCACCGGGGAGGAGATGACCCATGAACCGACCAGCCGTCCGTCTTCACGAGCACGAGGTGACGCCCGTGGGCCTGTGGGCCCTGCGCGCCGGGGCCCCCACCGTGGCCGTCGTGGTCTCGCTGAACTTCCCGGGGCTCACGCCCCGGCACCGCGACCTGGTGCGCCGCTACACGCGCACCGCGCTGCAGGCCCTCGTCGACGCGGGCGCCCGGCCGATCCTCGTCGACTCCAGCGCCGCCGCGCTGCCCGACCCGGCCGTCGCCGCGGCCGCCGACGGGCTGCTGGTGCTGGGCGGCGGCGACGTCGACCCCGCCCTCCACGGGGCCGAGGGGCCCGTGCCCGGCCAGTACGGCGTCGACCCGCGCGCCGACCGCTACACCCTGGAGCTGCTCACCGCGTGCCTCGACCGCGACGCCCCGCTGCTCGCCGTCGGCCGCGGCGCCCAGCTGCTGAACATCGCGTGCGGCGGGACCCTCGTCCCCGGCCTCGGCCCCGGGCACCAGGGGCACCCCGAGCGGGCCGAGGCCCGGGAGGAGGAGGTCGTGCTCGCGCCCGGCAGCCGCCTGGCCGGTCTCCTCGGTGCCGGGCGGGCCACCGTCCGCTCCGACCACCACCAGGGCCTCGCCGTCGTGGGCCCCGCGCTGCAGGTCGCCGCCGTGGCCGGGGACGGCACCGTCGAGGCCGTCGAGCACCGCCACCGCACCTGGGTCCTCGGGCTGCAGTGGCATCCCGAGGACGCCCACGGTCCGTGCGCGCACCGGCGGGCGCTGTTCGGCGCCTTCGGGGCGCAGCTGGCGGCCGGCCGCCGCCCGGCCGCGGGGGAGCAGCTGCTGGCCGCGTGATCCGGCGGGCACCGCTCCCGCACGAGGATCACCCAACCCGCGAGGGACACCCAGCCCCCGAGGGACACCCAGCCCGCGAGGGGCGGCGTCCGGCGGTTCTGCTTCCCGCAGAGCCGCCGGACGCCGCCCCTCGCAGTGCGTCTTCGCGGTGCGTCCCGGGGTGCGTCCCGGGGTGCGTGCCGGGGTCAGGCCGGCAGCAGCTCCCGCAGCCGGCGGGCGGCCGCCTCCGGGTCGGCGGCCTCCGTGACGGCCCGCACGACGACGGCGCGCCGCGCCCCGGCCGCCAGCACCGCCGGCAGGCGATCGGCGTCGATGCCGCCGATCGCGAACCACGGCACGGTCCCCGTCCGGCCGGCGGTCAGCGCGGCGGTCTCCTCGACGAGCCCGAGGCCGGTGGCCGCCCGCCCGGGCTTGGTGGGGGTCTCCCACAGCGGGCCGGTGCAGAAGTAGTCGACCTCGGGGTCCTCGAGCGCGGCGCGGGCCTGGGCGGTGCTGTGGGTCGAGCGCCCGATCAGCACGTCCGGGCCGAGCAGCGCGCGGGCCTGTGTGGGGGAGAGGTCGTGCTGGCCGCCGTGGAAGACGTCGGCGCCCACGAGCGCGGCGACGTCGGCGCGGTCGTTGACGGCGACCAGCGTCCCGTGCTCGGCCGCGACCCGCGCCAGCACCGCCAGGGCCTCGAGCTCGGCGTCCACCTCGAGGGACTTGTCGCGCAGCTGCACGACGTCCGCCCCGCCGGCGCAGACCGCGTGCAGGAACTCCTCGAGGTCGCCCCGCTCCGTGCGCGCGCCGGTGCACACGTACAGGCGGGCCGCGGCCAGCCGGGCGGTCCGCTCGCGGCGCAGCGCGCTCACCGGCGCGCCGCCGGGCGCACCGGGGGTCGTGACGGATCGGGGGGTCTCGGTATGCTGGGTCACACGCTGAACAGTAGTCCGTGAGGACGAGTTCCAGCGCGTTCTGCGGGAGCCCCGGACGGGGCTGAGAGGGCTTGAGCGCCGACCGCCACACCTGATGCGGGTCATGCCGCCGTAGGAAAGGACAGCCGGTGGACACCGTGCACCCTCCGACCACCTTCCCGCACCCGGCCGGGGCCGAGCACCTGCGCGCGGACGTCGCCGTGGTCGGCGCCGGCGTCATCGGCCTGGCCACCGCCTGGGAGCTGCGGCGCCGGGGGTGCTCCGTCGTCGTCGTCGACCCCGACCCCGGGGCGGGCGCCAGCCGCGCCGCCGCCGGGATGCTCGCCCCCGTCAGCGAGGTCCGGCACCAGCAGGACGCGCTCGTCCCCCTCATGCGCGCCTCGGCCGCCGCGTACCCGGGGTTCGTGGCCGGGCTCGAGGCCGCCGCGGGCGCGTCCGTGGGCCACCGCGCCACCGAGACCCTCGTCTGCGCCGCCGATCCCGCCGACCGGCAGGCCCTGGCCGACCTGCGGGAGCTGCAGCTGCGCCACGGCATGGAGGTGGAGGCCCTGCCGGTGCGCGCGGCCCGCGCCCTCGAGCCCGCGCTGAGCCCCCGGCTCGCCGGCGCCTTCCGGATCCCCGGGGACCACCAGGTCGACCCGCGCCGGCTCGTCGCGGCCCTGCTCGCCGCCCTCACCGCCCAGGACCCGCCCGAGGGCGCCCCGGCCGGGCCCGTCCGCATCGTCCACGACCGGGTCACGGCCCTGCGCCGCGGGCCCTCCGGCGCCGTGACCGGCGTGCGCCTGTCCCGGGGCGGGATGGTCTCCGCCGGCGGGACGCTCCTGGCCCCGGGCGCCGCCCTCGCCGCGATCGACGGGCTGCCCGCCGGGGCCCGCCCGCCCCTGCGCCCGGTGCACGGGGACATCCTGCGCGCCCGCCTGCCCGACGGGGCCCCCGAGCTGCTCGGGCGCACCGTGCGCGGGCTCGTCCACGGGGTGCCCGTCTACCTCGTGCCCCGGGCCGACCGCACGCTCGTGATCGGGGCGACCTCCCGCGAGGACGACCTCGCCGGGGCCAGCGCCGGCGGGGTGTTCCGGCTGCTGCGCGACGCCCAGGCGCTGGTGCCCGGCACTGCCGACCTCGAGCTCACCGAGGTCCTCGCCCGCGCCCGCCCCGGGACCCCCGACGACGTCCCCTGCCTCGGTCCGGTCCGCGACCCGGACGGGACCCCCGTGCCCGGGCTCGTGCTCTCCACCGGCTACTTCCGCCACGGCGTGCTGCTCGCCCCGCTGGCCGCCCGCCTCGCCGCCCAGCTGCTCGCCGGCGAGCCCGGCCCCGACCCCGCCGCCGACGCGCAGCTGCTGGCCACCACCGACCCGCAGCGCTTCGCCACCCCGTCCCCGACTCCCAGGAGCCCCCGATGACCGTCCTCCGCCTCAACGGCCGCCCGCACGAGACCGAGGGCGAGCCGACCGTCGCCGACCTCGTCGCCGAGGCCGTCGGCCGCCCCCTCGGGCCCGACGGCGCCCCGCTGGACGGCGGGCGCCTCGGGGTCGCCGTGGCCCTCGACGCCGCGGTCGTGCCCCGCAGCCGGTGGGCGACCACCACGGTGGGCGAGGGCCGGTCCGTCGAGATCGTCACCGCCGTGCAGGGAGGCTGAGCCCGTGCACCCCGCCTCCGACCCGCTCGTCCTCGACGGCGTGCGCCTGTCCTCCCGGCTGATCATGGGCACCGGCGGGCTGAGCTCCCTGCACACCCTCGAGCAGGCCCTCGTGGCCTCCGGCACCGAGCTGACCACCGTGGCCCTGCGCCGCTACGCCCCCGGCCGCGGCGACTCGCTGTTCGGGCTGCTCGAGCGCCTCGGCATCCGGATCCTGCCCAACACCGCCGGCTGCGCCACCGCCCGCGACGCCGTGCTCACCGCCGAGCTCGGCCGCGAGGCCCTCGGGACGGACTGGGTCAAGCTCGAGGTGATCGCCGACGAGCAGACGCTGCTGCCCGACGTCGTCGAGCTGCTGGACGCCACCGAGCAGCTCGTGGCGCGCGGCTTCCGGGTCCTCGCCTACACCTCCGACGACCCGGCGCTCGCCCGCCGGCTCGAGGACGTGGGCGCGGCCGCCGTGATGCCCCTGGGCGCCCCCATCGGCACCGGCCTGGGCATCCTCAACCCGCACAACATCGAGCTCATCGCCGCCCGCGCGTCCGTGCCCGTGGTCCTCGACGCCGGGATCGGCACCGCCTCCGAGGCCGCCCTGGCGATGGAGCTCGGCTGCGACGCCGTGCTGCTGGCCAGCGCCGTCACCCGGGCCCAGGACCCGGTGGCCATGGCCACGGCGATGCGCCACGCCGTGACCGCGGGCCGGCTCGCGGCGGCCGCCGGGCGGATCCCCGCCCGCCGCCACGCCGCCGTCGCCTCCTCCCCGCAGGCCGGGCGGATCGGCGCGGATCCGTTCGACCCCGGTCCGGCCGATCCCGCGGGGGTCCCGGCCGGGGACCGGTCCCCGGTGGGGGAGCCCCGGTGAGCCCGCTGCCCCCGCTCGTGGACCCGGGCCCCGAGCTGACCCGCGCCGAGCTCGAGCGCTACGCCCGCCACCTCGCCCTGCCCCAGGTCGGGCCCCTCGGGCAGCGGCGGCTGCGCCGCGCCCGCGTGCTCGTGGTCGGCGCCGGGGGACTGGGCGCCCCGGTCCTGCAGTACCTCGCCGCCGCCGGGACGGGGGTGCTCGGGATCGTCGACGACGACGTCGTGGCGCTCAGCAACCTCCAGCGCCAGGTGCTCCACGGCACGGCGGACGTCGGCCGGCCCAAGGCCGACTCCGCCGCCGAGGCCGTCGCCCGGCTCGACCCGGGCGTGCACGTGCGCACCCACCCCGTGCGGCTGGACGCGGACAACGCGGTCGCGCTGTTCTCCGGCTACGACCTCGTGGTCGACGGCGCCGACAACTTCGCGACCCGCTACGTGGTCAGCGACGCCGCCGCACTGGCCGGGATCCCGTGCGTGTGGGGCTCGATCCTGCGCTTCGAGGGGCAGGTCAGCGTCTTCTGGGCCGGGCGCGGGCCCACCTACCGCGACCTCTACCCCGAGCCCCCGGCCCCCGGGGAGGTGCCCAGCTGCGCCGAGGGCGGGGTGATCGGCGCCCTGCCGGGCACGATCGGCGCGGTCATGGCCACCGAGGCGGTCAAGCTCGTCACCGGCGCCGGGGAGCCCCTGCTCGGGCGGGTGCTGCTGCACGACGCCCTGGCCATGACCTGGCGCGAGCTGCGCCTCGCGGCCGACCCCGCCGCCGCCCCCGTCACGGCGGTCGCCGCCGCCGAGGCCTCCTGCGGCGTGCCCGCGGCCGATGCCGGGCCGGCCACCGCCGAGAGCCTCTCCGCCGCCGAGCTGGCCGGGCTGCTGGCGCGCCGGGAGCAGGGCCGGACCGCCTTCGCGCTCGTCGACGTGCGCGAGGGGTGGGAGCGCGAGCTGGCCGCCGTCCCCGGTGCCGTGCACGTCCCCCTGGCCGAGCTGCTCGACCACGGCCCCGCTGCCCTCCCGCCCGCGGCGCGCGGGACCGACCTCGTGCTCCACTGCCAGGCCGGGACCCGATCGGCCCGGGCGCTCGCGGCGCTGCGCCCCGCCTTCGCGGGCCGGGAGGAGACCGTGCGCCACCTCGAGGGCGGGGTGCTCGCCTGGCTCGAGCACACCGGACAGGAGCTCCCGCGCGGGTGACGTCCCGGTTCCCTCCCTCGCGACTCCTCTCCTGCTCGCGAGGGGCGGCGTTCGGCGGTTCTCCCCTCCCGGAAGCCGCCGAACGCCGCTCCTCGCGGCCGGCGTGCGGGCGGAGCGCGGTGGGGTGGGCGGGGAGTGGCTCCATGTCACCGGGCGCAACGTGGAGCCGCTGCGCGCGGCCCGGGAGGTCACGGAGCGTAGCCGACTGCCGGACAGGGGCGTGCGCCGGATACCGTGAGGCGCGTCACTGTAGATGCTTGACCATGCAAGGAGGGTCGGCGGCAATGGAGCCCAAGACCGTGTACCTGGCGTGCGCCGCGGAGGACGAGCTGTACCGGGGACTGTTCACCACGCAGTGGTCCCGTGCGGGGGCCACGGCCCGCTTTCTCGGCCCGCCGGAGGAGGACGCACCGGACGAGGACTGGCAGCGCGAGGTCCGCGACCGCGTGCGGCAGTCCGACGGCGTGATCGCCCTGATCGGCGGCTACACCGAGACCTCGGACGAGGCGCTGTGGCCGATCCGCTGCGCCGTCGCCGAGAGGAAGCCCCTGCTGGGGCTGTGGATGGAGACCCAGCACCGTGTGAAGCCCACCGTGATGGGCTCGGCCCGCTGCAAGGGCTGGACGTGGGAGAACATCGGGGAGTTCCTCGAGGCCATCTGAGCCGCACCCGCCCCGGCTCCCCACCCCGAGGGGCGGCGTTCGGCCGGTTTCCGCTCCCGGAAGCCGCCGAACGCCGCCCCTCGCGGTCCGGCGGAGCCGTGCCGGGCGGTGCTACTCGGGGCGCAGCACCGCCACGTCGGAGACGAGCTCGATGTGCTCCTCCATGGCCCGGGCGGCCCGGGCGGGATCGCGCTCGCGCACGGCCTCGACGATGGCCCGGTGCGACTCCAGGGAGCGCTCCGGGCGGCCCTCCTGGCTCAGCGACTCGAGGCGGGTCTCCCGCACCAGGTCGGAGATCTGCGTCATCATCCGCGCCAGCACCGAGGAGTGCGCGGCGGCGGTCACCGCCGCGTGGAACTGCTCGTCCCCCTTCAGGCCGCGGCCGCCCGCGTCGATGTCCTCGGCCATGAGGTGCAGCGCCGCTTCGATGCGCTCGAGGTCCTCCTCGGTGCGGCGCGCGGCGGCCAGGGCGGCGATCTTCGTCTCGACGGCGCTGCGCGCGTCCACGATGTCCGGCAGGCGGTTCGTGTGCTCCCGCAGTCCGCGCAGCACCGCGGCGTTGGACGGGCGGTAGCGCAGCACCGCCCCGCTGCCGTGCTGCACGTCGATGACCCCGAGCACCTCGAGGGCCACGAGCGCCTGGGCCACGGTCGCCCGGGAGACCCCCAGGCTCTCGGCGAGGTCGCGCTCGGGGGGCATGCGGTCCCCGGGCTCGAGCTGCTGGTCGATCACGTGGTCGAGCAGCCGCTCGACGACCTGCTCGTACAGCCGCGGCCGTTCCATCCGGTCGAGCCTGCCCGCCACGGCCATCGGTCCTCCTTCGCCTCCCGGGGCGGAGGGTCCGGCCCTCCGCCGAGGAGGCCGGCCGCCCCCTTCCGGCCCATCCTAGCTCTCCTATTGACAAGGTGTCCCAGTGTCCTATTGGCTAGTCCAAAATTCGGCGTGTGACCCACGCCACTCACCGTCCTGAGCCGCTCGGCCCGGGACATCCCTCCGTCCGAAGGAACCCCCATGGGCCCTGAAGTGCTCTCCATCGTCGTCCTGGCGGCGATGTTCGTCGTCGCCACCGTCCTGCCGGTCAACATGGGCGCCCTCGCCTTCGTCGGCGCGTTCGTGCTCGGCGTGTTCGTCCTCGGCATGGACACCGACCAGATCCTCGAGGCGTTCCCGGGTGGGCTGTTCCTCACCATCGTGGGCGTCACCTACCTGTTCGCCATCGCGCAGAAGAACGGCACGGTGGACCTGCTGGTCCAGGGTGCCGTCAGGCTCGTGGGCAGCCGGGTGGCCCTCATCCCGTGGATCATGTTCTTCATCACCGCGGTCATCACCGCCGTGGGCGCGCTGTCCCCCGCCGCGGTGGCGATCATCGCGCCCATCGCACTGAGCTTCGCCGCCAAGTACCGGATCAATGCGCTGATGATGGGCATGATGGTCATCCACGGCGCTCAGGGCGGCGGGTTCTCGCCCATCGCCGTCTACGGCGTGACCGTCAACGGCATCGTCGCCGAGGCCGGCCTGGACGTGAGCCCCACCGCCGTGTTCCTCTCCAGCCTGGTCTTCAACCTGCTCATCGCCGTCGTGCTCTTCGTGGCACTCGGCGGCAAGGGCCTCGCCTCCTCCCGCGCCGAGGACTTCGTCGAGCGCGCCGCCGAGGCGCGGATGTCCCGCAGCAAGGTCGCCGTGGCCCACGCCGGGGGCAAGGACGTCGACTTCAAGGGCTTCGGCTCCGGCATGTACGGCCCCCGCGACCCCGCCGGCTCCTCCGCCCCGCCCGCCCCGGCCGGGACCGGCCCGGTCCAGTTCCCCCAGATCGCCACGATCCTGGGCCTGGCCGTGCTGGCCGTGGTCGCCCTGGGCTTCGGCGTCGACGTCGGATTCGTCGCCATCACCGTGGCCGTGGTCCTCGCCCTGCTCTCCCCGAAGGCCCAGAAGGGCGCGGTCAACAAGATCGACTGGTCCACCGTCCTGCTGCTCGGCGGAATGCTCACCTTCGTCGGCGTCCTCCAGGAGGCCGGCACCATCGAGTACGTCTCCGACGGCGTGGCGGGAATGGGCATGCCCCTGTTGGCGGCCCTGCTGATCTGCTACATCGGCGCCGTCGTCTCCGCCTTCGCCTCCTCCACCGCGATCCTCGCCGCCCTCATCCCGCTGGCCGTCCCGTTCCTGCTGGCCGGGGACGTCGGGGCCACCGGCCTGATCTGCGCGCTGGCGGTGGCCTCCACGATCGTCGACGTCTCCCCGTTCTCCACCAACGGTGCCCTGGTCCTGGCCAACGCCCCGGCCGACGTCGACCGCGACGTCTTCTACAGGAAGATCCTCGTCTACGCGACCGGCGTCGTGGTGGTCGGGCCGCTGCTGGCCTGGGGCGTGATGGTCGCCCCCGGCTGGCTGTGACCGCCCGCCGCCCCCCGCTTCCACCGTCCTCCGACGAAAGCCGAGACCGCACCATGACCTCCACCGCGACCACCACCTACCAGGGACCCCTCACCGGCACGACCGTCGTCGACCTCTCCCGGGCACTGGCCGGCCCGCACGCCGCCATGATGCTCGGCGACCTCGGGGCCCGCGTCCTGAAGATCGAGACCCCGGGGACGGGCGACGACACCCGCGGCTGGGGTCCCCCGTTCGTCGGGCCCGAGGACGACCCGCAGGCCACCTACTTCCTGTCCTGCAACCGCAACAAGGAGTCGATCGTCCTCGACCTGAAGTCCGAGGACGGCGCCTGGACCCTGCGCAGCCTCATCGAGCGCGCCGACGTCCTCGTGGAGAACTTCCGCCCCGGCGTCCTCGACCGCCTGGGCTTCTCCGTCGAGACCCTGCACCGGCTCAACCCGCGGCTGGTCGTCCTGTCGATCACCGGCTTCGGCCACGACGGCCCGGAGGCCGCCCGCAGCGGCTACGACCAGATCGTCCAGGGCGAGGCCGGGCTGATGTCGCTCACCGGCTCCGGCCCCGAGGACCCGCAGCGGGTCGGGGTGCCCATCGCCGACCTGCTGGCCGGGATGAACGGCGCCTACGGGGTGCTCGCCGCCCTCCACGAGCGCACCCGCACCGGGGAGGGGAAGGTCGTGCGCACCTCCCTGCTCTCCTCCGTGGTCGGTGTGCACGCCTTCCAGGGCACCCGGGCCACGGTCGCCGGCGAGGTGCCCGCGGCGCAGGGCAACCACCACCCCTCGATCGCCCCCTACGGCCTGTTCGCCTGCCGCGGCGGCAGGGTGCAGATCAGCGTGGGCAGCGAGAAGCTGTGGCGCACCTTCGCCACCGCCTTCGGGATCGACGCGCAGCGCCCGGAGTTCGCGACCAACGCCGACCGGGTCCGGCACCGCGCCGCGGTGATCGCCGCGGTCGAGGAGGCCTTCGCCGCCCACGGACCCGGGGAGCTGCTCGCGCGGCTCGCGGAGCTCGGCATCCCCGCCGGGAAGGTGCGGACCCTCGACGAGGTCTACGCCTGGGAGCAGGTCCGCTCCCAGGGGCTGCTCGTGGGCGTGGACCACGCCGTGCTCGGCAGGGTCGAGCTGCCCGGCTCGCCCGTGCGGTTCTTCGCCCCGGGCGACGCGGCCGAGACGACCCGCCGCGAGCACACCGCCCCGCCCGTGCTGAACGAGCACGGCGACACCGTGCGCCGCTGGCTCGGCGCCGCCGCCCCGGCGACGGAGGCCATCCGGTGACCGCCCAGTCCCTGCCCGAGGTGGCCCCCGGCACCCTGACGGTCCGCCACGACGGCCCCACCGCGTGGATCGTCCTGGACCGACCCGAACGGCGCAACGCCCTGTCCCCGGCCATGTGGGCGGCCCTGCCCGGCCTGCTCCACGAGCTCGACGCAGACCCGGCCGTGAAGGTCATCGGCCTGCGCGGGGCCGGCGGGGTGTTCTCCGCCGGGGCCGACATCGGCGAGGTCTTCGACTGCCTGGGCGAAGCCGGCTCGGGCCTGCCCCGCGGCGGGCTGCTCACCGAGGCCGAGGCGGCCCTCGCGCAGGTGCACAAGCCGACCGTGGCCGCGCTGGAGGGGTTCTGCATGGGCGGGGCGTGGATGCTCGCCGGGGCCTGCGACCTGCGCATCGCCGCCGCGTCGCTGCGCATCGGGCTCACCCCCGCCCGCATCGGCATCGTCTTCCCTGCCTCCGGGGTGCGCAGCCTCGTGCGCCTGGTCGGCCCCGCCGTGGCCTCCGCCCTGCTGCTGACCGGGGACACCGTGCCCGCCGACCGGGCCGAGGCGTGGGGGATGCTCACCCGCGTCGTGGCCGACGAGCAGTTCGAGGCCGCGCTGGAGGAGGTCGTCACCGGGCTGGCCCAGCGCTCCCAGCTGAGCGTGCAGGCCCACAAGCACCTCGTCCGGCTCGCCCTCGCCGAGGACGCGGACGACGAGGCCGACGCCTTCGGCCGGGACCCGGTCTCCGAGGCGCTGTTCCGCGAGGTCCGCGACGGGCCCGACGCCCGGATCGGTCAGCAGGCCTTCCTCGCCAAGCGCCGGCCCCGCTTCACGTGGACCGGCGAGGGCTTCTGGGCCGTCCACGGGCCGGGGCGGTCCCGGACCGGGGGCGGCCGGGCCGCCGAGCTGCGGGCCCGGTGGCAGCGGCAGGTCGCCGCGGTGCTGCGCGCCCAGGCGTCCCGGCACGAGTGAGGCGGAGCGCCGGCCCCCACCCCGAGGGGCGGCGTTCGGCCGGTTTCCGCTCCCGGAAGCCGCCGAACGCCGCCCCTCGCGGTGGGGGAGGGAGGAGAGGGGGGTGAGGTGCGGGGCGGGTCAGGCCGCCGCGGCCACCTCCACCAGCGTCCGCCACGGGTCCTCGAAGCGCAGCACCGCGCCGTCGTGGCGGGTCGCCACCCCGTGGTGGGCCAGCCGCTCCTGCAGGGCGGCGACGTCCTCGGCGCCCGGCAGGTCGATGTTCACCCGGCCCAGGCCCAGGGAGGCGGCGCGGGGCCCGGCCCCGGCGCTGTTCCAGGTGTTGAGCGCGAGGTGGTGGTGGTAGCCGCCGGCGGCGACGAACAGGGCCGAGCCGATGTCGCTCATGACCTCGAAGCCGAGCACGTCGACGTAGAACTGCCGGCCCAGGGCGATGTCCCCGACCTGCAGGTGCACGTGGCCCAGGGTGGCCGGCGGTGCGGTGCGGGTCGCCGGGGCCGCCCCGGGCAGGTGCTCGCCGAGGAAGGCGTTGGGGTCCAGCGGGTTGGTGGCCAGGGTCAGCAGCCCGCTGGCCTCGCGCCGCCAGGTCTCGCGAGGGCGGTCGGCGTAGAGCTCCACGCCGTTGCCCTCCGGGTCGTCGAAGTAGAAGGCCTGGCTGTAGAGGTGGTCGGCGCTGCCGGTGAAGGAGCCGGGGAAGGCCGTGGCGACCGAGGCGACGGCGGCGGCGAGGGCCGCCTCGTCCTCGAACAGCACCGCGGTGTGGAACAGCCCGGCCTGCCCGCGCCGGGCCGGGGGCAGCTCCGTGACCTGGCGCAGCCGCACGATCGTGCGCCCGTCGCGGCCGAGGACGGCGGTGTCCCCGGCGTGCTCGAGCACCTCGAGGGTCACGCCGCGGGTGTAGTAGTCGAGCGTCGCGTCCAGGTCGGCGACCAGCAGTTCCACCGCGCCCATCCGGGTGGCGGGGGAGAGGAGGTCCTCCGCGGGGCGGGCCCGCAGGGACTCGGGGCTGGGGTGCTGGGGGAAGATCGGCATGGGAGGCGTCCGTCCTGGTTGGTCCGGGGGCGACGACGGGGCCGCGCCGCTTGTTGATGTGTCCCTGAGGATAGCCGAAAAATACTTTCCCAAGCAAGCATTAAGCGTCGGTGAGCGGCGACCCGCCCGCCGGCGACCCGCCCGCCGGCGACCCGCCCGCCGGCGACCCGCCCGCCGGCGACCCGCCCGCCGGCGACCCGCCCGCCGGCGACCCGCCCGCCGGTGACCCGTCCGCCGGCGGCACGACGGACCTCCCGGCACTGCGCGATGCCCGTCCGTCAAGGGACGGGCCGGGCGCGCCCGCTGTGTGACGAAGCGTGACGAAACCCGTGGCCGGGGCGGCTTTCCTCCCTAGCCTGGGAGTCAGAGCCCGTCCGGGCCGGTCGGGGCCGATCCCAGAGGGCCCCGCCGCCCGGAAGCCCGCCACCCGGAAGGAAGCCCCCATGTCGCTGTACCTCATCGAGCTCGCCCCCGCCGCCGCCGAGAAAGATGCCGTCCGCCCGCTGCTGGACGCCGTGTCCACCGCCGTGGCCGGGACCGGCGCCGAGCTCATCGAGTCCCAGGTCACCGCCGACCTCGGCCGCGTGTTCGTGATCGTCGAGGCCGGCAGCCCCGAGGGGCTCGCCGAGACGGTCCGCGAGGCCCTGGGCGGGTCCGTCACCGAGGTCACCGGCCCGGACGAGGTCCGCCTCGTCGGCGCCGAGCTCGAGGACCTCAAGCAGCTGAAGGGCCAGACCGACTTCCTCGTCGAGTGGGACATCCCCGCCGAGATCACCATGGAGCAGTACCTGGCCCGCAAGAAGGCCAACTCCCCGAAGTACGCCGAGGTCCCCGAGGTCTCCTTCCTGCGCACCTACGTGCGCGAGGACACCGCCAAGTGCCTGTGCTTCTACAACGCCCCCGACGAGGACGCCGTCGAGCGCGCCCGCGCCGCCGTCGGCACCCCGTTCGACCGGATGTTCAAGCTCTCCGTCTGACTCCCCGGCAGCACCTGCCCGCCGACGGCGGCCCACCGCGTCCGGAGGGCCGCCGTCGTCGTTCCCGCACGCCCTCCCGCCCCGAACGGAGCACCATGTCCCAGCCCGCCCCCGCGGCCGCGCCCGCCCCGGAGGAGATCACCGCGCCGCTGACCGGCTACCCGCAGCACGGGCTCGTGCGCGAGCTCGCCGCCGCCCGGGCGCGGGCGGTCGACACCGCCGGGACCTCCCCCTTCGAGACTCTGCGCGAGCTGGGCGCCGCCGGCCTGCTCGACCTCGGCCTCGAGGGCTCCCTCCTGACCCAGGCCGCGGTCGTGCACGACCTCGCCCTCGAGTGCACCGCGACCGCCTTCTCCCTGTGGGCCCACCGGGTCGCCCTCGAGTACCTGCACGCCACGGGCACCCCGGTCCCGCAGGCCGTGCGCACCGGCGAGCTGCCCGGGTGCTCCGCGATGGCCCCGGCCTTCAAGCACGCCGCTGGGATCGGGGAGATCCCCGTGACGCTGGGCCGCCGCGACGGGGCCCACGTGCTCGAGGGCACCGTCCCGTGGGCGTCCAACCTCTACCCGGACGCCGTCGTCGTCCTGCCCGCCGTGCGCGAGGACGGCCGGCACGTGATCGTGCGCACGCGCACCTCCGCCCCCGGCGTGCGGGTGCGCCCGCTCGAAGGCCTCATGGCCCTCGACGCCACCGCCTCGGGCGTGCTCGTGCTCGAGAGCGTGCCCGTGGACCCCGCAGCGGACGTGCTCACCGAGGACGTCCCCGCGTTCCTCGCCGCGGTGCGCGGGCCCTTCCTGCTCCTGCAGAGCGCCTTCTGCCTCGGCCTCTCGGCCGCCGCCCTCGAGGCCGCCGCCGCCGCGCTGCAGGGCGTGGCCGAGGTCTTCCGCGACGAGCTCGACGACGCCGTCGCGGAGCACCGCCGGCTGCGCGCCGACCTCGTGCGCATGGCCGGCCGGCCCCGGGAGCAGGACCCCCGGGACCTGCTGGGCCTGCGCCTCGAGGCCGCCCTGCTGACCGGGCGCGCCACCCGCCTCGAGGGCAAGGTCGTCGGCGGGCGCGGCTACGCGATGACCTCGCCCACCGCCCGGCGCGCCCGCGAGGCCGCGTTCCTGCCCGTCCAGTCGCCCACGGAAGGACACCTGCGGTGGGAACTGCGCCGGCTCGGCTGAGCCCCGACCGCCCCGCGCTGCGCGTGCGCGGGGTGCACAAGACCTACCCCGGCGCCGCCGCCCCGGCCCTCGACGGCGTGGACCTGACCCTCCACCCGGGGGAGACCCTCGCCGTGCTCGGGCCCAGCGGCTCCGGCAAGTCCACGCTGCTGCGGGCCATCGCCGGGCTCGAGCCCCTCGACCGCGGCACGGTCGAGTTCGGCGACCCCGACGAGCGCCTGGCCGTGGTCTTCCAGGACCCCGGCCTGTTCCCCTGGCTCTCGGTGCGCGCCAACATCGCCCTCGGCGGCCGCTACCGGCGCAACCGGGACCGCTTCGACGAGGCGCACGTGGACGAGCTGCTCGGGATCCTCGGGCTGGCCGAGCTCGCGCGCACCCCCGTCCAGGAGCTCTCCGGCGGGCAGGCCCAGCGCGTGTCCGTGGGGCGGGCGCTCGCCGTGCGCCCGGACGTGCTGCTGCTCGACGAGCCGTTCAGCGCCCTGGACCCCGCGACCCGCCAGGACCTGCAGCAGTGGCTGCGCGGGCTCGTCCGGGAGCTGTCCCTGACGGTCTTCCTCGTCACCCACGACGTCGAGGAGGCCCTGGTCCTCGGCGACCGGATCGGCTTCTTCGGCGGGCCCGCCGGGTTCACCCGCCAGTGGGTCCCCGCCCGCGACGGCGCGACCGCCGAGCAGATCCTCGCCCACTACCGCGGCACCGACGCCGCCGGCGGGGCCTGGGAGATATGAGCGCCCCCGGCCGCGCCGACCGGCTGCCCGACCGGCGCACCGTGCTGCGCGCCGGCGTCGGCGCCGCCGCGCTGACCGGGCTGGGCTGGGGCGCGGGCAGCCTCTACGCCGCCACGGCCCGCGAGGACCGCTCCGGCGGGGACCGCCCCGTGCGGATCGGCTACCTGCCCATCACCGACGCCGCCCCGCTGCTCGTGGCCCACGCCAACGGCTACTACGACGACGCCGCCGTGCCGGTCGCCGAGCCCGTCCTGTTCCGCAGCTGGGCCTCGCTGTCCGAGGCGTTCGTGGCCGGCAAGGTCGACGCCATCCACATGCTCATGCCCATGGCCCTGTACATGCGCTACGGCCTCGGCGCCGACGTGCGGATCACCGCGTGGAACCACACCAACGGCTCGTCCCTGACCGTGCGCCCGGACGTGGCCGAGCTGGGCGAGCTCGCGGGGGAGTCCGTGGCGATCCCCGCCTGGTGGTCGATCCACAACGTGGTCGTGCAGAAGATGCTGCGCGCGGCCGGGCTCACCCCCGTGATGCGCGAGGCCCCCTCGGCCCGGGACCGCACCGTGGCGCTGCTGCCCATGGCCCCGGCCGACATGCTCCCGGCGCTCAACAACGGGGTGATCGGCGGCTACGTGGTCGCCGACCCGTTCAACGCCGCCGCCGAGGCGCGGGAGGTGGGGCACATCCACCGCTTCCTCGGCGACGTGTGGCGCGACCACGCCTGCTGCGTGACCATGCTGCGCGGGGAGCTGATCCGCGACCGCCCCGGGGCCGCCGGCGGGTTCATGGACGCCCTCGTGCGCGCCCAGGCCTGGGCGCGGGGCAACCGCCCCGAGACCGCCGCGGCCCTGGCCCGGGACTACCTGCCCCAGCCCAAGCCCGTGATCCTGCAGGCGCTCACCTACGACGCCGCCGCCCACGCCGGTGCGCTGGAGCACCCCGCCTGGCACGGGGAGCGCCTGGACTTCCGCCCCTTCCCGTACGCGAGCTTCACCGAGGAGCTCGTGCGCTCCATGCAGGAGACGGTCGTCGACGCCCCGGCCGGGTTCCTCGCCGGGCTCGACCCGGCCCGGGCCCACCGGGAGCTCGTCGACGACACGCTCGTCACCCGCAGCATCGCCCGCGCCGGCGGCCTGGGCGTGTTCGGGCTGACCGGCACGACCCGCACCGAGGAGATCCGCCCATGAGCACACCGCGACCCGCCGGGCCCGCCGACCTCGACGCCTCCCGCCCGGCCGCCCCCGGCCGCACCCGGCCCGGGGCGGCCCCGCCGCGCCCCCGCCGCGCCGGCGCCCGCGGCGCCGGCCTCGTCTGGGGGCTGTTCGGGCTGGCCGTGACCGTGGCCGTGTGGTGGGCGTTCACCCACGCCGCCGCGGGGGCCTCCACGATGATCGCCGCGTTCCAGCCCGAGCGGATCCCCGGCGCGGCCGCGTCCCTGCTCGAGCGCGGCGTGGTGCTCCAGGACGGGGCGACCAGCCTCTGGCGCCTGCTGTGCGGGCTCGGGCTGGCCACCGCGCTCGGGGTGCCGCTGGGGCTGCTGCTGGGCGCCTACCGCCGCTTCCGCTGGACCTCCGCGCCGGTGGTGCAGTTCCTGCGCATGGTCTCGCCCCTGTCCTGGGCGCCGGTGGCCGTGGCCCTGTTCGGGGTGGGCAACGCCCCGGTGGTCTTCCTCGTGGCCGCCGCCGCGGTGTGGCCGATCGCCATGAACACCGCCGCCGGGGTGCGGGCCATGGACCCGCTGCACCTGCGGGTCGCCCGGACGCTGGGGGCCACCCCGTGGGAGCAGCTGCGCACGGTGGTGCTGCCCGGCGTGCGCCCGTTCGTCATGACGGGGGTGCGCCTGGCGCTGGGCATCGCGTGGGTGGTCATCGTCCCGGCCGAGATGCTCGGGGTCAGCAGCGGCCTGGGCTACGAGATCCTCAACGCCCGCGACCGGCTGGCCTACGACGAGATGCTCGTGGTCATCCTCGTCATCGGCCTGCTGGGCATCGCCCTGGACGCGCTCGCCCAGTGGCTGCTGCGGGAGCGCACCCCGCGCGCCTGAGCCCGGCCCGCCCGGTGCCCCGCTCAGGCGGGGTGCAGCTGCTTGGCGTGCTGCGCGGGCGGGAGGACGCCGAAGCCGTGGTCGCGCCAGAACGCGTCCATCGGGTGGCGCAGGGGCGGGACGGCGATCTCCAGCACGGTGGCCCCGCGGTCGAGGGCCAGCTGCTCGCAGTGCCCCAGCAGGGCGCTCCCGCAGCCGGCGCCGCGGTGGTCCTCGTCCACCACGAGCGCGGTCAGCCGCGCCCACGCCGGCTTGCGCGGGTGGTCCGGCGGCAGCAGGTACAGGTGCGCGGCGGCGACCGGGACGTCGGCCACCGTGGCCACCGCGTGGGCCTCCCACGCGGCGTCGGCGTCGAGCCGGGCGCGGATCCACTCCGGGTCGATCCGGTAGCCGACCTGGTCGGCGAGGTCCATCAGCAGGAACATGTCGGACAGCCGGGCCGGGCGCAGGACGAGCGCGCCGGTCTCCGGCCGGTCCATCGGCACCTCGATCGCCACGACGCCCTCCTCGTCCTCGGCCGGCGCCGCTGCCGGCACCACGGTCCTGACCTTCATCCAGTCTGTGAAGCCACATTACGCACACTCGGCCGGGAAGCGCACCCCCGGGGCGCACCGCGGAGGCGCCGCGTTTCGTTGCCCGGCCCGACCGGGCCTAGAGTGCTGGTCATCGGTCAAGCAGGCGGCCCCTGCTTCTGTCATGCCCGGAGGACTCCCGTGACCGTCACCCCGCCGCCGTCCGTCCCGCACCCGCCGCACCCCGGAGACCGCGCCCATGCGCGCGCCGCGGCCCGGGCCACCGCCTGCGCCGGGGGCACCACCGGCCCGCAGGGCGCCGCCGCGCGCGGCCCGCAGGGCTCCGCCGGCGCGCGGCCCCCGGTGGAGCGGCTGCGCGTGCGCACGGAGGACCCGGCCGAGGGACTGGCCGTGCTCGAGCGGGTCTACACGGCCGGCCAGATGCAGGTCTCCGAGGACGTGCCGTTCCGTCTCCAGCAGGAGGTCCGCTCCGCGGCGGACGTCAGCCTCGAGCGCGCCCGGCTGGGCGGGGTCATGGCCACCGCCCGCATCGACGCCACCGGCACGGTGCGTGTGGCCCAGCTGCTGGGCGGGCGGCTCGTCTTCACCGACGGGACCCCCACCCGGCCCACGCCCGCGCCCTTCCTGCTGCCCGTGCGCCCCTACACGTGCCGCTGGGACGACCTGGACCTGCGCACCGTGACCCTGGACCTCGAGCGCCTGCAGGCCCTGGCCGCCGGCCTGCGGGGCACCGAGCGCTTCCGGCTGCGGTTCACCGGCTCCGCCCCGGTCAGCGCCGGGATGGCCCGCTACTGGAACGCCGCCGTCGCCCACTTCCGCCAGGTCCAGCTCGAGCACGACGAGGCGATGGCCGCCCCCCTGCTGCGCGACCAGGCCTTCCGGTCGCTGGCCACGACGCTGCTGCACGCCTTCCCCTCCACGTTCCTCGAGGACGAGCCGGCCCCGGCCACCGCGTCCCGCCCCGCACCGGCCGGGGTGCGCCGGGCCGTGGCCTTCATGGAGGCCCACCTGGCCGAGCCGATCGGGCTGCCCGAGATCGCCGAGGCGGCACGGCTGAGCCCGCGCGGGCTGCAGGTGGCCTTCCGCCGCGAGCTCGGCACCACGCCCCTGGCGCACCTGCGGGCCCTGCGGCTGGAGGCCGCCCACGCCGACCTGCGCGCCGCCGATCCCGCGGACGGGCAGACCGTCACCGGCATCGCCGCCCGCTGGGGGTTCGGGCACACCGGCCGCTTCGCCGCCGCCTACCGGCAGCGCTACGGGGTCGCTCCCGCCGAGACCCTGCGCGACTGAGCCGGCCCCGGCCGCCGGCGGGGGCGCCCGGGGCGCGGGCGTCACGGGTCCCGGCCGGCGGGGACCTCCGCGCCGTGGAGCCGGACCAGCCCCGCGGCGCCGTCGACGGTCACCACCTGGCCCTCGGTCAGGCGGGTGGTGGCCCCGGGCACGCAGATGACGGCCGGGATGCCGTACTCGCGGGCCACGGTCGGGCCGTGGGCGATCGGGGAGCCGGTCTCCGTGACGAGCCCGCCGAGGGTCAGGAACAACGGGGTCCAGCCCGGGTCGGTGGTCGGGGCGACGAGGATGTCGCCGGGCTCCAGCCGCGCCTCGGAGGGGTGGTGGACGATCCGCACCGGACCGGTCGCGACCCCGGTGGCGGCGGGCTGCCCGACCAGCACGTCCGGGCCGTGCCCCGGGGCGCCGTCGTCGGGCAGGGCCATCGGGTCCGTGCCGTCGGACAGCAGCAGCCCGGGGACCTGCCGCCGCCGGGCCTCGCGGTCGTGCTCCCGGCGCCGGCCGGCCACCGCCGCGCGCAGGTCCGCGCCCCGGGCGGCCCCGAGGGCCTCGTCCAGGGTGAGGAACATGATGTCCTCCGGGCGTTCCAGCAGGCCGCGCCCGGCCAGCGCGGTCCCCGCGGCGAGCAGCTGGCGGCGCACCTCCGCCAGCGGGCTCAGCCAGAGGAACTTGGGCAGCTCGCGCAGCCCGGCCAGCTCCCGGCCGCGGCGCAGCAGGGCGCCGGCGAGCCGGGCCCGCAGCGGCCGGGTGCGCGCCGCGCGCTCCACGAGGCCCGCCAGGGCGGCCTCGGCCTCGGCCTCGGCGCGGGCGAAGCGGACCGGCGGGGCCTGCTCCGGGTCGCCCACGCGCAGGTACCCGGCCAGCGCGGCGAACACCGGGGTGGGGTCGTCGGCCCACCGGGGGGAGCCCACGTCGATCTCGGCGCTGCCGCGGATCCCGTACCGCGCCAGGAAGGCCGTCAGCCCGAACTCGGGCAGCTCGCCGCGGGCGAACCGTGCGGCGAGCTCGTCCGGACCGGTGCCCAGCAGCAGCTCGCGGTGGGGCCGGGCGGCCACGGCGACGTCCCACAGCTCGAGGTCCATCCGCGTGGTGACGTTGTGGGGCATGCCCCGCAGGGTCGCGTTCAGCTCACCCGGGCGCAGGATCCCGCGCAGCAGCCCGCCGGCCGCCCCCTGGGCGAGGAGCGCCGCCCACAGCGGCGGCAGGGAGCGCATCATCGGCCCGGTCAGCGTCGCGTCCTGCAGCCCGGCGGCGCGGCGGATCCGCTCCGCCGGGTCCCCCGGCTCGCTCCGGGGCTGCCGGCGGACCCGCTCGAGCTCGCGGAACGCCCGCTCGCGGGCCGCTGCGGGCCGGGCCAGGGCCCGCAGCGCGCCGAGCAGCGAGGCGGGCAGCACGGCCAGGAGCAGCCGCGCCGTCGCGGCGGGGGAGAGCGCGCGCCCGCCGGGCGGCGCGGGACGGGGCGCGAAGCGGGGGTCGTCCAGGACGCGCCGCACGCCCCGGGCCACCGCCGGGCCGTAGACCCGCACCGCCTCCGGGACGCGGGAGCGCAGCCGCGGGCTGCGGACGAAACCGGTGAGGTCCGTGAACAGCCGGCCCCCGATCTCGACGAGGAAGGGGCCGGCCGCCGTGGCGTCGACGCCGACGACCCCCAGCCAGCGGCGGGTCGTCTCCCGCAGCACGGACACGCCCATGGGGGTGACCGGGCGCCGCAGGCCCTGCATGTGGCCGACCTCCAGGTAGAGGCGCGGCTCGCCGTGCACCGGGTCGGTCCCCGGCGGGAGCGGGAAGAGGGTGGTGACGGGCCGGGACTGCAGCAGCCACAGCGTGCCCTCCGCGTCCCAGGCGAACTCGACGTCCTGCGGGCCGCCGAGGGCCTGCTGCACCCGCCGCCCCGCCTGCTGGAGCTCCCGCAGCCGGTCCGCGGACAGGCACCCGTGCCCCGGCTGCCCGGGGTCCGGGCCCTCCCACGGCAGCACGTAGTGGTCGGTCTCCGCGGCGCCGTCCACGACGCCGGTGCCCAGCCCCGGGACCGCGTCGACCACGGTCTGCGTGCGGTTGCCGGTCAGCGGGTTCGCCGTGAACATCACCCCCGCGGCCACCGGCTCGACCATGCGCTGCACGACGACGGCCATCGCCGGGTCCTCGTCCGCCAGGCCCTGCGCGGCCCGGTAGGCCACGGCCCGCTCGCCGGACAGGGACGCCCAGCACCGCCGGACCGCCGCGAGCAGCGCGTCCCCGCCCACCACGCCGAGGACGGTGTCCTGCTGGCCGGCGAAGCTGGCGCCGGGCAGGTCCTCGGCCGTGGCGCTGGAGCGGACGGCGACCGGGCCGCCGCCGAGGCGCTCGTAGGCCGCCAGGAGCGCCCGCTCGGGCACCCTGCCCGAGCGGTAGGCCTCGGTGGTCAGGCAGAAGCCCTCCGGCACGCGCTCGCCCGCGCGCAGGAGGGCGCCGAGGCCGGCGGCCTTGCCCCCCACGAGCGGGGTCGTCCCGGGGGCGATGTCCGCGAGGTCGATGGTGTCCACGGGAGGCCTCCCTGCCGGCCCGGGGAACGGCACCGGGCGGCGCCGCGGGGCGTCCGGCGCCCCGTTGAGACCCGATGATCGGCCCCGGTCACCGGCGGGTCAACCCCGTGCCGGCGGTGTCCCGGCGGGGCGGCGCGGGGCACGCGGCACGGCGGCGCCGGAGGGGTGGCACGGACGGGACGGCGCGGCCGCCGGGCACCCCGGTGCGCGGCCGGCTCAGAGCAGGAGCACGAGCAGCAGGATGATGCCCACGATCACGAGCCCGAGGATGCCCCAGTTCTTCAGGCCCGCGGGGTCGTCGTCCTCCGCCCACGCCGGGTGCGGCGGGGGCCAGCCGGGCCGGCCCGGCCCGCTCCGGTCCGAGGGGTCGCCCGGGGGCTGTCCCGGACCGGGCATCCCGGCGCCCGCCGGTCCGCCCGGTCCGCGGGGGAAGCCCGGGCTGCCGGGCGCACCGGGGGAGCCCGCGGCACCGGGCGCGCCGGGGTGGCCCGGGAGGCCGGACGGGCCGGGGGCTCCCGGTGCGCCGGGGCCGCCCGCCGGACCGGGAACGCCTGCCGCTCCGGGGCCGGCGGGGCCCGGCCCCCACTGCTGCGGCGGGGCGCCAGGACCCGCGCCGGCGGCCGGCGGGGCGCCGGCCGGGCCCGTGCCGGGGAGCACCTCGCCGGACAGCGCCGGGCCGGGCTCCCGGGGGCGGCGCTCGGCCTCCTCGAGCACGGCGGAGAATCGCTCCAGCGGCTCCGAGCCGTCGTGCTCGCGCGCCAGCATCCGCCGGACGCGGCGGCGGACCTCGCGGTAGACGCGGTCGTCGTCGTCGATCCCGAGGTCGCGGGCCGCCTCGGCGAGCGCGATCGGGGGCCGGTCGGGGACGGGGTGCGTGGCCCACTCCAGCAGTCCCGTCAGCAGGGGCCGCTCCAGGACGGGGGCGAGGGCCGCGCGGGCGCCCGGCACGCCGGTGAAGCCCAGCAGCGCCTCCGGCGGGGCCGAGGGGGCGCCCGGGAAGTCGCCCGGCGCGCGGGCGGCGCGCTCGAGCAGGGCGGTGTCGTCGAACAGGGTGGCCAGGAGCACGGCCGCCGCGAGCCGGTCGGGGTTCCGCGCGGGGTCCTGCGCCGTCCCCGGCGCGGCCTGTCCGGGGGTCTCCGGCGGGGCGTCCTCCGCTGCGGGGCCGGGGCCCGCCCAGTGGGCGGCCAGGGCGCGGCGGGCGGGCTCGCCGGCCAGGCGCACCTTCAGCTGGAGCTCCTCGGGTCCGCGCACGGTCCGCTCCGGGTGCTCCACCGCGTCGCGCACCTGCGGGTCGAGCTCGAAGTCCATGGGGCCACCTTCCGTCGTCGTCCGTTCCATGGTCGCAGACCGGTGCGGGCTTGTGCGGGGCGGAATGCTCCGTAGACTGACGATCCCGCACACGGTCCGACCGAGGAGAGGGATCCACCATGACCGAGCACGACCACGCCGAGCACGTCGAGAAGGTCCGCGAGATCATCAGGAGCACCCGCATCGCGCTGCTCAGCCACGTCGACGACCACGGGCGCATCGTCGCCAAGCCGATGACCACCCAGGAGGTGGACTTCAACGGCACCGTCCGCTTCCTCGCCGAGCGGCACTCCGACCAGGTGCAGGGCCTGCTGCGGCGCCCCGCCGTCAACGTCGCCTACTCCGGGGACGGCGCCTGGGTCTCCCTGGCCGGCACGGCCCGCGTGGTCGACGACGTCGCCAAGATCGAGGAGCTGTGGAACACCTTCAACGCCGCCTGGCTCGAGGGCGGGCCCGAGAACCCGGACAACGTGATCGTCGAGGTCGACGCCGAGACGGCGGAGTACTGGGACGCCCCGGGCGGCAGCAAGGTCACCCAGGTCGCGAACCTCGTGAAGTCGGTGGCCACCGGCAAGCGGGTCCAGGGGGACAGCGCGGTCGTCGATCTCTGAGCCGCCCCGGCGCACGCGGCGGCCCCCGGAGCCCGTGGGCTCCGGGGGCCGCCGCGCGTTCGGGCGGGCCTGCGGCTCAGGCGTCCTGGCCGGGGTCGGAGCTCTCGCCGAGGATGTCGTCGAAGGCCTCGCGCACGGCCTGGCGGGTCGCCAGGCGCACGCTCGCCGCACTCTGCTTGTCGGCGGTGTCGGCGTCGGCGATGCGCTGCCGTTCCTCCTTCTCCTGCTCCAGGGCGTGGTCGCGGGCCTGGCGGATGCGGTCCATGATCTCGTTGGCGTCCATGGGGAGAGCCAACCACAGATCCGCCGGATTCGACAGAGGGCTGATCATCCCGGGGTCGTGACCCCACGGGGAGGGCGCTGACGGGCGACGGGCTCGTGCGAGCGGCGGTACTGCGCGGCCAGCCGCACGGGCGCGTTGGGCGCCCCGAAGCCGGCGTAGCCGCCGCGGCGCTCGACCACCTCGAAGAACACGGTGCCCAGGGTCCCGGTGTAGAAGTGCAGGAACTCGCCCCCGGCGTCCCGGTCGTAGAGCAGGTCGAGCTCCTGCAGCGAGGCCACGAACGCCTCGTCGAGGTCGAAGCGGGCGACCAGGTCCTCGTAGTAGTTCTGCGGCACGGGCAGCGGGGCCAGGCCCCGGCGGCGGGCCCGGCGGGCGGCGGCGACCACGTCCGAGCAGGCCAGGGCCACGTGCTCGGGGTAGGCGGCGCCCACGAACGAGCCCTGCTCCGCGGCGGCCGGGGCCACGTTCAGCGGCATCCGCACCGCGCCGTCGGCCGAGCGCATCACCTGGCTGCGCACGAGCCCGGACGGGCCCGGGACGTCCTGCGCCGGCTGGGCCTCCAGGGCCAGCACCGAGGTGTAGAACAGCACCGCCTCGTCGTAGTGCTGCCAGGGCTGGGCCATGTTGACGTGGTCCACGCCCGTGACCAGGGCGGCGGGGTCGAGGGCGTCGTCGGCGCCGAACTCGCCCAGCCACGGCGGCACCCCGTCCGGGCTCGCCCGGCAGAAGAAGATCTCCGTGCCGTCCGGGGCGTGCACCCCGCGCAGCACCTGCTCGCCCGGGCCCTGGGTGCGCTCGACGGGGCGGGCCCGCAGACGGGCGGCCCGGTCCGCGGCCGTCTCCGGGTCCTCGACCGTGAACCCGAGGGCCGCGATCTCCGTGGGGGAGGCCCCGGGGGCGGCCTCCCGCACGGCGTCGACGACGACGACGCGCACCGGCCCCTGCACCCACACCTGGACGTGCTCCTTCGACTGGTGGTGCCCGCCCAGGGCGAAGCCCAGCTGGTGCAGCAGCCGCGTGGTCTCCCCGAGCCGGGCCGTGCGGATCTCCACGAAGTCGTAGCCGGCGGGCTCCGCCACGGCGGGCAGGGCCTGCAGCTCCAGGCGGTCCCGCACCGGCTGCCCGGCCAGCGCCCGGCGGGTCCGGTCCTCGAGCCAGCGCAGCGAGCGCAGCCCGTCCACCGCGGTGCGCCGGGCGTCGGCCTGGCGGAAGGCGTCGTTGAAGATCTCCAGGGAGACCGGCCCGTCGTAGCCCGAGCGCACCAGCCGGGTCATGAAGCCGACCATGTCGAAGTCGCCCTCGCCCGGGAAGACGCGGTGGTGGCGGGACCAGGAGAGCACGTCCATGCTCAGCAGCGGGGCGTCGGCCAGCTGCACGAAGAAGATCTTCTCCGCCGGGATCCGCTCGATCGGGGCCGGGTCCCAGCCGCGGGAGAGGATGTGGAAGCTGTCCAGGCACGTGCCCACGCTCGGGTGGTCGGCGAGCTCCACGATCCGCTGGGCGTGCTCGAAGTCGTCGACGTAGCGGCCCCACGCGAGGGCCTCGTAGGCCAGGCGCACGCCGTGCTCCCCGGCGAGGTCCCCGAGCGCCCGCAGCTGCCGGGCCGCGACGGCGTCGTCGTCCACGGTCGCGGTGGCCACGTTGGAGCACACGAGCACGGTGTCCGTGCCCAGCCGGTTCATCAGCCGGAACTTCGCCGCGGCCCGGCGCAGGACGGCCGGGAACAGCTCCGGGCCGACCCCCTCGGCGTCGCGGAAGGGCTGGTAGAGGTCCAGGCCCAGCCCCAGCTCCGCGGCCAGGTCCCGGATCCGCTCGGGGGAGGAGGGGGAGACCACGAGGTCCTGCTCGAAGATCTCGATGCCGTCGAAGCCGGCCGCCGCGGCGGCGTGCAGCTTCTCCTCGAGGGTGCCCGAGAGGCAGACGGTGGCGATGGAGGTTCTCATGCGGGGTCCTTCTCGTGGGGGTCGCGGGACGCGGGCGGGGTGCGCCGCGGCGCGGCTCAGCGGGCGGCGGGGGCGGGGCGGCGCTCGCCGAGCAGGGACAGGAAGTGCGCGCGCATCCGGGCCCGGTCGGGCCGGCGCCCGGTGATCAGGGCGAAGGCGTCGGCGGCCTGGCCCACGGCCATGTGCCCGCCGTCGAGCACCCGGCAGCCGGCGGCGCGGGCGGCGGTGACCAGCTCGGTCGCCACGGGCAGGTAGACCACGTCGGCGACCCACTGGGTGCCGTCCAGCAGGGCCGGGTCGAAGGGGGTGCCGGGGTGGTGGTGCATGCCCACGGGGGTCGTGTTGACCACGCCGTCGGCTGCCGGGACCAGCTCGGCCAGCTCGGCCGGGGCGGCGGCCAGCACCTGCCGGTCCGGGAACATCGTGCGCAGGGCCGCGGCGCGCTCGGCGGCGCGCTCCGGGTCGAGGTCGACCAGGTGCAGGGTGGCGACCCCCTCGGACAGCAGCGCGGCGGCCACGGCGGCCCCCGCCCCGCCCGTGCCGACCTGCACGACGGTGTCCGTGGCGACGCCCGGAAGCTCGGCGCGGAAGCCCGCGGCGAAACCGGAGCGGTCCGTGTTGTGGCCGACGAACCGGCCGTCCCGGACCAGGACCGTGTTCACCGCGCCCAGGGCCGCGGCCTCCGGGGCGACCTCGTCCAGGTGCGCCAGCACCAGCTGCTTGCACGGGTGGGTGATGTTGAAGGCGTTGAAGCCCAGGTCGCGGCCCGCGGCCAGCAGCGCGCCCACGTCGGTGCCCGGGCGGCCGGCGACCTCCAGGTCCACGGGGCGGTAGAGGTAGTGCAGGCCCTGGTGGGCGGCCTCGGCCTCGTGCATGGGCGGGGTCAGGCTGGCGGTGATGCCCTCGCCGATCAGGCCCACCAGGTAGGACTCGGACACGGTGCTCATGGAAGCTCCTCGGGATGGTGCGGGGTCGGTGCGGTGGGTCGTCGTGCGGGGCGCCCGCGGGCGCGGCGGGCGGTCGCGCGGGTGTCCCGGGGTGGCCTCAGGGGCGGGAGGGCAGCTCCAGCGCCAGGTCCTCGGCGGTCTGCCGCAGCTCCGGCAGCCGCTCCTGCAGCCCCTCGAGGGTGCTGCGGAACAGCGGGGCGGCCAGGGCCACGGCCGCCACGAGCCGCCCGCCGGGGCCGAGCACGGGCACGCCGAGGGCGGCCATGCCGGTGTCGTTCTCCTCCTGCTGCCCCGCCCAGCCCTGGGCGCGGATCCGCTCGACCTGCCGGCGCAGCTCGGCGCGGTCGGTGATCGAGTGCCCGGTGCGCGGGCTCAGGTCGATGCGCCCCAGCAGCTCCTCGCGCACCGGGGCGTCGCTGAAGGCCAGCAGGACCTTGCCCACCGCGCTGGTGTGCAGCGGGCCGCGGTCGCCGGGGTCGGTGGTCGTGCGGAACTGCGGGCCGTCGACCTTGTGCACGGTCAGGAACCGGTCCCCGTCGAGCACCGCCAGGATCGAGCTCTCCCCGGTGCGCTCGGTGAGCCGCTGCAGGATCGGGGCGGCGGTCCCCTCGAAGCCGCGCTGGTGGGCGACCCGCCGGCCGAGCTGGTAGACGCGCAGCCCCAGCCGGTAGCGCTTCTCCCCGGGGTCGTAGGTCGCGAACTCCTCCTCGACCAGGGTGTGCAGCAGCCGGTAGGCCGTGCTGAACGGGTAGCCGGCGTCCTCCGCGACCTGCCCGGCGGTGGCCCCGTCGGGGTGCTCGCCGAGGAGGGTGAGCACGCGCAGCGCCTTGCCGACCGTGCCGGAGCGTTCCGCTGCCATCTGCTGCCTCCTTGACGTCGTGCTGTGACCTGCGTCATTCTAGTATTCACTATACAGCAACCATTGCCAATATGCGGCAACGCGGCCCAGGAGCTTCCCGGACCGCGACGGGAGCGGCGGACGGTCCCGGCGGCGCCGGCGTCCCTGGCCCGCGGGCCCCGAGCCCGTCCCGTGCGCCCCAGGCCCCGACCGGAGGACCTCCCGACATGAACCCCACCGCGCCCCCGGGCTCCCACGCCAGGACGCCGAAGAAGGCGGCTCTCGCCAGCTGGATCGGCTCGGCCCTGGAGTACTACGACTTCGCGGTCTACGGCACCGCGGCCGCCCTGGTGCTCAACCACCTGTTCTTCCCCGAGGACGCCGCCCCCGGCGTGGCGATCCTGCTGTCCATGGGGACCGTGGGCGTGGCCTACGTGGTCCGCCCGCTCGGGGCCCTGATCCTGGGGCCGCTGGGCGACCGGTACGGCCGGAAGTTCGTGCTGATGCTGACGCTGTTCCTGATCGGCGGGGCGACCTTCGCCGTGGGCTGCCTGCCCACCTACGACCAGGCCGGGATGCTGGCCCCGGCGCTGCTCGTGCTGTGCCGCGTGGTGCAGGGGCTCTCCGCCTCCGGCGAGCAGGCCAGCGCGATCTCCGTCTCCCTCGAGCACTCCGACGAGCACCGCCGGGCGTTCACGACCAGCTGGACCCTCCAGGGCACCCAGTTCGGCACGCTGCTGGCCACCGCGGTGTTCATCCCCTTCACCCTCGTGCTCACCGAGGAGCAGCTGTTCAGCTGGGGCTGGCGCGTGCCGTTCTGGCTCTCGGCCGTGGTCGTGGTCGTGGCCTGGGTGATCCGCCGCCGCCTCGAGGAGCCGCCGGCCTTCGAGCAGTCCCGCGCCGCGGTCCCCGGCGAGAAGCCGGCCACCCCGCTCGCGCTGATGCTCAAGCACCACAAGACCGCGGTGGTGCGCATCGCCGCGGCGGCCATGATCAACACCGTCAACGTGGTCTTCCTCGTCTGGTCGCTGTCCTTCGCCACCTCCGTGGTGGGGCTGGAGCGCTCGACCATGCTGTGGGTCTCCGTGCTCGCCAACGCCGTGGCCCTGGCCGTGATCCCGCTCGCCGCCGGCGTCGCCGACCGGATCGGGCGCAAGCCGGTCTTCCTCGCCGGCGTGCTCGGCCCGGCCGTGATGATGTACCCCTACCTCGCCGCCGTCGCGGCCGGGAACTGGGTGCTGATCTTCCTGTTCGGCGCGGTCCTCTCCGGGTGCTTCTACTCGATGGCCAACGGCATCTGGCCCTCGTTCTACGCGGAGATGTTCCCGACGCGCGTGCGGGTCACCGGCCTGGCCATGGGCACCCAGATCGGCTTCGCCGTCTCCGGCGGGCTCACCCCGGTCGTCGCCTCCGCGCTGGCCGGCGCCGACGGCACGAACTGGCTGGCCGTGGCGGCCTTCGTCTCCGGGGCGTGCGCGGTCTCGGCCCTCGCGGCGCTGACCGCGAAGGAGACCAAGGACCTGGGGCTCGCGCAGATCGACGAGCTGCACACCACCCGCACCGAGGCCGCGGACCTGGCCGCCCTCGACCGGCAGGGCGCCGGCGTCTCCTGAGCGCCGCCGCCCGTCATCTGCGGCGGCTCCCCGGGGACCGCCCGGGGAGCCGTCGTAGACTCCGGCCATGAGAAGCCAACTCGTGCGTCCCCGCTCCGGCAAGCTGCTCGGCGGCGTGTGCGCCGCCCTGGCGGCACGCTTCGGGCTGCCGAAGTTCCTCGTCCGCCTCGGGTTCGTCGTCTTCGGGCTCGTGGGCGTGGGGGAGCTGGTCTACATCGCCCTGTGGATCATCATCCCGAAGGAGCAGTGAGCCGGCTCAGCCCGCCGCGCGGCCCAGCCGCGCCTCCGGGACCAGCTCGTCCGGCACCCGGCCCTCGACCGCCGTGCGGGCAAGGGCCTCGCCCAGCGCCGGCGCCTGCTTGAACAGGTTGTGCCCGGCCACGGCCGTGACCCCGTCGGCCGACCACACGCCCACGCCGTCGTCGCCCCACGGCAGGCGTGTCACCCAGCAGTGCACGTGGTCCAGCGGCTCCGGGACCACCCCCGGCAGGGCCCGCTCCACCCAGCTGACCGTGCGCTCCACGAGCCCGGCCAGTGCGGCCGGGTCGGCGACCCCGCCGTCGGCGGTCGCGCCCGTGGTGTCGCTGAGACCCACCGACCAGAACCGGTCGCCGGGGTAGGGCGCCGCGTAGACGCCCGTCTCCCCGAAGGCCCCGCTGCCGTCCTGCAGCGTCGGCAGCCCGGCCGCCGCCGCGACTCCCGGGCGGACGGCGAAGCTCACGCGCACGTGCGCGCCGAGCTCGACGGGCAATTCCAGGCCGGCGCCGCGGGCCAGCGGCGCGGTGCCGCGGCCGGCGCACAGCAGCACGTGGTCGTGGTGGTCGACCCCGGTGCCGGTGCGCACCTCCACGCCCCCGCGCACCGGGCGCACCGACAGGACGTGGTCGGGCACCAGGGCACCCTCCAGCCGGCCGGCGAGCGCGCCCACCGCGGCCAGGGTGCGGATCGCCCCGCCGCGCTCGTCGAGCATCGCCGTCCCGTCCCACGGGCCCAGCAGCGGCAGCCGCTCGCGCAGCTCCTCCGGGCCGAGCCGCCGGACGGGCACCTGCGCGAAGGGCTCGAGCACGGCCAGCTTGTCCTCGACGCCCGGTCCGAGGGCCACGGCCCCGGCGGGGGAGACGAGTTCGGTGCCGAACTCCTCCTCCCATCGCGCCCACAGCGCCCGGGAGCGGACCACGAGCGCGACCAGCCGGGGGTCCTCGTGGGCGTGGCGGAAGATCCGCGACTGCCCGGCCGACTGGCCCCCGCCGGGGCTGCCCGCCTCGTAGACCGAGACATCCGCCCCGAGGGCGCGCACGGCGTGCGCCGCCGCGAGCCCCACGATGCCTGCACCGACCACTGCGACCCGAGTCATGGGTCGAGCCTAGCGGCCCGCCCCGCGGCGGGGTCGGCCGCCCCGGCGGGAGCCGGGCCCCCGGCGGGGGCGTCGGCGGGGGCCTCCGGGGTCCCGCCCACCATGACGACGGCGCTGGCCGCCACGACCAGGCCCATCCCCGCCAGCTGGAGACCGGTCAGGCCCTGGCCCAGCACGAGCAGCCCGGCCAGTGCGGCCACCGCCGGCTCGAGGCTGAGCAGGATCCCGAACACCGCCGGGGGAATGCTGCGCAGCGCGAGCAGCTCGAGGGAGTACGGCACCACCGAGGACAGCAGGGCGATGCCGGCGCCGGCGGTCAGCACCGGGAGGGTGAGCGCCGGCAGCTCGACGGTGGCCAGGCCCGCGGGGGCCACCAGCGCGGCGGCGACCACGAGGGCGACGGCGAGCCCGTCGAGCTGGTCGAAGTGCCGGCCCGCCGCGCGGCTGCCCAGGATGTAGGCGGCCCAGCCGGCCCCGGCCGCCGCCGCCCACGCGAGGCCGCCGAGGTCGAGCTCGGCCCACGGGACCGTGAGCGCCTGCGAGATGAGCACGATCCCGGCCAGGGCCGCGAGCACCGCCGTCCCGTCGCGCAGCCGCCGGGAGAGCACCGCCGAGAGCGCCAGCGGGCCCAGGAACTCCACGGTCACGGCCACCCCCAGCGGCAGGGTCGCCAGCGACTGGTAGAACGCGAAGTTCATCCCGGCCAGTGCAGCCCCGAAGAACAGGCCCGCCCGCCAGGCCTCCTTCCCGCGCCCGCGCAGGCGGGGCCGGATCACGGCCAGCATGATCGCCGCGCTCACCAGCAGCCGCACGGTCACGGTGGCGGAGGCGCCGATGAGCGGGACGAGCACCGCGGCCAGGGCCCCGCCGAACTGCACGGAGACGACGGCGGCGAGCACGTAGAGGGTCGGGCGCAGCCGGGTGCTGCGGGCGGGAGCGGTCACCCGTCCAGGGTAGGGGCCGTCGGGCCCCCGCCAGCTCCCGCGCGGCGCGCCCCGGTACCCTGGCACCCGCCCCGACCCCCTTCCCCGAGGAGCCCCCCGTGAGCCCGACCCCCGTGAGCCCGACCCCCGGCCCGTCCCGACCGCCCGGCACCGCCGCGGCGGGCACCGCCCCCGCCCCCGTGCGCCGCAGCCTGCCCGGAAACCTCGTGCGCGGGGCCCTCATCGGCGTCGTCGAGACCGTGCCCGGGGTCAGCGGCGGCACCGTCGCCCTCGTCGTGGGGATCTACGACGAGCTGATCAACTCCGCCGGCCACGTCGTCTCCGCCGGCCGGCGCCTGCTCACGGGCCCCGACCGCGCCGCGGGGCTGCGCGAGCACCTCGCCCGGGTGCACTGGCGGATCGTGGTCCCGGTGGTGCTCGGGATGGCCGCGGCGCTGCTGACCGTGGCCGGGCCCGTCAGCCACCTCGTCGAGACCCAGCCCGTGCTGATGCGCGCGCTGTTCTTCGGCATGGTCCTCGCCTCGATCGGCGTGCCGCTGCGGCTGGCCGGGGGAGGGCTCGGCCCCCGCGCCCTGCTGGTCGTGGCGGCCGCCGCCGTCCTCGCGTTCGTGCTCGTCTCGATCCCGCCGACCACGGTCGCCCCCGCCCCGCTGCTCGTGGTGCTCGCGGCCATGGTCGCGGTCTCCGCGCTGCTGCTGCCCGGGCTCTCGGGGTCCTTCCTGCTGCTGACCATCGGCCTCTACCAGCCCACCCTGCGCGCCGTGGACGAGCTGGACCTCGGCTACCTCGCCCTGTTCTTCCTGGGCGCGGCGCTGGGGACGGTCGTGGTCGTCAAGGGCCTGCAGTGGCTGCTCCACCGCCACCACCGGGTCACGATGCTCGCCCTGACCGGGCTGATGCTCGGCGCGCTGCGGACGCTGTGGCCGTGGCAGCTCGAGGACCGCACCCTGCTCGCCCCCGCGGCGGACTGGTGGGTGCAGCTGCTCGCGGCCGCGGCCGGCGCCGCCGTCGTCGTCCTCCTGCTCGCCGTGGACGCCCGCACGCGGGCGCGCACCGGGCACGGCTCTCCGGAGGAGCTCGCCGGGGTGGAGGACCCGGACCCCTCCCGCTGAGACCGCGCCCCGGCCCTTGCGCACGGCAGGACCCCGGAACCGAGAGGTTCCGGGGTCCTGGACGGCGGCGGAGTCTCAGCGGCCGTCGGTGAAGTTCCTGGCCGCGTCCTTGACCTTCTCACCGGTCTGCTTCGCATCGGCCGAGACCTTGTCGGCCTGGCCCTCCGCCTGCAGGTCACGGTTGTCGGTGGCGTCGCCGACCTTCTCCTTGGCGGCGCCGGAGGCCTTCTGCGCGGCGTTCTCCATCTTGTCTCCGATACCCATGAGCACTCCCTCCGTCGGTGAACAGGTCCCTCAAGAGTAGACCCCTCAGCATGCTGAGGGAACAGTCCCGGACGGGTTCGCCCCAGGGCGAACAGCTGTCGGGCTCAGCGCTCGGGCACCTCGAGACCCGCCGCCGCGAGGCGCTCGCGGGCCCAGTCCGGGATCTTCCGGCCCATCCGCCGGTGGGCGGCCAGGTGGCGGCGCAGGTCCTCGGCGGTCACCGGGTGCGGGGCGTGGGCGGGCGGGCGCGGGTCGTCGTCGTGGTGCAGGACCAGCTCCACGACCGGTCGCTCCCACCGGCTCCCCGCGACGCTGACGAGCAGGGTCGCCGACAACCACGTGCCGTCGACGAGATCGGCCTGCGCCGCCTGCAGCCGGCGCACGGTCCGCCGCAGGCGCCGGTCGGGCTCCACCGGGTGCACGCGCGTGCCGGTCCCGCGCACCTCGCGGACCTGGGCGCGGACGTCGCGGCCCACGCTGAGCACCTCCAGCACGAGCGCGTCCCACCCGGGCTCCGCCCCGGTCCCGCGCACCAGCCACCGGGCGAGCCGGTCGATGCTCCTGCGCCCGCCGCGGCGCCGCTCTCCGTCCACGGCGCCCACCCTAGCGCCCACCTCCTGCCGCTGGATCCCGTCGCGGCGCCGAGTTCCCGTGCCGTCCGCGCCGCCGCCGTGGGGCCCCGGCGCCACGGGATCCCGCGGCAGGTGAGGGGTCACTGGTAGGAGACGAACCAGGGGGCCGGCTCGAGCGCCATCGTCTGCTCGGGCGTGAAGGTCGGGGTGTCCTCGTCGTAGAAGTTCTTCCACGCCAGCCGCATCCCCTCCGGCAGGCCCGCCTTCAGCCGCTCCCACGTGCCGGTCTTCAGCTGCGGGGTGCCGTGGCCGTCGGCGTGCAGCAGCAGCGCCAGCTCGGGGTGCGAGGTGTCGACCAGGGGACGGTTCGTGATCATCGACTCCGCGAACTGGTGCAGCACCACGACCTTCTGCGGCAGCCCGTGCTCCCGGGTCAGCCCCGCCAGCCACTCGGTGGTCGCGTTGATCTCGGCGGCGTCCACCGAGCCGATCTGCACGAGGTGCACCTGGTCCGGGGCCAGGCGTCACTCGGGGTCCAGGGCCAGGCCCACGTTGGGCATCCGCAGCAGCTCCTCGTACTGGCGGGCCTGGCCGAGGAAGTCCTGGCGGCCGGGCTGGAGGTCGAGCACCACGTAGACGCCGTTCGCCGCGGCGGTCTCCACGAACGGGCGCAGCTCCTCGACCGGGGTCTCCTCGGAGTAGTCGCCGTCCGGGCCGGGGGCGGCCGAGGCGGTCGAGGCGATGATCTCGAACGCGGGCACGACCGGTTCCTCGCTGAAGGGCTCGTACTGCGCGGCGAGCTCCTTCGCGCGGACCACGGAGGCCTCGGCGTCCTGCTCGCCCAGCACCCCCAGTGCGGGGTTGCCAGGCCGGCCGTAGAGGGCCACCATGCGCCGGCCGGGGAAGACCTCGGTGCCCCCGCCCACCAGCTCGGCGGCCTCCTCGGGGGTGGGCGTCGCGGACGGCGGGGCCGACGACGGCGGCGCGGCGCCGTCCGCCCCCGTCGCGGACGGGTCGCCGCCGCCCGCGGCGCAGCCGGTGAGGGCCAGCGCCGCGGTCAGGACCACGGTGAGCAGGGGAGAGGTGGCTGCGCGCGTCATGTCGGCTGTCCTGGGGTCCTGGGGGAGACGGGAGGGGCTGTTCCCAGCGTACGCAGGGGCCCGCGCCCCGGCGGGGGTGGTGGGGCCCGGCGCGCCGGGGTCAGCGCCCGCCCGCCGCCCCCCGGGCCTCCCGGGGCGGTGGCGTCGGGGCGCTCCGTGCCGTCGCCGGGCGTGCCCGTGCCGGCCGGGTCCTCGGCGGGGTCGCCGCCGGGCGCGTCCGGGCCGCCGAGCTCCGCGAGCAGGCGCAGCCCCCGTCGCGCCCACGCGATCTCCTGCTCGGCGCGGGCTGCCTGCCCCTCGTAGGCGAAGACCTTGAAGCGCACGATCCGCTCCTCGTCCTCGGGGCGGGAGACGGCCAGGCGGCGGGCCAGGGTCGGGCTCGTGCGCTGCTCGAGCTCCGCGATCTGGGCGAGGGCCTGGCGGCGCTGCTGGTCGTAGTGGTCGATGTGCGCGCGCAGCTGCGCCGCGGCCGCACCGGGGCCCGCCCACTCGAAGTAGGCGGCCTTCAGGTGCGCGGGATCGCGCTCGCGCACGTAGCCGAGCGGGCGGTCCTGCCACGCGCGCAGCGCTTCCTCGCCCGCGGCCGTGATGGCGTACTCCGTCTTCGTCGCCCCCCGGGTGCCCCACGGCACCGGCCGGCTCGAGAGCAGCCCCTCGGCGAGCATCTTGCGCAGCTCCGGGTAGATCTGCGAGTCGGGGGCGTGCCAGACGTGACCCACGGAGGCGCTGAACTGCCGGGCGAGGTCGTAGCCGGTCATCGGGCCCGAGGACAGCAGCGCCAGCAGGGCGGAGCGGAGGCTCACGGGGAACGGTCCCTTCCGTGCGGGGGCGGTGGTGGGACGAGCCTATCCGGGCGGGATCCGGCCCGGGGGGTTGGCAGTCACTATGAGCATAGGTAGTCTGTGATCCGTGCCACGCACTATCTATGCAGATAGGTAGTTCGGCGCTCCCCGGACCGCTCAGCAGAGGAACACGCCATGACCGTCGCCGCGACGAGGACCACCACCGCCAAGCTCCTGTCCCACCCGCTCAACGCCTGGTACGCGGCCGGGTGGGACCACGAGATCACCGCCAGGGGCATCCTGGCCCGCACCGTGGCCGGGCGCCCCCTGGCCCTGTACCGCACGGAGGACGGGCGGGCCACCGCCCTGGCCGACGCCTGCTGGCACCGGCTGGCGCCGCTGTCGCAGGGCAAGCTCGTCGGCCGGGACGGGATCCAGTGCCCCTACCACGGGCTCGTCTACAACTCGGCCGGGCGCTGCATGTCGATGCCGGCCCAGGAGACGCTGAACCCCTCGGCCACGGTGGCGTCCTACCCCGTGGTGGAGCGCCACCGCTACGTGTGGGTCTGGCTCGGCGACCCGACGCTCGCCGACCCGGCCCTGGTGCCGGACATGCACCAGATGGACAGCCCCGAGTGGGCCGGGGACGGGGAGACCATCCACGCGCCCTGCAACTACCAGCTGGTCCTCGACAACCTGATGGACCTCACCCACGAGGAGTTCGTGCACTCCTCCTCGATCGGCCAGGAGGAGCTCTCCGAGTCCGAGTTCGAGACCACCCACGACGGGTCGACCGTGACCGTCACCCGGTGGATGCGCAACATCGACGCCCCGCCGTTCTGGCTGAAGAACATGCGGGACAGGTTCCCCGGCTTCGAGGGGAAGGTGGACCGCTGGCAGATCATCCACTACACCTTCCCGTCCACGATCTGCATCGACGTGGGCGTGGCCGCGGCCGGCACCGGCGCCCCGGAGGGCGACCGCAGCCAGGGCGTCAACGGGTACGTCATGAACACGATCACCCCGGAGACCGAGCGCTCCAGCCACTACTTCTGGGCGTTCATGCGCAACTACCGGCTCGAGAGCCAGCTGATCACCACGCAGCTGCGCGACGGCGTGCACGGGGTCTTCGGCGAGGACGAGGCGATGCTCCAGGCCCAGCAGGCCGCGATCGACGCCAACCCGGACCACGAGTTCTACAACCTCAACATCGACGCCGGCGGCATGTGGGTCCGCCGCCTGCTCGAGCGGGCCCTCGAGGCGGAGGGCCGGCCGGCCGCCGCGGCGGATTCCGCCCGGTCCGTGCCCGCCGGGGCCTGAGGGGGCAGCACCATGGCCGAGTCCCACACCCGCACCTGGTAGCGCGCCCGCGTCCACGCCGTCGAGGACGTCGCCGAGAACATCCGCCGCATCGTCCTGCACCCCGAGCGCCCGCACCCGGTCCGCCCGGGGGAGCACGTCGACGTGCGCGTGCCGGTCGACGGCGGCGTCCTCGAGCGCTCCTACTCCGTGGTCGACGCCTCCCCCGAGGGCACCGAGCTGGCGCTGAGCGTCTTCCGCACCCCCGCCTCCCGGGGCGGGTCGATCGCGATGCACGCGCTGCGCCCGGGGGACGTCCTCGAGCTCACCCAGCCGCTGCAGGACTTCCCGCTGCGGGTCGGCGCACCGTCCTACGTCCTGCTCGCCGGCGGCATCGGCATCACGGCCGTCGCCGCCATGGCCGCGCTGCTGCGCCGGCTCGGCGCGGACTACCGGCTCGTCTACGCCGCCCGCTCGCGCGCGGCGATGGCCTACGCCGGCGAGCTCGCCGCCCTGCACGGGGACCGGCTCGAGACCCACCTCGACGCCGAGGGCACCGCGCTCGACGTCGGCGCCCTGGTCGCCGGGGTCCCGGACGGGGCCGAGCTCTACATGTGCGGGCCCATCCGGCTCATGGACGCCGTGCGGCGGGCCTGGGCGGAGCGGGGCCTGGACCCCACGAACCTGCGCTACGAGACCTTCGGCAGCAGCGGCTGGTTCGACGCCGAGCCGTTCACCGTGCGCATCCCGCGCCTGGGCGTCGAGGCGCGGGTAGGGGCCGACGAGTCCGTCCTGGAGGCCCTCGAGCGCCGGGGGGTCGAGATGATGTCCGACTGCCGCCGCGGCGAGTGCGGGCTGTGCCAGGTGCGCATCCTCGACCTGCACGGGCGGATGGACCACCGCGACGTCTTCTACTCCGACCGGCAGAAGGCCCCGGACTCCCGGATGTGCTGCTGCGTCTCCCGGGCCGTCGCCGACGGCTCCGGCACCGACCCCGGCGTGCGCCCCGGCGCCGTCGTCACCATCGACGTCCCCTGAGAGGCACCCCATGGACATCCGCACCACCATCGACACCTCGAGGATGTCGGCCCGCCAGTGGGTCATCGTCGCCGTGGCGACCTTCCTCAACGCCCTCGACGGCTACGACGTGCTCGCGATGGCGTTCACCGCCACCGCCGTCACGGAGGAGTTCGGGCTCTCCGGCTCCCAGCTGGGCTGGCTGCTCAGCGCGGGCCTGATCGGCATGGCCGTCGGGTCGCTGGCCCTCGGCCCCTTCGCCGACCGCCACGGCCGCCGGCGGATCCTGCTCCTGGCGCTCGTGGTCAATGCGCTGGGCCTGTTCCTCTCCTCCACCGCGGGCTCCGTGCTCGAGCTGGGCCTGTGGCGGGTCGTCACCGGCCTCGGCGTCGGCGGGATCCTCGCCTCGGCCACCGTGCTGACCAGCGAGTACGCCAGCGCCCGCCGCCGCGGCATGGCCGTGAGCATCTTCACCGCCGGGTACGGCGTGGGCGCCACGCTCGGGGGCATGGGCGCGACCCAGCTCATCCCCGCCCTCGGGTGGCGCTCCGTGTTCCTGGTCGGCGGGCTGCTCACGGTCGTGGCCCTCGCCCTGACCGCCGCGCTGCTGCCCGAGTCCGTGGACTGGCTGCGCACCCGCCGCCCCGCCGGCGCCCAGGAGCGCGTGGCCCGCATCGCCGGCCGGCTCGGCCTGCGCGGGGAGGTCGGCCTGGGCCCGGCCCCCGCCACCGGTGCCGGCGCGCCGCGGGGCGCCGTGGCCACCCTGCTGGGCCCCCGCTACCGCACCGCGAGCCTGCTGCTGTGGGCGTCCTTCTTCGTCATCATGTTCGGCTTCTACTTCGCGAACTCCTGGACGCCGCGCCTGCTCGTCGAGTCGGGGATGTCGGAGCAGCAGGGCATCGTCGGCGGGCTGATGCTCACCATGGGCGGGACCTTCGGCTCCCTGCTCTACGGTGCGCTCACCACCCGGTGGGAGGCCCGGGCCACGCTGATGGCCTTCACGGTCCTCTCGGCGCTGACCCTCGTCCTGTTCATCACCACCACCGGGGTCCCGCTGCTCGCCTTCTCCAGCGGCGTGCTCGTGGGGATGCTCATCAACGGCTGCATCGCCGGGCTGTACACGGTCGCGCCGCAGGTCTACGAGCCCGGGGTGCGCACCACCGGCGTGGGCTGGGGGATCGGCGTGGGGCGGGCCGGGGCCATCCTCGCCCCCATCGCCGTGGGCGCGCTGCTCGACGCGGGCTGGACGCCCACCGCCCTCTACCTCGGGGTGGCCGCCGTCGTGGTCCTCGCCGCCGGGGCGCTCGTGCGGCTGCGGCCCCACGAGGAGCCCGGGGAGGCCCCCGCGGAGCGGGCGCCCAGCGGCGCGGTGGGCTGAGCCGGCGGGCGCGCCGTCGCCGTCCGGGGCATTTACCATGGGGAACAGATTCCGTCCCGTTCCCCGGAAGGCCGCACCCCATGGCGCGCTCGTTCAACCCGCCGCCCGCGTGGCCGCGCCCGCCCCGCGGCTGGACCCCGCCGCCGGGCTGGGAGCCGGACCCCTCCTGGGGGCCCGCCCCGCCCGGCTGGCAGTTCTGGACCGACGACGGCGCGCCCGTCCCGCACGGCGCCGGATCCTGGTCCGCCCCGGCGGCCGGCGTCCACGGCGTGCCCGCGGCGCCCGGGTCCGGCCCCGCGGGCCCCGGTGCGGCCGGTCCCGGCCCGGGCGGCGGCCCCGGTGCGCGGGGCCGCCGCCCGGGCCGGCTGCCGCTCGTGCTCGGCGCGGCGGGCCTGCTCGTGCTCGGCGCCGGCGGGGCCGCCGTGGTCGGGGCGCTGGCCGGGGACCGCGACGAGGTCGCGGCCGGCTCGGGGTGGGCCGCCCCCGCCGACCCCGCCGGGCGGGCCCCGGCGGCGCCGGAGGTCCCCGGGAACGCGATCGAGATCGGGGCGCCCCCGCCCGTGGAGATCCTCCGCGGCGAGGGCGGGGAGCGCTTCGACCTGCCCCGCCCCGACGGCACCGACCGGCCCGTGCTCGCGAGCACCCTGCGGGCCGGCTCCGGCTACGTGTGGTTCGAGGGCCACGACGAGGACGGCGAGCTCAGCGAGGTCACCCCCGTGCCGGAGCCGGGGCAGGAGGCGGTGTTCCTCGTCGACGACTCCTGGGACTCCGCGCGCACCGAGCGGATGGAGGCGCAGGCCGAGGACGGGGAGGCCTGGGAGTTCCGGGTCCACGACCTCGAGGACCTCCCCGCGGTCGACGAGGTCCGGGCCGTCACCGGCACCGGGGCGCGCGTGTTCCGCTGGCGCGCGGGTCAGGCCCACGTGCTGGCCTCCTCCTCGGGGGAGAGCAACTTCGTGGTGACCACCCGCCCGGTGCGCCCGGACGACGAGCACCACGGCGACCTGCTCGTCAACGAGATCGGCGCCGTGGAGCGGGCCACGACCCTGCCGGACGCGGACGTGTGGGTGGCCGTCGAGGCCGACGGTCCGTGGGCGATCGTCCCCCAGGCCGGAGGGGGCCGCGGCTGAGCGGTCGACGACGTCACATTCCGCGGCGACCCGGCTCACTGTGCTACGCCGCGTGACGCGGAGGTGGAGCCCTCCGGGCGCGCGGGCCTATCGTCGCCGGGTGCTCATCTCAGGTCTGATCATCGGTGCCGCCCTCGGGTTCGTCCTCCAGCGCGGCCGTTTCTGCGTCACCGGCGCGTTCCGCGACGTCTGGATCGCGAAGAACACGTGGTGGCTGTCCGCCTTCTTCGTGGCCATCGCCGTCCAGGCGGTGGGCATCTGGGTGCTCGACGCCCTCGGCGTCATCACCCTCGAGGCCTCCGCCTTCCCCTGGCTGGCCACGATCGTCGGCGGCTTCATCTTCGGCTTCGGCATCGTCCTCGCCGGCGGCTGCGCCACCGGCACCTACTACCGCGCCTCCGAGGGGCTCGTCGGGTCCTGGTTCGCGCTGATCTTCTACGCGCTGTTCGCGGCCGTGTCCAAGTACGGGCCCCTGGCCGGGACCACCGAGGCCATGCGCGGGGTCACCGTCGGCACCCAGGGCTCGATCCACGAGACCCTCGGGATCTCCCCGTGGCTGCTCGTGCTCGTCCTCGTGGCGGTCGCCGGCGTGTGGGCCCGCCACCACCTCACCAAGCCGCGGGCCAAGTTCGCGACCCTTCCCCCGGAGAGGACCGGCCTCAACCACCTGCTGTTCGAGAAGTCGTGGAACCCCTTCGCGACCGCGCTCGTCCTCGGCGCCATCGCGATCATCGCCTGGCCCGCCAGCTGGGCCACCGGCCGCGAGTCCGGCCTCGGCATCACCACCCCCTCGGCCAACATCACGAACTACCTGGTCACCGGCGACGTCGAGCTCGTCGACTGGGGCGTGTTCCTGGTCCTCGGCATCCTGATCGGCTCGTTCGTCGCCGCCAAGGGCTCGGGCGAGTTCAAGCTGCGCGTCCCCGACGCGCAGACGATCGTGCGCTCCATCGGCGGCGGCGCCCTCATGGGCGTCGGCGCGGCCTGGGCCGGCGGCTGCACCATCGGCAACGCCCTGGTCGCCACCGCAGCCTTCGAGTGGCAGGGCTGGGTGAGCTTCGCCGTCATGATCCTCGGCACCGGGGCGGCCGCCAAGCTGTTCATCGCCCCGCGCAGGAAGACCGCCGCCCCCGGGCGCGTGCCCGCCGGCGTCTGACCCCCGTCCCGTCCCCACCCCAGGAGGAACCCCTCATGGCACAGCACGTCCTCGAGACCGACGGTCTCGTCTGCCCCTTCCCCGTCGTCGAGGCCAAGGCCGCGATGGCCGAGATGCCCGCCGGCGACGAGCTCGTCATCCACTTCGACTGCACCCAGGGCACCGAGGCGATCCCGCGCTGGGCCGCCGAGAACGGCTACCCGGTCACCGAGTTCACCAAGCGCGGCGCCGCGGAGTGGTCGATCACGGTCCAGAAGGCCTGACCCCGCCCCTCCCGCGGGATCCCGTCGCGCCCCCGAACCCCCACGCCGCAGCGGCGTGGGGGTTCGCCGCTGCCGTGGGGTCCCGCGCCCGGGGACGGGACGGAACGGAACGGGACGGAGCAGAGGGTGAGGGGAGCGGGGCGGGCAGAATGTGTGGCGGGACACATCCCGGGGTACTAAAATGAATGTCACTCATTTACAGTGGGCGGCAGCCCCGCGCCCGCCCCGCAGAGAGGACCCCACCATGAGCGACGTGCTCCAGAACTACGTCGACGGCGCCTTCACCGACGCCCACGGCACCGGCCGGATCGACGTCGTCGACCCCGCCACCGGCACCGCGGTCGCCGTCTCGCCGGTCTCCGGCGCCCAGGACGTCGACGCCGCCTTCGCCGCGGCCAAGCGGGCCTTCCGGACCTGGAAGCGGACCACGCCGGGGGAGCGCCAGCGGCTGCTGCTGCGCCTGGCCGACGCCCTCGAGGAGCACAGCGCCGAGCTCGTCGAGGCCCAGCACCGCAACACCGGCCAGCCCCGGCAGATGATCGCCGACGAGGAGGTCGCCGCCGGCGCCGACAGCCTGCGCTTCTTCGCCGGCGCCGCCCGCACCCTCGAGGGCAGGGCCGCCACCGAGTACCTGGGCGAGCACACCTCCTACGTGCGGCGCGAGCCCCTCGGCGTCGTCGCCCAGGTCACCCCGTGGAACTACCCGCTGCTCATGGCGCTGTGGAAGCTGGGCCCGGCCCTGGCCGCGGGCAACACCGTGGTGCTCAAGCCCTCCGACACCACCCCGGAGTCCACGCTCGTGCTGGCCCGGCTGATCGACGGGATCCTGCCGGCCGGGGTCGTCAACGTGGTGCTCGGCGACGCCTCCACGGGCGCGCTCATGGCCGCGCACCGCACCCCGGCGATGGTCGCGATCACGGGCTCCGTGCGGGCCGGGCGCGCCGTGGCCACGGCCGCGGCGGGCAACCTCACCCGCGCCCACCTCGAGCTGGGCGGCAAGGCCCCCGCCGTCGTCTTCGCGGACGCCGACCTGCCCGCCGCCGCGCAGGCGCTCGTCGAGTTCGGCACCTTCAACGCCGGCCAGGACTGCACCGCGGTCACGCGCGTGCTCGTCCAGGACGGCGTCCACGACGAGTTCGTGCGCCTGCTCGCCGAGGCGGCCCGCGGGATCGTCACGGGCCGGGCCGACGACGCCGAGAACTTCTACGGCCCGCTCAACAACGCCGCCCACTTCGAGACGGTCTGCCGCAAGCTCGCCGAGCTGCCCGCGCACGCCACCGTGGTCACGGGCGGGCGCCCCGTCGAGGGCGCCGCCGGGTACTTCTTCGAGCCCACCGTGGTCACCGGCGTGCGCCAGGACGACGTCCTGGTCCAGGAGGAGACCTTCGGCCCGGTGCTCACGGTCCAGTCCTTCGCCACGGAGGAGGAGGCCCTGGAGCTGGCCAACGGGGTCGACTACGCCCTGGCCTCGTCCGTGTGGACCACCGACCACGGCACCGCGATGCGCGTCTCGCGCGAGCTCGAGTTCGGCTGCGTGTGGGTCAACACCCACGTCCTGCTCGTCGCCGAGATGCCCCACGGCGGGTCGAAGAGCTCCGGCTACGGCAAGGACCTCTCCCTGTACTCCCTCGAGGAGTACACCCAGGTCAAGCACGTGATGCACGCCCTCGACGTCTGAGGGGCGCCCGGCCGGGCCTCAGTCCCGGCCGGCCGCCAGGCGCGCCCGGAAGCCCTCGAGCATCGCGCCCAGGCCCACGTCGAAGGCCCGGTCCGCGGCGGCCCGGGGGTCGGCCGGGCGCGCCCGGGCGGAGCGGGTGAACACCGGGGCGAGCTCGGCCCGGTCGCCGGGCTCGAAGATCTCGGCGGGCGCGGTGGCGTCGTAGGCCGAGCCGAAGACGAACGACTCCACCGCCACGACGACGTCCACGACCGTCCCGCCCGCGAAGCCGGCCTCGGCCAGCCCGCGCGCGACCGTCTCGTACATCCGCAGGGTGTGCGGGGAGTCGGCGACGGGCAGCACGGCCATGACCGGGATCATGGCCGTGTGCTTCGCGTAGCAGTCGCGGTAGGACCGGGCCCACAGCTCGAGGGCTCGGTCCCAGGGCAGGGTCCCGAAGCCGGAGCAGTCGATGCCGTCGTTGATCCGGTCCTGCACGCGGATGAGCACGTCGCGCTTGGACGGGGTGTGGTTGTACAGCGCCGAGGTCGAGACCTCCAGCTCCCGGGCGAGCTCGGTCATGGTCAGGTGCCGGTAGCCGCGGGTGCTCACGATGCGGATCGCCGCGTCCGTGATCCGCTCCGTCGAGAGCACGGGGCGGCTGGGGCGCCCGCGCCCGCGGGCGGGGGGTGCGGCAGGGGCCACGGTCGGGTCACCTCCTGGGGTCGGGCGTCGTGGGCGGGAGCTCGCGGGGCGGGTCCGGCGGGGTTCCCGTCGAGTGTAGGCCCCCGCCGCGGGAGGGGTCTTGACGGGAGGCCGCCGGTGCCTCTTAATGAACCTAATTCATTTTGGAGTGGAGGAGATCACCATGTCGGATCAGCGCACCCTCGGCAGCGAGCGGGCGATCGAGCGGGACGTCGTCGTCGTCGGCGCCGGGCCCGCGGGCCTGATGGCCGCGCGCACCCTCGCCGCGGCCGGGCGGTCGGTGGCCGTGCTCGAGGCCCGCGACCGCGTGGGCGGGCGCACCTGGTCGCGCACCGTCGACGGGGCGTTCCTGGAGATCGGCGGGCAGTGGGTCTCCCCGGACCAGACCGAGCTGCTGGCCCTCGTCGACGAGCTGGGACTGGAGACCTTCCCCCGCTACCGCGAGGGCGCCTCCGTCTACCTCGCCCCGGACGGGAGCCGGCACACCTACACCGGCTCGATGTTCCCGGCCGGGGAGGCCACGGTCGCCGAGATGGGCAGGCTCATCGGGATCCTCGACGAGCTCGCCGCCGAGATCGGCGCCGCCGAGCCGTGGGCCCACCCGCGGGCCCGCGAGCTGGACACCGTCTCCTTCCACGCCTGGCTGCGGGCCCACTCCGGTGACGAGCAGGCCTGCGAGAACATCGGCATCTTCGTGGCCGGCGGGATGCTCACCAAGCCCGCCCACGCGTTCTCCGCCCTGCAGGCCGTGCTCATGGCCGCCTCCGCCGGGTCCTTCTCGAACCTCGTGGACGAGGACTTCATCCTCGACCGCCGGGTGATCGGCGGGATGCAGTCCGTCTCCGAGGCGATGGCGGCCGAGCTCGGCGAGGACGTCGTCTTCCTGAACACCCCCGTGCGCGCCGTCCGGTGGGGCGGGCCGGAGGACACCTACGCCGAGCACGTGCCCGGCACCCCGGTCACGGTCTGGTCCGACCGGCTCACCGTGGTCGCGAAGGACGTGGTCGTGGCCGTGCCCCCGAACCTCTACTCCCGGATCTCCTTCGAGCCGCCCCTGCCGCGGCTGCAGCACCAGATGCACCAGCACCAGTCCCTGGGCCTCGTGATCAAGGTCCACGCCGTCTACGAGACGCCCTTCTGGCGGGACAAGGGCCTGTCCGGCACCGGCTTCGGCGCCCACGAGCTCGCCCAGGAGGTCTACGACAACACCAACCACGACGACCCCCGCGGCACCCTGGTCGGCTTCGTCTCCGACGAGAAGGCCGACGAGCTCTTCGGCCTGCCCGCCGGGGAGCGCCGGCGGCTGATCCTCGAGTCGATCTCCCACTACCTCGGGGAGGAGGCCCTGCACCCGGTGGTCTACTACGAGTCCGACTTCGGCTCCGAGGAGTGGACCCGCGGCGCCTACGCCGCGAGCTACGACCTCGGCGGCCTGCACCGCTACGGCGCCCACCAGCGCACCCCGGTCGGCCCGATCCGCTGGGCGTGCTCCGACCTCGCCGCCGAGGGCTACCAGCACGTCGACGGCGCCCTGCGCCAGGGCCGGCTGGCCGCCGCCGAGGTGCTCGGGCAGGTCCCCGCGGGCGCGGCCGGGACCGCGCTGACGGGGGCGGCGCGATGAGCGCCCCCGGGCCCGTGCGCTACGTCGTCGGCTGCGCCGGGGACAAGCGCAGCCGCGACGCCGTGCGCCTGGGCGCCGCGATGGCCCGCGCCTTCGGCGCCGAGCTCGACCTCGTGCTCGTGCTGCGCCGCGACGACCCCTTCCAGCAGGTCTACCCGCCCGTCGGGGACATCTCCCCGGTGCTGCGCACCCAGGGCCGGCGGTGGCTGGAGGAGGCGGCGGCGCTCGTGCCCGGCGACGTCGTCGTGCGCACCCACCTGCGCGAGGCCGACTCCGTGGCCGGCGGGCTCGTCGAGGCCGCCGAGGAGCTCGGCGCCCGGCTGATCGTGGTCGGGTCGAACTCCGGGACGGGGCGCCTGTCCCTGGGCCCGGCCGTCGACGCCCTGCTGCACAGCTCCCCGGTGCCCGTCGCGCTCGCCCCGCGCCGCTACCGCGGCGAGACCCCGCTGACCCGCCTCTACGCCGCCGTGGGCACCCGCCCCGGCGCCCACCAGGTCCTCGACGAGGCCGCGCGGGCGGTGGGGCGCAGCGACCTCGAGCTCGTGCTGCTCTCCTTCCTGCCCCGCGAGGACGACGACGCCGCCCGCCGGGCGGTCCAGCACCACCTCGAGGAGGCCGCGGCCGCGGTGCGCCGCACCAACCCCGTCACGGTCGAGGTCGCCGCCGGCCCCTCCCTGAAGAAGGCCGTGCGCGCCGTGGACTGGGCCCCCGGCGGGATCCTGCTCATCGGCTCCTCCCGGCTCGCCCGCGGCCGGCAGATCTTCCTGGGCGGCACCGCCGCCCGCGTCCTCGCCCACCTGCCCGTGCCGATGGTCGTCGTGCCCCGGCCGGACCCGGAGACCGTCCGGGACACCACCACCCGCACCGAGAAGGAGGCCGCGTCATGAGCACCGGCACCAGCGCGGCCGCCCCCGCCGGGGAGCACGGCACCGACCACCGCAAGGGTCTGCGGACCGGATCCGTGGGGCTGCTCGGCTCCGTCGTCATCGGGGTCTCCTGCATCGCCCCCGCCTACACCCTCTCCGGGGCCCTGGGCCCCACCGCCTCCGTGGTGGGCACCTCCCTGCCCGCCATCTTCCTCATCGGCTTCCTGCCGATGCTGCTCGTGGCCGTGGGCTACCGCCAGCTCAACCGGGCCATGCCCGACTCCGGCACCACCTTCACGTGGGCCTCCAAGGCCTTCGGCCCCTGGGTCGGCTGGCTCGGCGGGTGGGGGCTGCTCGCCGCCACGATCCTCGTGCTCTCCAACCTCGCCGGGATCGCGGTGGACTTCTTCTACCTCGCCCTCGCCCAGCTCACGGGCAACGACGCGCTCGCCGAGCTGACCCGCAGCGTCCCCGTCAACATCGCCACCTGCCTGGCGTTCGTGGCCCTCGCCGCCTGGATCTCCTACCGCGGCATGGAGACCACCAAGGCCGTCCAGTACGTGCTCGTGGCCTTCCAGATCGTCGTGCTGCTCTGGTTCTCGGCGGCCGCCTTCGGCCACGTGGCCGGCGGCACCGCCTTCGAGGGCCTCACGATCCGGGCCGAGTGGTTCAACCCCCTCGGCATCGACTCCTTCTCCGCGCTGGCGGCCGGGGTCTCCCTGTCCGTGTTCATCTACTGGGGCTGGGACGTGGTGCTGACCATCAACGAGGAGACCCGCGGCGCCGCGACCACCCCGGGGCGGGCCGCGATCGCCACGATCCTCGTGATCGTCACCCTCTACCTCACCATCGCCCTGGCCGTGCTCAGCTACTCCGGGGTGGCCGAGGAGGGGCTGGGCCTGGGCAACGAGGAGATCCAGGAGAACATCTTCGCCGCGCTCGCCGGGCCGGTCATGGGCCCCTTCGCGATCCTGATGTCCCTCGCGGTGCTCTCCTCCTCGGCGGCCTCGCTGCAGTCCACCTTCGTCTCCCCGGCCCGCACCATGCTCGCCATGGGCCACTACGGGGCGCTGCCCTCCCGCTACGCCCGCATCGCCCCGCGCTTCCAGTCCCCGGGCTACGCGACCGTGGCCGCCGCCGTGGTCACCGCCGTGTTCTACACGGTGATGCGCGTGGTCTCCGAGAACGTCCTGTGGGACACCATCACCGCCCTGGGCATGATGGTCTGCTTCTACTACGGCGTCACGGCCCTGGCCTGCGTGTGGTACTTCCGCCGGCAGTCCCGCCGCAGCGCGAAGGCCTTCCTGGCCCAGTTCCTCGCCCCGCTGCTGGGCGGGATCCTGCTGCTGGTCTTCTTCGTGCAGACCTCCTGGGACTCCATGGACCCGGACTACGGCTCCGGGTCGGCGATCGGCGGGGTGGGCCTGGTCTTCGTCCTCGGCGTGGGGATCCTGCTGCTCGGCGTCGTCGTCATGGTCCTCCAGCACCGCCGCAACCCGGCGTTCTTCCGCGAGCGCTTCGAGACCACGGAGCTGCCGGTCCTCGACTGATCCCGGCACGGCCGGCTCCGTGCCGCGCGGGCCCGGCGGGCCGGCGAGCGCGGGCAGGACCGCGACGTGGTCGGTGGACGCGGTGCAGCGGGGCGTGCACGGTCCCGGTGCGGCGGGAGCGGGAGGCCGTGGCCCGCGCGGCGCGGGCCACGGCGTCCGTGGCGGTGCTCACGCCCGGGCGGCCCGGGCCGGGCGGCTCAGCCGGCGGTGGGCTCCGCCGTGGCCCCCGGGTCGGCGGTGCTCGCACCGGTGGGCTCCCCGGTGCTGCCGCCGGCGGCCTCGCCGGTGCCCAGCCACTTCGCCTCGAGCTCGGCGAGGCTGCCGTCCTCCTTCATGGTGGCCAGGGACCGGTCGACCTGCTCCAGCAGCGCGGTGTTGCCGGTCTTCACGGCCAGGCCCAGCTGCTCGCCCGTCTCGATCTCCTCGACCAGGCGCAGGTCCGGGTTGTCGGTGATGGCCGGGCCCATCACGGAGATGTTGCCGATCACGCCCTCGACGTCGCCGGTGTTGAGCCCCTGGATCATCAGCGCCGAGTCCTCGTACTGGACGACCTCGGCGCCGTTCTCCTGCGCCTGGGCCTCGCCGGTGGTGGCCTGCTGCACGCCGATGCGCTTGCCGGCGACGTCGCCGACCCCCTGGATGCCGGAGTCCGGGGTCACGAGCAGGGCCAGGTTGTCGTCGAGGTAGGGCTCGGAGAAGTCCATGACGGACTCCCGCTCCTCGTTGATGGTCATCCCCGAGGCCGCGAGGTCGCACTGGTCGGAGTCCAGGGCCACGCCGGACTGGATGCCCTCGAACGAGGTGCGGATGAACTCGGTCTCCACGCCCATGTCCTCGGCGATCGCGTTGACCAGGTCGACGTCGAAGCCGACCGTCTCGCCGTCCTCCGTGTACTCGAACGGGCGGTAGGGGATGTCCGAGCAGACCGTGAGGGTGCCCTCATTGATCAGCTGCACCTCCCCGCCGCCGGCCTCGCCGCCGCCTTCCTCCTCCCCGCCGCCGGCGCAGGCGCTGAGCGCGAGCGCGGAGACGGCGAGCAGGGACAGGGTCCCGCGGGTCCGGCGCTGTGCGGGTCTGGTCATGGAACTGTCCTTCCGTCGGGCGGTGGCGGACCGGGCGGGGGCCGCGGCCGGCCGGTGAATGTGCTTCAGTGTATGGGCAATCCGGTGCCCGCTGTGGCGTGCACCACTTTCGGGGACGGAGGCGAGATGACGACGACGGAGGCGCCGGCCACCGTGCGCGTGGACGTGTGGCTGTGGGCGGTGCGCGTGTTCAGGACCCGCTCCGCCGCCACCGCGGCGTGCCGGGCCGGGCACGTGAAGATCGACGGGACCTCGGTCAAGGCCGCCCAGCCGGTGCGGCCGGGCCAGCGGGTGAGCGTGCGCCGGCCCGGCCACGAGCAGGTGCTCGAGGTCGTGCGGCTGCTGACCAAGCGGGTGGGGGCGCCCGTGGCCGCGCAGGCCTACGTGGACCACAGCCCGCCCCGCACGCCGGCCCTGCACGCGGCGGTGCCCCGCCGCGAGCGGGGCGCGGGCCGGCCGACGAAGAAGGACCGCCGGGAGACGGACCGCCTCCGCGGCCTGTGACCCCCGCCCGCCCCTCCCGCGGGATCCCGGGGTCGCCGCGCGGCCTCACGTCGGCCCCGCCGCGGGCGTGGGGCCCGCGACCGGCGGGGGATCCCGCGGGAGGAGCGCGCGGGGCGGGGGAGAGGCGGGGTCGGGGCGGGTCGCTAGCCTGGTCCGGTGACCACCACCTCCCGCCCCCGCGGTCTCAACCGGCAGATCCTGGCCCTGGCCGTGCCCGCCTTCGGCGCGCTCGTGGCCGAGCCGCTGTTCCTGCTCGCCGACTCGGCGATCGTCGGCCACCTCGGCACCCCGCAGCTCGCCGGCGTCGGTGTCGCGGCGACCGTGGTGCAGACGGTCGTGGGGCTGATGGTCTTCCTGGCCTACTCCACGACGCCGGCGGTGGCCCGCCACCTCGGCGCCGGCCGGCTCGGCGAGGCGCTCGCCGTGGGCCGGGACGGGATGTGGGTCGCCGCGGGGCTGGGCGTGCTCCTCGCCGGGGCCGGCGCGGTGCTGGGCCGGCCGCTGCTGGCGGCCACGGGCGCGAGCGGGGCCGTGCTCGACCACGCCGTCACCTACCTGCTCTGGTCCCTGCCGGGCCTGCCCGCGATGCTGCTCGTGCTCGCCGCCACGGGGGTGCTGCGAGGCCTGCAGGACACCCGCACCCCGCTGGTCATCGCCGGGGTGGGGGCCGCGGCCAACGCCGGGCTGAACCTCGTGCTCGTCCACGGGGCGGGCCTCGGGGTGGCGGGCGCCGCCCTGGGCACCTCGGCGGTGCAGTGGGCCATGGCCCTGGCCTACCTGCGCATCGTCGTGCGGCTGGCCCGGGCGGAGGGGGTCGGGGCCGCCACGAGCCCGGCCCGGGTCCGCGCCCACCTCACCGTGGGGTCGTGGCTGATGCTGCGCACCGTCTCCCTGCGCGTGGCGATCGTGACCACCCTGCTCGTGGTCACCGGCCAGGGGGCCGAGAACCTCGCCGCGCACCAGCTCGTGCTCACCGTCTTCAACTTCCTCGCCTTCGCCCTGGACGCCCTGGCGATCGCCGCGCAGGCGCTGCTGGGCCGCGAGACCGGGGCCCGGGACCTGCGCGACCCGGCGGGACGGCGCGCGGTGCGCGAGCTGATGGACCGGCTCGTGCTGTGGGGACTGGGCTTCGGCGTGGTCACGGGCGTGCTCGTGGCGCTGGTCGGCACCCGCCTGGGCTTCCTGCTCAGCCCCGACCCCGCGGTGCAGTCGCTGTTCGCGGCGGCCCTCGTCGCCGTCGCCGTCGGCCAGCCGCTGGCCTCCTACGTCTTCGTCCTCGACGGCGTGCTCATCGGCGCCGGCGACGCCCGCTACCTCGCCCTCGCCGGGGTGCTCAACCTCGTGCTCTACCTGCCGCTGCTGGCCCTCGTCGCCGCCCGCGGCGGGGACGGGACCGCGGGCCTCGTGTGGCTGTGGACGGCCTACGCCGGCGGCTACATGGGGGCCCGGGCGCTCACCCTCGGCCTGCGCGCCCGGTCCGATGCGTGGTTGACCGCCGCCGCCCGCTGACCGGACCGGTAACAACGGCACATCCGGACCGGGAACGTGGCGCGGATCACCTACGATGCGACCATGACTACTGCGCCTCGCGACAACAACCAGACCTCCGCCGTGATCGTGGGCATCGACGGCTCCGACCAGGCCCGCCACGCGCTCCAGCGGGCGCTCGAGGAGGCCCGTGCGCTCGAGCTGCCCGTCCGGCTCGTCGGCGCCTACCCGGTCATCGGCGTGGGCGACCCCGGCCTGGAGCAGCGCTTCACCGAGGCGGTGACGAAGGAGAACGCCGAGCACCTCGCGGAGGCCCGCGAGCTCGCCCAGCAGGCCGGGGTGCAGGCCGAGACCGTCGAGGCCGGCGGTGACGCCGCCAAGGCGATCGTCGAGCAGTCGGAGGGCGCCGCCCTCGTGGTCATGGGCAAGCGCGGCCGCGGCGGCGCCCTGCGCGGCCGGCTCGGCTCGGTCTCGGCGGCCGTGGCCGCCCACGCCAAGTGCCCCGTCATCATCGTCCCCGAGGCCTCCGAGGACCGCCCCGCCCGGCACGGCGGCGGCGGGGACATGGCCCTCGAGCCCAACGGTCCCGTCAAGGTCGACGAGATCGACTTCTCCGGGCGCGTGGTCGTGGGCCTCGACGCCCTCGGCGCCCGCAACCCGGCCCTGTGGCAGGCGGTCGAGTACGCCCGGGGCCACGGCAGCAAGCTCGCGCTCGTCTCGGTCAACGGCGCCCTGTCCGGCACGCCCTCCTGGTTCCAGGACGAGTTCAACCAGGCCCGCTACTTCCACGAGGCCGAGCAGAAGCTCGCCGAGATCTCCCGCGAGATCGCCGCGGAGCACCCCGAGCTCGAGGTCGAGCACCACATCTTCGTGGGCCGCCCGGCGCGGATCCTCATGCGCGCGACCGACTCCGCCGAGCTGGTCGTGGTCGGCTCCCGGGGCATCGGCGGGTTCCGCGGGCTGCTGCTGGGCTCGGTCTCCCAGGCGGTGCTCGAGAACGCGACGGGCTCCGTGATGGTCGTCCCCTCGCACCCGGCCTGATCCGCTCCTCGACCCTCAGGAGGTCCCCCGGCCATGGCAGCGCAGATCGTCGTCGGCTACGACGGCTCCGAGAACAGCGACCGCGCCCTCGACTGGGCCGTCCGCGAGGCCGCCGCCACGGCGGCGCCGCTGCGGGTGGTCGTGTCCATGGGCCGGCCGGTCGCCGTGGACCCGAGCCTGTACGGGCCCTTCCTCGAGGCGATCGAGGAGGAGGCGGACAAGGTCGCCGCCACGGCGGTGGGCCGGGCCCGGGAGCAGGGCGTCGAGGCGGTCGCGGTCGTGGAGCGCGGGGATGCCGCCGGGGTGCTCGTCGAGGAGTCCCGGGGCGCGGCGGTGCTCGCCGTCGGCCGTCGCGGCCGCCACGGCGTGCGCGGCCGGCTCGGCTCCGTCTCCGCGGCGGTCGCCGCGCACGCCGCCTGCCCCGTCGTGGTGCTGCCGGAGGGCTGGGACCCCGGGGCGGCGCCGCGGCCGGGCACGGCTTTCGACGGGCGCGTGGTGGTGGGCGTGGACCGGCTGGGCCGGGACAACCCCGCCGTGCAGGCCGCCGCCCGCTGGGCCGAGGACCACGGGCTCGGCCTCGTCCTGCTCACGGTGATCCCGGAGGCCCTGAGCATGCCCACGGCCTCCGCCGACCTGGACCGGGCCGTGCGCGAGCAGCTCGTGGGCCCGGCCCAGGCGATGGTCGACCAGGTCGCCGCCGCGGTGCGCGCGGACCGGCCCGGGCTGGAGGTGACCACGGCGGTGCTCTCGGGCGCGCCCACCGACCGGCTCGTCGACGCCGGCCGCCCGGCGGCGCTGCTCGTCGTCGGCTCCCGCGGCTACGGCGGCTTCCGGGGGCTGCTCATGGGCTCGGTCTCCCAGGCCGTGCTCAACGACGGGCGCGGGCCCGTGATGGTCGTGCCCTCCCGCCGGAAGGACTGAGCGCCCGGACCGGCACGCACGGGGCGGCCCCGGGGTCCGGACAGGACTCCCGGGGCCGCCCCGTGCGTGCGGTGCGCGGCCCGTGCTCAGGCCGCGGCGGCCCGCCGTCCCGCCGCCAGGGCCAGCAGCCGCTCGTGGACCGCGGTCTCCCCGGTGAGCTCCGGGTGGAAGGAGATCCCGAGCACGCTGCCGCTCGCGACCGCGACGACCTGCCCGCGGTGACGGGCCAGGACCGCCACGCCGGGACCGGTGCGGGTGACGACCGGCGCCCGGATGAACGCCGCCCGCACCGGGGCCCGCTCCTCGCCCCAGGCCAGGACGGTCTCCTCGGAGGCGGTCTGCGGGCCGAAGGCGTTGCGGGCGACCGTGACGTCCAGGACCTCGAGGCTGCGCTGGCCGGGGGCCGGGTCCTCGATCGCGGCGGCGAGCAGGATCAGCCCCGCGCACGTGCCCAGGGTCGGCAGCCCGCCCAGCACGGCCGCCCGCAGCGGCTCGCGCAGCCCGAACAGCCGCAGCAGCCGGTCCATCGTGGAGGACTCCCCGCCGGGCAGCACGAGGGCGTCCAGCCCGGCGAGGTGCTCCGGGGTGCGCACGAGCACGGGCTCGGCGCCGAGGCCCCGCAGCATCGCGGCGTGCTCGGCGACCCCGCCCTGCAGGGCGAGCACCCCGACCCGGGGCGCGCAGCTCACCAGCCGCGCTCCGCGAGCCGGTGCGGGGCCGGGAGGTCGGCCACGTTGATCCCGACCATGGCCTCGCCGAGCCCGCGGGAGGCCTCGGCGATCTTCTCGGGGTCGTCGTAGAAGGCGGTGGCCTTGACGATGGCCTGGGCGCGGGCGGCGGGGTTGCCGGACTTGAAGATCCCGGAGCCCACGAACACGCCGTCGGCGCCGAGCTGCATCATCATGGCCGCGTCCGCCGGGGTGGCCACGCCGCCGGCGGTGAACAGCACCACGGGCAGCTTCCCGGTCCGGGCCACCTCGAGGACGATGTCGTAGGGCGCGGCGAGCTCCTTCGCCTTGACGTAGAGCGCGTCCGGCGCGGCCCGGTACAGGCCCTGCAGCTCGGCGATCTGGCCGCGGATGGTGCGGATGTGCTTGGTGGCCTCCGAGACGTCGCCGGTGCCGGCCTCGCCCTTGGAGCGGATCATGGCCGCGCCCTCGGCCAGCCGGCGCAGGGCCTCGCCGAGGTTGGTCGCCCCGCACACGAACGGCACGGTGAAGCGCTGCTTGTCGATGTGGTGGACGTAGTCGGCGGGGGAGAGCACCTCGGACTCGTCGATGTAGTCCACGCCGAGGTGCTCGAGCACCTGGGCCTCGACGAAGTGGCCGATGCGGGCCTTGGCCATCACCGGGATCGAGACGGTGTCCACGATCGCCTCGATGAGGTCCGGGTCGGACATGCGGGCCACGCCGCCCTGGGCGCGGATGTCGGCGGGCACCCGCTCGAGGGCCATGACGGCCACGGCCCCGGAGTCCTCGGCGATGCGCGCCTGCTCGGCGGTGACGACGTCCATGATGACGCCGCCCTTGAGCATGTCGGCCAGGCCGCGCTTGACGAGGGGGGAGCCCGTGAGGGGCTGGGCGGGGGAGGTCTGCAGATCGGTCATGGACCCCATCGTCGGGCTTCCCACTGGTCCACCGACAGGTCCACCGGGCGTAGAATCCGGTGGACCAAGAGGGCGGACGACGAGGGCAGGAGGCGCACGTGCGGCACCCCCACGGCGCCGAGCTGCCGCTGCGGCTCGACCGCTCCGACCCGGCCCCGCTGCCGGCCCAGCTGGTCCGGCAGCTGCGCGAGCTCGTGGTCTCCGGGGCCCTGCGCCCCGGGGAGCCCCTGCCCCCGACCCGCGGGCTGGCCGCCCGGCTGGGCGTCTCCCGCGGCACGGTGGTCACCGCCTACGACCAGCTGCACGGCGAGGGCTACCTGCACGCGACCACCGGGGCGACCGTGGTCCACCCCGACCTCGCCCGCCCGGCGGCACCGGCACCCCCGGCCGGGACGGCCGACGCCCGGCCGGTGCGGGCGGCCCGGCCGCGGCGGGAGCGGCCGATGATCGACCTCACCCCCGGGCGCCCCGACACCGCCCGCCTGGCGACCCCCGCGTGGCGGGCCGCGTGGCGCGACGCCGCCGCGGCGGCCGCCGGCGCCGCCCCGCCCCCGCCGCAGGGCTCCGCCGCGCTGCGGGAGCAGATCGCCGAGCACCTGCGGCTGATGCGCGGGGTGGTCCGCGACCCGGAGGACCTGCTCGTGACCACCGGTGCCCGCGACGGCCTCCAGCTGCTGCTGGCCGTGCTGCACGGGCGCGCCGGGCGCCCGCTGCGCGTGGCCGTCGAGGACCCCGGCTACCCGTCCCTGCGCCGGGTCCCGCAGCGGCTGGGTCACGAGGTGCTGCCCGTGCCCCTCGACGCCCACGGCCTCGACCCCGCCCGGCTGCCGGCCGGCGCCTGGGGGGCGGCCGGGGACTGGGAGGTCGAGCGGGCCCCGGACGCGGTGGTCGTCACCCCCAGCCACCAGTACCCCCTGGGCGCGTCCATGCCCGCGGCCCGCCGGCTCGAGCTGCTCGGCTGGGCCCGCGCCCACGGGGCCCTGGTGGTCGAGGACGACTACGACTCGGAGCTGCGCTACGTGGGCGAGCCCCTCCCGGCGCTCGCGGCCCTCGACCGCGCCCCGGGGGCCGACGACGGCGGGCACGTGGCGACCCTCGGCTCCTTCACCAAGGTCCTCGCGCCCGGTCTGGGCGTCGGCCACCTGCTGCCCCCGCCCGCGCTGCGGGAGGAGCTGCTGCGGCTGCGCACCGACCTCGGCAACCCCGCCTCGGCCGTGGCCCAGGACGCCCTGGCCCGGTTCCTGGCCGCGGGCGGGCTGCGCCGGCACACCGCCCGGATGCGCCGGGAGTACCGGCGCCGCCGGGACCTGCTCGCCGCCGCGCTGGCCGGGACGGCAGGGGTCCGGGCCGTGCCCATGGACGGCGGGCTGCACGCCGTCCTGGAGTTCACCGGCGAGGTCCCGCTCGAGGAGCAGGACGTGGTCGACCGCGCCGCCGCCGCAGGGGTGCGGGTCGCGGCGCTGGGCACCTACTGGGCCGAAGGGTCCCGGGGCTCACGCCGCGGCGTGGTCGTCGGCTTCGGGGCGAGCGGGGACGCCGCCGGGGACGACGCCCTGCCGGACGCCCTCGAGGTCCTCGCCGGCGTCCTGGCCCGCCCCTCCGGCACCGCCTGAGCGCGGCCCCTCCCGGGCGCGGGCCGGGGACGCGCGCGGGAGGTGCCGGAGGGACCGGGCCCCCGGCGGACCCGGGGCGGGCGGGCCCCGCCCCGGTGGCTAGACTGGCCGGGGCGCTCCGCCCCCTCCCCGCACCCTTCCGAAAGGCCCGATCCGTGCAGCCCGACCCGAGCACCGGCATCCACCGCGACCTGTTCGCGCCCACGCTGGTGCGCGCGCTCGCGGCCCTCGTGCTCGGGGCCGTGACGATCTTCTGGCAGGAGCCGGGGATGAGCGCCGTGGCGTGGGGCACCGGCCTGTACCTCGCAGCAACCGGGGCGGCGAGCGTCCTGCTGCAGCTGCGGCTCAACGGCAACGACGCCGTCGACCTTGGGCCCGGCCGCCAGGTCCCCCAGTCCTACGGGGTGCTCTACCTCGTCGGCGGCGTCCTCACGGTCCTCGGCGCGGAGGACCCCGCGAGCCTGGTCCTCTATGCCGGGTCGATCATGGGCCTGGCGGGGCTCACCGAGCTCGCCCTGGGCCTGAAGCACCGCACGGACTTCCCCCTGGGCCGGGACTGGACCATCGCCGGGCTCGCCACGGTCCTCGCCGCGACCGGGCTCGTGCTCGTCGTCGACCTCGGCCCCAAGGCCCTGTTCGGCGTGGTCGGCGGCTCCGCGATCGTGATCGGCGTGACCCACCTGCTCGCCGCGCTGACCCTGCGCCACGAGGACCGCCGGGGACGGGCCCCCACCGGGACGGCGTAGACTGGACCACCGCGGGCCGGACCCCGGTCGGGGCCGGCCGCGCCGCGCGGGCCGGACCCCGGCGGCACCACCCCAGCAGCACCTTCCCGAAGGAGGACGAGTGGCACAGCGCAAGGGCTCCCGGGCCGACGTCAAGGGACCGCTCATCCTCTCCACCGTGATGGCCGTGGTCGCCTTCGCCGCCGTGGCGATCTTCGCGACCGGCGGCACCGACAACGCGCTGCGCCTGGACCTGGCCCTCATCGCCGCCGGCATCGCGTTCATCGCAACCGTCGTGGTCAGCGCGACCCTGATGATCGTCGAGCGGCCCAACGACCCGAGCCTGGGCCAGGGCACCGGCGTGAACCGCTCCTCCGCGCGTCTCTACGCCGAGGCCAGGGCCCGGCGCCAGCGCGAGGCGGCCGCCCGCCGCGACGGCGAGGCCGAGTTCGGCCGCCGGGTGCGCCCCGACACCGAGGGCGAGGACCTCCTCGGCCGCGGCCCCGGCACCCCCGACGACGGTCCCGCGGCCCCCCGCTCCTGATCCGGCGGGCCCGCACCCTCCGCGCCGGGCGCGGTGGTCCGGCGCCCGCCGCTCCCGACCCGGATCCCACCGGTCCCGTTTCTGGCCGGTGCGCGCGTCCCACCGGTAGGATCGGCCGGCACGGAGGCGCCCGCCGCGGGCGTGCGCCGCACAGCCACGAGACGGGAGCCACGCATGAGCGATCAGCCGACACAGCCGGCCCAGGGCGAGGGCGAGTTCGAGGAGCAGGTCGAGCACCGGCTCGCGGAGCACCCCGAGCGCTCCGCGGACGACGACGCCGGCGACGTCGCCCAGGAGGACCACAAGGCGTCCCTGCCCGAGCTGGACACCGAGGAGGACAGCCCCGTCAACCCGGGCACGGCCTGAGGCCCCGGCCCGTCGTGCCGTGCCCGGCGGGCCGGGCCGCCCACGGCGGAGGGCCCGCCGCGACAGGAGACCTCCTGTCGCGACGGGCCCTCCGCCGCTGACCGCCGCGGCGGGGAGCGGGCTCAGCGGCCGAAGCCGCGCAGCCGCAGCGAGTTCAGCACCACGAACACGGAGCTGAAGGCCATGGCCGCGCCGGCGACCACGGGGTTGAGCAGCCCGGCGGCGGCCACCGGGATGGCCACCACGTTGTAGGCGAACGCCCAGAACAGGTTGGACTTGATCACGGCCAGGGTCCGGCGGGAGAGCGCGATCGCCGTCGGCACCGCCCGCACGTCGTCGCGCACGATCGTGAGGTCCGCGGCCTCGATGGCCGCGTCCGTGCCGGAGCCCATCGCCACGCCGAGGTCGGCCTGGGCGAGCGCGGCGGCGTCGTTGACGCCGTCGCCGACCATGGCCACCACCCGGCCCTCGTCCTGCAGGTCCCGAACGACCGCGACCTTGCCCTCCGGGGAGACGTCCGCGACGACGTCCCCGGCGGCGATGCCGACCTCGGCCGCCACGGCCCGGGCCACGGGCCCGTTGTCGCCGGTCAGCAGCATCGGGCGCAGCCCGAGCTCCCGGAGCCGGTCCACGGCCTCGCGGGCGCCGTCCTTGACGGTGTCGGCGAGGTCCACGAACCCGGCCAGCGCCCCGTCGACGGCCACGAGGACGGTGGTGAACCCGCCGCCCTGCGCCCGGCGCAGGGCCTCCTGCTGGGTGTCGTCGAGCCGGATCCCGTTCTGCGCGAGCCAGGTGGTGCGCCCGACGACGACGGAGCGCGAGTGCATGCCGTCGGCCACGTGGGCGCGCACGCCGCCGCCGGGGGCGGAGACGAAGCGGGAGACGGGGAAGCGGTGCGGGGTGGCGGCCGCGATCGCGCGGGCGATCGGGTGCTCGGAGGAGTCCTCCACGGAGGCCGCGAGGTCCAGGACCTGGTCCTTCGACCACGCGGAGAGCGGGGTCACGGCGGCCACGGCGAGCCGGCCGCTGGTGACGGTGCCGGTCTTGTCGAGGACCACGGTGTCGACGGTGCGGGTGTCCTCGAGCACCTCGGCGCTCTTGATGAGGATCCCCAGCTGGGCCCCGCGGCCGGTGCCCGTGAGCAGGGCCGTGGGGGTCGCCAGGCCCAGCGCGCACGGGCAGGCGATGACGAGCACGGAGACGGCGGCCACGAAGGAGGCGTGCACGTCCCCGGTCAGCAGCAGCCAGCCGGTGAGCGTGGCCAGGGCGAGCACGAGCACGACCGGGACGAAGACCCCGGAGATGCGGTCGGCCAGCCGGGCCACGGGGGCCTTGGTGGCCTGGGCCCGGGAGACCATCCGGCCCATCTGGGCCAGGGTCGTGTCGGCGCCCACGCGGGTGGCCTCGACCACGAGCCGGCCGGTGGTGTTGACGGTCGCGCCCGTGACCGTGTCCCCCTCGGCGACCTCGACCGGCAGGGACTCGCCGGTGAGCAGGGAGGTGTCCACGGCGGAGCGGCCCTCGAGGACCGTGCCGTCGGTGGGGATCTTCTCCCCGGGGCGCACCAGGATCCGGTCGCCCGGGCGCAGGGCCTCCGCGGGCACCCGCACCTGCTGCCCGTCGCGCAGCACGACCGCGTCCTTCGCGCCGAGCTCCAGCAGGGCGCGCAGCGCCTCGCCGGAGCGGGCCTTGGCCCGGGCCTCGAGCCAGCGCCCGAGCAGCAGGAACGCGGTGACGAGCGCGCCGGTCTCGAAGTAGAGCTGGTGGCCGCTCATGTCCATGGCGTGGCCGAGCATCGCCCCGGCCGTCATGTCCGGGTCGCGCAGCAGGTTCCACAGCGAGAACAGGTAGGCGGCGGACACGCCCAGGGAGACGAGGGTGTCCATGGTGGAGGTCAGGTGCCGGGCGTTGACGGCCGCCGAGCGGTGGAAGGGCCAGGCCGCCCACGTGACGACCGGCAGGCTCAGGACCGCGACCACCCAGCCCCAGTGCGGGAACTGCAGCCCCGGGACCATGGAGATCGCGAACACCGGCACGGACAGCGCGGCGGCGACCACGAGCCGGCGGCGCAGCGACTCGGGGGAGCGCAGCGAGGACGCCTCGCGCCCGGCCACCCGGGTCATGGCGTCGGGGCCGGGCCGCGCCCCGCCGTCGTCGTCCCCGGCCGCGCCGGAGGGCCCGGCGGAGCCGCCCGGGGCGGACCCGTCCTGCAGGACGGCCCCGTACCCGGCGTTCTCCACGGTGCGCAGGATCTCCTCGTCGCTCACGCCCTCGGGGGCGTGGACGGTCGCGGTCTCCAGGGCCAGGTTCACGGAGGCGTCGACGCCCTCGAGCTTCCCGAGCTTCTTCTCGACCCGGGCCACGCACGAGGAGCAGGTCATCCCGGTGATGCCGAGCTCGAGGGTGCGCAGCGGCCCCGCGACCTCGGCCGGGGCGGGGGTGCGGGTCTCAGGCAATGCTGTACCCCGCTTCCTCGACGGCCTCCTGGACCTCGGCCGGGCTCAGCTCGCGCCCGGCGGTGACGGTCACGGGGGAGACCCCGCCGGCGACGAGGTCGACGTCGACGGCCTGGACGCCCTCCAGGGCGGTGAGCTCCTCGGTGACGGCGGCGACGCAGTGGCCGCAGGTCATCCCGGACACGTTGATGACGGTCTGCACGGTGTGCTCCTCGTGGGTCGTGGTGCTGATGGGGTGGTTCCGGTGGGCCGTGGTCAGCTCTTGACCAGGCGTGCGATGGCGGCGGAGGCTTCGCGCAGCTTCTCGTCGACGTCCGCGGTGCCGCCGGTCTCCTGGGCCGCCTGCACGGCACCGGCCACGCAGTGGTTCAGGTGCTCGTCGAGCAGGCCCAGGCTCACGGAGCGCAGCGCCGACTGGATCGCGGAGATCTGGGTGAGGACGTCGATGCAGTACTGGTCCTCCTCGACCATGCGGTGGATGCCGCGGACCTGGCCCTCGATGCGGCGCAGGCGCTTGAGCCAGGCGTCTTTCTCCTGGGTGTAGCCGTGCGGCGGCAGGTTCTCGGTCACGGTCCCTCCTCGGTCGTCCTGCCCCGAGGTTATACCCCCTAGGGGTATGGTGCAACCCCCGGTGCCCGTGCGATGTGCGAATCTTGGGGCATGGCTTCACCGATCGAGGACTACGCCCTGCTCTCGAACATGCGCACCGGCCCGCTCGTCTCCCGCAGCGGGTCGCTGGACTGGCTGTGCGCCCCGCGGTTCGACGCGCCCTCGGTCTTCGGGGCCCTGCTCGGGGAGCCCGAGCACGGGCGCTGGCTGCTCGCCCCCGCCGGGGCCGTGGACGAGGCCGGGGACCTGCTCGAGGACGACGACGCCGACGCCCAGGTCGCCGAGCGGTTCTACGTGGAGAACACCTTCGTCCTGCAGACCGTCTGGGTCACCGACACCGGCTCCGTGCGCGTGACCGACTTCCTGCCGCTGACCTCCCGCACCGACGTCGTGCGCCGCGTCGAGGGCCTCACCGGCGAGGTCGAGATGTACCAGGAGCTGCGGATCCGCTTCGGCTACGGCGCCGTGGTGCCCTGGGTCAGCCGCTTCGAGGGGGAGCTCGGCCCCGACGGCGAGGAGGCCGCGCCCCCGATGCTCGTGGCCATGGCCGGGCCCGACGCCGTCGTGCTGCGCGGGGAGCCCCTGCCCGAGGCCGCGAGCGACGACGACGAGCGCCGCCACCGCGGGACGTTCACGGTCTCGGCCGGGCAGGCCCGCGACTTCGTGCTCACCCACTTCGCCTCCCACCGCTCGCCCCCGGCGCCCATCGACGTCAACGAGCAGCTCAACCGCACTGTGGAGCTGTGGCAGGAGTGGTCCGGGCTCTACGGGCCCGCCGAGGCGGGGGCCGAGGAGCCCGACGGGCCCGCGGCCGGGCACGAGCCCGCCCCGGCCGAGCGCACCGGGGCCGTGCGCCGGTCCCTGCTCGTGGTCCGCGCCCTGATGCACCAGGAGACCGGCGGGCTCGTGGCCGCCCCCACCACGTCCCTGCCCGAGGTGATAGGCGGCGAGCGCAACTGGGACCACCGCTTCGCCTGGCTGCGCGACGCCGCCACCGCCCTCGAGGTCATGCTCGACCACGGCCACGACCGGGAGGCCTCCCAGCTGCGCAACTGGCTGCTGCGCTCGGTGGCCGGGGACCCCCACGACCTGCAGAACCTCTACGGCGTGGCCGGGGAGCGGCGCGGGCGCGAGCACCAGCTCGACCTGCCCGGCTACGAGCGCTCCCGGCCCGTGCGCGAGGGCAACGGCACCGCCGTGCACCACCAGTCCGACGCCGTGGGCCACGTGATGGTCGTGTTCGAGCGGCTGCGCCGGCGCGGGGCCGCCGAGGACCACCTCTCGTGGCCGCTGCAGCAGGCGATGCTGCGCTCCGTCGTGGAGAACTACGAGGTCCAGGACCAGGGCCTGTGGGAGATGCGCGGCGAGCGCCAGTACTACACGCACTCCCGGGTGCTCATGTGGGCCGCCCTCCAGGCCGGGGTGGACGCCGTGCGCGTGCACGGGCTGCCCGGCGACGCCGCGCTGTGGGAGCAGCTGCGGGACGCGCTCGCCGAGGAGATCTGGACCTCCGGCTACGACCCCGAGATCGGCTCGTTCGTCCAGTACTACGGGACCACGAGCGTGGACGCCTCCCTGCTGCAGCTGCCGCAGGTCGGCTTCGTGGCCCACGACGACGAGCGGATGCTCGGGACCGTGCGGCGGATCGAGGAGCAGCTGCGCCACCCGTGCGGGCTGATCCACCGCTACCGCAACGTCCTCGGCCCGGTGGACCCCGCCGACCCCGACGCCTACGCGGGCGTCATCGGCGTCGACGGCTTCCCCGGCCAGGACCCTCCGCACCTCGGGGCGTCCCTGTGGCTGGCCGCCCAGTACGCCCGCACCGGCCGGCGGGAGGACGCCGAGCGGCTCGTGGACCGGGTGCTCGCCACGGCCAACGACCTCGGCCTGCTGGCCACCGAGTACTCGCCCGAGCTGCACCGGCTCACCGGCAACTTCCCGCAGACCCTCACCCACCTCGCGCTCGTGCAGGCCCTCGACGCCCTGGACGCCCTCGACGCGCCCGCGGAGCCCTCTGCGGCGCCGGAGGGCTCCTCCGCCGCCGGGGAGGCCCCGTCCGCCGTCCCGTCGTACGCGGCCCCGCCGGCCGGGGCGGCCGGCGGGGAGCCGGCGTGAGCTCCGCGGCCGCCGTGCCGTGGCGGTCCTCGCCGGCGGTGCGGATCGGGCTGTCCCTGTCCGTGGCCACGGGACTGTACGGGATCTCCTTCGGCGCCCTGTCCGTCGCGGCGGGGCTGACGTTCTGGCAGACGGTGGCGCTGTCCGCGCTGATGTTCACCGGCGGGTCGCAGTTCGCGTTCATCGGGGTGCTCTCCGGCGGCGGCGCCGGGGCCTCCGCGCTCGGGGCGGCCACGCTGCTGGGGGTGCGCAACGCCGTCTACGGGATGAGCATGAACGCCCTCGTGCGCCCCCGCGGCTGGAAGAGGGTGCTCGCGGCGCACGTGACCATCGACGAGTCCAACGCGGCCGCGTCCTCCCAGACCGACCCGGTCGAGGAGCGGCGCGGGTTCTGGGTCGCCGGGCTGGGCGTGTGGGTGCTGTGGAACCTGTTCACCGTGCTGGGGGCGCTGCTGGGCAACGCCCTGGGCGACCCCGCCCGGTGGGGTCTCGACGGCGCCGCCGTCGCCGCGTTCCTGGGCCTGCTGTGGCCGCGGCTGAGCGCGCGCGAGCCCGTGGCGGTGGCCGCCGTCTGCGCGCTCGTCACGGCGCTGACGATCCCCGTGCTCCCGCCCGGGGTGCCGATCCTCGTGGCCGCGGTCGTCGCCGGGGCGATCGGCTGGGCCCGCCGCGGCGGGGGCGGCGACGGCGCCCCCGCGCCCCGGGTCGGCTGCCGGGAGGCCGGGGCATGAGCACCTGGTTCTGGGTCCTCGCCGCCGCCGGGCTGGCCTTCGCCCTGAAGTTCGTGGGCTACCTCGTGCCCGACCGGGTGCTCGACGACCCCCGGGTGGGCCGGATGGCCGGGACGGTCACGGTCGGGCTGCTCGCGGCGCTCGTGGTGATGAACGCCGTGGGCTCCGGGCAGGCGATCGTGCTCGACGCCCGGGTGGGCGCCCTGGCCGTGGCCGCGGCGGCGCTGCTGCTGCGTGCCCCGTTCCTGGTCGTCGTGGTCCTCGGCGCGGCCGCCGCGGCGGTGCTGCGCCTGCTCGGGCTCCCCTGAGCCCGTCCCGGCTCAGGCGGCCGCGGGGAGGACGTTGTGGTTGCGCCGCAGCAGGTTCTGCGGGTCGTAGCGCAGCTTCAGCTCGGCCAGCAGGCGGTGCTTCTCCGGTCCCCACGACCGCCGGGCGGCCTCGGCACCCGGAGGAGCGCCCTCGGCGCCGAGGAAGTTCACGTACTCCCCGCGGTCGGCGAAGGGCAGCAGCCGGGCGTGGGCGGACCGGGCGAAGGCGGTGAGCCGCTCGTCCTCGGCCGGGTCCTGCCAGAACCCGTAGACGTTGAGCCACAGCTGCGCCGACCGGTTCGGGAACGCGGTCGTGCCCTCCGGCACCCGGCCGAAGAACCCGCCCATCAGGTGCAGGTCGATGCCCGTGCCCGCCCAGCCGACCTCGCCGGCGACCGCCACGAGGACGTCCAGCATCCGCTCGTCCGGGCCGGCGAACGAGAGGTTCTTCCAGTACCCCCGGGACCCGGTGGGGAACAGCCCGTCCATCGCGGACTGCCACTGCGGCCAGGGCAGCGCGGCGATCTCCTCCCCGTCGGGCGGCGCGGCCGTCCGCAGCCGGTCCACGAGGGCCAGGCCCGCGGCGTGGTCGGGGTCCGCCCACGCGAAGGCCACGAGCATCACGGTGTCCTCCCCGACGCCGAACTCGGGGGGCATCCGCAGGAAGGAGACGATCGGGTTCATCGCGTCGGGCAGCTCCTGCGACCAGCGGCCGAAGGCGCGCAGGGCGCTGCGCCAGTGCTCCCGCGCCCACACGAGGGTGCCGGTGAGCACCGGGGCCGGCAGGGGCCGGGCCCGGAAGACGAACGAGGTGACCACCCCGAGGTTCCCGCCGCCGCCGCGCAGGCCCCAGAACAGGTCCGGGTTGTGCACCGAGCTCGCGTGCAGGTGCTCGCGGGTGCCCGTCACGACGTCGGCGGCCAGGAGGCTGTCCAGGGCCAGGCCCCAGGTGCGGGTCAGCCACCCGACGCCGCCGCCGAGGGTCAGGCCCGCCACGCCCGTCGCGCTCACCACCCCCAGGGGCACGGCCAGCCCGTGCGGGGCGGTCGCGGCGTCGACGTCGGCCAGGGTCGCCCCGGGCGCCACGACGACCTCGCGGCTGTCCGGGTCCACCGCCACCGCGCGCAGGCCGCCGAGGTCGAGCACGATCCCGTCCTCGACCGTGCCGTGGCCCGCGACGCCGTGGCCGCCGCCGCGCACCGCCAGCGGCAGCCCGGTGTGCTGGACGGCGCCGAGGACGGGGTCGACGTCGGCGACCGAGCCGGCCCGCACCACGGCGGCGGGGCGGAGGTCGATCATGCCGTTCCACACCCGGCGGGCGTCGTCGTAGCCGGGGTCGCCGGGCACGGTCACGGTGCCCGTGAGGTGGTCCCGGAGCTCGTCGAGGGGTGGCCGGGGCGTGCTCCCGGGCCTGGGCTGCTGCGCGGCGTTCATCGGAGCGGCTTCCTGTGCACGGGGGTGCTCCCCCGACCTGGTGAGCGGATCGGTGCCGGCGCGGTCGCCGGAGCGACCCGTGGGGTGGTGCCCCTCATTCTAGGTCCGGGGCGGGGGCCCGCCAACGGGTCGGCCCAGGTCACGGCCGGGATCCGTGCGCCCGGCCCCGGGGCCCGCTCAGGCGAGGGGCAGCACGGGCGGGACGACGCCGTCCTCGATGGCGCGCTTGTAGAGCTCGAGCTTCGTGCGGGCCGGGCGCTCGACGAGCGCGTACTTGCGGCGGATCCGCTTCAGGTGCTCCTCGACCGTGGACTCGGCGATGCCCAGCGTCGCGGCGACCTCCTGCTCCTGGAGGCCCTCCACGTAGTGGGTGAGCACCTCCCGCTCCCGCGCCGAGAGCTTGGCGGGCGAGCGGTCGGGCAGGGAGGCCAGGGCCGACTGGAGCTGGTCGCTGACGAAGTCCCCGAGCTGGCAGGCCAGGCGCATCGTGCGGAACACCGAGCGGATCGGCTCCCACTTGCCCACGGCCCCGGCCGCCCCGAAGGCCAGCGCGGAGCGCACGCGGGCGACGTCCGTGTGGGAGGCCAGCACGACCACGGCGTGGTCGTGGGCGGTGAGGTCGGCGATGTTCTGGGCCGTGCTGCGCCCGTCGAGGGTGTCCATGCTCAGCAGCACCACGGGCGCCTCGAGCGGGCCCTGCTCGAGCAGCTCCGCCACGGTCCCGGCCGCCGCCCCGATGCGCACCCCGTGCTCGGGGTGGTCCTGGGACTCCCGCTGCATGGCGATGCGGGTCATGGGCTGGGGACTGATGACGGCGGCGTGCAGCATGGGGCGGGCTCCTGGGATCGTCCCGCCCGGCGGGGCGGGTCTCCGGGGACCGGGGGAGGCCGGACCGCTCCGGCGCCCGGACGGCGACGACGACGGACCCGCCCGGCCGCACGCCGGCATATGCCGCAGTCGGCATGCTGGGGTGAGCGGGGGGTGCCCGTGCGCAGTCGGAGCGTCCGGCGGGTCGCGCCGGCGGAGAAAGTGCGCTGTGAACCTCCAGGATCCCCGACCCGGGGGACGGCCGCCAACACGAGGGCGTGCGGACCTTCAAGTTCGTACACATGACGCTGCGCGTCCCGCGCCCCCGTGCGGGACGCGGGAGCGCGGGGCGGGCGCCGTGCGGAGGACAATGGGGGCGTCCGGACACCCCGGAGACCGCATCCGAGAGGATCCCGCCATGCGCGTCGCGCTCCTGACCGCTCCGACCGCCGACCCCGCCGCCGCCCTCGGGCACCGTGCCGTGCTCGCCGCCCTGGCCGCCCGCGGGGTGGAGGTGCTCCGGTCCGCGGAGCCCTTCCCGGAGACCGCTCCCGGTCCGGGGCCGTCCGGCCCGGGGGTCGGCACCGGGCCGGGAGCGGCCGGAGCGGACGCGGCGGGCCCGGAGGCCCTTCTGGTCCTCGGCGGGACCGGGTGCGCTCCGGCGAGCGTACCCGAGCTCACCGCCTGGGGGCGGGCGGCCCGGGCGGCCCAGCGCGCCGCCCGGCCGGTGGTCGTCGTGGGCCTGGGCCTCGAGGCCGGGTGCGCGGGAGCCCAGGCCCGGCTCGTGCGCGAGCTGCTCGGCGCGGCCGACCTGGTGGGTCTGGCCGATCGGACGTCCCTGGCCGTGGCCCGGCGGCTGTGCCCGGAGCACCCCGCCCTGCGGGTCGCCGGGGACGCCTCCGTGCTCGCCGCCCCGCAGGCCCACCGCGGCCTCGAAGCGCCCGCCGCGGGGCGTGCCGCCGACGGTGCCGGGGTGGAACGGCCGCACCTGCTCGCGTGCTTCGAGCCCCACGACGGCCCCTTCTCCCCGGGCGAGGTGGCCCCGGGCCTGGCGGCCGTGCTCGACGCCCTCGCCCATCGCACGGGTGGTGCGGTCACCGTCCTCGGGGGTGCGCCCGCCGCGACGGCCGGGGGCGAGACCGCCGCGGCGGCCGGCGGAGCACCCGCCCCCGCCGCCGGGGCTCCGCCCGTCCCGGAGCCGACCCGAAGCCCGGACCGGCCCGCCGCCCCGGACGGGGCGGCGGGGGTCCCGCTGTCCGACCGCGTCGCCGCACGGCTGGCCGGACCGGCCCGTCCCACCCCGCCGGCGGGTCCGGAGTCGCTGGCCGCCCACCTGGCGGAGGCCGACTGGGTCATCACCTCGCACCCGGACCTCGTGCGCGTCGCCCTCGCCGCCGGAACGGCGGTTCTCCCCGTCGCGACCAGTGCATATGCCGATGACCGCATAGAAGGTGCGCTGACCTCGTGGGGGCTCGGCGGGCACACCGTGCCCTTCGCGGCGCTGCTCACCCCGGGACCGGCCGCCTGGGACACCCGGGACGCGGCCCAGCGCTGGGCCACCGAGGCCCTCGCCCGGCACGAGGCCTTCTGCTCGGCGCTCGCCTCGGGCGCCCCGACGGTCCGGGCGGCGGCGGAGGCCTGGTGGGACGACGCCGTCACGGCGCTCGGCGGGACGGTGCCGGACGCGCGGCCGGACGAGGCCCCGCCGCCGCGCGGCGTCGCGGCCCCCGTGGTCACCGAGCTGCGCCGCCGCCACGCCCGGCCGGCGGTCCCGCCGGTGCGCCCGACCGTGGCCGTGCTGCTGCGCACCCGCGGCGAGGAGGCGGCCCTGCTGGCCCGGGCCGTCGACGACGTCCTCGCCCAGACCTTCACCGACTGGCGGCTGCTGGTCGTGGCCGACGGCGCCGACCGTGCCGCGGTCGAGGCGGTCCTGGCGGAGCGGGCCGAGGCGCTGGCGGGCCGGGCCGAGGTGCTCCACCGCCGGCGGGACGCCGGGCCCTGGGCCGCCGCGAACCGCGGGCTGCGGGCGGCGGACTCGGAGCTCGTCGTCCTCCACGACGAGGCCGACCGCTGGCACCCCGCACTGCTGCAGCGCGCGGTCGCCCGCCTCGAGGACCCGCTGGTGACCGACGACGGGGTGCTCGTGCGCGCCCGCGCCGCCGCGCTGGACCTGGCCGACGGCGCGGTGCACGAGACCGGCCTGGGCCCGGAGCCGCCCGCCCGGGGCGAGCTGACGCTCTCCGAGCTGGTGCGGGGCGGCGGGGAGGCCCCCGGCGTGCTCGTCCACCGCCGGGCCGTCCACGACGTGCTGGGCGACTACGACGAGCAGCTCGGCACGGCGGGGGAGTGGGAGTTCCGGCTCCGGTTCCTGGAGACCTTCACCGTGGGCGTGCTCGACGGCCCGGTCGAGGCGGTCCGCGGGCGGCTGCCGGCCGGCCCCGCCCCGGCCGCTTCCGGCGGGGCCGAGCGGGAGGAGCTGCTCGTGCGCGAGCGGCACCTGAAGCAGTGGACCGCGGAGCACGGCATCGGCCTGCCGCTGCACCTGGCCCGGGAGGCGGCCGAGCACGCCGGCGGCCTCCACCGCCGCCTCGACGGGTCGGAGCAGCTGCTGCGGGAGCTGCTCGAGCTCGCCCGGGAGCAGTCGGTGCGGATCGAGCGCCTCGAGGCCGCCGCTCGGGACCGGGGTCTCCGGGGCCTGCTGCGGCGGCTGGGCCGGTGGTTCCGGGCCGGCTGAGCGCCACCGGCCGTCGTCGTCCCCCCGGTCTCTCTTCCCCGCCTCATTTCCCCGCGAGATCCCACGGTGCGCGCGAGGTCCCACGCAGCACGCGCCTGCTGCGTGGGACCTGGCGACGGGCATGGGAACTCGCGGAGAAGGGGGGTGCCGGATTTCCTGCCGGGAACGGGCAGGTTGCTTCCCGTCCGAGATGTGGATGTGACATGCTTCACCCCGGAGCGCCCCGGCGACACGAGGGGCTCCCCACGACGAGCGAGGAGTGCAGCGATGGGTTGGCTCGATCGACAGCACACGGTGGCGCCCCCGGGCTTCAACCGCTGGCTGATCCCCCCGGCGGCACTGGCGGTGCACCTGTGCATCGGCCAGGCCTACGCCACGAGCGTGTACAAGACCGCCCTGGTCGAGCACTTCGGCGCGTCCCTGACGCAGATCGGCATCATCTTCTCGATCGCCATCGTGATGCTGGGCCTGTCGGCCGCGGTCTTCGGCACCTGGGTGGACACCCACGGCCCCCGCAAGGCGATGTTCACCGCGGCACTGCTGTGGACCGGCGGCTTCCTGGTCGGCGCGCTGGGGATCTTCACCCGGCAGCTGTGGCTCGTCTACGTGGGCTACGGGGTGATCGGCGGCATCGGCCTGGGCATCGGCTACATCTCCCCGGTCTCGACGCTGATCAAGTGGTTCCCCGACCGTCCCGGGCTGGCCACCGGCATGGCGATCATGGGCTTCGGCGGCGGCGCGCTCATCGCGAGCCCGGTCTCCTCCGCGCTGCTGAGCTTCTACGACCCGGCCTCCGGCACCGAGGGGTGGGTGCCCAGCGGGGACGCCGTCGGCAAGCTGTTCCTCACCCTCGCCGTCGTCTACTTCGCCTACATGATGTTCGGCGCGTTCACCATCAAGGTGCCCCCGCCCGACTGGCGGCCGGCGGGCTTCGACCCCACCACGGTCAAGAAGCAGGAGCTCGTCACCAGGAACCACGTCTCCGCGCGCAACGCCGTGCGCACCCGGCAGTTCTGGCTCGTGTGGCTCGTGCTCTTCTGCAACGTCACCGCCGGCATCGGCATCCTCGAGCAGGCGGCGCCCATGATCCGGGACTTCTTCCGCCAGGCCGACGGCTCCTCCCTCGTGACGGCGGCCGTCGCGGGCGGGTTCGTGGGCCTGCTGTCGATCGGCAACATGGGCGGGCGCTTCGTGTGGTCGACCACCTCGGACGTCGTGGGCCGCAAGCGGATCTACCTGATCTACCTCGGCGTCGGCGCGGCGCTCTACACGGTCCTGGCCCTGTTCGGGTCCTCCTCGACGCTGCTGTTCGTGCTGCTGGCCTTCGTGATCATCTCCTTCTACGGCGGCGGCTTCGCCACCGTGCCGGCCTACCTGCGGGACCTCTTCGGCACCTACCAGGTCGGGGCGATCCACGGCCGGCTGCTCACGGCGTGGTCGGCGGCGGGCGTGGCCGGGCCGCTGATCGTCAACGCGTTCCTGGACGCCCAGGGCACCCCCGGCGAGCTCACCGCCGCGGCGTACCGGCCGGCCCTGCTGACGATGGTCGCGCTGCTCGTCGTCGGCTTCGTCGCCAACCTCCTGGTCACCCCGGTCGACGCCCGCTGGCACGAGCCCTCGGACAGCCCCGCCCACGGACGGGCCGGGACCGACGACGACGACGTACAACCCGCTGACGGCCCGGACGCCCCGGCGCCGGCCGCCGCCGCGAAGGAGGACCGGTCATGACCACAGCACGTCTCGCCCTGGGCTGGGTGCTCGTCGGGGTCCCGCTGGGCTACGGCATCGTGCAGACCCTCATGAAGGTCGCCGCCCTGTTCGGCTGACGGCCCCGCCGTCGCCGGGAGGCGGCGGGTCAGGGGGCGGTGGCGATGTCCTCCCGCAGGGCCGCCACGAACGCGTCGACGTCCTCGGCGGCCGTGTCCCACGAGCACATCAGCCGGACCTCCCCGGTGGTCCCGTCCCACACGTGGAACGGCCACCGCCGCTGCAGCCGCTCGGCCGACCCGGCGGGCAGCACCGCGAACACGGCGTTGGCCTCGACCGCCTGGGTGATCCGGACGCCGGGCACGGCGGCGAGGCCGTCGGCGAGCCGGCGGGCGGCGGCGTTGGCGTGCGCCGCGGACTCCCGCCACAGCTCGCCCTCGTGCAGGGCGAGCAGCTGGGCGGAGACGAAGCGCATCTTCGAGGCCAGCTGGGCCGAGAGCTTGCGCACGAACCGCGGCTGCCGCACGGCCGCGGGGTCGAGCACCACGACCGCCTCCGCGCCCAGGGCGCCGTTCTTCGTCCCGCCCCAGGAGACGACGTCGACGCCGGCGTCGGTGGTCAGCGCCCGCAGCGGCACCCCCAGGGCCGCGGCGGCGTTGGCCAGCCGGGCCCCGTCGAGGTGGACGCTCAGCCCGAGCCCGTGGGCGTGCTCGCACAGCGCCCGCAGCTGGTCGGGGGTGTAGACGGTGCCGAGCTCCGTCGACTGCGAGACCGTGATCGCCCGCGGCTGGGCGTGGTGCTCGACGCCGAAGCCGTGGGCCCGGCGGTCCACGAGCTCGGGGGTCAGCTTCCCGTCGGGGCTGGGCACCGGCAGCAGCTTCACCCCGGCGAGCTTCTCGGGGGCCCCGCACTCGTCCACGTGGACGTGGGCGGACTCCGTGCACACCACCGCGTCCCAGCGGTCGGTCATGGCCGCGAGGGCGACGACGTTGGCCCCCGTCCCGTTGAACACCGGGTGGCACTCGGCCTGCGCGCCGAAGTGGCGGCGGGCCACGTCCCGGAGCGCCTCGGTGTACGGGTCGGCGCCGTAGGCGCCCACGTGCCCGCCGTTGGCGGCGGCGAGGGCCTCGAGCACGGCCGGGTGGACCCCGGCGTGGTTGTCGCTGCCGAAGCCGCGGCGCGCGGGGTCGTGGCGGGTCAGGGGGCTGGAGGTCACGGGGTCCCTTTCCGGTGGCGGGGCGGCCGGGTGCCGCGTGCGCACTCTACTGCCCGAGCCGGTGCGCCAGCCGCTCCATGACCGCCCGCAGCCGCTCGGCGTCGTCGTCGTGGAGGGTGGAGAGGAACAGCTCCTCGACGTCGCGGGCGTGGGCCGGGCGCAGGCGCCGGAAGGCGCGCAGGCCCTCGTCGGTGAGCTCGGCCTCGAGGCCGCGCCCGTCCTCGGTGCAGCGCCGGCGGCGGACCCAGCCGCGCTTCTCGAGCACGCCGATCTGGTAGCTGAGCCGGCTGGGGGAGAAGACCAGGCGCTGGGCCAGCTCGCCCATCCGCAGCCGGTGGCCGGGGGCCTCGCGCAGCAGCAGGAGCACCTGGTAGTCCATCAGCGAGCAGCCGTGCTCCTTGAGCCGGGTCTCGATCTCGGTGGTCAGCCGGGCGGAGGTCTCGAAGAACAGCCGCCAGACCTCCCAGGGGTGCCCGCCGTCCGCCGGGGCGCTCACCGGGCCGTCCCGGCCAGCAGGTCGGCGAAGGCGGGCACCGCGGTCCCGTCGTACACGGGCCCGGAGGGTGCGCTCGCGCGAGGGGCGGGGCCGGCCGGCGCGGGCCCGCGGTCCGCGCCGGGGGCACCGTCCGCCCCGGCGGCCCCGGACCCGCCGGCGGCATCCGTGCCGGCACGGCCGGGTCCGCCCGCCGCCCCGCCCGTGCCGGAGGAGCCGGGGGCGCCCTGCGCGGCGGGGGCGAGGTGGCGGGCCAGCTGGGCCCCCGCGCGCCGGATGCGGGTCTCGAGCTCCGGGCCGGCCCAGTCCTCGGTGGCCGCGTACACCCCCACGGGCAGCACGAGCGCCCGCAGGTGGGTGAACAGCGGGCGCAGGGCGGTGTCGAGCACCAGGGAGTGCCGGGCGCTGCCGCCGGTCGCGGCCACGAGCACGGGCACGTCCTCGAGCACGTCCGCGCCGACCAGGTCGGCGAAGGACTTGAACAGCCCCGAGTAGGAGGCCTGGTACGTGGGCGTGGCCGCGACCACGGCGTCCGCGCGGTCCAGCACCGCCAGGGCCTGCGCGAGCTGCGGGCCGGGGAACCCGGTGAGCAGGTGGTCGGCGATCGCGTGCGCCAGCGGGCGCAGCTCGATGCGCTCGACCCGCACCGGCACGGGGGACAGGGCCTCGCGGACCGCCCCGGTCAGCCGGTCGGCCAGCAGCGAGGTCGAGGACGCGTCGGACATCCCCGCGGAGACGACCGCCAGGGTGAGCGGGCGGGGTGCGCCCGTCGTCGTCGGGGTGCTCACCGGCGGGCCTCCTCCGGGGACTGCGCGGCGCGGGCGCGCCCGGCGGGGGAGTCGCCGGTGCCGCCGGGCACCGGGTCCTGGCCGGCGCGGTGACGGGCCACCAGCGAGTCGTGGGTCGGGGCCTCGGGCACGTGCGCGGGCTTGAGCGCGGCGAACTCCTTGCGCAGCACCGGCACGACCTCCTCGCCCAGCAGGTCGATCTGCTCCAGCACGGTCTTCAGCGGCAGCCCGGCGTGGTCGATGAGGAAGAGCTGGCGCTGGTAGTCGCCGGCGTAGTCGCGGAAGCCGAGGGTCTTCTCGACCACCTGCTCGGGGGTGCCCACGGTCAGCGGGGTCTGGGCGGTGAAGTCCTCCAGGGAGGGCCCGTGGCCGTAGACCGGGGCGTTGTCGAAGTAGGGGCGGAACTCCCGCACGGCGTCCTGGGAGCGCCGGCGCATGAACACCTGCCCGCCCAGGCCCACGATCGCCTGGTCGGCCGAGCCGTGGCCGTAGTGCTCGTAGCGGGTGCGGTAGAACTCCACCATCCGCTGCGTGTGCTCGGCGGGCCAGAAGATGTTGTTGTGGAAGAACCCGTCGCCGTAGTAGGCGGCCTGCTCGGGGATCTCCGGGGAGCGGATCGAGCCGTGCCACACGAACGGCGCCACGCCGTCCAGCGGGCGCGGGGTGGAGGTGAAGCCCTGGAGCGCGGTGCGGAACCGGCCCTGCCAGTCGACCACGTCCTCCCGCCACAGCCGGTGCAGCAGGTGGTAGTGCTCGACCGCCAGCGGGATGCCCTGGCGGATGTCCTGGCCGAACCACGGGTAGACGGGGCCGGTGTTGCCGCGGCCCAGGGTGAGGTCCACCCGCCCGCCGGCCAGGTGCTGGAGGTAGGCGTAGTCCTCGGCGATGCGCACCGGGTCGGTCGTGGTGATCAGCGTGGTCGCCGTGGACAGCCGGATCCGCTCGGTCTGCGCCGCGATGCTCGCCAGCAGGATCGGCGGGTTCGCCGGGGCCACGAACGGCGGGTTGTGGTGCTGGCCCGTGGCGAAGACGTCGAGGCCGACCTCCTCGGCCTTCTTCGCGATCTCGACGGTGGCCATGATCCGCTCGTGCTCGGTGGGGGTGCGCCCCGTGGTGGGGTCCGGGGTGACGTCCCCGATGGTGAAGATGCCGAACTGCATGCCGTCCTCCTGGCCGGTCGCGGGACCCGGGCGGGCGCCGCCCGGGTCTTTAAAATTTGAACTATCTGGGCAACGCGGACCCCCGCCGGTTTGTTCCCGGCCCGTCCCCGCCCCGGTAGGGTGCGCCCCATGCGCACCGTGCGGGCCGCCGCGGCCGTCGTCCTCGACGAGCGGGGCCGGCTGCTGCTCGTGCAGCGGGGCCGGGCGCCCCAGCGCGGCCGGTGGACCCTGCCCGGCGGCGCGCTGGAGCCCGGGGAGACCGTGGCGGGCGCCGCCGTGCGCGAGGTCCTCGAGGAGACCGGGCTGCGGGTGCGGGTCCGCCGGGAGCTCGGCACGGTGCGGGTGCCTGCCGGGGAGGACCTCGTCTACGAGGTGCACGACGTCGAGGCCGTGGCCTGCGGCGGGACCCTGCGGGCCGGCGACGACGCCGCCGCGGTGCGCTGGGCCGCCCCCGGCGAGCTGGCCGGGCTGGCCACCACCGACGGGCTGATCGGCCACCTCGTGCGCTTCGGCGTGCTGCCCCGGGACCCCGCCGGCGGCTGAGGCGGGCATCCCCGGGCCGGCTGCGCGCCCGGTGCGCCCCGTCGTCGTCCCGGCCGTGCTTCCATGGACCCATGGCACGCGAACGGGGCTTCTACGTCGACACCGTCGAGCGCACGAGCACGGCCGGACCGGACGCGCTGTGGGGAGCCGTCGAGGGCCTCGGCGGCGAGCGCGGCTGGCACGGCACCGACCGCCTGTGGTTCCTGCGGGCCCTGCCCAACCGGGCGTCCCTGCCGCCCTCCCGGCTGCGCCACCGCGAGGACCCGGACCGCCTCGCCGAGGGCCGGCGCCTGGACTGGTGGACGGTCGAGGCCCTCGAGCGGGGCCGGCACCTGCGGCTGCGGTCCCTGGTCCGGATGCCCGGGGAGGCCTGGCTGGACATCGCCCTGCTCCCGGGCCCCGGCGGCACCGTCCGCTACCGCCAGACCACCGTCTTCCGGCCCGCCGGGCCCGCCGGGCACCTCTACTGGTACGCGATGCTCGTCCCGCACCGGGCCGTGCTCGGGCGCCTGGCCGACGACGTCCTGCGCGCCGCCGCCGGCTGAGCGCCCCGCCCGCCCCGGCGGACGGGATCCGGCCGGGCCGGTCCCTTCCGCAGCGGCCCGCCCCGCCGTAGCGTGGTGGCACCGGCCGACGCGCCCGGCGGCAACCGGCCGGGAGCCGGGGGAGTGCCCCGGCGACCGAGGCCGGGCGGAGCCCAGGAGCGTGCCATGCCTGCCGATGCCCCGGACCCGACCGACGACCTCGGCGTGCTCGCCGACGACGCCGTGGCCCTCGTGCGCACCTGGCTCGAGCGGGCCCGCCGCGGGCGCCGCCACCGCAGTGCCGCCGCCGACCGGCTCGCGACCGTCCTGCAGGACCCCCACGGCCTGGAGTTCACCGTGGGCTTCGTCGACCGCGTGGTGCGCACCGAGGACGAGCGGGCCGCCGCCGCGGCGCTGCACGCGCTGGCCCCGATCGTGCCCCGGACGATGCCGCGCGCTGACCGCGCCCAGCTGCGCGCCGGCGCGGCCCTGGCCCCGACCGCCCCGCAGGTGGTCGTGCCCGCCGCCCGGGCGCGCCTGCGCCGGCTCGTGGGGCACATGATCGTCGACGCCCGGCCCGGGCCCTTCGGCCGGGCCGTGCGGCAGCTGCGGGCCCAGGGCCACCGGCTCAACATCAACCTGCTCGGCGAGGAGGTGCTCGGGGCCCAGGAGGCGGACAAGCACCTCGCCGACGCCGCGGCGCTGCTCGAGCGCGAGGACGTCGACTACGTCTCGATCAAGGTCTCCTCGGTGGTCCCGCAGCTCTCCCACTGGGGCTTCGAGCGGACCGTGGCGCAGGTCGTCGACCGGCTGCTGCCCCTCTACCGCGCCGCGGCCGCCGCCCCCGCCGGCACGACGTTCCTCAACCTCGACATGGAGGTCTACTCCGACCTGCACCTGACCACCGAGGTCTTCACCCGGCTGCTGGAGCACCCCGAGCTGCGCGGGCTGGAGGCCGGGATCGTGGTCCAGGCCTACCTGCCGGACGCGCTCGCGGTCCTCCAGCGGCTCTCCGCGTGGTCGGCACGGCGGGTCGCCGACGGCGGGGCCGGGATCAAGGTGCGGCTGGTCAAGGGCGCGAACCTGCCCATGGAGCGCGTGGACGCCGAGCTGCACGGCTGGCCCCTGGCCGTGTGGGGGTCCAAGCAGGAGACCGACACCAACTACAAGCGCGTGCTGGCCTGGCTCTTCGAGCCCGGGCGGATGCGCGGGCTGCGCCTGGGGGTCGCAGGGCACAACCTGTTCGACATCGCCTTCGCCCACCTGCTGGCCCGGCGCCGCGGCGTCACGGAGCGGATCGAGTTCGAGATGCTCCAGGGCATGGCCGTGGAGCAGGCCCGGGCCGTCAGCGCCGACGTGGGGCAGCTGCTGCTCTACGTCCCGGCCGTGCGCCCGGAGGAGTTCGACGTCGCCGTCTCCTACCTCGTGCGCCGGCTCGAGGAGAACGCCTCGCCCGAGAACTTCATGTCCGGGATCTTCGCCCTCGCCCCGGACAACGAGGTCTTCCGCCGCGAGGAGACCCGCTTCCGCGCCGCCCTCGAGGCCCTCGCCGACGACGACGGCGCCGTCCCGGGCCCCGCCCGCACCCAGGACCGCGGCGCGCACGGCGCCGGCTCGGCCCACGTGCCGCTGACGGAGCCGTTCCGCAACGAGCCCGACACCGACGTCTCCCTGCCCGCGAACCAGGCCTGGGCCCAGGAGATCGGGGCCCGCATCGCCGACCGCGCCTGGTACGGGGCGCTGCCCGTCCCCGAGCCGTTCGGCCCCGGCGACGTCGACCGGGTCGTCGCCACCGGCCGGGCCGCCGCCGAGGGCTGGCGCGCCCGCGGGGCGCGGGAGCGGGCGGAGATCCTCAACCGGGCGGCCGACGTGCTGGCCGCCCGCCGCGCGCACCTGCTCGCCGTCGCCGGGGCCGAAGCCGGCAAGACCCTCGACCAGTCCGACCCCGAGGTCTCCGAGGCGGTCGACTTCTGCCGCTGGTACGCCCGCCGCGCCCTCGAGCTCGAGGACGTCGACGGCGCCCGGTTCGTCCCCGACACGCTGGTGCTCGTCACCCCGCCGTGGAACTTCCCGCTGGCCATCCCCACCGGCTCCACCGTGGCGGCCCTGGCCGCGGGCGCCGCCGTGCTGCACAAGCCCGCCCCGGAGGCCCGGCGCTGCTCGACCGCCGTGGTCGAGGCCCTGTGGGCGGCCGGGGTGCCGCGGGACGTGCTCCAGCTCGTCGACTCCGTCGAGGGGGAGACCGGCCGGGCGCTGGTCTCCCACGAGGGCGTGGACCGGGTCGTGCTGACCGGTGCCTACGAGACCGCCCGGCTGTTCAGCGGCTGGCGGCACGGGCGCGGCCTCACGGCGGAGACCTCCGGGAAGAACGCCCTGGTGATCACCCCCAGCGCCGACCGGGACCGGGCCGTGGAGGACCTCGTCGCCAGTGCCTTCGGCCACGCCGGGCAGAAGTGCTCGGCGGCGTCCCTGGGCATCCTCGTGGGCAGCGTGGCCCGCTCCGAGCGCTTCCGCCGCCAGCTGCTCGACGCCGCCTCGTCCCTGGTCGTCGACCGGCCCGAGAACCTGCAGGCCACCGTCGGGCCGGTCGTGGGCGAGCCGGGGGAGAAGCTGCACCGGGCCCTGACGCGGCTCGAGCCGGGGGAGGAGTGGCTGCTGGAGCCGCGCCCGCTCGACGACACCGGGCGGCTGTGGCGGCCCGGGATCCGCACCGGGGTCGCCCCCGGCTCCTTCTTCCACCGCACCGAGTGCTTCGGGCCCGTGCTCGGGCTGATGAGCGCCGAGGACCTGCCCGAGGCCCTCGAGCTGCAGAACGCCGTGGACTACGGGCTCACCGCCGGGCTGCACTCCCTGGACCCCGACGAGATCAGCACCTGGGCCGAGCTCGTGCAGGCCGGCAACCTCTACGTCAACCGGGGCACCACCGGGGCGATCGTGCGCCGCCAGCCCTTCGGCGGCTGGAAGCGCTCCGCCGTGGGCCCGGGCACCAAGGCGGGCGGACCCCACTACCTCGCCGGCCTCGGCACCTGGGAGAAGGCGCCCTTCGCGACCGGCGGCACCGGCGCCCGGCTCGACCCCGAGCTCGCCGCCCACCTCGAGGCCCTCGCCCCGCCGCTGCCCGAGCCCGACGCCGCGTGGCTGCGCGCCTGCGCCGAGCACGACCAGAGCTGGTGGGAGCTCGAGTTCGGCCGGGCCCACGACCCCAGCGGGCTCGCGTGCGAGGCCAACGTGCTGCGCTACCGCCCGCGCGACGTCGTCGTGCGCGCCGCCGAGGACGCCCCGCTCACGGACGTGGCCCGGGTCGGGCTGGCCGCGGTGCGCTCGGGCTCCCGGGTGGTGCTCGCCCCCGCCGCGGAGGTCCCCGCCCCGGTGCGCGAGCTCTTCCGCGCGGTGCTCGACCCCTGCGCCGACGAGGCCTTCGCCCGCGTCGCCGCCGACTGGGCCGAGTCCGGCACCGCCGGGCGGATCCGCGTGGTCGGCACGGCCCCCGGGCTCGCCGCGGCCCTCGCCGGGAGCCCGGAGACGGCTGTGCTCGCCGGGCCCGTCGTCGGCGCCTCCCGGGTCGAGCTGCTGCACCTGCTCGCCGAGCAGTCCGTCTCCGTCACGACCCACCGCTTCGGCAACCCCTCGCGGGACGCGCAGACGGTCGTGCGCCGCCTGCTCGGGGGCGCCGCCCCGGCCGACGCGGACGCGCAACGGTCGGACTTCTAGCCGTTCGTCCTGGTCAGCGCCCCGCCCCGGTGCCAGCATGAGCCCATGCGCGCCTCCTCGAGAACCTTTGCCCTCGGACTGGCCGGGGCGCTCGCCCTGCCCGGCACCGTCCTCGCCGGCCCCGCGGCCGCCCACGAGCGCCCGCCGCACGAGCGCCCCGGGCACGCCCGGGGCGGCGGCCCGCCCACGGCCGAGCCGCCCAAGGTCCCGCAGATGAGCGGGCGCGGCGGGGCGGTCTCCTCCGTGGACCCCGTGGCCAGCCGGGTCGGCATCGACGTCCTCGAGCGCGGCGGCAACGCCGCGGACGCCGCCGTGGCGATGGCCGCGACCCTCGGGGTGACCGAGCCCTACTCCGCGGGCATCGGCGGCGGCGGCTTCTTCGTCCACTACGACGCCCGCACCGGGGAGGTCCGCACGATCGACGGCCGCGAGACCGCCCCGGCGACCTACGACGAGGACGAGTTCCTCGGCGCGGACGGCGAGCCCCTCGACTTCGACACCGTGGTGAACTCCGGCAAGTCCGTGGGCGTGCCCGGCACCCTGGCCACCTGGGAGGCCGCGGCCGAGGAGTTCGGCACGATGGAGCTGGGCCGGCTGCTGCACCCCGCCGAGCGGATCGCCCAGCGCGGGTTCGCTGTCGACGCGAACTTCGCCGAGCAGACCGCGGCCAACGCCGAGCGCTTCGCGCAGTTCCCCGAGACCGCCGAGACCTTCCTCGTCGACGGGCAGGCCCCCGAGGTCGGCACCGTCTTCCGCAACCCCGACCTCGCCCGCACCTACCGGACCATCCGTCAGCAGGGCACCGAGGCCTTCTACGAGGGCGGCATCGCGGAGGCCATCGTGGCCGAGGCCCGCACCCCGACCACCGCCGAGGGCGTGGAGGTGCTGCAGGGCGAGCTCACCCTCGAGGACGTCGCCTCCTACGAGGCGCTGTTCGGCGAGCCCACCCGCAGCGAGTACCGGGGCCTGGAGGTCTACGGCATGGGCCTGCCCAGCTCCGGCGGCACCACCGTGGCCGAGACCCTGAACCTGCTCGAGGCCTACGACGAGCGCACCGGGGAGACCCTGTCCGAGGTCCCCGAGGAGCAGTACCTGCACCGCTTCGCCGAGGCCACGGCCACCGCCTTCGCCGACCGCAACCGGTGGGTCGGCGACGTCGCGGACGTGCCCGTCGCCGAGCTCACCGGCCAGGCCTTCGCCGACGAGCGCGCCTGCGGCTTCGACCCCGCGGCCGCCCGGCCGCGCCCGGTCCCGTTCGGGCAGCCCGACGGCGACTACGCCGCGTGCGGGGCCGCCGCGCCCGCCCAGGAGGCCGTGGCCGGCGGGGTGTCGACCACGCACCTGAACGTCGCCGACCGCTGGGGCAACGTGGTCGCCTACACCCTGACCATCGAGCAGACCGGCGGGTCGGGGATCACGGTGCCGGGCCACGGGTTCCTGCTCAACAACGAGCTCACCGACTTCGAGTTCGCCCCGATCACCGAGGGCGTGCCCCACCCGAACCTGCCGGGCCCCGGCAAGCGGCCGCGCTCGTCGATGAGCCCCACCGTCGTGCTGCGCGACGGCGAGCCGTGGCTGGCCGTGGGCACCCCGGGCGGGGCCACGATCATCACCACGGTCGCCCAGATCGTCACGGGCCACGTCGACCGCGGGCTGCCGCTCGTCGACGCCATCGCCGCCCCGCGGCTGAGCTCCCGCAACGGGGAGACCGCCGGCGCCGACCTCGGCCTCGCCGGCTCGTCCCTCGGCGCGCAGCTGGGCGGGCTCGGCCACGAGCTCGAGGACGTGCGCTGGATCGGCAACGCCTCGGCGATCCGCATCCTCGGCGACGGCCGCTTCGAGGCCGCAGCCGAGACGGAGCGCGGCCACGGCGGCTCCGCCATGGTGGTGCGCCCCGACCGCTGACCCGTTCCCCAGCCCTCCCGCGGGGCCCGCACCGCAGCGCCGGTGCGGGCCCCGCGGCCGTGCGACCTCTCGGCTATCTAGTCATACAAGTTGTCCACTTGTACTATTGGAGTGTTCCGCACCACCCGTCGACGAGGAGCCCTCCCGTGACCTGCACCCCGGACGCCGTCCGCCACGTCCAGCTCTCCACCGCCACCCTGCCCCTGGCCACCCCCATCTCCGACGCCAAGGTCTTCACCGGCCGGCAGCGGCCGATGACCGAGGTCGTGTTCCTCTTCGCTGAGATCACCACCGCGCAGGGGCACACCGGGCTGGGCTTCAGCTACTCCAAGCGGGCCGGCGGCCCGGCCCAGTACGCCCACGCCAAGGAGGTCGCCGAGGGTCTGGTCGGCGAGGACCCCAACGACATCGCGCGGATCTACGACAAGCTCCTGTGGGCCGGCGCCTCGGTCGGGCGCTCCGGGGTGGCCACCCAGGCCCTGGCCGCGATCGACATCGCCCTGTGGGACCTCAAGGCCAAGCGCGCCGGGCTGCCCCTGGCCAAGCTGCTGGGCGCCCGCCGCGACTCGGTGCGCACCTACAACACCTCCGGCGGCTTCCTCAACGCCTCCCTCGAGGAGGTCACGGAGCGGGCGACCCGCTCCCTCGAGGAGGGCATCGGGGGGATCAAGATCAAAGTCGGCCTGCCCGACTCCCGCGAGGACCTGCGCCGGGTCTCCGGGGTCCGGGAGCACATCGGCCCGGACGTGCCCCTGATGGTCGACGCCAACCAGCAGTGGGACCGCGCCACGGCCCTGCGCATGGGCCGCCGGCTCGAGGAGTTCGACCTCACCTGGATCGAGGAGCCCCTGGACGCCTACGACGCCGAGGGCCACGCCGCACTCGCGGCGGCCCTCGACACCCCCGTGGCCACCGGTGAGATGCTCGCCTCCGTGGCCGAGCACGTGCGCCTGATCGAGGCCCGGGCCTGCGACATCATCCAGCCGGACTGCCCGCGCGTCGGCGGGATCACCCCCTTCCTGCGCCTGCTCACCCTCGCCGACCACCACGGCCTGGACCTGGCCCCGCACTTCGCGATGGAGATCCACCTCCACCTCGCCGCTACCTACGCCCGGGAGCCGTGGGTCGAGCACTTCGACTGGCTGGACCCGCTGTTCGACGAGCGCCTCGAGACCGAGGGCGGGCGCATGCTGGTGCCCGACCGCCCGGGGCTCGGGGTGAGCCTCAGCGGGCAGGCCCGCGCCTGGACCACCGAGACCGCCGGCTTCGGGCGGGCCTGAGGGACCGTCCGGGCACGGTGCGGCGGCCCCGCCCCGGGATCCGGGGCGGGGCCGCCGCACCGTGCCCGCGGCGCCCGCAGGAGCTCAGCGCAGCAGCAGGGTGGCCAGCAGGACGGCGGGGAAGGACAGCAGCGAGCTGACGAGGATGATGTCCCGGGCCGCGTCGGCCGGCATGCGGAACCGGGAGGAGAACAGGAAGACGTTCTGGGCGGTGGGCAGGGCCGCCATGACGACGACGCCCAGCAGTTCCGTGCCCGCCAGCCCGAAGCCGAAGCGGGCCACCAGCCACGCCACCGCCGGCATCACCGCGAGCTTGACGAGGGTCCCGGTCACGACGTCGGGCACCAGTGCCCGGTGGCGGAACGGGCGGCGGCCGTGCAGGCTCATCCCGAACAGCAGGAGCAGCAGGGGCACGGAGGAGTGCCCGAGCATCTCCAGCGGGGTCCACAGGATCGCGGGCAGCTCCACGCCCGTCGCCGCGACGAGCACGCCCAGGGCCGTGCCGACCGTCACGGGATTGGCCACCGAGCGGGCGACCGTGCGCGCGGTGGCACCCGGACCGGCCTCCGCCGCCCCGGGCCCGCCCCGGGGCCGGGTGAGCCAGGAGAACAGGACCAGGTAGACCGGTGCGATCACGAGGAGCTGGGCCAGCAGCACCGAGACGACCGGGGCGGCGCTGCCCACGGCGTAGAGCGCGATGGGCAGGCCGATGTTGCCGGCGTTGACGTAGGAGGAGGCCATCGCGCCCACGGCGGTGCGGGCGCCGCTGCGGCGCAGCAGCAGAGCGCTGACCAGGGCGAAGACCGCCCCCGCCACCGCGGCGGTGACGAGGGCGATCGGGGTGTAGACCCCCAGCACGGCGCCGAGGTCGGTGCCGGCGACGAGCACCAGCATCAGCGCCGGGTTCGTGAGGTGGTAGACGACGGGGGTCAGGCCCCGGCGGATGTTCCCGGTCTCGCCGGGCAGCAGCACGGCGGTGGCGAAGCCGGTGGCCGCGATCACGGCCACCACGCCGAAGCCCAGGAGCACCCCCGTCATCCGCCCGTCCCCCTCCCGGTCAGCGGACCAGGCAGGGGCGCTTGGGGTCGAAGGCCCAGCCCTCGATCAGGTACTGCATCGCCACGGCGTCGTCCCGCGCGCCCAGGCCGTGCTCGAGGTAGAGCTCGTGGGCCGCGGCCAGCCGCTCCCGGTCCAGCTCCACGCCGAGGCCCGGTGCCGCGGGCACGCGGACCTCCCCGTCGCGGATGCGCAGGGGCTCGCGGGTCAGGCCCTGCCCGTCCTGCCAGATCCAGTGCGTGTCCAGGGCGGTGATCTCCCCCGGGGCGGCCGCGCCCACGTGGGTGAACATCGCCAGGGAGATGTCGAAGTGGTTGTTGGAGTGCGACCCCCAGGTCAGCCCGAACTCGTGGCAGAGCTGGGCCACGCGCACGGAGCCGGCCATCGTCCAGAAGTGCGGGTCCGCCAGGGGGATGTCCACCGCGTTCGAGCGCACGGCGTGGGACATCTCCCGCCAGTCGGTCGCGATCATGTTCGTGGCCGTGCGCAGCCCCGTGGCCCGGCGGAACTCCGCCATCACCTCGCGACCGGAGAACCGGCCCTCCGCCCCGCACGGGTCCTCGGCGTAGGCGACGACGCCCTGCATGCGCCGCCCGAGCCGGACCGCCTCCTCGAGCAGCCAGCCCCCGTTGGGGTCCAGGGTGATCCGGGCCCCGGGGAAGCGGTCCTTGAGGGCGGTGACGGCGTCGACCTCGACGTCCCCGGCCTGCACCCCGCCCTTGAGCTTGAAGTCCGTGAACCCGTAGCGCTCCCGGGCGGCCTCGGCGAGGCGGACCACCGCCTCCGGGGTCATGGCCTCCTCCCGGCGCACCCGCTCCCAGGCGTCCGCGCCGGAGGGCTCGCGCAGGTAGGGCAGGTCGGTGCCGTCCGGGTCGCCCACGAAGAAGAGGTAGCCGAGCATCGGCACGGCCGCGCGCTGCTGGCCGTCGCCGAGCAGCTCCGCCACCGGCACGCCGAGGAACTGCCCGTGCAGGTCCAGCAGGGCTGACTCGAGCCCGGTCACGGCGTGGACCGTGGTGCGCAGGTCGAAGGTCTGCAGCCCGCGCCCGCCGGCGTCGCGGTCGGCGAAGGCGGCGGCGACCCGGCGCAGCAGGGTGCGGTACAGGGCCACGGGCTCGTCCACGAGCAGGCTGCCGGCCTCCTCGATGGTGGCGCGGATCCGCTCCCCGCCGGGGACCTCGCCCAGACCCGTCCGGCCCTCGGAGTCGGTGAGGACGACGACGTTGCGGGTGAAGAACGGACCGTGGGCGCCGGAGAGGTTCAGCAGCATGGAGTCGTGCCCGGCCACCGGGACGACCTCGGTGCGGACGATCGTGGGCCGGGTGCTCATGCGCGGTCCCCCTCGGTGTGCTCGGCCGGCTGGAGGCGGCCGTCGACCCGGCGGGTGAGGTGCCAGGGGTTGGCCTCCTGCACCGGGGGCGGCAGCAGGTCGCCGGGGAGGTTCTGGTACGCCACCGGGCGCAGGAAGCGCTCGATCGCCAGCGTGCCCACGGACGTGGTCCGGGCGTCGGAGGTCGCCGGGAACGGGCCGCCGTGGACCATGGCCTCGCCGACGTCCACCCCGGTGGGCCAGCCGTTGGCGAGGATGCGCCCGACCTTGCGCTCGAGCACCGGCAGCAGGGCCGCGGCGACCGGGTGGTCCTCCTCGGCCAGGTGCAGCGTCGCGGTCAGCTGGCCCTCCATGCGGCGGACCGCCCCGAGCAGCTCCTCGGGGGAGCGGTAGCGGATCACCAGGGAGGCGGCGCCGAAGATCTCCTCCTGCAGCACCGGGTTGGCGCGGAAGGTCGGGACGTCGGACTCGAAGACCACCGGGGCGGGGGCGTGCTGCGTGCTGCCCTCCGCGCCGCGGGCCACGACCCCCACGCCCTCCTGGGCGCCGAGCGCGTCGACGCCCTCCCGCCAGGACCCGGCGATCCCGGGGGTGAGCATCGTCTGGCCGGCCGCGTCCGCCAGGGCCCGCTCGACGGCGGCGAGGAAGGCCTCGCCCGTCTCCCCGGCCGGGACGAACAGCAGCCCCGGGGCGGTGCACAGCTGGCCGGAGGAGCCGGTGAGGGAGGCGACGTAGCCGCGGGCGAGCGCCTCGACGTCGCCGCGCAGGGCGCCCTCGAGGACGACGACGGGGTTGATCGAGCTCATCTCGGCGTAGACGGGGATCGGCACCGGGCGGGCGGCGGCCGTGGCCATGAGGGCGGTCCCGCCCGCGCGGGAGCCGGTGAAGCCCACCGCCGTGATGCGGGGGTCCCGCACCAGGGCCTGGCCGATGCTCGCGCCGGGGCCGTAGACGAGGGAGAACACCCCGGGGTGCAGCCCGCACGCGGCCACGGCGTCCGTGACGGCCCGGCCGACGAGCTCGCCGGTGCCCGGGTGGGCGTTGTGCGCCTTGAAGACCACCGGGCAGCCGGCGGCCAGGGCCGAGGCGGTGTCCCCGCCGGCGGTGGAGAACGCGAAGGGGAAGTTGCTCGCGCCGAAGACGGCCACCGGGCCGAGGGGGACCTTGCGCTGGCGCAGGTCCGGGCGGGGGAGCGGGGTGCGGTCGGGCAGCGCGTGCTCGACGCGCACGCCGCGGTGGTCGCCCTGGCGCACGACGGACGCGAACAGTCGCAGCTGGCCGGTCGTGCGGGCCAGCTCCCCGTTCAGGCGCGCCGCGGGCAGCCCCGTCTCGGCGCCGGCGCGCTCGACGAGCTCCCCGGCCACGGCCTCGATGTTGGCGGCGATCCGCTCGAGAAAGCCGGCGTGGGCCTGCGGGTCGAGGTCGCCGAAGGACGCGGAGGCCTCCTCGGCGGCCGCGGTGGCCTCGGCCAGCTGCGCCTCGTCGAGCAGCGTGTAGGCGGGCCCGAGGTGCTCGCCGGTGGCCGGGTCGACGGCGCGGGTCGTGCCGCCGGCGCCGGGGACCTCCCGCCCGGCGAGGATCGAGTGGCCGGTCAGGGTGGTGGTCGTGGTGGTCATGGGTGCGGACTCCTCTGCTGGTCTGCGGTGCTGGTCTGCCGGTCGGCTCCGGTGCGGCGGCTCAGGCGGTCAGCAGGACGTTGGCGTCGATGAGGGCCTTGAGGTCGGCCAGGTCCCGGGGGGTGAGGTCCTGCAGCGGCGGGCGCACGCCGCCGGCGTCGCGGCCCACGGCCCGGAGCCCGCCCTTGATGATCGAGACGCCGTAGCCCTTGGCGCGGTCGCGGATCTCCAGGTAGGGCAGGACGAACCGGTTGAGCTTCTCGGTCACGGCCGCCCGGTCCTGGGCGCGCACGTCGCGGTAGAAGGCCAGGGCGAACTCGGGGACGAAGTTGAACATGGCCGAGGAGTAGGTGCTCATCCCCAGCTGCAGCAGCGGCAGGGCGAAGGTCTCGGCGGTGGGCAGCCCGCCGAGGTAGAACAGCCGGTCGCCGTTGCGGGCGTACACCTTCGTGAGGTGCTCGATGTCGCCGATGCCGTCCTTGAAGCCGATGAAGTTCTCGTGGCGCTCGGCCAGGCGGGCGACCGTCTCGGCGGAGTAGACGGCGTTGGCGCGGTTGTACACGATGACCCCGAGCCGGGTCGCGGAGCAGACGGCCGAGGCGTGGGCGAGCAGCCCGTCCTGGTCGCACTCGGTGAGGTACGGGGGCAGCAGCAGCAGGCCCTCGGCCCCGGCGGCCTCGGCGTCGCGGGCGTTGCGCACGGCCTGCGCCGTGGCGCCGGCCGCCGGGGCCAGCACCGGGACGCTCTCCCCGACCTCGTCCACGGCGGTGCGCACGACCGTGGCGATCTCCTCGGGGGTGAGGGAGAAGCCCTCGCCGGTGCCGCCGGCGGCGAAGAGCCCGGCCACGGGGTGGGAGGCCTGCCAGGCCAGGTGCTCCCGGTAGGCGGTCTCGTCGAAGAGCAGGTCGTCGTCGAAGGCGGTGACGGGGAAGGAGAGCAGTCCGTCCTTGAGGTGCTCCGCGAGTTCGGAGGGCGTGCGCTGGGCCACGGGGTCGTCCTTTGTTCCGGGCCGGTGCGGCCCATCGGTGATGTCCGTCTCACCGTAGGAAGCATTCTCGATGCCTGTCCAAGCCATTCTGCGTATGGGGTGATGCCCTCCAGGTATCGACGAGGGCGCGAGGCGCACGCTCAGGGCCGGCCCAGGTCGACGAGCTCGAGCAGCCGGTGCAGGGCCGGGTTGCGCGAGTCGCGGTCCCACAGGGCGTGCAGCTCCACCGCCTCGTGCGGGCTGCCGGCCAGCGGCAGGTAGGAGACCCCGGTGATGCCGAGCAGCCGGGCCGACTCCGGGACGAAGGCCACCCCGCGCCCCGCGGCCACGAGGGCGACCATCGTGAGCACCTGGCTGACGGTGTGCACCACGTTGCCGTGCTCGACGTCGACCAGGCGCACCACGTGGTCGTAGAAGTACCGCGCCCGGGTCGGGGAGTGCATGATCAGCGGGACGTCGCGCAGGTCCGTCGAGGTGATCGGCCCGCGCAGCCGCTCCAGCGGGTGGCCCGTGGGGACCGCGACGTAGAGGTCCTCCGCGAGCAGCAGCTGGGACTCGAAGACCTCCGTGTCGAACGGCGGGCGGGCCAGGCCGAGGTCGAGGTCGCCGGTGCGCAGCGCCTCCAGCTGCTCGCCGGTCACCAGCTCCTGCAGCTCGACGTCGACCTCCGGCAGCGCCTCGGCGATCTCGCCCAGCAGGGGGCCCAGCAGGCTGAAGCCCGAGGCGGCGGTGAAGCCGATGCGCAGCACCCCGGCCCGCCCGGCGGCGATCCGCCGGGCCAGCGTGGGGGCACGATCGGCGGTGGCCAGCAGCTTGCGGGCCTCGACGAGGAAGGCGCGCCCGGCCGCGGTGAGGGCCACCCGGCGGTTGTCCCGCTCGAGCAGTTCGACGCCCAGGGAGCGCTCGAGCTTCTGGATCTGCCGGCTCAGCGGCGGCTGGGTCATGCGCAGCCGATCGGCCGCCCGGCCGAAGTGCAGCTCCTCGGCCACGGCGACGAATCCGCGGGCCTGGTCGAGCGTGAACATGATGCCTCCCGGGTATCACTCCATGCATACAAAGGTTTGGACAGGCATCATACGGGCTCCCTAGGCTCAAGCCCCAGACCGGCTGTGACGCCGTTCACAGGTCAGGTGGAGGCCCCTCCGGCCCCGTCCCGCTCACCGAAGGAGAGATCCATGAACCTCGCCCGTCCCGTCCTGCTCGGCCTCACCGCCGCGGGCTCCGTGCTCGCCCTCACCGCGTGCGGCGGCAACGTCGGCGCCTCCGGCGGCTCCGCCGAGGACTTCCCCGCGGAGCCGATCACCCTGACCGTGGGCCAGGCGGCCGGCGGGTCCACCGACCTCATCGCCCGCGCCGTCGCCGACGCCGCCGCCGAGGACCTGGGCGTCGCCGTGCCCGTCGTGAACAAGCCCGGCGCCAACGGCGCGCTGGCCACCCAGGAGGTCGCCGGCCAGCCCGCCGACGGCCACGAGCTCGTGCTGCTCAACGCCTCCCTGATCACCATCACCCCGCTCGCGGTCGGCGAGGAGGAGGCGGTCTCCCTCGACGACCTCGAGGTGCTCAAGGGCCTCTCGCAGGACGACTACGTCATGGTGGCCAGCAAGGCCTCCGGCTTCGAGGACCTCCAGGACGTCGAGGCCGCCTCCGGGCAGTTCAGCTACGGCACGACCGGCGTGGGCACCGGCTCCCAGCTCGCCCAGACCGTGCTGTTCGAGCAGGCGGGCATCGAGGGCACCGAGGTGCCCTTCGACTCCGGCTCCCCCGCCCTGACCGCCGTCCTCGGAGACCAGGTGCAGGTCTCCACCGTCCAGCTCGGCGAGGCCAAGCCGCAGATCGACGCCGGGGAGGTCACCCCCATCGTCGTGTTCTCCGAGGAGCGCAACCGCTTCCTGCCCGACGTCCCGACAGCCGTCGAGTCCGGCTACGACGTCCCGGTCTCCCAGTACCGGGCGGTGGCCGCGCCCGAGGGGCTGCCGCAGGAGGTCAAGGACCGCCTCGTCGAGGCCTTCGACGCCGCCGTGGCCAGTGAGGAGTACCAGCAGTTCAACGAGCAGAACCTGCTGACCCCGCACGAGATCTCGGGCGAGGAGGTCGAGCAGGAGTGGACCGAGCTCGCCGAGCGCTACCGCGAGCTCGTCGAGGAGCACGACATCTCCCTCGCCGAGGAGTGAACCCCGTGACGACCACGGCCCTCGGCGACGACGCCCCGACCCCCGGGAGGACCAGGGACATGACCGACCGCACCGGAAGCGCACCCGCACCCCGCCCCGCACCCGCGGCCCACCCCGCCGCGGACGCCGTCACGGACGCCGGGGGCGACCCGGCCAAGACCCCGGCGGCCGACGCCCTGCCCGACGACGACCTCACCCCCGAGCAGCTCGCGGCCCGGTGGGAGGCCGAGGGGGCGCCGCCGGCCGGGCCGTGGGCGAACCTGGGCGCCGGCCTGGTCGTCACGGCCCTCGCCGCCGGGGCGGTGCTGCTCTCCCTGCGCATGGGCCTGGGCACGCCCCGGCAGCCCGAGCCGGGGATGTGGCCCTTCGCCGTCGCCCTGGTCGCCCTGGTGCTGGGGCTCGCGCAGCTGGTCCTGGGCCGCCGGGGCGGGGAGGGCGAGCAGTTCTCCCGCCACTCGCTGCTGAGCCTGTGGGGGCTGCTCACCCTCGTCGGACTGGTCGCGCTCATGCCGGTCGTCGGCTTCGAGCTGCCCGCCCTGCTGCTCTCGCTCGTGTGGATGAGGTTCCTCGGCGGCGAGACCTGGCGCTCGGCGGTGCTCTTCTCGCTGCTCGTCGTCGTCGTCTTCTACCTCGTGTTCATCTCCGCGCTCGGCACCTCGATCCCGCACCTGTTCTGACGGCCGTCCGCACCGACGGCCACCGACCAAAGGCTTCCGCATGGACTTCCTGCAACCGGTCCTCGACGGCTTCGGCGTCGTCCTGGCCCCGACCAACCTCCTGTACTGCCTGCTGGGCGTGGTCATCGGCATGCTCATCGGCGTGCTCCCGGGCCTGGGCCCCGCCGCGACCATCGCCATCCTGCTGCCGCTGACCTACGGCATCGAGCCCGTGACCGCCATCATCATGCTGGCCGGCATCTTCTACGGCGCCCAGTACGGCGGGACCATCACCTCGGTGCTCCTGCGCCTGCCCGGCGAGGCCAGCTCGGTCGTGACCGTCTTCGACGGCTACGTCCTGGCCAAGCAGGGCCGGGCGGGCACCGCCCTGGGCATCGCGGCCATCGGCTCCTTCGTGGGCGGCACCGTCGCCATCGTCGGGCTGACCTTCCTCGCCCCGCTCGTGGCCGGCTTCGCCCTCGACTTCGGCCCGCCGGAGTACGCGGCCCTGGCGCTGCTGGGCATCCTGCTCGTGGCCACCATCAGCAACGGCAACAAGACCAAGGCGCTCGTCGCCGCATGCTTCGGGCTGCTGCTGGCCACCGTCGGGCGGGACGTCTTCACCGGCGCCGAGCGCTTCACCTTCGGGAACCTCAGCCTCGCCGACGGCATCGACTTCGTGCCCGTGGCCATGGGCCTGTTCGGGCTCGGCGAGATCCTGCACAACCTCGAGCAGCGCCACCGGGCCGTCAAGGCCCCCGACCGCGTGGCCAACGTCTGGCCCTCCCGCGCCGACCTGCGCCAGTCCTCCGGGGCGATCGGGCGCGGCTCCGTGCTCGGGTTCTTCCTCGGCATCCTGCCCGGCGGCGGCGCCACCATCTCCTCCATGGCCTCCTACGCGATGGAGAAGAAGCGGGCCGAGCGGCCCGAGCGCTTCGGCCGGGGCGCCGTCGAGGGCGTCGCCGGCCCGGAGACCGCCAACAACGCCGCCGCCACGAGCTCCTTCATCCCGCTGCTGACCCTCGGGATCCCCGCCAACGCCACCATGGCCCTGATGTTCGGCGCGCTGCTCATCCAGGGCGTCACCCCCGGGCCCCAGCTCGTCGAGCAGGACCCCGAGCTGTTCTGGGGCGTGGTGAACTCGATGTACGTCGGCAACATCCTGCTGCTGATCATGTCGATCCCGCTCGTCGGGCTGTTCGTGCGCATCCTGCGGGTCCGGGCGGCGATCCTCGCCCCGGTGACCGTGCTCATCACGGTCCTCGGCGCCTACACGATCAACAACTCGATGTTCGACGTCACGCTCGTCGTGGTCTTCGGCGCCGTGGGCTACCTCATGAAGAAGTACGGGTTCGAGCCCGGCCCCCTCGTGCTGGCCTTCGTGCTCGGCTCCCTGCTGGAGTCCAACCTGCGCCGGTCCCTGCTCGTGTTCGAGGGCGACGTCGCCGGGTTCTTCACCCGTCCCCTCTCCGCGACCCTGCTGCTGCTGTTCGTGCTGGTCGCCGTCCTGCCCCTCGTCCAGTCCGCCCTCCGGCGCCGCACTCCGTCCGCTCCCCCCTCCGCGGGGAGCTCCGACGACGACGCCGACCACCCCCTCGTCAAGGAGAACGCATGAGCATCCTCGTCGGATACGTCCCCACCCCCGTCGGCGAGGCCGCCGCCCGGGCCGCCATCGAGGAGGCCGGCCTGCGCCGGGAGCCCCTCCTGATCGTCAACTCCGTGCGGGAGGGCGCCCTCGCCGACCGCTCGGTGGCCTCCGCGGAGGACCTGGACCGGATCACCGCCGAAGCAGAGGCCGCCGGCGTGCGCTGGACCGTGCTGCAGCCCTCCCACCGCGACGACCTCGCGGAGGAGATCCTGGACCTGGCCCGCGAGCACGAGGTCTCCCGGATCGTCATCGGCCTGCGCCGGCGCTCGCAGGTGGGCAAGTTCATCATGGGCTCCCACGCCCAGCGGATCCTGCTGCAGGCCGACCGCCCCGTCCTGGCCGTGAAGACGGACGACGGCGGGTTCTGACGCCCTCAGGCTCCCGCCTGCTCCTCCAGCCGCCACCGGGACTCGGTTAGGTGCAGGCGCATCGCGGCGGCCGCGGCCAGGGGGTCCCCGGCCCGGACCGCCGCGAGGACGGCCCGGTGCTCGGCCTCCACCCGGGCCGTCCGGTCGCCGGCCCCGCCGGCGTCCAGGCGCTGGGGCGGCATCGCGATCATGGCCGGCCCCAGCTCCCGCAGAGCGTCCACGAAGTACGGATTGCCGCTGGCCTCGGCCACGGTGCGGTGGAAGGCGAAGTCCTCGGCCAGTGCCGCCGATGGGCGCTCCTCGGCCCCGAACCGGTCGAGGGCTGCGGCCATCGCCGCCAGGTGCTGGTCCGTGCGGGCGCTCGCGGCCAGGGCCGCGGCCTCCGACTCCACCGCGATCCGGAAGGCCATCAGCTCCCGCCGCTCCTGGAGGGTGCGCACGGGCCGTCCCGTGCCCGGGGCGGCCGACGGCGGGGTCAGGGCGAAGCTGCCGCTGCCGCGGCGGGTGTGCACGAGCCCCTCGGCCTGCAGCCGGGCGATCGCCTCGCGCACGACCGTGCGGCTGACCCCGTGCTCGGCGATGAGCGTGCTCTCGCTCGGCAGCCGCTCCCCGGGCGCGATCCGGCCGTCGACGATCCGCGCCCGCAGGTCCTCCACCAGCGCGGTGGTGAGATTGCCTCGCATGGGCCCATGCTCCCACGACCGGACCGGCCCGGCGGGGAGCGGCCGGACGCGCTCCCCGCCGGTGGTGGACCCCGACCGGTCCCGCTGAGCGGCCTACCCTGGGCAGGACACCCGCCGCGCCACCGCCCAGGAGGAAGCCCGTGCTCTTCAGCCACGTCCCCGACCCGGAACCGGTCCCCGGCCCGGCCGACACCGCCGCGGGCGAGCCCGCCCTGGACGCCCGGTGGCGGGCCGCCACGACCGGGTGGCGCTCGCGCTCGGCCGACCGGGACGAGCAGCGCACCTGGGCGTGGGTGCGCCACGGCTGGGAGGCCCTGCTCGAGCCGGGGGACGGGTCCGGGCGGACCGCGGACGTGCTGCTCGTGGCGGCCCTGCTCGCCGTGCAGCAGCGCTTCCTCGACGTCGGCACGGAGGACCCCGACACCGTCGAGCTGCCCGACCCGCGCGAGGACGGCGCGCCGCTGGAGGACGCCGAGCTGCTCGCCGTCCTCGGCGAGCACTGGGAGCTGGACCCCGCCGAGGCCGAGGAGGACCCCGAGGGCTTCGCCCGGCTGGTCGGCGGCTTCCTCCAGGACCACCTGGCGGAGCGCTCGGACGAGGTCCTCGGGGCGCTCGTGGAGCGCTGGGGGGCCACGACGGTGTTCGCGCAGCTGTGGAGCCTCGGCCGCCCGGGCGAGGTCGAGGCCGACCCGGACCGCCCGGCCTTCCCGCTGTCCACCGACGAGATCGCCTGGATCGTCAGCGGGGTCCCCGCCCCCGAGAAGCACCTCGCGTGGGAGTGGGTGAACCGCTGAGCCCGGAATACGCGGCACCCCCTCCCGGTTCTGTGGACAGTTCAACAAAATCTGGAGGAGGACCCATGGAGCTCGGGCTCAACACGTTCGGCGACATCTACCCCGGCCCCGACGGCCGGATGCTCAGTGCCGCCCAGGTGATCCGCAATGTCGTGGCCGAGGCCGAGCTGGCCGACCGGGTGGGCCTGGACTTCTTCGGCATCGGCGAGCACCACCGCGAGGACTTCGCGGTCTCCAGCCCCGAGACCGTCCTGGCGGGCATCGCCACCCGCACCGAGCGGATCCGCCTGGGCTCGGCCGTGACGGTGCTCAGCTCCGACGACCCCGTGCGCGTCTACCAGCGCTTCGCCACGGTCGACGCCCTCTCCTCGGGCCGGGCCGAGGTGATCCTCGGCCGCGGCTCCTTCACCGAGTCCTTCCCGCTGTTCGGCCTGCCGCTGTCCCAGTATGAGGAGCTGTTCGAGGAGAAGCTCGCGCTGTTCGACGTGCTGCGCGCCGAGGGCCCCGTCCACTGGGAGGGCCGGCTGCGGGCCCCGATCCAGGGCCTGCGGGTCCACCCCAGGACGGAGTCGGGCTCGCTGCCGGCGTGGATCGCGGTGGGCGGCTCGCCGGAGTCCGTGGTCCGGGCCGCCCGCTACGGGCTGCCGGTGATCTTCGCGATCATCGGCGGGCGGCCCGCGGCGTTCCGGCCGTTCGCCGACTACTACCGCCGGGCCCTGGAGCACTTCGGGAAGGGCCCGCAGCCGGTGGCCTTCCACTCCCCGGGCCACGTCGCCGAGACCGACGAGCAGGCCCGCGAGGAGTTCTTCCCCGCCCAGGCTTACACGCACGGGCGGATCGGCCGCGAGCGCGGCTGGGGTCCGCTGACCCGCGCGGAGTTCGACGCCATGTGCGGGCCCGAGGGCGCCTACTTCGTGGGCTCCCCCGAGACGGTGGCCCGCAAGATCGTGGCCTCGACGACGGCGCTGGGCGCCTCCCGCTTCGACCTCAAGTACGCCGCCGGCACGCTGGAGCACGCGCGGATGACCCGCAGCATCGAGCTCTACGGCACGGAGGTCCGCCGCTACGTGGAGGACATGCTCGCCGACCTCCCGGAGGGCGCGGCCACGGCCTGACCCCCCACCTCCCCACCTCCCCACCTGCCGCGAGGGGCGGCGTTCGGCGGCTCCGCGAGGGGCATACCCGCCGGACGCCGCCCCTCGCGCGGCTGCGGGCGGGGGCGGAGGGCTGCGCACCGGGAGCCGGAGACAGGTTTTTCCCAAGCGGCGGCTCGCACACTGCCGGGTGTCAGCACCTTCTCCGGAGGAGTCAGCATGAACACCTGGACCGGTCCCCGCGAGCTGCTGCGGGACCCACCACCGACCCCACGGGCGCGGCCCGCGCAGGCGCGGCGTGCCCTCACGGCCTCCCTCGCCCTCGCGCTGGGCGTGAGCGGTCTCGGGAGCGCCACGGCCGCGACCGAGGTCACCCAGCGCAATCCCGGCGGCCTCGTCGCCGTCGGGCCCGTGAACACCGAGCACGGCTACCCGGCCTGGTACGAGGACAGCGCCCAGGTCCGCACGGAGCTGTGCCTGGACGCCGGCAACCCGCTGTGCGGGTTCCTGCCGGGCGACGTGCCGGACCCGACGCAGCCGATCTCCTTCCCGGGCAACTTCCCGTCCGAGGCCTTCTACATGCTCGCCGGGTCGGAGCTCGAGCTGCCCGGCGGAGGGAGGGCGGTGCTCGTGCTCGCCCTGGAGGCCGCCTTCGCCAACGAGAACCCGGTGCCGGGGGATCAGGTGGTCTTCGCCCGGCAGCGGGTCACCGTCCGGGGCGCCCCGCCCGACACCACGCTCACGTTCACCCACCCCTACGGCACGGTCACCGTCGACACCGACGAGGAGGGCGAGGGCAAGATCGTCGAGGACGTCTCGCCCGCGATCGGCAACTTCCAGACCCCGCTGAAGGGCGACATCGGGCCTTTCCTGCGGTGGGACAGCGGGGCGCCGGAGGGCTACCTCGGCAACCCCGACGTGGAGCACACGATCACGGGCAGCCCGCTGGGCCAGAACCACTTCTCCGTCACCGGAGGGGGCCTGGACCTCCGCACCGACCTGTTCACCGTGATGGGCAAGATCTCCACCAACACCGGGGTGCAGGCGGACCGGGCCGTGCTCGGCGACGGGTACGTCGACGTGTTCGCGACCAGCCGCGGCGACCAGCTGCAGGTCGAGGGCCAGGACGGCGTCCTCGCCACGACCCCCATGGAGAAGGAGGAGGGCGACTCCGAGCGCGCCTACGCCCGCATCGCGTACACGGGCACGGCGCCGGCGAGCGTCACGGTCACGAACCTGGGCGACGACCCGGTCAGCCGCAGCGAGGTGCCGGTCACCGACGTCTCGGTGGCGACCGCGGCGACCTACGACGGCACGGCGCTGAGCGTCGAGGCGGTCTCGTCCTCGGGCGCGGTGCCGGAGGTGGCGGGCTTCGGTGCGCTGGATCCGGTCCCGGACCGGCCGAACACCTACCGGGGTGCCTTCCCGACCGTCGCCCCGCCCGTGGAGGTCACGGTCGCCACCTCGGAGACGAGCCGGACCACCGTGCCGGTCCTGGTGACCGGCGGGGAGGCCAGCCCGGTCGGTGAGGCGCCGGTCGACCCCCAGCCCGATCCCGGTCCCGACCCGGGCGACACCACGCCCGACAACCCGGACGCCGGGGAGGCGCCGGGCGCCGTCGCCTCGATCGCGGCGCTGCCGGGATCCGTGGTCCGGGGGGTGCCGACCGAGCTCGACGGCAGCGCCTCGCCGAACGCGGTCTCCTACGAGTGGTCCCAGGTCAGCGGTCCCGCGGTGGCGTTCAGCAGCACGACCGACGCCAGGCCCCGCGTGACGGTGCCCCTGTTCACCACGGTGGGGGCCGCCTCGCCCAGCGCGCCGGACGCCGATCCGGTGCTCCAGCTGGTGGTCACCAACGCCGCCGGGGTCGCCGGCGAACCGGCACGGATCACGCTGCCCAGCGACGACGAGGTGACCGTCGCGGCGGCGTCCCGCCACCGGCCCGGCAAGGAGCTGCGGATCAGCGGGACGGCGGTCGTGCCGGGCGCCCCGACGCTGCTCAACCCGGCGACCACCGTCAACGTCTACGACACCACCTCGGGCTCCGCCGTGAAGCTCGGCACCGCCCAGGTGGACTCCCTCGGCAACTGGGAGTTCCGGGTCAAGCCCGGACCGAGCCGGCGCGTGTCGACCGTGCTGGTCCAGTCGAGCCGGGGAGGCCAGGCGGAGGGGGTGGTCGGCACCGGATGAGCAGCTGAGACACCCCCTTCCCAGCCGGCCCGCGCCCAGGATCTCCCCCCGGGGCGCGGGCCGGTCCCGTGCCCGGACCGTCGACCCCGGTCCGGGCGCGGTCGTCGTCGCGGGCCCCTCACGGCTCCCGGACCCTCGGCGTGCGACCGCGGCGGTCCGGCGCACGGCGAGGCCCCGGCGTCCGTGCCGGGGCCTCGCCGTGCGGTGCGGGCTCACGGTGCCGCCGTGATCTCCTCCGCCCCGTCGTCGTCCGCGCCGTCCCGGTCCTCGTCGTCCCGGGGGGCCTCACCGGTGTCCCCGGGACGCGGCACGACCCCGGCCAGTCGCAGGAGGTCCCCGCTGGCGAAGGAGGGCGATCCCGGCGTCCACCCGGGGGCGTGCAGGAACGAGGACCGGTCGAGGGCGAGCAGGCCCAGGATCACCTCGGCCACGATCCGGCCCCCGACGGGTCCGAGGGTCCGGCCGCCGGCGAGCTCGGCCTCCTTGAGCACGTAGAACCACAGCGGCGCCCGGCCTCCCCACCCGGCCTCCGTGAGCCCGAGCCGGGAGTTCGGCAGGGGGGCGACGCCCATCGCCGCGGCGACGTCCTGCCCCGCCGGCAGCCCGAGCCGCTTGCCGCGCAGCAGGTTGCGCCGGGCCAGGTTGAGGATGGCGCCGTCGGCGTGGGCCACCACGGTCGGCGGGAGTTCCGCCAGCGGCAGCGCGAGGCGGGTGTCGACGAGCCGGGACATGTTGCGGTCGTCGGGGGTGCTCATCCCCGGCACGTCGAAGAAGTAGTTCCAGTCGATCCGGGCGACCGACGGGATGGGACGGGAACCCCGCAGGTCGTGCCCGGGACGGCCGAAGAACGGGATGGTGACCTCGTCGTGCATCTCGTACTCGGCGCGGACCATGCTGTGGCCGAACCGGTAGGCCCCGGCGGAGTACTCGACGGGCATCATGGGGCGCGTGGGGTTGCCCGGGCGGTAGAACCGCCGGTCCACGCCCACGGCGCCCCGCCGGTCGACGCGCAGCATGTCCTCGACCACGGAGCGGCCCACGACGTGGGGCAGGAAGTCGTGGACGATCAGCCACTGGAAGTGCCAGCGGGTCAGGCGCCGGGCCTCCTCGAAGGAGGCGCCGGAGTCCACGAACCGGTTGTGCAGCTGCAGGAAGGCGAGGTGGAGCTGGCAGACGATGAGGTTCTCGTCGTTGCGGTGGTCCCCGATGACCGCCCTGCCCTCGGCGTCGCGCGGCAGGTCCGCCAGGCCGTCGGGGGTGCGCCCGAGGCGCATCCGCCGCGGGTCCTCCGGATCGTAGAGCTGCGGGTCCGCCTCCGGCCCCCGGCCGTAGACCGACCCGAGGTCGAAGAACGGGGTGTCGAAGTTGGTCAGTCCCCGCGGGTCGTGCTCCTGCTGCGACAGCGGGGTCAGGTCGAGCGTCATGTCGTGGTCGATGAACTGGCCCAGGTAGGCGAACCCGGCCGGCACGTCGGGGTTGTCGAGGCCGTCGTTGCTCAGGGACACGTCGCTCAGCGGCGGGGTCCGGTCGATCATCCGGTGCGCCAGCGCGTCGAGCAGCCCGTCGTCGGGTGTGAAGGCGGTCAGCTTCGGGAACATCAGGCCGAAGCGGCCCTCGGCCCGCCGGCCCGTGGTCACCGCGATGTCGATCCCGCGCAGCTGGGCCGACCCGTGTCCGCGCCCGCCCCCGAGCGAGGCCTGGACCCGGCCGGCCGCGGTACGGCCCGCCGCCGGAGCCCGTGCCGCGGCCGCCGGGGCGGCGGCCGCCGGCAGGGCGGCGATCCCCGCGGCCAGCCCCGTGAGCACCCGGCGGCGCGAGGGCAGCGCGGCGCGCGGCGCGGGCTCGGTCGTGCACGCTCGGTCCTGGGGTTCCATGGGAGGTCCTTCCGACGGGGCCGGCCGCACCCGGGCCGGCGGTTGTGCCCACGAAAACCCGCGGCGGTTGGAAAAGCCTTGGACCGTTGCCGGGGCCCTCAGCCCGTCGTGCCCCGGTGCAGGACGACGGCCTCGACGGCGGAGACGGGCACGCTGCCGTAGTCGCGGGAGTCCAGGGAGCGGGCCCGGTTGTCCCCCAGGACGAAGACGTGGCGCGGGGGCACCGTGACGGGCCCGAACCATTCGCCGTCGGTGCTGCGGCGGTCCACGAAGGGTTCCGCGGCGGGCCGCCCGTCGACGACCAGCACGGAGTCCTCGAGGGCGACGGTCTGGCCCTCCCGCGCCACGGCGCGCTTGACCGTGGTCCGTCCGTCGGCGGGGCTCTCGAAGACGACGAGCGTCCCGGGGACGGCCCGGTCGGGGTCTCCCGTCTTCAGGAGCAGCACCAGTGCGCCCTCCCGCAGGGTGGGCTCCATGCTGTCGGAGCCCACGACGAGCGGCTCGAGGACCCACAGCCGCAGCGCCACCACCGAGCAGGCGGCCAGCAGGCCGGCGGTGGCCGTCCGGCGGACGGCGCGGCGCGCCGTCACCGGCGGACCGGCTTTCCGCCCCCGCCCTTGCCCCTGCCCTTGGTCGGCGTCGGGGAGGGGGCCGTCGTCGGGGTCGGGGACGGTGTGGGCGTCGGGGTCGGGGACGGTGCGGGTGTCGCGGTCGGGGACGGCGTCGGGCTCGGGGACGGCGACGGGTCCGGGTAGGCGCCGGAGCCGTCGTCCCAGACCGGGGGCGCGGCCGTCATGGGGTCGCAGGGATCGGGGTCGTCCTCCGTGAGCCCGATCCTGAACTGGACCATCATGTCGTGGTCCTCGTGGGAGAGGTTGTGGCAGTGGATCATGTACCGGCCTTTGTGGGGGCCGAACTTCATGAGCAGCCGCACGGTCTCGCCCTCGCCCACGTAGACCACGTCCTTGGGGCCGCGCTCGCAGGGGAACGGCGCCCGGCCGTTGCGGCTCAGGACCTGGAAGTCGACGAGGTGGATGTGCAGGGGGTGGTACCAACCCCCGGAGTTGTTCTCGAACTCCCAGATCTCCACGGCGTCGAGGTCGACCTGGGCGGCGACCTTCCGGTAGCCGCTGGCGACCACGTCCTGCCAGGTGGCGTCGTTGATCGTCCACATCCCGTTGGTGCGGTCCAGCTCGAAGCGGCGGGTCCGCGCCGACAGGGCCGGGGTCAGGGCCATCACCTCGTTGTCGGGCACGAGCTGGGCCGGGATCCGGTTCCACGTCGGGTCGGAGGTGTCCACGGGCTCGTCGACGACGTCGAAGGCCATGATCCGGTGGGTGTGGTCGTAGTCCACGTTGTTGTCGTTGGAGAGGTTGCGCAGCTCGATGCGCTGTCCGGTGCGGTACTTCCGGAAGTCGATGAGCAGCTCGTAGCGCTCCGCGCCGGCGTGGCGGTAGCTGGTGACGAACTGGGTGCTGGGCATCAGCCCGCCGTCCGTGCCCACGATCGCGATGGGGTCCCCGGTGCTCAGCGTGGGGCGCAGCGAGCGGGAGATGCAGGCGTTGAGGAGGCGGAACCGGTAGACCCGCTTCTGCACCTTCAGCACCGGCCAGGGCCGCCCGTTGACGAGGATGACGTCGCCCCACAGCCCCGAGTGGCTGTTGTCGTCGTAGCCCAGCGAACCGTCCTCCGCGAACATGGCGTCGGAGACGGTCAGGGCCACGTCGTAGCGGCCCTGCGGGAGCAGCCGGCGCTCGAGCGGGTCGTGCAGGTGGTACTGCGCGGCCAGGCCGGAGTACGCGTTGAGCGCCGTGTGGTGGACCATGTGGTCGTGGTACCACAGCGTCCGCGCCGGCTGGGCGTTGGGGTAGTGGTAGTCCTTGTAGAAGCCCGGGCTGGTGACGTCGTTGGCATAGCCGTCGTACTGCGGCAGGGACGCGGAGCCGTGCAGGTGCGTCGAGGTGGCCAGGACGTGGCCGTCGAGCGCGTGGGTCGGCGGGAGCTGGTTGCGCACCCGCAGCACGGCCCTCGTGCCGCGGTCGACGCTGATGGTCGGCCCGGGGAAGATCCCGTCGTAGCCCAGGATCGGGGTGGTCAGCCCGGCGCGGGGCAGGATCTGTGCCCGGGCGGCCCGCTCGGTGACCACGTAGTGGTGCACGGCGGCGCCGTCGACCGGGTCGGTCGTGACGGCGCGGGGCCGGAGCACCGGGGCCGCGGCGAACGCGGTGCGGAACGGCTGGGGCATCTCGGAGTCGTCGAGCCTGCTGGCGGACTTGGCGTCCACCGAGCGGGTGGGCACCATGAGCGAACCCGCCCCCAGCACGCCCAGACCGCCCAGCAGCAGGACGGAGCGTCGCGAAACGGTCATCGGAATCCTCCTCCGTGGTGGTCGGCGCCCAGGGACAGGCGTGTGCCGTCGGCGCCGACGAGGACCACCTCCACCGCCCGGTCGGGAACCTCGAAGACGAGCTCCGTCCGCAGCACGTCCCCTTGGTCGACGGTCCGCTGCCGCGGGGCGGCCTGCAGGGCCGCGGTCCGGCGCGCGCCGAGCCGCTCGACCGCCCAGTCCTCGGCGCGGAAGGCGACCCCGGTCGGGTCGACGGCCGTGAGCTCGAGCAGCACGCGCACCCGGTGCACACCGTCGTCCGCCTGCCCGGGAGCCTGCTCGTCCTCCGGCAGGACACCGTTGACGCGGGCCAGACCCCCCGGGACCTGGGCCACGGCGCCCAGCGGTGTGCTCGGCCGGTCCTCCTGGAGCACGGCCGCCCCGCCCAGGGCGAGGCCCAGGGCCAGTGCGACGGCACCCGGCAGCATCCAGCGTCTCCGTCCGGGCCCGCCGGGGCCCGGGCCGGCGCGGCGGGCGGTGCTCGGTGCGGTCGTGGTGGTCATGCCCGCACGATGGGGCGCCGACCTTGCGAAAAGGTTGATCGCGGCTCGTGCGTTCCCGGCGCCGGCCGAGTCCGACCCCCCTGTATTGGGGGGTGGCCGCCCCCCTGGGCGGGTCTGATGCACGCGCATCGGCAGCCCCACACTGGTGTTCACTTTCGGGAAGGGGGAGTCGTGAACGGATCAGGGGGGTCGGCGCCGGGGCCGCGGCTGGCGGTGCGGGTGCTGGGGCCGATCGAGGTGCGCCGGGAGGACCGCGTCCTGCGGGCCAGGGAGCTGGGCGGGCCGAAGCAGCGCCAGATCCTCGAGGTCCTGCTGCTGGAGCTGGGCACGCCCGTCTCCAAGGACCGCCTGGTGGAGCTGCTGTGGGGCGAGCACGCGCCGGCGGCGGCGCTGCAGAACCTCGAGAGCTACGTCAGCGTGCTGCGCCGCGGCCTGCAGCCCGGGGCGAGCCGCCACGGGCCGCTGCGCACCGCCAACGGCGGCTACGTCATGGACGAGGCCTCCGTGGAGCTCGACGTGCGCTGCTTCGAGCGGCTGGTGGACGAGGCCCGCCGCTCGTCCGCGGCTCGTGCCCACCCGCTGTGGTGCCGTGCGCTCGAGCTGGCGTCGGCGCCCCTGCTGGAGGACGAGCTGGCCTGCGAGTGGGTCGAGCGCCGGCGCGAGGTGCACGCCGCCGCGGTGCTCGATGCCCGGGTCTCGGCCGCCGAGACGGCCCTGGAGCTGGGCCGGTGCGGGGAGGCGGTCCTGCGGGCGCGCGAGGTGCTCGCCGGTGAGCCGCTGGCGGAGCGCGCCTGGACGGCCCTGGTGCTCGGCCTCGAGCGCAGCGGCCGGACCGTGGAGGGCCTGCAGGTCTACGACCGCTGCCGCCGCCTGCTGGACCAGGAGCTGGGCTGCGCGCCCTCTGCCGTGCTGCGGGCCGCCCACGAGCGGATGCTCCGGGCGACCGCCGAGAGCGGCGACGACCTGGGCCGGCTGCTGTCGGCGCTGCTGGTGCTCCACGGCCAGGACGCCGAGTGGGGGCGCCTGCCCGGTCCGGCCGCCCCGGTGGCCCGGGACGAGGCGGCGACGGTGCTCCGGGCCTTCCTCGGCCGCACGTGCGGCGTCGCCGCCTAGGGGGAGCCGTGCGACGCGACGGCCGGTGGTGCCGCCGGGGCCGGTTCCGGTCCCCGGCCGAAGTGTGTACACGCAACGCCTTGTCCCGGCGCGTTTGCGATCGGCATACTGCGGCTGTCCGAAGCGGGGGATGCCGGGGGGCTGGTCCGAGATGGTCGACGGGGAAGACGAGGGGTGCGCCGCGCGCACCACGATCCTGGTCGTCGACGACCACACGACGTTCGCCGAGCTGCTCAGCGGCGCCCTGGAGCAGGAGCCGGACCTGCGGCCCGTCGGCATCGCCGGGGACGCGGAGTCGGCCGTCGCCCTGTGCCGGGCGCTGCGCCCCGACGTCGTGGTCATGGACCACCACCTCGCCGGGGGTAGCGGGGTGGCGGCCTCGGCCCGCATTCTCGCCGAGCTGCCGCGGACCCGGATCGTCATGCTGACGGGCGACCCGGCGCCGCACGTCCTGCAGGCCGCCGCGGAGGTCGGTGTGTGCGCCTTCCTGCCCAAGGACGGCTCGCTCGCCGCGCTGCTCGGGACGGTCCGCGCGGCCCGGTGCGGCACCATGGTGGTCCACCCCTCGCTGCTGTGCGCCCGTGCGGCGGACCCGGGGCCCCCGGCCGGCGTGCCCGTGCTGACCAGACGCGAGATGCAGATCCTCCGGCTGATGGCGGAGGGGCACAGCGTCGGGCAGAACGCCCGGCTGCTGAGCATCACGCCGAACACCTGCCGCGGCTACGTGAAGACGATCCTCGCGAAGCTGGACGCGCACTCCCAGCTGGAGGCGGTCGCCGCCGCCTCGCGCCTGGGCCTGCTCCCGGAGCGCCGGTGAGACGGGTGCAGGAGGTGGCGCAGCGTCCGGCGCCAGGGCTTCCCGCCGACCCGGACCCGGTCCCGCAGGGCTCGCCGGCGAGCGAGCGCTCGGAGGTCCGGGCCGCGATCCGGGCCTTCCTGCTCACCGGGCTCGCCGTGCTGCTCGTCACCGCGGTCCCCGCGACGTGGTGGCTCCGCGCGGTCGCCGAGGAGTACGCGACGGAGCACGTGCTGCGCACCACCCAGCGGCTGGCCGACCACGCCGTCGCCCCGTTGATCACGGGCGACCTGCTGGACGGCGAAGTGTCCGCGGTGGCGGAGGTGGACGCACGGCTGCGCCCCTGGTTGGAGGAGGGGTCCATCCGCCGGATCAAGATCTGGGACCGGGAGGGGACGGTCGTATACTCCGACGAGCACGAGCTCATCGGACGGCGCTTCACCCCGTCCCCGGGGGGCGCCGTCCTGACCGCCCCCGGCGAGGCCGTGGTGACGTTCGAGCGCCAGCGCGGGACGGAGAACGCGCACGAGGAGGCCGCCGGTCCGCTGGTGGAGGTCTACGCGGGCTTCACCACCGCCGCCGGGGAACCGATGGTCTTCGAGGTGTACTACGACGACGCCGTGGTGCGCACGGAGCAGCGCTCGGTGCTCCTCAGCATGAGCCCCGCGATCCTCCTGACCATGGCGGCCCTCCAGCTGGCGCAGCTCGTCCCGGCGGTGCGGCTGGCGCGGCGGATCCAGGCGCACCGGCACGCGCGCGCCCGGCTGCTCGAGCACGCCGTGCGCGCGGCCGAACTGGAGCGGGCCAGGGTGGCCCGGGACCTGCACGACGACGTGATCCAGGACCTCGCCGGTCTCTCCTACGCGCTGGAGGCCCAGGAGGCGGGCGCCGGCGCCGGCCACCGTGCCGCCCTCGGGCGGGCCTGCACGGTCCTGCAGGGCAGCCTGCGGAGCCTGCGCGGGATCACGACGGACCTCTACGCCCCCGACGTGCTGGACCTCGGCCTGCCGGAGGCGGTGGAGCGCCTGGCCGATCCCCTGGTCCGCAGCGGGGTCGAGGTCCGGGTGCGGCTCGACCCGGACGTGCCGCTGTCCTCGGACCAGCAGGCGATGTTCCTCAAGGTGGCGCGCGAGGCCCTGACCAACATCGCCAAGCACGCCCGCGCCTCGACGGTGGACCTGCGGCTCGCCCGCGCGAACGGTGCGGCCGTGCTGACGGTCGACGACGACGGGGAGGGGTTCGACGCGGCCCTCGGCCCGCCGGAGGGCCACCTCGGGCTGCGGATCATGCAGGACATCGCCGATGCCGCCGGGGCGAGCCTCGCCGTCCGCTCCCGGCCGGGGGGCGGGACGACCGTGGTGGCGGCCCTGCCCCTCCGGCCGGCGGCGGGCACCGCCCGCCCGTGAGGGCGTGCCCCCTCCGCACGCAGATCCCGCCGAGGGGCGGCGTTCGGCGGCTCCGCGCGGGGCATACCCGCCGGACGCCGCCCCTCGCGGGAGGCACGCGTGCTCGGCGGGCCGGGAGGTGGTGGAATGGCGGGGAACCGTCCGGCGGGAGGGAGCACGGTGAAGCTGCTGTCGGTCCTCGTCCTCGTGCTCCTCGGCGCGGTCACGGTCGCCATGGCCGTGCGCGGGGAGTGGGGCTTCGCCCTGATCAGCGCGCTGCTGTGCGTCCTGGTGGCGGGGCAGCTGCTGCGGGTCCGCCGTCGTCGGGGGCGCTTCCCCGGCCGGTGACGCCCGGGACGGAGACCGCGCGGGCGCGGTAGGACACCCGGGCGGGTGCGCCCCGCCGCGCGGCGAACCCGGTGGCCCGCCGGTGCACCCCCGCCGCGTGGTGCGGCGGGGACGGAGGCCGGACCGGTCCGCCGGTGGCCGCCGGGCCGGCGCCCTCCCCGCGGAAGAAGAAGTGCTTGGTCGTCTCGATCAGCACCAGGTACAGCACCGCCATGACGGCCAGGGCCGCGTAGAACCGTCCCGGCAGCGGCACGAAGCCCACCAGCCGGCCCGGTGCGGTCAGCGGCAGCACCACCCCCGCGGCCACGACGGCCAGGACCGCGGCCGTGAGCGCCGGCGAGGGGCGGCTGCGCAGGAACGGGACCCGGCGGGTGCGGATGGCCAGGACGATCAGGGACTGGGTGGCCAGGGACTCGACGAACCACCCCGTGCGGAACTCCTCCGGGCCGGCGTGCAGGACCCCGAGCAGCAGGGCGAAGGTGGCGAAGTCGAACATCGAGGAGACGGGGCCGAAGACGACCATGAAGCGGCGGATCTGCGCCAGGTCCCAGTGGGCGGGACGGCGCAGCTGCTGCTCGTCGACGCGGTCGGTGGGGATCGCCAGCTGCGAGCAGTCGTAGAGCACGTTGTTGAGCAGGATCTGCTGGGGGAGCATCGGCAGGAAGGGGAGGAAGGCGCTGGCGGCCGCGGCGGAGAACATGTTGCCGAAGTTGGAGGAGGTGCCCATCAGCACGTACTTCACGGTGTTGGCGAAGATCCGCCGCCCGCCCCGGACCCCCCGGGCCACGTCCCCCAGGTCCTTCTCGAGCAGCACCACGTCGGCGGCGTCCTTGGCCACGTCGGTGCCCGTGTCCACCGAGACCCCGACGTCGGCCTGGTGCAGGGCCAGGGCGTCGTTGACCCCGTCCCCGAGGTAGCCGACCGAGTGCCGGGCGCGCAGCAGCCGCACGATCCGGGCCTTCTGCTCGGGGGAGACCCGGGCGAAGACCAGCGTCGTGGCGGCGGCCTCCGCCAGGGCGGCGTCGTCGAGGTCCGCCACCTGCTCGCCGGTGAGCACGGGCACCTCGCCCCCGGGCCCGGTGAGCCCCAGCCCGCGGCAGACGGTGACCGCGACGACCGCGTTGTCCCCGGTGGCGACCTTCACCGCCACGCCCAGGCCGGCGAGCTCGCGCAGGGACCGCTCGGCGTCGGCCTTGGGCCGGTCCACGAAGGCCAGGTACCCCTCGAGCGCGAAGCCGGCCGGCGGCCGGGGCGCGAGCTCCGTCTCCTGCCCTGCCGGGCGCACCGCCACCGCGATCACCCGCAGCCCCCTGCGGAACAGCTCCTGCAGGGCGGCCCCGTCCCCCGGGGCCGCCTCGGCGCACACGGCCGCCACGGCCTCCGGGGCGCCCTTGAGCACCTCCGTGCGCGTCCCGTCCGGGCCGTCCACCAGCACCGAGGAGGTGCGGGAGAGGTGGTCGAAGGGACGCAGGTCCACCCGCCGGACGCCCGCGACCGGCGCCGGGTGCTCGCCGCCGGGGCCCACGGCCTGCCACAGCGCGGCGTCCAGGGCGTTCTGGCCCGCCCCGGTGCCGCCGGCCGCCGGGTCGGCCTCGCAGCACAGCAGGCCCCACCGGGCCGGGCGGCCCCCGTCCCCGGCCGGGACCTCCTCGAGGAACGCGACGGCGCCCTCCGTGAGCGTGCCGGTCTTGTCGGTGACCAGCACGTCCATGTTGCCGAGGTCCTCGATGCTCGTCAGCCGCTTGACCAGCACCTTCTCCCGGGCCAGCGCCCGGGAGCCGGCGGCCAGGGACGTGCTGACCACCGCCGGCAGCAGCTGCGGGGTGATGCCCACCGCGATCGCCAGGGAGAACAGCAGGGCGTCCACGAAGGGCCGCTGCAGCAGCAGGTTGATCACCAGGATCCCCGCCATCAGGGCCAGCCCGATCCACACCAGCAGCAGCGAGAACCGGGTCAGCCCCACCTGGAACCCCGTGCGCGGGGCGCGCTCGCCGAGCCCCTGGGCGATCCGTCCGAACCGGGCGTCGGTGCCGGTGGCGACGACCACGGCCGTCGCGTCCCCGTGGCGCACCACCGTTCCCATGAGCAAGCAGGAGGCCAGTTCCGCGAGGGGCGTTCCCGCGGGCACCGGCGCGGCCGCCTTGGCCACGGGCACGGACTCGCCGGTCAGCACCGACTCGTCCGCCTCGAGCTCCTGGGCGCCCAGCACGCGCAGGTCCGCCGGCACGATCGAGCCCAGGCCCACCCGCACGACGTCGCCGACCACCAGCTCCTTGACGTCCACCGCGCGGTCGCGCCCGCCCCGCACCACCGCCACGGTGTGGCTGACCCGCCGGTGCAGGTCCTGGGCCGTGCGCTCGGCCCGGTACTCGTTGACGAAGCCGAGGCCGGTGCTCGCGACCATGATGACCCCGATGATCAGGGCGTTGGCCCGGTCCCCCGTGGCGGCGGAGAGGGCGGCCGCCAGCACCAGCAGCACGAGCACCGGGTTGGCGAACTGACGGGCGAGCACCCGCCAGACCCCGGCCCCGTGCCCGGGCAGCTCGTTGGGGCCGTCCGCGGCCAGCCGCCGCGCGGCCTCCTCCTCGTCCCAGCCCGCGGCCGTCACGCCCAGGGCCTCGAGCACCCGGTCCGCGGGCAGGGCGGCCGCCTCCTCGAGGGACGGGGGGCGTCCCGGGGCGGAGCCGCCCCGGGGAGTCACCGGGTCCATGCGGTCAATGTAGGCTCCCGAACGGGCGGCGCCCACCCCGGGGTGGGCGCATTGCGCCCGTGGACGCAGGGAGGAGGGGTGCCCGTGCCCGAGTGGCTCCTGGCCGGCGCCGCCGGTCTGCTCGCGGGGGCCGCGCTGCTCGTCGGCAGCGCGGTGGCGTGGTTCGTCGCCGTCCCGGCGCGCGTGGTCGCGGTGGTCATGGCCTTCGGGGCCGGCGTGCTCATCTCGGCGCTCGCCTTCGAGCTCGTCCAGGAGGCCGTGGAGCGGGGTGGCCTCGCGGCCACCGCCGGCGGGTTCCTGGCCGGCGCGGTGGCCTACGTGGGGCTCAACGTGCTGCTGGCCCGGCACGGGGCCCAGCACCGCAAGCGCTCCGGGACGCAGCAGCCCTCCCAGCAGGAGCACAGCGGCAGCGGCGGGGCGATCGCCGTCGGCGCCCTGCTGGACGGCGTGCCGGAGTCCATGGTCCTGGGGCTGAGCTTCCTGACCGGTCCGGGGCTGAGCCTGCCCATGTTCGCCGCCGTGTTCCTCTCGAACGTCCCGGAGGGGCTCTCCAGCACCGCGGGGTGGAAGAAGGCCGGGCGCGGCCCCGGATACGTGTTCGGCATCTGGGGTGCCATCGCGGTCGCCTCCGGGCTCGCCGCGCTGGCCGGCTACCTGCTGCTGGACGGGGCCGCCCCGACCACCCTGGCCTTCGTCAACGCCCTGGCGGCCGGGGCGATCCTGGCGATGGTCACCGACACGATGATCCCCGAGGCGTTCGAGAAGGCCGCCCTGTACTCGGGGCTGATCGCGACCCTCGGCTTCCTGGCCGCCTTCAGCCTGCACGCCGCCGGCTGACGACTGGGCACCGGGCGGCCGCCGTTTCTTCCCGACATCGCGGCGCTCCCGCCCCTGCGCGGGCGTACCATGAGCCGCGTCAGCGCCTCTTGACCGGAGGAAGTGGTCGCGGTGCGCACCTTCCCCTTCTTCTCCTCCCGGGTCCCCGCGCAGGGCCCCGGTCGGGCCCGCCCCGCGCCCGCGCCGACTCCTCCGGGCCCCGGAGCGCCCCGGCCGGGGGCGCCGCCGGGCGGCCCACCGCATCCCGGGGGAGCCGGCTCGCTGCACCCCGGGGAGGCCGGCTCCGTGCCGTCCCTCTCCCCGTGGGCGGACGGGCTGGGCCGGACCGGGTCCCGGGCGATCCAGCTGCTGGCCGTGACCGCCGTCGCCGCGCTGGTGCTCCGGGTCCTGGCCGCGGTCGAGATGGTGGTGCTGGCCACCGTGGTCGCCCTGATCCTGGCCTCGGCGGTCCACCCGCTGGTGCGGCGGCTGGAGGAGCGCGGGTGGGGCGCCACCGCCGCCACCGTCGCGGTCTTCGTGTCCCTGCTCGGCGTGCTGGGCGGGGTCGTCACCGGCGTGGTGCTGGGCGTCCGCGGGGAGCTCGAGGAGCTCGTCCGGGCCGCCGTCACCGGCTGGCAGCACCTCCAGGAGCTCGTCGCCGCGGGCCCGCTGCCCGTGCCGGTGGACGCCGGGACCGTCAACGACGCCCTGTCCCGGCTGGGCGACTACCTCGTCAGCGACAGCGCGCGGCAGAGTGCCCTCAGCGGGCTGGGGGTGGCCTCGGAGGTCCTCACGGGCACCGTGCTGATGGCCATCGTCCTGTTCTTCTTCCTGAAGGACGGGCCGCGGATCTGGAGCTTCGTGCTGCGCTGGACCACCGGGGAGACCCGTGCGCGGCTGGCGGAGTCCGGGGACCGCGCCGTGGGCATCCTCGGCTCCTACGTGCGCGGGATCGTGCTGATCGCCACCATCGACGCGACCTTCATCGGCCTGGGCCTGTGGGCCCTCGGGGTCCCGCTGGTCGTCCCGCTGACGGTGATCGTGTTCCTCACCGCCTTCGTCCCGGTGATCGGGGCGCTGGTCGCGGGAACGGTGGCCGCCCTCGTGGCGCTGGTCGCCGAGGGGCCCGTCACGGCGCTGGCCGTGGTGCTGGTCGTGGTGGTCGTCAACCACCTCGAGGGCTACTTCCTCCAGCCGGTGGTCATGGGCCGCACCCTGCGCCTGCACGGGCTCGTGGTGCTGCTGGCACTGTCCGCCGGCAGCGTGCTCGGCGGGGTCGCCGGAGCGGTGCTGGCCGTTCCGCTGACCGCCGTGGCGTGGGCCGTGCTGCAGGTGTGGACCACCCGGTACCAGGGCGGCGACGACCCGCTGCTGGGCCCGGACCCCGTCTCCTCCGCCGAGGGGGCCGCCGACCGGGCCAGCCGGCGCCACCGCTGGAAGTACCAGGGCATGCGGCGGCAGGACCGTCCCGCGCCGTGGGCCGTGCCGCCGCCCCGGAGCCCCCGGTGACCGCGACCGGGCGCCGCTCCGGCGGCCCGCGGCGGCAGGTGCCCGCCGGCCGCCGGTCGCGGCCCGCCACGGTGCCCGCCGTCGTCGTCCGCGCGGCCCCGCCGGCGCCCCGGAGCCCGGCCGCGCGGTGGCTGGCCGCCCACCGGGTGAGCCCGGTCGGCCCGGCGGCAGGGGAGCACGAGGAGCGGGTCCAGCCCTGGTGGAAGGTGATGTGCCTGACCGGGGTCGACTACTTCTCCACCCTGTCCTACCTGCCGGCCATCGCGGTCGTGGCCGCCGGGGTGCTCTCGCCGCCGGCGACCGCTCTCATCGTGGTGCTCACCCTCGCGGGGATGCTCCCGATGTACCGGAGGATCGCGGCGGAGAGCCCGCACGGGCAGGGGTCCGTGGCGATCCTCGAACGGCTCCTGCCGTTCTGGCGCGGGAAGGTGCTCGTCCTCGTGCTCCTGGGCTTCGTGGCGACCTCGTGGATCATCACGATCACCCTCTCGGCCGCCGACGCCACGGTGCACCTGCTGGAGAACCCGCACGCCCCCGCAGCCCTCCACGGGCACCAGGTGGCGGTGACGGTGGTGCTGCTCGTGGTGCTGGGCGGGGTGTTCCTGCTCGGGTTCACCGAGGCCGTGGCGGTGGCCGTGCCGCTGGTCGTCGTCTTCCTGGGGCTCAACGCCGTGATCATCGGGGTCGGGACGGCCGAGATCGCCGCGGACCCGCGGCTGCTGGGCGACTGGGGCGCGGCGCTGCTCGCGGCCGGCGGCGGCGGGGTGGGGGAGGTCGTCGGGCGCACCGTGCTGGCGTTCCCGCTGCTGGTCCTGGGGCTGTCCGGGTTCGAGACCGGGGTGTCGATGATGCCCCTCGTCGCGGCCGCCGGGGACGGGCCCGGGGAGCGGCTCGCCCACCGCGTGCGCAACACCCGCCGCATGCTCACCTCGGCGGCCGTGGTCATGAGCGGCTACCTCATCGGCTCCGCCGTCGTGACCACCGTGCTGATCCCCGCCGAGGCCTTCGCCCCGGAGGGCCCGGCACGGGGCCGGGCCCTGGCCTACCTGGCCCACGAGCACCTCGGGGAGGCCTTCGGCACCGCCTACGACGTCTCCACCGTCCTGATCCTGTGGTTCGCCGGGGCCTCTGCCATGGCCGGGCTGATCAACATCGTGCCGCGGTACCTGCCCGGCTACGGCATGGCCCCGGAGTGGGGGCGGCTGGTGCGGCCCGTGGTGCTCGTCTACACCGCCGTGAGCATCGGCCTCACGCTCGCCTTCCGTGCCGACGTCGAGGCGCAGGCCGCCGCCTACGCCACCGGGGTGCTGGTCATGATGCTCTCCGGGGCGGTGGCCGTGAGCATCTCGGCGTTCCGGGGCCACCGGCGGCGGGCCGGCGCCGGGTTCACCGTGCTGGCCGCGGTGCTCGCCTACGCCCTCGTGGACACGGTCGTGGTCGACCCGGAGGGACTGGTCATCTCCGCGTTCTTCATCGGGGGGATCGTGGGGGTCTCGCTGGTCTCCCGCGTCTACCGCACCACCGAGCTGCGCGCCGAGCGCATCGCCTTCGACTCCGCGGCGCGCCGCATCATCGCGGACTCGCTGGCCTTCGACGGCCGCCTCGACCTGGTCGCCCACAAGCCGGACGGCACCAGCGGCGGCCGGTACGCCGCCAAGGAGGCGGTGCAGCGGCGCATCAACCCGCTGCCGGGCACCGCCGACGTCGTGTTCCTGGAGGTCGAGGTCGGCGACCCGTCCGAGTTCAGCGCCGAGCTGGAGGTGAGGGGGACGCAGGTCGACGGCCACCGGGTCCTGCGCACCACCAGTCCCGCCGCGCCCAACGCCATCGCGGCGATCCTGCTGGCGCTGCGCGACGCCACCGGCGTGGTCCCCGAGGCGTACTTCGACTGGGCCGAGGGCAACCCGGTCGCCCACCTGCTGCGCTATCTGCTCCTGGGCGAGGGCGACACCGCCCCCGTCGTCCGGGAGATCCTGCGGGAGCACGAGCCCGACCCCGCGCGGCGCCCCGGGGTGCACGTCGGGTGAGGGCCCGCGGAACCCGCTCCCCGCCGAGGGGCGGCGTTGGGCGGCTCCGCGCGGGGCATACCCGCCGGACGCCGCCCCTCGCGCCCGGGGAGGAGCGCGGCGAGGGGCCGGGACCCGGGCAGGCGCTCAGGCGGAGCCGCCGCGCAGCCGCGCCACCGCCTCCTCCTGGTCCAGGATCTCCTGGCGCAGCTCGTCCTCGAGGAAGGCCAGCAGCGCCCGGGAGAGCTCGGCGTTCTCGGAGGCGACCGCCTCGCGGGCCACGGCGCCGCGGAAGTCGTGGGCGAAGGCGTCGATCGCGGTCTGGGCCACGCAGCTGTGCGTCGAGACGCCGCAGACGACCACCCGTTCCGCCCCGAGGTTGCGCAGCCGCGCGGCGAGGTCGGTGTTGAAGAAGGCGCTGTCGCGGGTCTTCACGAGCCCGACGCCGTCCTCGGTGTCGAGCCCGGCCACGTACTCGGCCTGCTCGGTGCCGGGGAAGGCGAAGCCCTGGTCGTCGTCGTGCATGCTCACGGTCCAGGTCGAGCGGTCGCGCTCGTGCTGGGTGCGGACGAGCAGGATCGGGTTGTCCCCGGCCCGGGCCGCGCGCACGAGCTCGTTGACCTTCGCGGTCACGGGCTCGCGCTGCTCCTCGAGCTCGGGGAAGTCGAAGTAGGAGTTCTGCATGTCCACGACGAGCAGGGCCGTGCGGCCCCCGGGGTGGCGCGGGCTCATGGTGCTCCTTCCGGCGCGGTGCCCGCGGGCGCCGCGCGGTGCGGGTCGGTGCGGATTCCGGGCGGGGGACCGCCCGTTTCGCCCAGCATACTGATGACCTGCGCGGGCGGCAGGGCGGTCGGGCCGCCGGGCGCATTCGGACCGGGGAGCGCGGGGCCGGGGCGCCGCTCGGGTAGCCTGTGCGCCATGGCTTATCACGCGGACGCAGCGGAGCTCGAGGGCAAGGAGGTCCTGACCTGGGCGGGCTTCGGGGAGGCGACCCAGGAGCTGGCCCGCACGGTGGTGGACAGCGGCTTCGTGCCGGACATCATCATCGCGGTCGCCCGCGGCGGCCTCCTGCCGGCCGGGGCGCTGTCCTACGCGATGGGCGTGAAGCTCTCGGACGCGATCAACGTGGAGTTCTACACCGACGTCCACCAGACCCTGCCCGACCCGGTGCTGCTGGCCCCCATGCTGGACACCGAGTCGATCGCGGGACGGAAGCTGCTCGTGGTCGACGACGTCGCCGACTCCGGGCGCACCCTCGCCCTGGTGCTCGAGCTGCTGCGCGGCTTCGGCGCCGAGGCGCGCTCCGCGGTGATCTACGCCAAGCCGCGCTCGGTGGTCGAGCCCGACTTCGTGTGGCGGGCCACCGACGAGTGGATCGTCTTCCCGTGGTCCGCGGCCCCGCCGCTCACCGCCGGGGCCTGACCCGGACCGCGCTCAGCGCAGCACCGCGCGCACCGCGGGGCGGCCGGCGACCACCAGCCACACGGTGTTGACGCCCACGAGCGCCAGCGTCAGCAGCCCCGGCAGCAGGCGCCCCGAGAGCAGGTGGACGAGCAGGTCCACGACGTCGCCCAGGACCGCCAGCGCGCACAGGACGATCCCCAGCACCCACCCCCACTGCCGCCGCTCGCGCAGCGGGAGGTACACCAGGGCGTAGAGCGCCGCCGTCAGCAGCAGCCCGTAGGCGAGCACGGCCAGCCCCAGCGGCGTCGTCGGGCCGGCGATCCCGGCCCCCGGCAGGGGACCGGGCACGGGCCCCGGGCCCGTCCAGGCCTCGACCACCCCGGTGAGCACGGTGACGGCCAGGGACACGAGGGTCAGGCGCAGCAGCGGCCGCAGCGCGGCCGGCACGGGCGCCCCGCCGCGGGGTCCGCCCGGCGTCCCGCCGGGGACGCGGCCCGGGTGGTGGGTCATCGCGCACACCTCCTGCGCCGAACCTACCGCGCCCGCCCGCCCGGTGGTACGGGTCGCGGGCCCCGTCCGGCGCGCCCGGCCCGGCCGGGGCCTGGGAGCGAGCCGGGGCGGGCCGGTAGGGTGAGCCAGGACACCGACGGCGCGTCCGCCCGGCGGTCGTGCCCGGAACCGGCCCGACCGAGCAGGCAGGAGCGCCCGCCCATGACCGAGCACGACCGTCCCGTCCCCCACCGCATCGACGCCCCGCTGCGCGCCGACGTCCGGCGGATCACCACGCTGCTGGGGGAGACCCTGGTGCGCCAGCGCGGGCCCGAGCTGCTCGAGCTCGTCGAGCAGGTGCGCGGGCTCACCAAGGAGGCCAAGGCCTCCGGCGACGACGCCGCCGCCCGCCGCGCCCGCGAGCTGCTGGGCTCCCTCCCGCTGGAGCGGGCGACCGACCTCGTGCGGGCCTTCGCCCACTACTTCCACCTGGCCAACGCGGCCGAGCAGGTCCACCGGGTGCGGTTGCTCGGCGCCCGCCCCGAGGCGCAGGCGTGGCTGGCCGCGGCCGTCGCCGACGTCGCCGGGGAGGCCGGCCCGGACGCGCTGCGCACCGCCGTGGAGCGCCTCGACGTGCGCCCGGTGTTCACAGCCCACCCCACCGAGGCCTCCCGCCGGTCGGTGCTCACGAAGATCCGCCACCTCTCCGACCTGCTGGCCGAGGACACCGCCGAGGGCACCGCGGCCCGCCGCCGCCAGGACCGGCGCCTCGCGGAGCTCGTCGAGCTGCTGTGGCAGACCGACGAGCTGCGCCAGTCCCGGCCCACCCCGCTCGACGAGGCCCGCAACGCCCTGTACTACCTGCGGGAGGTGCTCTCCGGGACGGTGCCGGGGCTGCTGGCCGACCTCGAGGACCTGCTCGGGGAGCACGGGGTGGCCCTGCCCGCGGGACCGCCGCTGCGCTTCGGCTCCTGGATCGGCGGCGACCGCGACGGCAACCCCAACGTCACCCCGGCCATCACCCGCGAGGTGCTGCGCCTGCAGGGCCAGGCCGCCGTCGACACCGCCCTCGGCTTCCTCGAGCTGCTCGTCTCCCGGCTGTCCTCCTCGACCGCGATCGTGGCCGTGGAGCAGGAGCTGCTGGACTCCGTGGCCGAGGACGTCGCCCACCTGCCGGGCCTGGACGCCCGCGTGCTCGAGCTCAACGCCCAGGAGCCCTACCGGCTCAAGCTCACCTGCATCAAGGCCAAGCTGCTCAACACCCGCCGCCGCTTCGCGGAGGAGACCGCCCACGAGCCCGGCCGCGACTACCGCAGCACCGGGCAGCTGCTCGCCGACCTCGACGTCGTCGCCCGGTCCCTGCGCGCGCACGCGGGCGAGCGGGCCGCCGGCGGGGCGCTCGCGGCGGCCGCCCGCACGATCGCCGGGTCGGGGCTGGTCCTGGCCTCCCTCGACGTGCGCGAGCACGCCGACGCCCACCACGAGGCCGTCGGGCAGCTGCTGGACCGCCTCGGCGAGCACGACCGGCCCTACGCGCAGCTGGACCGCGCCGGCCGCACCCGGGTGCTGGCCGCCGAGCTGGCCGGGCGCCGGCCGCTGGCCCCGCCGGGGCTGGCCACCGGGACGGTGCAGCTCGAGGGGGACGCGGACCGCACCTTCGCCGTCTTCCGCGAGATCGGCCGGGCCCAGGAGGTCTACGGCGAGGAGGCCGTGGAGACCTACATCGTGTCGATGACCCGCGGCGCGGACGACATCCTCGCCCCCGTGGTCCTCGCCCGCGAGGCCGGGCTCGTGGACCTCACGGGGGAGCGGCCCCGGGCGGGCCTGGGCTTCGCCCCGCTGCTGGAGACCGTCCACGAGCTGCGCCGCTCGGCCGAGGTGATCGACGAGCTGCTCTCCGACCCCGCCTACCGTGAGGTCGTGCGCGCCCGCGGGGACCTGCAGGAGGTCATGCTCGGCTACTCCGACTCCAACAAGGAGTCCGGGGTGATGACCAGCCGGTGGGAGATCCACCGCACCGAGCGCCGGCTGCGCGACGTCGCCGCCCGGCACGGGGTGCGGCTGCGGCTCTTCCACGGCCGCGGCGGGTCCGTGGGCCGCGGCGGCGGCCCCACCCACGACGCGATCCTCGCCCAGCCCGGCGGGGTGCTCGACGGCGAGATCCGCTTCACCGAGCAGGGCGAGGTGATCAGCGACAAGTACTCCCTGCCGGCCCTGGCCCGGGAGAACCTCGAGCTGTCCCTGGCCGCCGTGCTGCGCGCGACCGCCCTGCACCAGGGCCCGCGCTCCTCCGAGGCCGAGCTCGAGCGGTGGGGGCAGGTGATGGACGTGGTCAGCGACGCCGCCTTCGCCGCCTACCGCGGGCTGATCGAGGACCCCGACCTGCCCGAGTACTTCGTGACCGCGACCCCCGTGGAGCAGCTGGGGGCGCTGAACATCGGTTCCCGGCCCTCGAAGCGCCCGTCGTCGGACGCGGGGATCGAGGGGCTGCGCGCCATCCCGTGGGTCTTCGGCTGGACCCAGTCGCGCCAGATCGTCCCCGGCTGGTTCGGCGTGGGCTCCGGGCTGCGCGCCGCCCGGGAGGCCGGGATGGCGCAGGACCTCGCGGCGATGCTCGAGCGCTGGCACTTCTTCGCCTCACTGGTCTCCAACGTGGAGATGACCGTGGCCAAGACGGACCTCGGGATCGCCGCCCAGTACGTCTCCGCGCTCGTGCCCGAGCGGCTGCACCACGTCTTCGACACCGTCCGGGCGGAGTTCGCCCTGACCTGCGAGGAGCTCGCCCGGCTCACCGGCCAGGCCGAGCCGCTGGACGACAACCCGGTCCTGCAGCAGACCCTCGCGGTGCGCGACCAGTACCTCGACCCGATCTCCCACCTGCAGGTCGAGCTGCTGCGCCGGCTCCGGGAGGCCGGCGGCGAGCCGGACGAGCAGCTGCAGCGGGCGATGCTCATCACCATCAACGGCATCGCCGCGGGCCTGCGCAACACCGGCTGAGGCGCGCGGGGAGGACCCGTCCCGCGGGGCTCAGCCGCGCGGGCGCAGCTGGACGCCCGGCAGGGCCGGGGCCGGCAGCGGGGCGGGCTGCCCGTCCGGGTAGGGCCCGAAGCGGGGGTGGGGCGCGCCGTCGTCGCAGCTGCCGCCGGGCGGGGGTCCGGCGGGCTCGGCACCGATCTCGGCCTGCCAGGCCGCCCGGTAGGAGGCGACCTCCTCGTGGGTGCGGCCGATGAAGTTCCACCACATGACGATCTGCTCGCCCAGCGGCTCCCCGCCGATCAGCAGGGCCCGCACCGGTTCCTCGCCGGCCTCGAGCACCACGGACCCGTGCCCGGGCGGCAGGTAGGCGAGGTGGTCGCCCGGCACCGGTGCGCCCTCGAGGCTCAGCCGTCCCGCGTCGAGCAGGATCCCGTGCTCGCAGGCCGGGTCCAGGTCCAGGACCAGCCGGGCGCCGGGCCGCAGGTCGAGCTGGGCGGCGAGCAGGGGCGGGGTGTGCGTGACCACCGGGGAGACGGACCCGGCCAGCGCGCCGATGAACACCCGCAGCACGGCCCCGTCCAGGGTCACCGGCTCGGGGGTGTGGTGCTCGAAGCCGGGCGGCAGGTGCCGGGTCGCCTCGGGCAGGGCGTACCACAGCTGCACCCCGTGGAGGAGGTCGGTGTCGGGGGTGGAGAACTCCTGGTGGGAGATCCCGCGCCCGGCGATCATGAGGTTGACCTCCCCGGGGCGCACCTCCGCGGCGTGGCCCGCGGAGTCGAGGTGGGAGATCCCGCCGGTGAACAGCAGGCTCACCGTGGCCAGGCCCGTGTGCGGGTGGCGGGCCACGCGCATGCCCCCCGAGTCGGCCACGGGGTCGGGCCCGTAGTGGTCGACGAAGCACCAGGCGCCGATCAGCGACCGCTCCCGCTGGGGCAGGGTCCGTCGCACGGTCATCGCCCGCGGCCCGCCCAGGGGCACGTCGCGCGGGGCCAGCAGGGCCGCCCCGGCGCCGAGGGCCTCGGTGCACACGATCTCCTGCGGGCGGGCCTCGAGGTTGGTCATCGCGGTGCTCCTGAACTCCGTCGGGGTCGGCGCACGGTCGTGCGGTCCCGGACCCAGCAGACACCCGGGCGGAGGGCCCGTCAAGGCGCGGGGCAGGCCCGGGGCCCGCTCAGTGCCCGCGCCCGGCGTGCGGGTCCTGGTCCTGGAAGTGCCGCAGCCCGGGGAGGACCCGGGCGGAGAGCGGCCCGTCGAGGACCACGGCAAGGATGCGCAGCGGGACCTCGGCGAGATAGGCGGCGATCAGCCGGTGGTTGGAGTCCAGGACGATGAACTCGTCGCCGGCCCGGTAGGCCGGCAGGGCCATCACGACCGGCTCGTCCTTCTCGTCGGTGAACTGCTCGCGCATGCGCTCGATCTTCGCCCGGCGGTCCTCGGGCCAGTCGTGCACGGCGGCCTCGCAGACCTGCAGGGGCTTGTTCTGCGGCTCCGACCACTCGCCGGGGTTGCCCTCGGGGTCCACGTGCCACACCGTCCAGAGCTCGCCCACGTCCTCGCGCTCGGTGATCACGCGGTCCTCCACGGAGGCGTTGTCCTCGCCGACGGCGTCCCAGTCCATCCAGGTGCGCACGCTCTCGCCGAACAGGGTCTTGAATCCGGAGACGTCCATGCACCTTACTTCAGCATACTTATCATCGGTGCGCCAGCGCCCCGGTGCGACGGGCGGGCGGAGCCCCACCCACCAGCGGCGGGGGAGCTCAGCCCGCCGCGGTCCCGGCGACCAGCTCGGCGGTCGCGGCGGCGATGGCCTGCTCCTCGTCGGTGGGCACCACGAGCACCTCGAGCCCGGAGCCGGGGGCCGAGATCCGCCGGGTCCCGCGGGAGCGGGCCGCGTTGGCGTCGTCGTCGAGCACGACGCTGAGGGCGCCCAGCCGCCCGCAGACCCGGGCCCGGAACGCCGCGGCGTTCTCGCCGATCCCGGCGGTGAACACGAGCGCCCGGGCCCCGCCGACGGCCACGTGGTAGCCGCCCACGTACTTCGCCAGCCGGTGGGCGGCCATCTCGAGCGCCAGCTCGGCGCGCTCGTCCCCGCGGTCGGCGGCCTCCTGGACCGTGCGCATGTCGTGGTGGCCGGCGATGGCCCTGAGCCCGGAGGCCGTGTTGAGCAGCCCGTCGAGGGCCTCGGGGGTCATCGACGGGTCCCGGCGCAGCACGGAGGTGACCACGGAGGGGTCGAGGTCGCCGGTGCGGGTGCCCATCACGAGCCCGGCCAGCGGGGTGTAGCCCATCGAGGTGTCGTAGGAGCGCCCGCCGCGCACGGCGGTGACCGAGGCGCCGTTGCCCAGGTGGGCGACCACGGCGTGGAAGTCCTCCCGCGGCACGCCCAGGAACTGCGCGGCCCGCCCGGTGACCCAGTCGTGGGAGGTGCCGTGGAAGCCGTAGCGGCGGATCCCCCAGCGCTCGTAGAACTCCTCCGGCACCGCGTAGCGCCACACGTGCTCGGGCATGCTGCGGTGGAACGCGGTGTCGAAGACCGCGACCTGCGGCAGGTGCGGCCACGTGCGCAGCACGGCGCGCAGGCCCAGCACGGCGGCCGGGTTGTGCAGCGGGGCCAGCGGGGCCAGCCGCTCGATCTCCCGCACGATCTCGTGGGTGACGAGCACGGGCGCGGAGAAGCGCTCCCCGCCGTGCACCACGCGGTGCCCGGCGGCGTCGACCGTGCGCCCGCCCAGCTCCTCGTCGAGGCGCCGGGCGAGCAGCTCGAGGGCCTCGGTGTGGTCGCGCACCTGCGGGCCGCCGATGTTCTCCACCAGCCCGGAGGTGAGCACGGTCCCGCCGTCCGTGCCGGCCGCGACCTCCCGGACCTGGTACTTCAGCGAGGACGAGCCGCAGTTGACGACGAGCACGAGCATGGCGGGAACTCCCTGGGTCGGTGGGGCGGGCTCAGGCGCTCTGGGCCTGGATCGCGGTGATCGCGACCGTGTTGACGATGTCGTCCACGGTGCAGCCGCGCGAGAGGTCGTTGACCGGCTTGCGCAGCCCCTGGAGCACCGGGCCCACGGCCACCGCGCCGGCGGACTGCTGGACCGCCTTGTAGGTGTTGTTGCCGGTGTTCAGGTCGGGGAAGACGAACACGGTCGCCTGCCCGGCCACGGCCGAGCCCGGCAGCTTGGAGGCGGCGATCGAGGCGTCCACCGCGGCGTCGTACTGGATGGGGCCCTCGACCTCGAAGTCCGGGCGCATCCCCCGCACGAGCCGGGTGGCCTCCCGCACCGTCTCGACGTCCGCCCCGGAGCCGGAGCCGCCGGTGGAGTAGGAGAGCATCGCGACCTTCGGCTCGACCCCGAACTGGCGGGCGGTGCGCGCCGAGGCGAGCGCGATGTCGGCGAGCTGGTGCGCGTCCGGGTTGGGGATCACGGCGCAGTCGCCGTAGACGAGCACCCGGTCCTCGAGGAGCATGAAGAACACCGAGGAGACGGTGCGCACGCCCTCGGCGGTCTTCACGAACTCCAGGGCCGGGCGGATGGTGTTGGCCGTGGTGTGGGCCGCGCCCGAGACCATGCCGTCCACGTCCCCGGTCTGCACCATCATCGTGCCGAAGTAGGAGCCGTCGAGCATCCGCTCGAGGGCGGTCTCCTTCGTGACGCCCTTGTGGGCGCGCAGGCGCACGTACTCGTCGGCGTAGCGGTGGCGCAGCCGCTCGTCCCGCTCGAAGTCGACGAGGTCGAGGCCCTCCTCGGCGAAGTCGAGGGCGATGCCCTCCGTCTGGCACAGCTGCGCGATGCGGCCGGGGTCGCCCAGGATCGTCAGGTCGCAGAAGTTGCGGCGGTGGATCATCTCGGCGGCGCGCAGGATGCGGGGGTCCTCGCCCTCGGGCAGCACGATGTTCTTCCGGTCCGCCCGCGCGGTCTCGACCAGCTCGTGCAGGAAGCGCAGCGGGGTCCGCCGGGCCGGGCGGGGCAGGTCGAGGCGGCTGACCAGCTCCTGGCCGTCCACGCGGCGGGCCCACTCGCCGAGCGCGGCGGCGACCTTGCGCGGGTGGGCGCCCGAGAGCGTGCCCCGGGTGCGGGAGACGGTGCGGGCCGCGGAGTAGGTGTCCAGCGGCGTGGTGAGCACCGGGAACGGCGCCGCCGCGGTGAGGTCCTGGATCCGGCCCTCGGTGCTGAACCCGCCCGTGAGCAGCATCCCGGAGGGCACCGGCAGGGCGGGGGAGAGGGCGGAGGCGAGGGAGGCGACGACGATGTCGGCGCGGTCGCCGGGGGTGATCACGAAGTCGCCGTCGGCCAGCTGGTCGAGGTAGTGCCCGACCGTCATCGCGGCGACCTTCACGCCCTTGACGTCGCGGTCCATCGAGACCTCGGCGGGGCCCGTGCCGAAGCCGTGCCGGTCCCGCAGCTCCGCGACCGTGGGGGCCGCGACCGCCGGGTTCTCCGGGATCGCGTAGACGGGCAGCCCGCGCACGCCCCGGGCCGCCCGCGCGGCGATCTCCTCGGCCCACTCGGGGCGGGTGCGGTTGACGATCACGGCGAAGATGTCGCACCGGGCCTGGTAGAGCTCCGCCCGGGTGACCTCGACGGCGTTGAGCACGTCCGCCCGGGACTCGGCCTCGTCCGCGCCGACCACGGCGAGCACGGAGGCGCCCAGGTTGTTGGCCATCCGCGCGTTCATGTCGAACTCCGCCGTGGCGGCGTTGTGGGCGAGCAGGTCGGTGCCGTCGACCACGACCACGTCGCAGTGCGGGGCCATCTCGGCGTAGACGCTCACCGCCATCGCGTCGAGCTCGTCGTGGTCGCCGGCGGCCAGCAGCTCGCGGGTGCGGGCCAGGGAGAAGCCGCCCCGGCAGCGCTCGTCGGTCAGCCCGAAGCTGCGCTTCATCAGCTGGACCATCGGGTCCTCGGCCGGGGTCGCCCCGAGGTGGACGGGCCGGAAGTAGCCCAGCCGGTCGGTCTTGCGGAACAGCGAGTCGGCCAGGCCCAGCACGACCAGCGACTTGCCGGACTGGGGGGTCATCGCGCTGACGTAGATGCCTTGGGTCATGACGGGGCGTCCTCCGGGGCCGCGGGCGGGCTGGTGGCCCCAGTCTAGGGGCGGGCCCGGCCGCGGCCCCGGAGTGCGCCCGGGCGCAGCGCCCGGTGGAGGAACCCGGGCGGACGGCCCGGGCGGGGCCCCTCAGGCGAGGGAGAGGAACATCTTCTCCAGCTCGGCCTTGTCCAGGCTCGGGTCCTCCGAGCGCAGGCACTGGTCCAGGCCGGTGGCGATGATCGAGAAGCCGGCCTTGTCCAGGGCGCGGGAGACCGCCGAGAGCTGGGTGACGACCTCCTTGCACTCGCGGCCTTCCTCGAGCATGCGGATGACGGCCCCGAGCTGGCCCTGCGCGCGCTTGAGGCGGTTGAGGGTGGGGGTGAGGTCCTGGGGATCGAGTTGCATGGCGTGCTCCTGGGTGCGGGGTGGATCGGTGTCCATTATATACCCCCTGGGGGATCTTGCATACCCTAGGGGGTATGGTGCACACTGGTGGCACACCCACCGACGTCCGGAAGGAAACACCCTATGACCTCGAAGGTCTCGCCCGCCGAGCTGAAGTCCTGGATCGACTCCGGTGAGGAGGTCGCCGTCCTCGACGTGCGCTCCGCCGCCGAGTTCGCCGCCGAGCACATCGACGGCGCCTACCACGTCCCCGTCGACCTGGTCGCCGACCACGCGCAGGACATCGCCGCCGCCCTCGGCGGCAAGGTCGCGCTGATCTGCCGCTCCGGCGCCCGGGCCTCCCGCGCCCAGGAGATCCTCTCCGCGGTGGGCACCGACAACACCTACGTCGTCGACGGCACCGTCGACGACTTCGAGAAGGCCGGCGGCGCGGTCGTGCGCGGCTCCTCGACCTGGGCCATGGACCGCCAGGTGCGCATGGTCGCCGGCTCCCTCGTGGTGCTCGGCACCCTGGGCGGCACGCTCGTCTCCCCGAAGCTGCGCCTGGTCTCCGGCGGCGTCGGCGCCGGGCTCGCCTGGTCGGCGCTGTCGAACACCTGCGCGATGGCCAACGTGCTCTCGAAGATGCCCTGGAACCAGGGCGCGAAGGACCCGTCCAAGGACGCCGTCCTGGAGCAGCTCGCGGCCAAGTGACGGGCTGATCCCGCCCGCCGGCTCCCGGGAGGAGCCGGCGGGTCCCCGCACGGCCCCGCCGCCCCCGCTCCCGCGGGGCGGCGGGGCCGTGCGCCGTCACGGGGGCGCCCGCGCCCGCGGCGGGCTTCACCGCGGCCGGTCCGGGTGGGAGGATGGGCCCATGCTGGTTGCCTTCTCCGTCTCCCCGTCGGGCGGCCCGGACGAGTCCGGGTCCGTGCACGACGCCGTCGCCGCCGCCGTGCGCGTGGTCCGCGCGTCCGGACTGCCGAACCGCACCGACGCCATGTTCACCACGATCGAGGGCGAGTGGGACGAGGTGATGGACGTCGTGCGCCGGGCCACCGAGGCCGTGGGCGCCTACGGCCCGCGCGTGTCCCTCGTGCTCAAGGCCGACATCCGCCCGGGCCGCTCCGGCGAGCTCGAGGGCAAGGTCGAGCGGCTCGAGGCCGCGATCCAGCGGCAGGCGATCGAGTCCTGACCGCACCCCGCACCGCGGCGCGGATCCGCCCCGCCGGCACCGGCGACGCCGCCGCCTGGTCCGCGCTGCACCTGCGCTGCCTCGAGGAGACCTACCGGCCCCTGTTCGGCGACGCCTTCGCCGACCGGCAGCTGGCCGAGGCCGCGCGCACCGCCGGCCACGACCGCGCCCTGCTCGCCGACGCGCGCGTGCGCGCGGCGCTCGCCGTCGACGACGACGGGGCGCCCGTCGGCCTCGCCGCCGCCGGGCCCGCCCCCGCGGCGTGGGAGGCCCGGGCCGGGGTTCCCCCGCCGCCGGCCGGCCGGCAGCTGTTCCTGCTCTACACGCTCGCCGCGACCCACGGCACCGGCCTCGGCGCCGCGCTGCTGGCCGCCGTCACGGACGCGGCCGCCACCTACCTGTGGATCATGGACGGCAACGCCCGCGCCGAGGCGTTCTACGCCAAGCACGGCTTCCGCGCCCTCGTCGGGTCCTTCCCCGCCGGCGGGCCGTGGACCGGGCAGCGGATGCGCCGCATGCTCCGGGAGGGGCCCGCATGAGCCGCCGCTCCCGCGCGGCGGGACGGGCCGCGGGGCCGGCCGCCGGTCCCGCGGCCGGGACCTACCCGATCGCCACCGGCACCGCCGAGCTCGTCCCCGACGAGTACGCCCCCGGCTCCTGGGTGCTGCACGTCAACGGCGTGCCCTCCTCCCACGTGGACCCCGAGCACCCCGAGCGGCTCGACTTCGAGTACATGCGCTGGATCGCCGCCCTGTCCGGGGCCCACGTGCGCGCCCACCTCGACCCGGCCCGCCTGCGCGTGCTGCACCTCGGCGGCGGCGCCTGCTCCCTGGCCCGCTGGTTCGCCCACGCCCACCCCACCGCGCGCCAGGTCGTCGTCGAGCTCGACGGCCGGCTCGCCGAGCTCGTGCGCCGGTGGTTCGACCTGCCCCGGGCCCCGCTGCTGCGGATCCGGGTGGGGGAGGCCCGCGAGGTCGTCGAGGCCCTCACCCCCGGCACCCGGGAGATCGTGGTGCGGGACGTGTTCGCCGGGGCCGAGACGCCCCGGCCCCTGACCACGGTCGAGTTCGCCCGGCACGTCGAGACGGTCCTCGCCCCCGGCGGGCTCTACCTGCTCAACTGCGGCGACACCCGCGACCTCGCCGGCGCCCGGGCCGAGCTCGCCGCGCTCGCCGAGGTCTTCGGCCACGTCGCCGCCGTGGCCGACCCCGCGATGCTCAAGGGCCGCCGCTACGGCAACGTCGTGCTCGCGGCCTCCCACGCCCCGCTGCCGGCCGAGGGCTCGGCCGCGGCCGCGGCGCTGACCCGCGAGCTGCTCGGCGGCGCCGTGCCCGCCCAGTACAAGGACGGCGCCTGGGTGCGCGCCTTCACCGCCGGCGCCGCGCCCCGCCACGACCCCGCCGCGGAGACCGGTCCGGCCCCGGGCGGTCCCGGCCCGGGAGGGCGCCCGTGAGCACCGCGCCCGGTCCCGGCGCACTCCTCGCGCTCGCCGCCCGCCACGGCCTCGACCTCGACCCCGCCTCGCTGCGCGTCGAGGAGGCCGGGCTCGACTTCCGGGTCGTCCTCGCCGACGGGACCGACGGCCGGCGGTGGGTGCTGCGCATCCCCCGCCGCCCGGACGCGGCCGCCCGGGCGGCCGAGGAGCGGCGCGTGCTGGCGCACCTGCGCCCCCGCCTGCACGTGCGGGTGCCCGACTGGCAGGTGGTCTCCCCGGAGCTGATCGCCTACCCGCTGCTGCCCGGCCGCCCCGGGCTGACCCTCGACGCCGCCGGCCGGCCGGTGTGGCACCTCGACCCCGCCTCCCCCGTGCACGCCCGGTCGCTGGGCGAGCTGGTCGCCGCCCTGCACGGGCTGGACCCGGCCGAGGCCGCAGCGGCCGGCGTGCCCGCGAGGACCCCCGAGCAGCTGCGCCGGCAGTGGGCGGAGGACCTCGAGCGGGTCCTGGCCGAGTTCGCCGTGGCCCCCGCGCTCACCGCGCGGTGGCGGGCGTGGCTCGACGACGACGGGCTGTGGCCGCGCACCGCCGTCGTCACCCACGGGGAGCTCTACCCCGCCCACACGCTGCACGACGAGCAGGGCAGGATCCTCGGCGTGCTCGACTGGACGACCGCCGCCGTGGGCGACCCCGCGGTGGACCTCATGTACCAGCACCTCGTCGCCCCGCCGGGGGCCTTCGCCGCGACCGTGCGCCGCTACGAGGAGCGCTCCGGGCGCCACGAGCCCCGCCTCGCCGAGCGGTGCGCGGCCCTGCAGGCCACCGGGCCCCTGGCCTACGCCCTCTTCGCGCTGCGCACCGGGGAGGCCGGGCACCGGGCCACCGCCGCCGCCCAGCTCGGCCCCTGAGACGGGCGGCCCGCACCGCACGGCGCCGGGACGGTCCGCACCGGGGACGGGACCGGGCGCGCGGTCGGCTACAGTGTGCGGGGCGTCACCCACCGTGCGCGCCGGGCCCGCCCACCGCGGCCCCGGCGCCGGGCGTGCGGGACCCGACCGGTCCGCGCGTTCCCGGAGGAGGCCGCACCACCCGCCACCACCCGACCGCGAGGACCACCATGTCGCGCACTCCTGCCGGGCGGACGACCTCCGCCGGCCCCGCCACCACCGCCGCAGAACCCCCCGTCGCCGCACCGCCGGCCCCCGGAGCCGCCGCCCCCGGAGCGGCCGCACCCGAGGCGGCACCACGGCCCGCCGCCGTGGACACCGCCTGGACGATCAGCCTCTTCGGCACCGCCGTCGGCGCCGGGATCCTGTTCCTGCCGATCAACGCCGGGGCCGGGGGGCTGTGGCCGCTGCTGGTCGTCACCGCGCTCATCGGCCCGATGACCTACCTCTCCCACCGCGCGCTGGCCCGGTTCGTGTGCGCCTCCCCGCGCCGGGGCGAGGACATCACCGCCGTGGCCCGGGACTGCTTCGGCGACGGCGCCGGGCGGGTGATCACCGTCCTGTACTTCCTCGCGATCTACCCGATCGTGCTGATCTACGGCGTGGGCATCACCAACACCGTCGACAGCCTCCTCGTCAACCAGCTCGGCCTCCCGCCCGTGCCGCGCGTGCTGCTGTCCGGGGTGCTCATCGCCGCCATGATGGTCGTGATGGTCGCCGGCCAGCGGATCATGCTCGCGGTCACCCAGTGGCTGGTCTACCCGCTCATCCTCGCCCTGCTCGGGGTGACCCTCTACCTCGTCCCGTCCTGGCACGTCGGCGACCTCGCCGCGGTGCCCTCCGCCGGGGACCTCGCGGCGTCCGTGTGGCTCGTGATCCCCGTGCTGGTCTTCGCCTTCAACCACTCCCCGGCCGTCTCCCAGTTCTCCCTGGCGATGCAGCGCGCCCACGGGGCAGGGGCGGCCGAGGCCGCCTCCCGGGTCCTGCGCCGGACCACCGCCCTGCTCGTGGTCTTCACCATGGGCTTCGTCTGGTCCTGCGTGCTGGCCCTGGGCGCCGACGGCCTGGCCGGGGCCCGCGAGGCCAACCTGCCCGTGCTCTCCCACCTGGCCAATGAGCTCGGCAACCCGCTGATCGGCTACCTCGGCCCGGCCGTGGCGATCGCGGCGATCGTCTCCTCCTTCTTCGGCCACTACCTCGGCGCGAGCGAGGGCGCGGCGGGCATCGTGCGCGGGCTGCTGCCCGCCCGCGTCCCGCAGCCGCGCGAGCGCACTCTGCGCGGGGGCATCGCCGTGTTCGTCTTCCTCACGACGTGGCTGGCCGCCGTGCTCAACCCCAGCATCCTGGGGCTGATCGAGTCCCTGGCCGGGCCCGTCATCGCCGCGATCCTCTACCTCATGCCGATGTACGCGATCCGCCGGGTCCCCGCCCTGGCCCCCTACCGGGGCCGGCTGTCCAACGTGTTCGTGACCGTCGCCGGGATCGTGGCGATCAGCGGGATCCTCTTCTCCCTGATCGGCTGAGCATCCGTCCCCGCGGGTCCTGCCGCCCCGCCGGTCACGCCGGCGGGGCGGTTCCGCCCGCCCCGGGCGGCGCCGGACCGGTCGCGGGACCGGTGCGCGGGGGAGGGGCGCCGTGCAGACTGGGGGAGTCCGCCGTCCCCGGCCCCAGGAGCTGCCCGTGGCCCCGCTCGCCCCCTTCCGCTTCCCCGGCGCGACCGCCGTGCTCACCGGCGCGGCCTCCGGCATCGGCGAGCAGCTCGCCCACGGGCTGGCCGCGCGCGGGACGGCCCTCGTGCTCGTGGACCGGGACGCGGCCGGGCTGAGCGCGGTCGCCGGGACCGTGCGCGCCCGCCACCCCGGGGTCCGGGTGGACACGGCCGTCGTCGACCTCGCCGACCTCGAGGCCCTGCCCGCGCTCGCGGCGCTCGTGCGCGCCGAGCACCCGCGCATCGACCTGCTGATCAACAACGCGGGCACCGCCCTGGTCGGGTCCTTCGAGGAGGTCCCCGCCGAGGAGTTCGACCGGCTCGTGGACGTCAACTTCCGCGCGCCCGTGGTGCTCACCCGCGAGCTGCTGCCCGCGCTGCTCGCCGCCCCCGGCGGGCACCTGGTCAACGTCTCCAGCCTCTTCGGGCTCATGGCCCCGCCCGGGCAGGCCGCCTACGCCGCGAGCAAGTACGCCCTGCGCGGGTTCACCGAGGCCCTGCGCCACGAGCTGGCCGGGCGGGTGGGCGTCACCGTGGTCCACCCCGGCGGGGTCCGCACCCGCATCGCCGCGTCCGCCCGCGTCCCCGAGGGGGTGCCGCCGGAGCGGGCGCGGCGGGACCTGGCGGAGTTCGCCGCCCTGCTGGGCCACCCGCCGGAGCGCGCGGCGGCCGAGATCCTGGCCGCGGTGCAGCGGCGGCGGGCCCGGCTGCTGATCAGCCCCGGCGCCCTCGCGCTCGACGTCGTGGTGCGGCTGCTGCCGGGCTCGTACTGGCCGGTCCTGGAGCGCGGGCGCCCCCTGCTGCGGCGCCTTCCCGGACGGCGCCCGCGCCCTTAGGCTGGGCCCCATGACCAGCACCGTCTCCGCCGTCGTGATCGACTGCCGCGACCCCGAGGTCCTGGCCCGCTTCTGGAGCGAGGCCCTGGGCTACACGGTCCACGGCGAGGCCGAGGGCTACGTCGGCCTCGTGCCCGCCGAGGGGCGCACCGGCCCCCACCTCGACCTCGTGCTCGTGCCGGAGGAGCGCCGGGGGAAGAACCGGCTGCACCTGGACCTGCGGGCCCTGGACGGGGACCGGGCGGGCGAGGTCGCCCGCCTCGAGGGCCTCGGCGCCCGGCGGGTCGACGTCGGCCAGGGCGAGGACGTCCCGTGGACCGTGCTCGCCGACCCCGAGGGCAACGAGTTCTGCGTCCTGGACGGGGCGCCTCAGCCGGGCACTCCGTCCACGTAGTACCAGCGCCCGTCCTCGCGCACGAACCGGGAGCTCTCCCGCTGCGCGCCGCGCTGACCCGTGCCGGGTGCCCCGCGCCAGTGGGCGGTGAAGTCCACCCACCCCTCGTCGTCGAACGGGCCGCCGGCCGCGGTGCCGTGCACGTCCAGCCGGTACCACCGCCGCCCCGGGTCGAGCTCGAGGGCGGCCGGCCGGGTGCCCGGGTGCCACGTGGCCAGCAGGTGCGCGGCGTCCCCGGCGGCGAAGGCGCTGAAGCGCGAGCGCATCAGCAGCTCCGCCGTGGGCGCCGGGCGCCCGGCGTGGAAGCGCCCGCAGCAGGCGCCGTAGGTCTCCCCGGTGCCGCAGGGGCAGCGGGCGTCGTCGTCGAGCACGTCCTCGGTCCTCCTCCCCGCCGGGGCCGGCCGGCCGCTCAGGCGGCCAGCCAGCCCTCGACCACGCCCTTGCCGAAGAACACCACGAAGGACGCCGCCACGACGTACATCAGCGGGTGGACCTCCTTCGCGCGGCCCTGGACCATGCGGATGAACACGTAGGAGACGAAGCCCGCGCCGATGCCGTCCGCGATCGAGTACGTGAACGGCATGACGGCGAAGGTCAGGAACGAGGGCACGGCCAGGCCCCAGTCGTCCCACTCGACGCGCACGACCTGCTTGGCCATCAGGAAGCCGACCACGACCATCGCCGGGGCCACGGCCTCGAAGGGCACCACGTTGACCAGCGGGGTGACGAACATCGCCAGCAGGAACAGCACGCCGGTGACCACGTTGGCCAGGCCCGTGCGGGCGCCGTCGGCGATGCCCGTGGAGGACTCCACGAAGATCTGGTTGGAGGACACGGACCCGGCGCCGCCGGCGATCGCGCCCGCGGCGTCCACGAGCAGCACCCGGTCCACGTTCTCGATCTGGCCGTTGCGCCCGACCAGCCCGGCCTGCTGGGACAGGCCCACCATGGTGCCCATCGCGTCGAAGAAGATCGAGAGCAGGATCGTGAACACCAGCAGCGCCGCCGCCAGGGCCCCGAGGCTGCGGAAGGCCTCGAGCGGGGCCACCGCGCCCACGAGCGAGAGGTCGGGCAGCGCGACGAGGGACTCGGGGGTCGCCGGCACCACGAGCGACCAGCCGGTGGGGCTGTCCACGGAGGAGCCGGAGGGGACCACGGCCTCGAGCACGTGGGCCAGCACGGTGGTCAGCACCACGGCGATGAGGATCGCCCCGCGCACGTTGCGCACCACGAGCGCCACGGTCAGCAGCAGCCCCACCACGAACGTGAGCGTGGGCCAGCCCAGCAGCGTCCCGCCGTCGCCCAGCTGCACGGGCACGGTGGTGCCCGCGGCGTCCGGCACGCGGCGCACGAACCCGGCGTTGACGAAGCCGATCAGGGCGATGAACAGCCCGATGCCCACGACGATCGAGGTCTTCAGCGACGGCGGCACGGCGTTGAACACCGCGGTGCGGAACCCGGTGAGCACCAGCACGAACATGATGAGGCCCGCCCACACGACCAGGCCCATGACCTGCGGCCAGGTCAGCTGCGGGGTGGTCGCGATCGTCACGGCCAGGAACGCGTTGACCCCCAGACCGGTGGCGATCGCGAAGGGCGAGCGGGCCACCAGGCCCATGAGGATCGTCATCACGCCGGCGACGAGGGCGGTCACGGCCGCGACGCGCTCGCCGCCGAGGACGTTGCCGGCCCCGTCGGGGCCGTAGCCGAGGATCAGCGGGTTGAGCACCACGATGTAGCTCATGGCGATGAACGTGGCGACGCCGCCGCGCACCTCGCTGGTCACGTCGGAGCCGCGCTCGCTGATCCTGAAGAAGCGGTCCAGGCCGTTGCGCGGCGGGCGGGACGGGGACGTCTCGGCGGAGACGGAGGGGGAGGAGGCCATGGCGGTCCTTGGGCGGTCGGGCGGACGAGGGACGGGCGGCTCGCCGGGAGCCGTTCCGCAGTCTACGGCGGCTGCCGCGCCCGGGCCGAGGCCGCCCCGCGGCGGCGCGCGGGCCGCGGGGACCCGGGGTGCGCACCGGAACACCTCCCCGGCCGCCCGTGTTGCACCGGGAGCAAGCCCTCGCGGGACGACGAGACCGAAGAACCAGGAGCGACCGTCCATGACCCAGCCCTCCCCGATCCCTCCGACCTCCTCCCGCAACTACCGGGTCCTGCGCAGCGTGCCCGCCTACGACGAGGCGCAGCGGATCGTCGACGCCCTCTCCGACGCCGGGTTCCCGGTCGAGCACGTGCGCGTGGTCGGCACAGGCCTGCGCTCGGTCGAGCAGGTCACCGGCCGGATGACCAACGGCCGGGCCGCGCTCTACGGCGCGGCCTCGGGCGCGTGGCTCGGGCTGTTCATCGGCCTGCTGCTCGGCATCTTCACCGTGGGCTCCTGGCTCGCCGTGATCCTGTGGGCCGTGGCCCTGGGCGCCGTGTGGGGCCTGCTCTTCGGGCTGATCGGCCACGCCGCCACCGGCGGGCGCCGCGACTTCCGCAGCGTCCAGGGCTTCGAGGCCGAGGCCTACGACGTCCTGGTCGAGGCCGAGCACGTCGAGGCCGCCGCCGCGCACCTGGACGGCGCCGGCCCCACCGCCTGAGGCGCCCGCCCGTCCCCGGTCCCGCACGCCCCTCCTCCCGGCACGGCCCCCGGGTCCCGCCCCGCACCGGGCGCGACCCGGGGGCCGCCGCGTGCCCGGGACCCCGGGTGTCCGCCTCCCACGTCCGGCCGGGGCTGTCCAGCCCGTGTGACGCCGGGCTACGGCCCGTGGCGGAGTGTGACGACCGGCGTGACCGGCGGGGGCCGGGGACGAAGAATCGGGGCCATGACTCAGACGACGCGTGCGCCCCGGACCGCCCGGAAGGCCAAGCCCGAGGGCCAGTGGAAGGTCGACGGCCGGGAGCCGCTGAACCCCAACGAGGTGTTCAAGCAGGCCGACGACGGGCTCAACGTGCGCACCCGCATCGAGGAGGTCTACGCCGAGCACGGCTTCGCCTCGATCGACCCGACCGACCTGCACGGCCGGTTCCGCTGGTGGGGCCTGTACACCCAGCGCCGCCCCGGCATCGACGGCGGGCGCACGGGCAAGCTCACCGACGCCGAGATCGAGGACGAGTACTTCATGATGCGCGTGCGCCTCGACGGCGGGGCGCTCACCCGCGCCCAGCTGCGGGTGCTCGGGCAGATCTCGGCGGAGTTCGCCCGCGACTCGGCCGACGTCACCGACCGGCAGAACATCCAGTACCACTGGATCCGGATCGAGGACGTCCCCGAGATCTGGCGCCGGCTCGAGGAGGTCGGCCTCGACACCACCGAGGCCTGCGGCGACGTGCCCCGGGTGCTCCTGGGCTCCCCCCTGGCGGGGATCGCGGCGGACGAGATCATCGACCCCACCCCGGTGATCGAGCAGATCAAGCGCGAGCACATCGGCAGCCCCGAGTTCTCCAACCTCCCGCGCAAGTACAAGACCGCGATCACCGGCCACCCCTCCCTGGACGTGGTCCACGAGATCAACGACTGCGCGTTCGTGGGCGTGGTCCACCCCGAGCTGGGCCCCGGCTACGACCTGTGGGTCGGCGGCGCCCTGTCCGTCGTCCCGTTCCTCGGCAAGCGCCTCGGCGCGTTCGTGACCCAGGAGCAGGTCCCCGCGGTCTGGGCCGGGGTCACCGGCATCTTCCGCGACTACGGCTACCGGCGGCTGCGCAACCGCGCCCGCCTGAAGTTCCTCGTCCAGGACTGGGGCACCGAGAAGTTCCGCCAGGTCCTCGAGGACGAGTACCTCGGCCACGCGCTGGCCGACGGCCCCGCTCCCGCCCGCTCCGCGGTGCCCGGCGACCACGTGGGGGTGCACCGGCAGAAGGACGGGCGCTACTACATCGGCGTGGCCCCGCGCGTGGGCCGGGTCTCCGGGCAGAAGCTGCTCGCGCTCGCCGACGTCATGGCGAGGTACGGCTCCGACCGGCTGCGCACCACCCCGCACCAGAAGCTCGTGGTCCTCGACGTCGAGGAGGCCGACGTCGAGGCCGTCGTCGCCGAGCTCGAGGCCCTCGACCTGCAGGCCAGGCCCTCCGCGTTCCGCCGCTCGACCGTGGCCTGCACCGGCATCGAGTACTGCAAGCTCGCCATCGTCGAGACGAAGCGGACCGCCTCGGAGACCATCGACGAGCTCGAGCGCCGCCTCGAGGGCGTCGAGCTGCCCCATCCCATCTCCCTGCACGTCAACGGCTGCCCCAACTCCTGCGCCCGCATCCAGACCGCGGACATCGGGCTCAAGGGCCAGCTGCTGCCCACCGACGACGGCGGGCAGAAGCCCGGCTACCAGGTGCACCTGGGCGGCGGGCTGACCGACGACACCCGCGCCGAGGCCGAGCTCGGCCGCACCGTGCGCGGGCTGAAGGTCTACCAGGACGACCTGGCCGACTACGTGGAGCGGCTCGTGCGCCGCTTCCTGGACCAGCGCACCGGCGAGGAGACCTTCGCCGAGTGGACCCGCCGCGCCGACGAGGAGGACCTGGCATGAGCACGACCCCCACCGCCCTGCGCGACGAGCGGACCCTGCGCGGGCTCGCGGCCGAGGGCGCCACCGCGCTGCGCGCCGCGCTCGACGCCGAGGGCAGGGTGCCCGCCGCCGGGGAGGCGAGCACGGAGGAGGCGATCCGCTGGGTCGCCGAGCACTTCGACCCCGCCAAGGTCGCCGTGGCCTGCTCCATGGCCGACGCCGTGCTGCCGGCCCTGGTCGCCGAGCACCTGCCCGGCGTGGACGTGCTGTTCCTGGAGACCGGCTACCACTTCCCCGAGACGATCGGCACCCGCGACGCGGTCGCCCACGTGCTCGACATCACCGTCGTCGACGTCCTGCCCGAGCTCACGGTCGCCGAGCAGGACGCCACGATCGGCACGGACCTCTTCGCCACCGACCCCGCCCGCTGCTGCGCGATCCGCAAGATGGACCCGCTGAAGAAGTCGCTGGAGGGCTACGAGGTGTGGTTCACCGGCGTGCGCCGCGACGAGTCCTGGACCCGCACCAACGCCCCCATGGTGGCCTTCGACGAGACCCACGGGCTCGTGAAGGTCAACCCCATGGTGCGCTGGAGCCTCGACGACCTGCTCGGGTGGTCCCGGGAGCACGGGGTGCCCGTGAACCCGCTGATGTCCGAGGGCTACCCCTCCATCGGCTGCGCCCCCTGCACCCGACCGGTCGCCCCGGGCGAGGACCCCCGCGCCGGCCGCTGGGCCGGCAAGGACAAGACCGAGTGCGGCATCCACCTGTGAGCGCACCTTCCCACCGGACGACGACGGAGGACACCGTGAGCACCATCGTGAGCGCCGCACCGGGCGCCGCCCCGGACACCGAGCGCACCGGCGCCGGCGTGCACAGCAGCCTCGACGCGCTCGAGGCCGAGTCGATCCACATCCTGCGCGAGGTGGTCGCCGAGTTCGACCGCCCGGCCATGCTCTTCTCGGGCGGCAAGGACTCGGTGGTCATGCTGCACCTGGCCGCCAAGGCCTTCTGGCCCGGCCGCATCCCCTTCCCCGTGCTGCACGTGGACACCGGGCACAACTTCCCCGAGGTCCTCGGCTTCCGGGACCGCACCGTGCAGCGGCTGGGCGTGCGCCTGGTCGTGGCCGCCGTCCAGGACTACATCGACGACGGCCGGCTGCTCGAGCGCGCCGACGGCACCCGCAACCCCCTGCAGACCGTGCCGCTGCTCGACGCCATCGCGCAGAACAAGTTCGACGCCGTCCTCGGCGGCGGGCGCCGCGACGAGGACAAGGCCCGCGCCAAGGAGCGGATCCTGTCCCTGCGCGACGAGTTCGGCCAGTGGGACCCGCGCAACCAGCGCCCCGAGCTGTGGACCCTCTACAACGGCCGGCACACCCCCGGCCAGCACGTGCGGGCCTTCCCCATCAGCAACTGGACGGAGCTCGACATCTGGCGCTACATCGAGCGCGAGAACATCGAGCTGCCCGCCATCTACTACGCCCACGAGCGCGAGGTCTTCCGCCGCGACGGGATGTGGATGGCCGTGGGCGAGTTCTCCGCGCCCACCGGGGCCGAGACCGTGGAGCGGCGCACCGTGCGCTACCGGACGGTGGGCGACATGTCCTGCACCGGGGCCGTGCTCTCCGGGGCGCGGACCGTCTCCGACGTGGTGGCCGAGGTCGCCGTGTCCACGCTGACCGAGCGCGGGGCCACCCGCGCGGACGACCGGATCTCCGAGGCCGCCATGGAGGACCGCAAGAAGGACGGGTACTTCTAGAGATGACTTCCCCCACCACCGACCGGGCCGCCGAGCACGCGCCCACGATCGACCCCGGCTCCCTGTTCCGCTTCGCGACCGCCGGGTCGGTCGACGACGGCAAGTCCACCCTCGTCGGGCGGCTGCTGCACGACGCCAAGGCCATCCTCGCCGACCAGCTCGAGGCCGTGGGCCGCACCTCCGCCGAGCGCGGCTTCGGCGGCGGCACGGGCCGGCTCGACCTCGCGCTGCTCACCGACGGCCTGCGCGCCGAGCGGGAGCAGGGCATCACGATCGACGTCGCCCACCGCTACTTCGCCACCGACCGCCGCTCCTTCATCCTCGCGGACTGCCCCGGGCACGTGCAGTACACGAAGAACACGGTCACCGGCGCCTCGACGGCCGACGCCGTCGTGCTGCTCGTCGACGCCCGCCACGGCGTGGTCGAGCAGACCCGCCGCCACCTCGCCGTCACCGCCCTGCTGCGGGTGCCGCACGTGGTCGTGGCCGTGAACAAGATCGACCTCGTGGACTACTCCCGGGACGTCTTCGAGCGGGTCGCCGGCGACGCCCGCGACGTCGCAGCCCGGCTGGGCGTCGAGGACGTGCACGTGGTGCCGGTCTCCGCGCTCGAGGGCGACAACGTCGTGGAGCCCTCGGAGCGGACCCCCTGGTACACGGGCCGGCCCCTGCTGCGGGTGCTCGAGGAGCTGCCCACGGCCGACGAGTCCGGCCGCGGCGCCGCCCGCCCCTTCCGGCTGCCCGTCCAGTACGTCCTCCGCCCCCAGGGCGGCACCGCCCCCGGGCTGGACCCCGAGGCCCTGCGCGACTACCGCGGCTACGCCGGCCAGATCGCCTCCGGCGCCGTCGCGGTCGGGGACGAGGTCGTGGTCCTGCCCTCGGGCCGGCGCACCACCGTCACCGGCATCGACGTCGCCGGCACCGCCCCCGCCCCCGGGGCGCCCCTGCCCGGGGAGCAGCTGGCGGAGGCCGCCGCGCCGCTGTCCGTGACGCTGCGGCTGGCCGACGACATCGACATCGCCCGCGGCGACCTGCTCGCCGGCGCCGCCGACGAGCTGCCCGAGCCCGTGCGCGAGCTGCCCGCCTCCCTCGCCTGGCTCGGGGACCGGCCCCTGCGCCCGCGCGACCGCGTGCTCGTCAAGCACGGGGCCGCCACGGTCCAGGCCATGGTCGAGGAGCTCGAGGGCCGGCTGGACCTCGACGCCCTCGAGCTGCGCGCGGCGGACACGCTCGAGCTCAACGACATCGGCCGCGTCCGGCTGCGCCTGGCCTCGCCGCTGCCCGTGGACCCCTACGACCGGCTGCGGCGCACCGGCGCCTTCCTGGTCATCGACCCGGCCACCGGCGGCACCCTCGCCGCCGGGCTCGCCCGGGGCGCCTGAGGTGCAGCCGCAGGACCGGCCGGAGCCGACCACGGTCACGGCCGGGGCCGGTGCGCGCCCGGCCGGCCGCCGCGGGGGCTGGCCGCTGGTGCTGACGGCCCTGCTGCTGCTCGCCGCGCTCACGGCCACGGCCACCGTGCTGCGGGGCAACGGGACCCTCGAGGCGTGGCAGGCGGCCCCGGTGGAGACCTCCGAGGCCGCCGACCTGCGCCTGGGCTACTTCGGCAACCTCACCCACGGCCCGGCCCTGGTCGGCCTGGACCAGGGCCTGCTGGCCGAGGAGCTGGGCGGGACCGAGCTGTCCACCCAGGTCTTCGGCAGCGGCCCCACCGCGGTCGAGGCCATGAACGCGGGCTCCCTCGACGCCGCGTTCGTCGGCCCGAACCCCGCGATCAACTCCTTCGTCCAGTCCGAGGGGCGGTCCCTGGCGATCGTGGCGGGCGCGGCCTCCGGCGGGGCCCAGTTCGTGGTCTCCCCCGACGTGGCCGGGGCCGGCGACCTCGGCGGGCGCACCCTGGCCACCCCCGAGTTCGGCGGGACCCAGGACGTGGCCCTGCGCACCTGGCTCGCCGAGCACGGCTACGTCCCCGACGGCGAGGGGGAGGACGCCGTGGCCATCACCCCCATGCCCAACGGCCAGACCCTGCACACCCTGCGCCAGGGCCGGGTCGACGGCGCCTGGCTGCCCCAGCCCTGGGCGACCCGGGCCGTGGCGGAGGGCGCCCGCGTGCTCGTCGACGAGCGCGAGCTGTGGCCCGGCGGCCGCTACCCCACCACGGTGCTCGTGGTGCGCCGGGACTACCTCGAGCGCCACCCCCGGACCGTGGAGCGGCTCGTGCGCGGCCTGCAGCGCTCCGTGGACTGGCTGGAGGCCCACGAGGACGAGCCGGCGCTGCTGGCCGCGACCCTCAACCGCGGCCTGGAGCGGGCCGAGGTCGAGACCCTCCCCGAGGACACGGTCACCGGGGCCCTGGCCGCGATCGAGTGGACCACCGACCCGCTGGCCGGGACCTACCCCGCACTGCTCGAGGACGCCGTCGCGGCCGGCACCACCGACCCCGCCCCGCTCGAGGGCCTCGTGGACCCCACGGCGCTCGAGCGCGTGCGCCCCGACCCGGAGGAGGGAGCATGACCCCCACCGCCGCCGGCCCCGAGGCCCCGGCCGAGGAGCGGACCGCGATCCGGCTGCGCGGTCTCGGCAAGACCTTCGCCCCCGAGGACGGGCCCGTCCTCCAGGACGTCGAGCTGAGCGTGGAGCGCGGGCAGTTCGTCGCGCTGCTGGGCGCCTCCGGGTGCGGGAAGTCCACGCTGCTCAACATCGTCGCCGGCCTCGAGCACCCCACCACCGGGTCCGTGACGGTCCCCGCCGAGGGGGCCGCCCTGATGTTCCAGGACGCCGCCCTGTTCCCCTGGCTCACCGCCCGCCGCAACGTGGAGCTCGCCCTCGAGCTGCGCGGCGTGCCCGGCCCGCAGCGGCGGGCGCGCGCCGGCGAGCTGCTCGAGCTCGTCCGGCTGGGCCGTGCCGGGGACAAGCGCCCCCACGAGCTCTCCGGGGGCATGCGCCAGCGCGTGGCACTGGCCCGGGCGCTGGCCCAGGAGCGGGAGGTGCTGCTGATGGACGAGCCGTTCTCGGCGCTGGACGCCATCACCCGCGACCTGCTGCACGAGGAGCTGCTGCGGGTCTGGCGCAGCACGGGGCGCACGATCGTGTTCATCACCCACAACGTCGCGGAGGCCGTGCGCCTGGGCGAGCGGGTGCTGCTGATGTCCTCCCGGCCCGGCCGGGTGGTCCAGGAGTGGGACACCCGCCCGTGGAAGGACCCGCAGTCCTACGGCTTCGAGGGCAGCGCCCAGTCGCTCGACGACACCCTCGCCGAGCTCACCCGCACCGTCACCGCACGCCTCCGGGAGGAGATCAGCCGCCATGCGCAATGACACCGCCGTCCCCGCCGTCCCGGCCGGGCCCGCGGTCCGGCCGTCCCCGGCCCCCGTGCCGCCGCCGGCCGTGCCCCCCGCGGCCGCCCCGGCCCCCGCCGCGGCCGGCGCCGGGCAGGAGCTCGCCGGGCTGGACGCGCTGCAGACCGAGCGCACCCGCCGGACCCCGGCCGCGGAGGTGCTGCGCACCAAGGCGGCCCCGCCCCTGGTGGCGCTGCTGTTCGGGCTGCTGCTGTGGCAGCTGCTCGTCGCCGTCCTCGGCCCCCGCCCGGACGTGGTGCCCGGGCCGCTCGACGTCGCCCGCCGGTTCGCGGAGCTGCTCTCGGACGGCACCGTCCTGTCCGCCCTGGGCACGAGCCTGTGGCGCGGGGTCAGCGGGTTCCTCGTCGCCGTCGCCGTCGCCACCCCGCTCGGGCTGCTCGTCGCCCAGCGGCAGGGGCTGCGCAACGCCGTCGGGCCCCTGATCTCCGGGCTGCAGGTGCTGCCCTCGGTCGCGTGGGTGCCCGCCGCGATCATCTGGTTCGGCCTCTCGGACGCCACCGTCTACTTCGTGGTGCTCATGGGCGCGATCCCCTCGATCGTCAACGGCATGCTCGCCGGCGTGGACCAGATCCCGCCCCAGCTGCGCCGGGCCGGGCACGTCCTCGGCGCCCGCGGGTGGACCATGGCCGTCAAGGTCGTGCTCCCCGCGGCGCTGCCCGGCTACGCCGCCGGCCTCAAGCAGGGGTGGGCGTTCTCGTGGCGGTCGCTGATGGGCGCCGAGCTCATCGCCATCGGCGGCTCCATCGGCTTCGGCCTGGGCTCCCTGCTCGAGCAGGGGCGGACCGTCTCCGACATGGCCGTGGTGATGGCCGCGGTCCTGTCCATCCTCGCCGTCGGGATCCTCGTGGAGCTGCTGCTGTTCAACCCCCTCGAGCGGCGCCTGCTGCGCGGGCGCGGGCTGCTCGGCCCCCGCCCGTGAGTTCCGTTACCTCCCGGGCGATTCCCGGGGAAGTTCACTAACGTTGTCCCAGACCCGATGCGCGCGGCGGTCCCCGTGCGCGCTCCCGAAAGGAATCCCACGTGGCTGACACCACCACCCGCCCCCTGCGCGTCGCCGTGATCGGGGCCGGCCCCGCCGGCATCTACGCCGCGGACATGCTCACCAAGTCGGAGCCGGTCGCGAGCGGCGAGCTCGCGGTCAGCATCGACCTGTTCGACCGCTACCCGACCCCGTTCGGGCTCATCCGCTACGGCGTGGCCCCCGACCACCCCCGCATCAAGGGCATCATCACCGCCCTGCGCTCGATCCTGGGCCGCGGCGACATCCGCTTCTTCGGCAACGTCGAGTACGGCACGGACCTGACCCTCGCCGACCTCGGCGCCCACTACGACGCGGTGATCTTCGCGACCGGCGCCGTCTACGACGCCCCGCTGAACATCCCCGGCATCGAGCTCGAGGGCGTCCACGGCGCCGCCGAGTTCGTGGCCTGGTACGACGGCCACCCCGACTTCCCGCGCGAGTGGGAGCTCACCGCGAAGGAGATCGCGGTCATCGGCAACGGCAACGTCGCCCTCGACGTCGCCCGGGTGCTCGCCAAGCACGCCGACGACATGCTCGTCACCGAGATCCCCGGCAACGTCTACCAGGGGCTGAAGAAGTCCCCGGTCACCGACGTGCACATCTTCGGCCGCCGCGGGCCCGCCCAGGTGAAGTTCACCCCGCTGGAGCTGCGCGAGCTCGCCAAGTCGCGCGACGTCGACATCGTCGTCTACGACGAGGACTTCGCCTACGACGAGGCCTCCGAGCAGGCCGTGGCCGAGAACAACCAGGTCAAGGTCATGGTCAGGACCCTCGAGAAGTGGCGGGCCGACGACTCCCCGAAGACCGCCTCCCGGCGCCTGCACCTGCACTTCCTGCAGAGCCCCCGCGAGATCCTCGGCGAGGACGGCAAGGTCGTGGGCCTGCGGATGGAGCGCACCCGCCTCAACGGCGACGGCTCCGTCTCCGGCACCGGCGAGCTGATCGACCACCCCGTCCAGGCCGTCTACCACGCGATCGGCTACCTCGGGTCCCGGCTGCCCGAGCTGCCCTTCGACGACGCCCGCGGCGTGATCCCCAACGCGGAGGGCCGCGTGCTCAGCGAGGACGGCAGCACCGTGCTGCACGGGCTCTACGCGACGGGCTGGATCAAGCGCGGGCCCGTGGGCCTGATCGGCGCCACCAAGTCCGACGCCCTCGAGACCGTCACCCACCTGCTCGAGGACCGGCCGGTGCTGCCCGCGGCGACCTCCCCGGACCCCCGCTCGGTCGTCGACCTGCTCGAGGCCCGCGGCGTGGCGTACACGACGTGGGAGGGCTGGCTCGCCCTCGACGAGCACGAGCAGGCCCTCGGGCAGTCCTCGCACGACGCCGAGGGCAACCCCCGCGAGCGCGTCAAGGTCGTCGAGCGCGACGAGATGGTGAGCGTCTCCCGCGACGGCGTCCAGCAGCCGGTCTCCTCGAACGTCTGAGGCCCCGTCCCCGGCCCGCGAGGGGCGGCGTCCGGCGGGAAACCGCACCGGTTTCCCGCCGGACGCCGCCCCTCGCGCCGTCGTGGTCCGCGGTGTGGTGGTTCAGAGGCCGAGCAGGGACCGGACGTGGTCGTTGAGGAACACCCCGTCCGGGTCGAGCTCGGCCCGGACGTCGAGGAAGTCCTGGAACCGCGGGTAGACGCTGCGCAGGTACCCGGCGTCGCGGGTGTGCACGGTGCCCCAGTGCGGGCGCCCGCCGTGGGCGGCGAAGATCTCCTCGGCGGCCGCGAAGACCTTCGGGTCGTGGCGGCGCCAGTACTGCCGCAGCGCGATCCAGCCGGTGGCCCGCCCGTGGGCGGGGGAGAGCCAGGCCTCCTCGGCCGCGGAGCAGCGCACGTCCACGGGCAGGGAGAAGGCGTAGCCGCGGCGCTCGATCAGCGCCTGCAGCTCCCGGAAGGCGGGGACCAGCTCCTCGTCCGGCAGCGCGTACTCCGTGGAGACGAACCGGACCCGGCGCGGGACGGTGAACACCCGGTGGGAGAGGTCGCTGTAGCGGCGCGGGCTGTTGGTGAACGCGTCCAGCCGGTTCACCCCCGGGGTGGAGCGCGGCAGGACCGTCGCGAGCTGGTGCAGCCCGGCGGTGAGGGTGTTGCGCAGCAGGAGGTCGTCGAGCCGCCGGACCGTGCGCGCCACGGGGGAGCCCGGGCGGGTGTAGGACTCCGGGAGCTTGTGCAGGCGGGTGAGGATGCGGGTCTGGGCCGTGGAGGTCCCCGGCGTCCAGAAGAACTCGAAGTGGTCCGCCCCGGCCATCCGGTCCCCGAGGGAGTCCACGAGCTGACCCAGGGGCTCCTTGAGCTCCGCCGCGTGCAGCCGGAACGCCGGCTCGCACTGCAGGGTGACGGTCGCGACCACCCCGGTGACGCCGAGACCCGTGCACGCGGCCCGGAACAGCTCGGGCCGCTGCTCGGCGGAGCACTCCAGCAGCTCCCCGGAGGGGCCGACCAGGGTCAGGGCCACGACCTGCCCGGACAGGGACGGGAACCGCAGCCCCGTGCCGTGGGTGCCGGTGGCCACGGCCCCGGCCACCGTCTGCCAGGTGCTGTCGGGCAGGTTCGTCACCGCGAGGTCGTGCTCCTCGAGGTCCTGGCTCAGCGCGGCGAGGGTGGTCCCGGCGAGCACGGTCGCCCGGTGCCGCTGCGCGTCCACGTCGACCAGCCCGGTCAGCGCCGAGAGGTACACGAGCACCTCGGGGGCCACCGCGAGCGCCGAGAAGCTGCAGCCGGAGCCCACCGGGCGCACGTGCAGGCCCCGCCGGGCGGCGGCGGCCACGCCCCGGGCCAGCTCCTCCACGGAGGAGGGCGCCAGCACGTGCTCCGGGGTCACCGTGTGGGTGCGGCCCCACGTGGTCCACTCCCTGGTCCCGGTCTCCCCGGGCAGCGGCGTCTCGCTCATCGCCAGGACCGTCCTTCCTCGGCTGCGGGGTGCAGCGCGCGCCCTCATCTTCTCACCGCGGGCGGCCCCGGCGCGCCGTGGGGCGCCCGTGCGCGCCGGGGTCCGCGCGTACCATCGGAGGCGAAGCCCCGCACCGGCGGAGCCGCACCGGCGACGACCCGCGGGACCCGCGCACAGGAAGGCACCGTCATGACCGACCGACCGTCCCGCGACCGGGACCGCGAGCGGCGCCGGGGACCCGGGCGGCCGGAGGACGCGAGCACGGGCAGCACGGCCGGGGACGCCCCGGACGCCACCGGCGAGATCGTGGTGGGCATCGACGGCTCCGAGCAGAGCCTCGGCGCGCTGCGCTGGGCCGCCCGGGAGGGGCGCCGCCGCGGCCTGCCCGTGCGCATGGTCACCGCCTACAGCCTGCCGGTGTTCTCCGGGTCGGGCTTCGACACCGGCTACGCGACGGTCGACGAGGCGGCCCTCGCCCGCGGCGTCGAGGAGCTGCTCAACGACGCCGCCGCGCAGGTGCGGTCCACCGGCGTCGAGCTGCGCGCCACGGTCGAGACGGGCGACCCCTCCGGGGCCCTGCTCGAGCTCAGCCGCACCGCGGAGCTGCTCGTGCTCGGCTCGCGCGGGCGCGGCGGGCTGCTCGGCCGGCTGCTGGGCACCGTCTCCACGGCGGTGCCCGCCCACGCGAAGTGCCCCACCGGGGTCGTCCCCCTGCCGTGGTCGAAGGAGCACCTGGGGGAGGAGGCTCTCGCCGGCACCGCGGCGCTGGTCGAGCGCGTCGTCGTCGGCTCGGACGGCTCGTCCCAGGCGCGGGCCGCGATGCTGGAGGCCGCGGAGGAGGCCCGGCTGCTGGACGTGCCCCTGACGGTCGTGTGCGCGGTCCCGCCGGTCAGCGGCGCGGTCGCGTGGATGCCCACGGCCGTGGACTTCGAGGCCATGTACGACGACGTCGCCCGCGCCCTGCAGGGCGGGGTGGCCTGGCTGAAGAGCTGGTTCCCGGACCTGGAGATCGGCTCCGAGCTGGCCGACGGCCCGCCGGTGCAGGTGCTCGTGGACCAGACCCGCCGCAACCGCCTCGTGGTCGTCGGCACCCGCGGGCGCGGCGGCTTCACCGGGATGCTGCTGGGCTCCACCTCCCAGGGCGTGCTGCACAACGCGGCCGGGCCCGTGCTGATCGTCCCGGACCGCTACGACGAGCGGATCGAGACCCGCAAGGACTTCGACCTCGACGACGTCCGCCCCTGGGACGCCTGACCCGGGCGGGGCCGGGCGCGGCGGGCCGGCTCAGCCCCAGCCGAGCTCGTGCAGGCGCTCGTCGTCGATCCCGAAGTGGTGGGCGACCTCGTGGATCACGGTCACGGTGATCTCCTCCACCAGCTCCTCCCGGTCGGCGCACATCCGCCGCAGCGGCCCCCGGTAGACGAAGATCCGGTCGGGCAGCGAGCCCGCGCCCCACCCGCCGTCCCGCGCCGTCAGGGGCACGCCCTCGTAGAGGCCCAGCAGCTCCGGGGAGTGCGCCGGGGGCTCCTCCTCGACGAGGATCACCACGTTGTCCATCGCCCGGAACAGCTCGTCGGGGATCAGGTCGATCGCGTCGTCGACGGCCCGGTCGAACTCCTCGTGCGTCATCTCCATCACCCCTCCTTCCTACCGCACCCGGCCCGCCGGGGGACCGCGCGGGAATTGTGCGAACCCCCACCTGCCTCTAAGCTGAGGTGGCTGTCTCCCGTCCCGGAACCCGGCCCGCCGGCCGAGCGCACCCGGAGCGGGGAGCCGCAGGCCCCCATCGTCTAGCGGCCTAGGACACCGCCCTTTCACGGCGGCGGCACGGGTTCGAATCCCGTTGGGGGTACGCGTGGGAACGGTGGGAGCACCGATTTGCACAACAGCCGAGGAGTGCTGGTAGGATCAGTCCTCGTTGGCAACAACAGCGAGGCCCTGTAGCGCAGTTGGTTAGCGCGCCGCCCTGTCACGGCGGAGGTCGCGGGTTCAAGTCCCGTCAGGGTCGCTCAGGCGGCGAGGTGTCCTCGGACAGCTGCGCCGTCTCGGCGCATCCGATGTGCCGAGGCTCTGTAGCTCAGTTGGTAGAGCGTACGACTGAAAATCGTAAGGTCACCGGATCGACGCCGGTCGGAGCCACCGCGGAAGCCCCCGGTCCCCGCAGGGACCGGGGGCTTCGTCGTTCCCGGCCCGCGCGTCCGGGGATCCTGCCGCCGGCTGCCAGCACCTCCCGAGGTTCCCGGCCTACGGTGGGGGCGTGAACCGCCACCTCCGACGAACGGGCCTGCTCGCCGGGCTGGTCCTGTGCCTGCTCGCGCTGCCCGCCTGCGGCACCGCCGCCCCGCAGCGCAGCATCGTCCTCGAGGAGACCCCGAGCGCGCGGCCCGGCCCCGCCCGGACCGCGCTGCCCGCGGCGGACCCGCGCACCTGCTTCGACGTCGCCGGCGCGCACACGGCCCTCGCCGTGGTCCCCCTGTCCACCGACGAGGCCGACCCTCGCTACCGGCCCGAGGAGATCAGCGCCTCCGTGCACGAGCTCGCCTCCCGGGTGCCCGCCGAGCTGCGCCCCGCGTTCGACGACGCCGGGGCGGTGCTGGCCGGTGCCGGCGACTCGCTGCAGCCCGCCGAGCTGGCGGAGCTGCAGCGCACCCTCGCCCCGGTCGGCGAGTGGCTGCAGGCCCGCTGCGAGGAGTCCGCCCCCACCCGGTGATCGGGCCCCTGCCTACGATGGGGGCACCGCCCCCGCCGGGGGCCCGCGACGGAGGGAGGACGACCGTGACGGAGCAGCAGCCCGATCCGGGCAGCTTCGAGGACCAGCCCGCGGTCCAGCGGGAGGACGGGATCGTGCTGGAACCGGGCGGCGAGCCGGCCGAGGAGCTCGCCCGCCAGGACCCGCCCGCCGAGGAGGAGCGGCGGTGACGCCCTCGGGCGCCGGCCGCTGACGCACCGGGGGCTCCCGGCGGGCGCGTCCCGCCGGGAGCCCCGGCGTGCTTAGTCCAGGGACACCCAGGCCGCGGCGGCGGGGCCCAGCACCCCGTCCACCAGGGCGTCCTCCCGGCTGGTCAGCAGCACCTCGCCCGCCGGCAGCGCCACGGGCTGCTCGCCGGTGTTCGCGGCGACGAGCACGCGCCGGCCCGCCGGGGTGGTGCTGACGAACGCCAGCAGCCCCGTGGCGCCGTCGTGCGCCTCGTGCCACGCGAAGGAGCCCCGGCCCAGGCCGAGCTCACGGCGCAGCCGCAGCGCGTCCCGGTAGAGGCTGTGCGTGGACCCCGGCACCCCCACCTGCCGGTCGGCGGCCAGCGCGGCGAAGGCCGGTGGCTGCGGCAGCCACGGCTGCGGTCCGAAGCCCAGGCCCGGCTCCCCGGCCGACCACGGCATCGGGACGCGGCAGCCGTCCCGGCCGATCTCCGCGCCGTCCGTGCGGGCGAACGTGGGGTCCTCGCGCACGTGCGCGGGCAGGCTCGTGTGCTCGGGCAGGCCCAGCTCGTCGCCCTGGTAGAGGTAGGCCGAGCCCGGCAGCGCGAGCTCCACGAGGGCGGCCGCGCGGCCCCGGGCGAGGCCCCGGTCGTAGTCGGGCTGCTCGTGCTCCGCGGCGATGCCCATCGGGTAGGCGATCGGGTCGGCGAGCCCGAAGCGGGAGACGTGCCGGACGGTGTCGTGGTTGGAGAGCACCCACGTGGTGGGCGCGCCGACCTTCGCGGACTCGGCCAGGGAGTCCTCGATCGCCCGCGACAGCCGCGCCCAGTCCCACCCGGCGACCAGGAAGTCGAAGTTGAACGCCTGGTGCATCTCGTCGGAGCGCACGTACATCGCGAGCCGGTGCGCGGGCTCCACCCACGCCTCGGCGACCATCATCCGGTCGCCGTCGTACTCGGCGAGCACCCGGTGCCAGTCGCGGTAGACCTCGTGCACCCCGTCCTGGTCGAAGTAGGGGCTGCCGGTGTGCATCGGCGTCTCGGGACCCTCGGGCCGGTCGTGCTCCCGCGCCTCGTGCTCGCCCTCGACCATGCGCACCTGCCGGTCCCAGTCGGGCAGGCCCTCGGCCTTGACCAGGCCGTGGGCCACGTCCACCCGGAACCCGTCGGCGCCGCGGTCGAGCCAGAAGCGCAGCACGGAGCGGAACTCCTCCCACACCTCCGGGTTCTCCCAGTTGAGGTCCGGCTGGGTGGAGTCGAACAGGTGCAGGTACCACTGGCCGTCCGGCAGCCGGGTCCAGGCCTCGCCGCCGAAGACCGAGCGCCAGTTGTTGGGCGGCAGCTCGCCGTGCTCGCCGCGGCCCTCGCGGAAGACGTAGCGGTCGCGCTCGGGGCTGCCCGGCCCGGCGGCGACGGCGGCGCGGAACCACTCGTGCTCGCTCGAGGTGTGGTTGGGCACCAGGTCCACGATCAGCCGCAGCCCGAGCTCCGCCATGCGCGCGCGCATCCGGTCGAAGTCCTCGAGGCTGCCGAAGCGGGGGTCGATGTCCCGGTAGTCCGAGACGTCGTAGCCGGCGTCGTTCTGGGGGGAGACGTAGAACGGGGACAGCCACAGGGCGTCCACCCCGAGGTCGGCCAGGTAGTCCAGGCGCTCGACGATGCCGGGGAGGTCGCCCATGCCGTCGCCGTCGGAGTCGTTGAAGGAGCGCGGGTAGATCTGGTAGATCACCGCGGAGCGCCACCACGGCGCGGTGTCGGTCGGACGGTCGGTCCGGGTCTGCTGCGTCATCGGGTCTGGGGGTCCTCCGGTCGCGGGGATGTGCGCCCCCAGCTTGCCAGCCCACCGGTGCGGTGTCAGCACGGGGCGCGGCGGTCCTCATCCGGACGGCGGACCGGTGGGCGGGAGGATCCATCCGAAAGTACATGTATTTAGATCGGTTCCGCTCTAGGGTCGAGGAGTCGCCGGCGGATCCCCGCCGGGCCGACCACGCCACCAGGAGGTAGAGCACTGATGAGCACCACCACGACCTTGGACCGGAAGAAGCTCGGCGGCGCCGCCGCCGTCCTCGCCGCATCGAGCATCGGCACCCTGTTCGCCGCCTTCGGCGCCCTGTGGGTGGCCGGATCGCTGGGCATCTCGACCGCCGCCGCCAGCCAGATCGTCGCGGCCATCGCCGCCGGCGGCTGGGCCCTGCGAGCCGTCATCATCGTGTTCGGCGCGGGCGTGATCGGCGCCATCGCCGCCACCGTGATGTGGTTCATCACGACCAAGGGCAAGGGCGCCGCGATTGCCTGACGCACCCTCCCGGCGGAGCCCCCGCGGGCTCCGCCGGGGCGGACGCGGCCGCGCACCCGTGGCGCTGCGGCGGACGCTCCTCGTCAGCGCGGCGGCGGTCCTCGTGCTCACGGCTGCCGGGGTCCTGCTGGGCTACACCTCGCTGGCGGGCCTGAGCGGGGACGGGACGTGGGCCCCGCGGGCCGGCACGGAACCGGTCCCCGCCGCCCGGATCGCCACGACGAACCTGGCCGCCGCCGCCCTGCTGTTCTCCGGGGCCGCCACGGGCGGCATCGGCACCGCCGTCGGCCTGCTCCTGGTCTCCGCCTACGTCGGGGCGACCTGGGCCGTGGCCACCGGCAACCTCGGCTGGCAGCGGGTGCTCGAGGAGATCGGCCCCTACGCCGGGCTCGAGTTCGGGGGCCTGCTGCTCGTCGCGGTCGGGGGCCTGCTGCCGGCGGTCCACGCCGGGCGCGCCGTCCTCGCGGACGCCCGCCCCCGCCTCTCCGCCTATCTCGACGCCCTCGTACCGGCGGCGGCCGTCGCCGTCGCCGGCGCCGCCGTCGTCGCCGTGGGCGCCGTCGTCGAGTCCGCTCTGCTGTGATGCCCACCGCATCCGGAAAGGCCCTCATGAGCCACACCGCCGAGATCCTCTCCCCGGCCGGTCCCGCCGCGCGCACCACCGGCCGGCGCACGGCCGTGCTGCTGGTGCTCGTCCTGACCTGCGTCATGGCCGTGCGCCTGCCCTCCCTCTACGCCGCGCTCGAGCGGGACTTCCCGGCGGAGCTGGCCGCGGAGCTCAGCGATCCGCAGCTGCGGACGCTGGCCCTGCGGGTCGGGGTCGCCGTCGGCCTGCTCGTCTCGGTCCTGGCCGCCGCGGTCTTCGTCCTCCTCGCCCGGCAGCTGGAGCGGACCGTGTTCCCCCGCACCGTGCGCGCCGGGGGCCTCGAGGTGGGCCTGCACACCACGGTCTACGTCCTGTCGGTGGTGGTGAACCAGGCCGTCCCCGCCCTCTGGCCCGCCGCCGCGGCGGCGGCACCGCTGCTGGTCCCGCTCGCGTGCGCCGTGGTCGCCACCGGGGGCGGCGTGCTCGTCCTGTCCGGGCCCCTGCGCCGGGCGGCGCCGAGGTCCCGGGCCGTCGCCGTGGCCAGCGCCTTCCTCCTCGCGGTCCTGGCCGGCTGGAACTGGCTCCCGTGACCGGGGGACTGACGCTGCGCGGCGTCTCGAAGGCGGTGGGCGGGACGGCCGTGCTCACCGACGTCGGCCTCTCGGTCCGTCCCGGCCGCGTGCACGCGCTGCTGGGCCCCAACGGCTCGGGGAAGACGACCACGGTCCGCGCCCTGCTGGGGCTGTGCCGCACCGACGCGGGGGAGATCCTGTTCTCGGGCGGCCCGCTGGAGCGGCGGCACGAGCACGGTCCCCGGCTCGCCGCCTGCTTCGACCGCCTCGGGGCGGACCGCGGGGCACGGGTCTGCGACGTCGTCCGCCTCTACGCCGCCGCACGGCCCCGGTCCGCGCAGCTCCGGGAGGCGGTCCGCTCCCACCGCCCGATCGGCCCCCTCTGGCGCCGGCGCGTCGCGGAGCTCTCCTTCGGGCAGCGCCAGCTCCTCTCGCTGTGCCTGGCACTGGCCACCGAGGCCGACCTCTACCTCCTGGACGAGCCGTTCAACGGGCTGGACGTCTTCACGAAGCTCGAGGTGGTCGAACGGATCCAGCGGCTCGCCCGGGACGGGGCGTGCGTCCTGGTGACCTCGCACACGCTCGACGGCTTCGAGGACGTCGTCGCCGACGTCACCCTCCTGCGCGGGGGCGAGGTCCTGTTCACGGGCACGAAGGAGCAGCTGCTGCGCACCGCCGGCGCGGACGAGCTCCTCGTGCGCACCGACGACGACGGGCACGCGCTGGCCCGGCTCGCCGAGGCCGGCCACCGGGCCCGGGCGGCGGCGCACGGGCTGGTCGTCGAGGCCCGCACCACCGACGAGATCGGGCACCTCCTGAGCCGGGCCGGGGTGGCCGTCCTCGAGCTGCGCCGCCGCGAGCCGTCCCTGCAGGACGCGTTCGTCGGCCTCGTCGGCGCGCGCGCCGCGGACGGGGAGGAGGACCGATGAGCTTCGGGACGATGGTGCGCTACGAGCTCCTCCGCGTCGTGCTCTCCCCGCTGCACCGGGCCGCCGCGCTGACGGCGGTGGTCGTCTCCGTGCTGGGCTGCCTCAGCTACCTGGTGCTGCTCCGTCAGCTGACCCCCGGCGACGGCGGCACGGCCGTCGAGGCCGTGCAGCTGGCCCTCGGCAAGGGCTCGGTGCTCCACCTGTACGCGGCGCTGCACGGGGCCCTGGCCGTGGCGGCGGAGCTCGGCAGCGGACGCGCGGCGCAGCTGCTCGTCGCCGACGGGCGCCGGGGACGGTGGCTCGCCGCGAAGGCGGTCGTGGCCGCCGCCTGCGTGCTGCCGCTCCAGGCCGTGACCGCCGCGGTGTGCGTGCCGCTGATCCCCGTGCTGGCCGGCGCGGAGGCGGCGGGCCCACCGGGCCTCGTCCTCACCGTGGTGCTCGGCGGCGCCGCGAACGCCCTGCTGTGGGTCGCCTACGGCACGGGCCTCGGCGTCCTGCTCCGCGGATCGCCCTGGACGGTCCCCGCCGTCCTGGCGCTCCCGTTCGCGCTCGGCCAGCTCTTCCGCGCCCTGGGGGCCTCGACCAGGGCGCCCGAGTGGCTGTCCTCGGTCGACCCGTTCCGGGGCGCCGAGCTGCTGCGCGCGCCGCTGGCCGTCGACGCGCCCCTCGTGCTCGCCCCCGGCGACGGCGCGGACGCCACGGTCGTGTACTTCGCCGTGTTCGCCCTCGGCGCGGCGATGATGGGGGCCAGAAGTTTCCGGATCCGTGATGTCAACCCCTGAAAGAAGGTCAACCATGCTCCGCATCGGCTTCTCCGCCGTCGTCCTCCTGTCCGTCGTGGCCGGTCTCGTCCTGGCGGGCGTCGGCCTGTCCCGGGGCGAGACCGGGCTGGTGGTGATCGGCGCCGTGTGGGCGCTCTTCGGGCTGCTGTGCTCGGTCAGCGTCGCCAAGCTCTGGTCGCGCTGAGCGGTGCCGGTCCCCGCCGCCGCGGCCGACCTGCGCGTGGTCGCGGCCTACACGACGCTGGTCGGGCGCTCCCAGCACGCGCCGCTCAGGGACTGGGTGGGCTTCCGCGTCTGGCTCCTCCTGCGCCGGAGCCTGCGCACGGCCGGTGCCGTCCTGGCGGCCGGCGCCGGCTGGCTGGCCGGTGCGCTGTGGACGACGGCCGGCGGCGCCCCGGCCGCCGCCGCGTCGGCGGCCTCGCTGCTGGCCGTCGCCGCCGGCGGGCTGCTGATCCTGCGCAACAGCATGTCCGAGCGGCGCACCGCCGTCTGCGCCCCGCCCGAGCGGGCGCTGCTGGCGATCACGGACGTGACCCGGCTGCACGTGTGGCTGGTGCGCTCCCTGCGTCCCGACCTGGCCGCGTTCGCGGGGCTCGCCGTCCTCCTCGCGGCCTTCGGCGCGGCCGCCGGGCTGCGCCCCTCCCAGGCGGGCGCCGTCGCCGCCCTGCTCGGGGGCGCGTTCCTCGCGGTGGCCCTCGTCGACGCCCTGTGGGCGCTCTCGCGCCCCGCGGCGCGCCGGCGCGGGCCGGTGGGCCTGAACCCGCTGCTGGGGGCCGCGGTGCTGGTGCTCGCGTGGGCCGTGACGGCCGGGGTCCGCGCGGGGGCGGCCGGCCTCCCGGCCCCGGTCCCGGCGCCCGCCCTCGCCGTGGCGCCCTGGCCGGTCCTGGCCGTGGACGCCCTGCTGCTCGCGGCCGTGGTGCTGCTCGTCCCCGTGCTGCGCCGCGCCGGGTACGACGCCGGCGCGCCCGGGCCCGCGCCCGCCCCGGCGGGCGCGGGCGTGGCCTCCCGCACGGGCAGCAGGGTGGCAGGCTCGGCCGTGCTCCCCTTCCTGCGCTCCACGGGCCGCCTGGTGGCCGTGCTGGGCCTGCTGGCCGCGGGGTGCCGGCTGGGCGGCGGCCTCGGGGCGGAGCTCACGCCGGTGGTGTGGTCGGTGGTGCGGGGCTACGCCTTCATCTCCGCGATCGTGCTCGTGGGCCTGTTCTTCTCCGTGGCCGGGCCCAGCGCCTCGGTCGCCCACCTGCGCTACGAGTGGGAGGTCTCGGGGCGGAGCATGGCGCGGGTGCTCCTCGGCGCGCTCGGGGCGCTGCCCCGGCTCGTGGGCCGGCAGTGGCTGTGCCTGGCCGCGGGGGTCGGCCTGCTTGTCTCCGCCCGGTCGGCGCTGGCGCTCGGCCTGCTGCCGGTCCTCGTGGTGGGCGCCGCCCTGATCGCCGAGGCCGTGGAGGGCGGGGGGCAGGGCGTCGACGGGAGGACGACCCAGGGCACGGTCTCCTCCGTGTGCGTCCTCGCGCTGTGCGCCCCGTTCTTCGCGCTGTCCTCGGGGGCCTGGGGCGTGGCAGCGCTGTCCGTTTACACCAGTGCCGTGCTCGCCGTGGGCGTGGCCGTCGCGGTCCACCGCACGAGAGGAGTCCCGTGGCGGGCTTGATCGACTTCCAGGACGTGTTCTTCGGCTACGGGGACCAGCCGGTGCTCCGGGGGCTGCGCCTCACGGCGGACCCCGGCGCCGTGGTCCACCTGACCGGCCCCAACGGCTCCGGCAAGAGCTCGGTGCTGCTGCTCTACGCCGGGTACGCGGCGGCGGACTCCGGTGCGGTGCGGGTGTGCGGCCACGACGCCCAGGACCCGGCCGTGCGGGCCCTCCGGCGCTACTGCGGGGTTGACCAGGCCCTCTACCCGCAGCTGACGGTGCGCGAGCACCTGGAGTTCGCCACCCGCGCCCGGGGCCTGCCGTGGCGTGCCGCCGCGTCCCGGGCGGAGCGGTACGGGCTGGACCGGTGGACCGACGACACGGTCTCCGCGCTCTCCACGGGCAGCGCCCGCAAGCTGTGGATCATCATGTGCACGCTCGGCGAGTTCGCGGCGGTGGGCCTGGACGAGCCCTTCCTGGGCCTCGACGAGGAGGCCGCCGGGGTGCTCGCCGAGGAGCTCGTGGAGTGGAGCCGCGACCGCGCGGTGCTGCTGGTCAGCCACGACGTCCCCCGGACCCTGACGGGCCGGCGCGAGGTGGCGCTGGGCGCCGCCGTCGGCTGAGCGGCCCCGCCCGCTCAGCTGGCGGTCTCGAGGTGGGCCAGGGGCAGCCAGCGGTGCATCAGCCGGCGGAAGGCCACCGCCGCGCCGGTGTCGTCCCGGGCGTCGAGCAGGGCGACGGCGTCCTGGAGGTCCTGCGGGCTCTCGTCGGGCTGGAACCGGTCGGCGACCGCGCCGTAGTGCAGCACCAGCAGCCCGTTGGCGGGGAAGGCCCCCAGCCACCGGGCCAGGTGCGTGAGGTCCTCGCCGAGCTCCTCGAGGTCCTCCCCGCCGGCGTCCTCCACGACCTGCGCGGCGTGCACGACGCGGCGGGTGGCGACGTCGACCGGCACGGCGCAGCGGTGCACCCGGTTGCCGTGGTGGAGGCTCTCCACGTGGTCCTCCGCCGTGAAGGGCGCGAACCACGCCATCGGCGCCGTGAACGCCGCCTGCCGCGCGTACACCGGGGTGAAGTGCTCCCGGGTGACGCGCTCGCCGGCGGCCTTCACGGCCTCCTCCGGGACGAGCAGGGACGGCAGCGGCTGCCCGCCCTCCTCCTCCGCGAGCGCCACGAGGCGCAGGGACCGGCGCAGCCGCTGCGGGGGGTGGAAGACGGGGAAGTCCCCGACGCCGGCGGCGAGCATCCGCCGCCCCGCGGGGGCGCAGGAGAACGGCAGCGTCCACAGGGGCTCGGTCGCCGGGGGCAGGGGGTCCGCCCCCGGCGCGGCGAGGCGGGCCAGCTGCTCGGTGAGCTGGTTGACCCCGGCCTCCTCCGGCGGCAGCGCCCGGGGCAGCAGGGGCGCGTAGAGGGCGTCGAGGTCCTCGGCGGGCACGTAGACCCGCAGGGCGAACTCGTGGGGGACCCCCGTCGCGGAGCGGAACGCCCGCCCGACCTGCAGCAGCTGGGCCACGGCGCTCAGTCGATCTCCACGACGACGGGCGCGTGGTCGGAGGCGCCCTTGCCCTTGCGCTCCTCGCGGTCGATCAGGGCGTCGGTGACGCGCGCGGCGAGGGCGGGGGAGTAGAGCTGGAAGTCGATGCGCATGCCCTCCTTCTTGGGGAAGCGCAGGCCCTTGTAGTCCCAGTAGGTGTAGACGCCGGGGCCGGGGTGACGGGGGCGGACCACGTCCTGGTAGCCGGCCTCCTCGAGGAACGCCCGGAAGGCCGCGCGCTCGGGCTCGCTGACGTGGGTGAGCCCGTTGTCGAGGAAGAACTGCAGGTCCCACACGTCCTCGTCCTGCGGGGCCACGTTCCAGTCCCCGACCAGGGCGACCTGCGCCGTGGCGTCCTCCTCGACCCACCGGCGGGCGTGGTCCTTGAGCACCCGCAGCCACTCGAGCTTGTACGGCATGTGGGGATCCTCCAGGCCCCGGCCGTTGGGGACGTAGAGGGACCACACGCGCACCCCGCCGCACGTGGCGCCGATCGCGCGCGCCTCCTGCACCGGCTCCTCGCCGGGCTTGCCGAAGGCGGGCTGGTCCGGGAAGGTGCGCTCGACGTCGTCGAGGCCGACCCGGGAGGCGATGGCCACGCCGTTCCACTGGCTCAGGCCGAAGTGGGCGACGTCGTAGCCCATGAACTCGAACAGCTCCCAGGGGAAGTTCTCGTCCTTCGCCTTGGTCTCCTGGATCGCGAGGACGTCCACGTCGGAGCGCCGCAGCCACGCCTCCACGCGGTCGGCGCGGGCGCGGATGGAGTTCACGTTCCAGGTGGCGATCCTCATGCGCTCCACGTTACCGGCTGGCGCGCCCGCCCCCGTGCCCCGGGCGGGTCCGCGCCGCGCCCGTGCCGCGCCCGCCCGGCCCGGCGACTCCCCGTGACACGTTCCCCTGGCCAGGGCCGATTGCTAATGCTAACTTTTGTCCGGCCCGCGTCCCCCGGCGGTGCCGCCCCCAGTCCGAGGAGCCCCCCGTGCCCGCTGTCCCGCCCCGCTCCGTCCTGGCCCTGGCCACCGCCGCGGCCCTGCTGCTCGGGGGCGCCCCGGCGCTCGCCGCCGAGCTCCCCGCCCCGGTCGCCGCGGACCCCGGCGCGACCGCCCCGGGGCCCGACGCGACCGCCCCGGAGCCGGGCGCGACCGCACCCGGGGACCGGCCCCGACCCGCCCCGGCGGGCGTGCTCAGCGGCGGGGCGACGATCGACGGCGCGCCCGCCGCCCCGGCCGCCGCCCCGGCCGGCGCCGCGGCAGCCTCCGCGGAGCCCTCCTCCCCGGAGTCCCCGGCCGGCCGCACGGGCACCGCCGCCGCGGCCCCCGTCACCACGCTCGCCCACGTCGAGGAGGCCTTCCGGATCGTCAACGACCACCGGGGGCAGGCGAAACGGGCGCCGCTGGCCTACAACAGCGCGCTCTCGCGCACCGCCCAGCGGTGGGCCGAGACCATGGCCGCGGCCAGGGCACCGCTGTCCAACCCCGACCCGTGGTCCGGGGCCCCGGCCGGGGGGACGCGGATGGACCAGTACTACGGCAAGGGCGAGTTCACCGGGACGTTCGCGGGCACGGACGCCGTGCAGGCGCTCACCCACTGGCTGCTGGACTTCTACCCGCGCAACGGCACCGACCAGTTCGCCCGGGACCTCACGCACGTGGGCATCGGGGTGGCCCACGTGCCCACGACCGGCCCGGACGGGCCCGGCTGGGAGACCTACCTGACCCTCTACTACTACGCGTACCCGGCCGGGCAGGCCGTGCCCGGCACCTGGGCCGACCCGGAGTCGGGCTGGCAGGCCCCCGTGCCCACGGCCCACCCCGTGGGCGGGGCCATCGGCTCGCGCTGGGCCCGGATGGGCGGGGAGGCCGTGGTCGGGGCGCCGACCACCCCCGAGCGCGGCGGGCTCGCCGAGGGCGGGGTCTACCAGCAGTTCGCCCGCGCCGGGCGCACCACCACGATCTACTGGGCCCCGGGCCACGGCGCCTGGCCCCTCGAGAACTGGACCGCGATCGGGCGCAAGTGGATCGCCGCGGGCCGGGAGCACACCCACGGCCTGCCCGTGATCGAGGAGCGGTCCCTGCCCGGCGGCGCCTGGCAGATGTTCCGCCGCGGGACGAACGTCTACAAGGTGCTCTGGAGCCCGGGCACCGGGGCCCGGATCGTGCAGGAGAACAGCGCGATCGGGCAGCGGTGGAAGGCGGCCGGCTACGAGCGCGGCTACGGCTTCCCGGTCACCGACGAGTACCGGTGGGGCACGGAGGTCCGCCAGCGCTTCTCCGGCGGCCACACCGTGCACTGGTCCTCGGTGACGAAGCGGGTGTGGGTCACCCGCTGAGCCCGGCCCGCGGGAGCGGGCCGGGAGCGCGGGCTCAGCGGCGCCACCAGTCGTCGAGGGGCGAGGCGGGCGTGGTGCGCTTGTGGCGGGTGATGCGCCAGCGGTGCTCGATCCGCTCCGCCACCGCGTCGTCGACCTCCCGGCCCTCGAGGTAGTCGTCGATGTCGTCGTAGGACAGCCCCAGCTCGGCCTCGTCGGTCTGGCCCGGGGCGTCGTCGAGCAGGTCGGCGGTCGGGGCCTTGGCCCACAGCCGCTCCTCGGCGCCGAGGGTCTTCGTCAGCAGCCGGTTCTGCCGCTTGTTCAGCCCGAACAGCGGCAGCACGTCCGCCCCGCCGTCGCCGTACTTGGTGAAGAACCCCGTCACGGACTCGGCGCCGTGGTCGGTGCCGAGCACGAGCAGGTTGCGCTCCCCGGCCAGGGCGTACTGGGCGATCATCCGCACCCGGGCCTTGATGTTGCCCTTGTTGAAGTCGGAGATCTCCCGGCCCGTGGCCTGGCGGAACTCCGTCTCGAAGCCGTCCACGGCGGCGGCCACGTTGTAGGTCACGGTGGTGGACGGGCGGATGAACTCCAGGGCCGCCTGCGCGTCGTCCTCGTCGTGCTGGACCCTGTAGGGAAGGCGCACCGCCACGAACTCGGCCGTCACACCGTCGGCGGCCAGGCGCTCGACCGCCAGCTGCGCGAGCCGGCCGGCCAGCGTGGAGTCCAGTCCCCCGCTGATGCCCAGCACGAAGCCGCCGGTGCCGCTGGCCCGGAGGTAGTCGCACAGGAAGCCCACCCGGGCCTCGATCTCCTGCTCCGGGTCGATCTCGGGCTTCACGCCCATCTCGTCGATGATTGCCCTCTGCAGTTCGCGCATGCCCCCATGCTAGACGGGCCCCGGCGCGCGGCGGCAAGGACCCGCCCGGCCGGGAGGCGCCCGGCTAGGATCGGCGCCATGCCCCAGCGCACCGGAGGAGACGCCCGCCCGGCCGCCCGGCCGTCCGGCCGGGCGCGCCGCCGCGCCGCGGCCGCGCTGCTGCCGCTCGCGGCCCTGACCGGGTGCGCTCCCACCGCGGCCGGGGACCGCCTGGACGTGTGGGCGGCATCCTCCCTCGCCGGCGTGCTCCCCGAGCTCGCGGCCGAGTACGAGCGGGCCCACCCCGGCACGGAGGTGGCCCTCAACTTCTCCGGCTCCTCGGACCTCGCCGTGCAGATCGCCGAGGGCGCCCCCGCCGACCTGTTCGTCGCCGCCGACGAGCGCACCCTGCAGCGGGTCCTCGACGCCGGCCGGGCCGCCGGGCCGGCGCGGCCCGTGGCGACCAACCGGCTGGTGATCGCGGTGGCCGAGGGCAACCCCCGCGGCGTGGGCTCCCTCGCCGACCTCGCCGGGGACGGGGTGCGCACCGTGGTGTGCGCCGAGCAGGTCCCCTGCGGGCACGCCGCGCGCACCGTCCAGGACCTGGCCGGGGTCGACCTGCGCCCGGTGAGCGAGGAGAACGCCGTGACCGACGTCCTCGGCAAGGTCCGCACCGGGCAGGCCGACGCGGGGCTCGTCTACGTCACCGACGTCGCCGCCCACGAGGACGAGCTCGACGCCGTGGCCCTGCCCGAGGCCGCCGCCGCGGCCAACCCGTACGCCGCCGTGGTGGTCCCCGGCGGCGAGGAGGACGCCGCCGCGGCGTTCGCCGAGCTGCTCACCGGCCCCGCGGGCCGGGAGCGGCTGGCCGCGGCGGGCTTCGGCCCGCCCCCCGCCGCGACGACGCCGGCGGGCACCGACCCCGATCCGCACGACCCAGGAGGCAGCGCATGACCGAGCAGCACGAGAACATCCGGGTGGAGACCCGCGGCCGCACCGGGATCATCACCCTGCACCGGCCCAAGGCCCTCAACGCCCTCGACGCCGCGACCCTGCGCGAGGTCGTGGCCGCCGCGGCCGCGATGGACGCCGACCCGGGCATCGGGGCGATCGTGCTCACCGGCTCCGGGAAGGCCTTCGCCGCAGGGGCCGACATCAAGGAGATGGCCGACCGGGGCTTCTCGGAGATGTTCCGCGCGGACTGGTTCGCCGGCTGGGACGCCTTCACCCGGGTCCGCACCCCGGTGGTCGGCGCCGTGGCCGGCTACGCCCTCGGCGGGGGCTGCGAGCTCGCGATGATGTGCGACGTGCTCATCGCCGCCGACACCGCCCGCTTCGGCCAGCCCGAGATCAACCTCGGGGTCATCCCCGGGATGGGCGGCTCCCAGCGGCTGACCCGGGCCGTGGGCAAGGCCAAGGCCATGGACATGGTGCTCACCGGCCGGCAGATGGACGCCGCGGAGGCCGAGCGCGCGGGCCTCGTCTCCCGCGTGGTGCCCGCCGACCGCCTCCTCGACGAGGCCCTCGAGGTGGCGGGCACGATCGCGGCGAAGTCCCTGCCGGCGGCCATGGCCGCGAAGGAAGCGGTCTCCGCCGCCTTCGAGACCGGCCTGGCCCAGGGGGTGCTGTTCGAGCGCCGGCTCTTCCACGGGCTGTTCGCCACCGAGGACCAGAAGGAGGGCATGGCCGCGTTCGCGGCCAAGCGCGAGCCGCGCTTCACGCACCGCTGAGCCGCCCGCCGCCGCGGCCGGGAGTTCCCGGCCGCGGCGGCTACGGTGGTGCCATGCAGACACCGCCGCACGACGCCTCCGCCTGGCAGGTCCGCGAGTCCGCCCTCGACCTCGCGGACCGGGGCGCCCTGGAATCCGTGCTGACCCTCTCCAACGGGTACGTCGGGGTCCGCGGCACCCTCGACGAGCCGCAGCCCAGCGACTCCCGCGGCACGTTCATGGCGGGGGTCTACGAGTACCACCCGCTGTCCTACCCCGAGGGCGGCTACGGGCACCCCGAGCACGGGCAGGCGATCGTCGGCGTGGCCGACGGCAGCACCGTGCACCTGCAGGTCGACGGCGTGCCGCTGGACCTGCGGGAGAGCCCGCCCGAGCGGCACGAGCGCGTGCTCGACCTGCGGGCGGGCACGCTGGAGCGCGAGACGCAGTGGACCACCCCGCGCGGATCCCGGATGCGGCTGACCTCCACGCGCCTGGTCTCCCTGGCCCACCGCTCCGTCACGGCGATCCGCTACGAGGTCGAGGCCCTGGACCGCACCGTGCAGGTCGTGCTGCGCTCCGGGCTCGTGGCCAACGGCACCCCGCCCAAGGTGCGCAACGAGGACCCCCGCGTGGCCGAGGTGCTGGCCGAGCCCTTCCGCGCCGAGCGGCACTCCTGCCACGGGACCGGCGGGGTCCTCGTCCACCGCACCGCCCGCAGCGGCATCGGCGTCGCGGCCGCCGTCGAGCACGCCCTCGACGTCCCCGAGGGCGGCGCGGTGAGCACGCAGTGCGACGAGGACCGCGTGATGACGACCGTCGTCACCGACCTCGCCCCCGGGCAGCGGCTGCACCTCGTGAAGTACCTGTGCCACTCCTGGTCCGCGGAGGACCCCGCCGACGACCTCCAGGGCCAGGTGCTCGCCGCGATGGCCGGGGCGCGGCGGCGCGGCTGGGAGGGGCTGGTCGCGGACCAGCGCGCGGTCCTCGACGAGCACTGGGCCGGCGCCGACGTCGAGGTCGACGGCGCCCCCGACCTGCAGCTCGCGCTGCGCTTCGACCTGTTCCAGCTCCTCCAGGCCTCGGCCTGCGTGCACCGGGCCCCGGTCGGGGCGAAGGGACTGACCGGCGGCGGGTACAGCGGCCACACGTTCTGGGACGTCGAGGGCTTCGTGCTGCCGGCCCTGGCGCTGCTGCGCCCCCGCGACGCCGCCCGGCTGCTGCAGTGGCGCTCCTCCACCCTGGACCGGGCCCGCGAGCGGGCCCGCGTCCTGGACCTCGGCGGCGCGTCCTTCCCCTGGCGCACCATCGACGGGCACGAGACCTCCGCGTACTGGCCCGCCAGCACGGCGGCCATGCACGTCAACGCCGACATCGCCCGGGCCTTCACCTGGTGGGCGGACACGACCGGCGAGGAGCTGACCGCCGTCGGCGGCGTGGACGTGCTCGTGGAGACCGCCCGGGTGTGGGCGGCGATGGCCCACGAGGACCACGACGGCGGGGTCCACCTGCTCGGGATGACGGGGCCGGACGAGTACACCGGCGTGGTCGACGACAACGTGTTCACCAACCTCATGGCCCGGCGCAACCTCCGGGCCGCCGCCGCGGCGTGCGCGGCCCACCCCGACCACGTGGGCCGCCTCGGCGTGAGCGCCGACGAGCTGGACCGGTGGCAGGACCTCGCGCAGCGCCTCCACGTCCCCTTCGACGAGGTTCGCGGCGTGCACCCGGCCAACGCGGGCTTCACCACCTACCGCGAGTGGGACTTCGAGGCCAAGCGGGACGGCTACCCGATCGAGGAGCACTTCCACTACGCGAAGATCTACCGCCGCCAGGTCGTCAAGCAGGCCGACCTCGTGCTGGCCCTGTGGTGGTGCGCCGAGGACTTCACCCCCGAGCAGACCGCCCGGGACCTCGCCTACTACGAGCGGCGCACCGTGCGCGACTCGTCCCTGTCCGCGTGCGTGCAGGCCGTGGTCTGCGCCCGGGTGGGCCACCTCGACCTCGCCCACGCCTACCTGCGCGAGGCCGCCCTCGTGGACCTGCGGGACCTCCAGCAGGACACCGCCGAGGGACTGCACCTGGCCTCCGCCGGCGGGGCGTGGCTGGCCCTGGTCTGCGGCCTCGGCGGCGCGGACCCCGAGGGCGGGCGGCTGCGCCTGGCCCCCCGGCTGCCGGCGGGCCTGGACCGGATCGCCTTCCGCCTGCGCTGGCGCGGGCGCCGCCTCGCGGTGGAGACCACCCGCGCGGGCACCGTCGTGCGGGTCCTGGACGAGCAGCCCGGCGCGGTGGACCTGCATCTCGACGGGCGGCCCCGCACGGCCGCGCCCGGGCGCCCCGCGACCGCCCCGCTGCACGTGCCCGACCCGCCCGCCCCCGCGCCGGTCCAGCCCCCCGGCCGGGCCCCGCGCGCCTGAGCGCCCGGCACGGCGCCCCGGACCAGGGCGCCGCCCGCAGCGGCTACCCTGGCCGTGTGGGCGAGACGTGGAGCGGGCCGGAGCCGCCGGAGGACGTGGACGGACGGGCACCGGAGGACCCCCCGGCGCCCGGGCCGGGCCGGCCCGCGCCGCTCGAGGTGCTCGCCCGGGTGTGGGGCTACGACGCGTTCCGCGGGCAGCAGGCCGAGATCATCGACACGGTCGTCGCCGGCCACGACGCGCTCGTGCTCATGCCCACCGGCGGCGGCAAGAGCCTGTGCTACCAGATCCCCGCGCTCGTGCGCGAGGGCACCGGCGTGGTCGTCAGCCCGCTCATCGCGCTGATGCACGACCAGGTCGACGCCCTCGAGCAGCTCGGGGTGCGCGCCGCGTACCTGAACTCCACCCAGACGGTCGAGGAGCGCCGGGCGGTCGAGGCCCGCCTGCTCGCCGGGGAGCTCGACCTGCTCTACCTCGCCCCCGAGCGCCTGCCCGTGGCCGCCGAGCTGCTCGACCGCGCCCGGATCGCCCTGTTCGCCGTGGACGAGGCCCACTGCGTGGCCCAGTGGGGCCACGACTTCCGCCCCGACTACCTCGGGCTCACGCTCCTGCACGAGCGCTGGCCCGGGGTCCCGCGCATCGCCCTCACCGCCACCGCCACCGCGGAGACCCGCGAGGAGATCGTCCGCAACCTCGACCTGGGCGGCGCCCGCGTCTTCGTCTCCAGCTTCGACCGGCCCAACATCTGCTACCGCGTGGGCCCCAAGCAGGACGCCCGCCGGCAGCTGCTGCAGCTGATCCGCACCGAGCACCCGGGCGAGGCCGGCATCGTCTACTGCCTCTCCCGCGCCTCGGTCGAGCGCACGGCCGAGTGGCTGGCCGCCCAGGGCGTCGCCGCGCTGCCCTACCACGCCGGACTGCCCGCCGAGCAGCGCCGGCTGCACCAGTCCCGCTTCCTGCGCGAGGACGGCGTGGTCATGGTCGCGACCATCGCCTTCGGCATGGGCATCGACAAGCCCGACGTGCGCTTCGTCGCCCACCTCGACCTGCCCAAGAGCATCGAGGGCTACTACCAGGAGACCGGGCGCGCCGGCCGCGACGGGCTGCCGTCCACGGCCTGGCTGGCCTACGGCCTGCAGGACGTCGTCCAGCAGCGGCGGATGATCGAGGACGGGGAGGGGGACCGGCAGCGCAAGCGCGCCCAGGCTCTGCACCTGGACGCGATGCTCGCCCTGTGCGAGACCGTCCAGTGCCGCCGGCAGCAGCTGCTGCGCTACTTCGGGGAGGAGAGCGGGCCGTGCGGCAACTGCGACACCTGCCTGGACCCGCCCCAGTCCTTCGACGGCACGGTCCCGGCGCAGAAGCTCATGTCCACGATCGTGCGGCTGGCCCGGGAGCGGAACCAGCAGTTCGGCGCCGGGCACCTGGTGGACATCCTCCTCGGGCGCGAGACCGAGCGGGTGGTGCGGATGCGCCACACCGCGCTCACCACCTTCGGCATCGGCACCGAGCTCACCGAGCAGGAGTGGCGCGGGGTCGTGCGCCAGCTGCTCGCCCAGGGCCTGCTGCAGGTGCAGGGCGAGTACGGGGTGCTCGCCCTCACCGAGGCCGCCGGGGAGGTGCTGCGCGGGCGGCGGGAGGTGCGCCTGCGCCGCGAGCCCGAGCGCGTGCGCGCACCGCGCCGGCCCCGGGCCGGGGCCGCCCGGCCGGAGCTCGACGAACCCCAGCAGGAGCTCTTCCAGCAGCTGCGGGCCTGGCGCTCCGCCGTGGCCAAGGAGCAGGGCGTGCCGGCCTACGTCGTCTTCACCGACGCGACCCTCGCCGCGATCGCCCGGGCCCGCCCCGGCTCCCTCGGCGAGCTGAGCGGGCTCTCCGGGGTCGGCGCCGCCAAGCTCGAGCGCTACGGCGAGGCCGTGCTCGAGGCCGTCGCCGGGGCGTGAGACGGCCGTGACCGCCCCGACCCCCGCCCCCGTGAGGACCCCGCGCCCGCCGCGGGTGCGCCGCCGCCCGCGCGCCGCCACGGCGGTGCCCCGCTGGCTGTGGGCGCCCGCGGCGCTGGGCGCGGCGCTCGTCGTCCTTCCCGTGGTCGCGATGGTCGCCCGCGTGGACTGGAGCGGCTTCCTCGGGCTGATCGGCTCCCCCTCGGCGCTGCACGCCCTCGGGCTGAGCCTGCGCACCGCGGCCGCCAGCACCGTGCTGTGCGTGCTGCTGGGCGTGCCCCTCGCGCTGCTGCTGGCGCGCACGGCCTTCCCCGGCCGGCGCGCGCTGCGCGGGCTCGTGCTGCTGCCGCTCGTGCTGCCGCCCGTCGTCGGCGGCCTGGCGCTGCTCTACACCTTCGGGCGCAACGGCCTGCTCGGGCGCCACCTCGAGCTCGCCGGGATCAGCATCGCCTTCACCACCGCCGCCGTGGTCCTCGCCCAGACCTTCGTGTCCCTGCCGTTCCTCGTGGTCAGCCTCGAGGGCGCCCTGCGCACGGGCGGGGAGCGCTACGAGCGCGTCGCCGCGACCCTCGGCGCCCGTCCCGGCACGGTGCTGCGCCGGGTCACCCTGCCCCTCGTGCTGCCCGGGCTCGCCTCGGGGGCCGTGCTCGCCTTCGCCCGCAGCCTCGGGGAGTTCGGGGCCACCCTCACCTTCGCCGGCAGCCTCGAGGGCGTCACCCGCACCCTGCCCCTGGAGATCTACCTGCAGCGCGAGACCGACCCCGACGCCGCCGTCGCCCTGTCCCTGCTGCTGGTGGTCGTGGCCGTGGCCGTCGTCGGCGTCTCGGCCCCCGGACGGTTCCGCGCCGCCCGCGGCCCCGGCAGGAACGGCGCCCCGGCCGGCGACCCCGCCGACGGCACGCACCCCGCCGGCGCCCCCGCCGACGGCGCGCACCCCGCCGCGGGGGAGCGCCGGTGAGCCTCGAGCTCACCGCCCGGGTGGCCCGGCGCGGGCTGGACCTGTCCGTGACCGTGGCCGCGGGGCAGACCCTCGCCGTGACCGGGCCCAACGGCGCGGGCAAGTCCTCCCTGCTCGAGGTCGCCGCCGGGCTGCTCGTGCCCGACACCGGCCGGGCCGTGCTGGACGGGCGGGTCCTGTTCGACCTCGACGCCCGCGGCCGCGGCCGCTGGGTGCCCGCCCCCGAGCGCGGGATCGTCCTGCTGGCCCAGGACCCCCTGCTCTTCCCGCACCTGTCCGTGCTCGAGAACGTCGCCTTCGGCCCCCGCGCCCGCGGGGCCGGCCGCGGCCCGGCCCGCGAGCGCGCCCTGCGCTGGCTGGCCGCGGTCGACGCCACCGGGCTGGCCCGCCGCCGCCCCGGGGAGCTCTCCGGCGGCCAGGCCCAGCGCGTGGCCCTCGCCCGCGCCCTCGCCGCGGAGCCGCGGCTGCTGCTGCTCGACGAGCCCTTCGCCTCCCTCGACGCCGAGACCGCCCCCGCCCTGCGCCGGCTGCTGGCCGGCGTGCTCGCCGACCGGATGGCGGTGGTCGTCACCCACGACCCCGCCGACGTCGCCGCGCTGGCCGGCGCGGGCCTGCGGATCGAGCACGGACGGGCGGCGCCCCCGGCCCGGGACCACCGGCCGGACCGGGGGAGCGGGACCGGCGCGGCGGTGCGGCCCGCCCGGTGAGCCCGGTCACAGTACGATCGTGGCACCGACCCACCGCACCGACGCACTGTCCGGCCCGCACCCCCGGGGAGACCCCCCGCACGGGCGGTCCGGCGAGAGGACACCCCATGACACCGGTCCTGCGCGGGGAATCCCCGTCCGTGACGGAGACTCCCGGCATCCCCTGCCCCGACGCCGACCTGCTCGGCTTCGCCGGCCTCCTGCCGCCCGCCGAGCGGGAACGGCTCGCGGCCCTGCACGAGTTCCTGCAGACCCGCATCCGCCCCGCCGTCGTCGAGCCCTGGACCCGCGAGGAGTTCCCCGCCCACCTGCTGCCCGCCCTCGCCGAGCACGGGCTGGGCGAGCTCGAGCTCTCCGGGGCCTCCCGGCTGTTCACCGGCCTCGCCCACGCCGAGGTGGCCCGGGCGGACGTGTCCCTGAGCGCCCTCGTGGGCATCCACAACGAGCTGATCCTCGGGCTGATCGACGCCCTGGGCTCCCCCGAGCAGAAGCAGCGGTGGCTGCCCGCCCTGCGCACCTTCCGCGCCCTGGGCGCCTTCGCGCTCACCGAGCCCGAGCACGGCTCCGACATCGCCGGAGGCCTGTCCGCCACCGCGACCCGCGACGGCGGGGACTGGGTGCTCACCGGCACCAAGCGGTGGATCGGGGCCGGCACCGTCGCCGACGTCGCCATCGTGTGGGCCCGCGACACCGCCGACGGGCAGATCAAGGGCTTCCTCGTGGAGACCGACCGCCCCGGGTTCACCGCCACGAAGATCGGGGACAAGCTCGGGCTGCGCATCATGCAGAACGCCGACCTCGTCCTCGACGCCGTGCGCGTCCCGGCCGAGGCCCTCCTGCCGGGGGCCACCGGCTTCGCCGCCGCCAACGAGATGCTGCGCAACTCCCGCGCGTGGGTCGGCTGGCAGGCCGCCGGCGCCCAGCTCGCGGTCTTCGACATCGCCCGCGACTACGCGCTCGCCCGCCGGCAGTTCGGCCGGCCCCTGGCCGCCTTCCAGCTCGTGCAGGAGCCGCTGGCCCGGATCCTGGGCAACGCCTCCGCGTCCCTGGGGCTGATGGCCCGCATCGCCGGGCTGCAGGAGGAGGGGCGCCTGGACATGCCCCAGGCCGCGCTCGCGAAGGCCACCACGACCCGCCTCGCCCGCGAGTCGGCGGCCCTGGGCCGGAACCTGCTCGGCGGCAACGGCGTGGTCGCCGAGCACGGGATGGCCAAGGTCTTCGCCGACATCGAGATCATCCACACCTACGAGGGCACCTACGAGATCAACGCCCTGATCGTGGGCCGGGCCGTCACCGGCGTCTCCGCCTTCATCTGAGCCCCGACCCGCCGCACGGAAGGACCCCGCATGGACGTCACCGACACCTCCGCCCTCGTCACCGGCGCCGCCTCCGGCCTCGGCGCCGCCACCGCCGCGATGCTCGCCGGCCGCGGCGTGCGCGTGACCGGCCTCGACCTGCCCGCCGCGCTCGAGCGGGCCCCCGACGTGCCCGGGGTCCGCTATGCCCCCGCCGACGTCACCGACCGCGCCGCCGTGGCCGCCGCCGTGGAGACCGCCGCCGGGCAGGGGCCGCTGCGCACGGTCGTCAACTGCGCCGGGATCGCCCCCTCCGCCCGCGTGCTGGGACGCGGGGGCGTGCACGACCTCGAGCTGTTCGAGACCGTGCTGCGCGTGAACCTGCTCGGCACCTTCACCGTCCTCGCGCTCGCCGCCGAGCACATCGCCGCGACCGACCCCGTCGACGACGACGGGCAGCGCGGGCTGGTCGTCAACACCGCCTCCGTCGCCGCGTTCGAGGGACAGGTGGGGCAGGCCGCCTACGCGGCCTCCAAGGGCGGGGTGCACAGCCTCGGCCTCACCGCGGCCCGCGACCTCGCGAGCGCCGGCATCCGGGTGAACACCATCGCCCCCGGCGTGGTCGAGACCCCCATGCTGGCCACGGTCAGCGACGAGTTCCGGGCCGGCCTCGCGGCGGGGGTCCCGTTCCCGCGGCGGCTGGGCCGGCCCGGGGAGTTCGCGCAGCTCGTGGCGGCGTTCCTCGACAACGACTACCTCAACGGCACGACCGTGCGGATGGACGGCGCCCTGCGCATGGCCCCGCGCTGAGCCCCGTCTCCCGGGGGCCCGCCGCGCGAGGGGCGGCGGGCTCCCGGGAGGGACGGGGGCGCCGCCGCCCGCGCCCCGGGGCGCCCCATAGACTGGGCCCATGACCACTGACTTCTCGCCCGTCGACCTCGCGACGGCCCGCGACCGCCTCCGCCAGCTGATCGTCGACCTCGCCGTGGTGCGCGGGAAGGTGACCCTCGCCAGCGGCATCGAGGCCGACTACTACGTGGACCTGCGCCGGGTGACCCTCCACCACGAGGCCTCCCGCTACGTGGGGCAGGTGATGCTCGCGATGCTCGACGAGGCCGGGATCTCCTTCGACGCCGTGGGCGGACTGACCATGGGCGCCGACCCCGTCGGCACCGCCGTCATGCACGCGGCCGGGGACCGGGGCCGGGCCGTGGACGCGTTCGTGGTCCGCAAGGACCAGAAGAGCTACGGGATGGGCCGCCAGGTCGAGGGCCCGGGCGTGCAGGGCCGCGACGTCGTCGTCGTCGAGGACACCTCCACCACCGGCGGCTCCGCGCTCACCGCGGTCGAGGCCCTGCAGCGGGCCGGGGCCAACGTCGTGGCCGTGGCCGTGATCGTGGACCGGCTCACCGGGGCCACCGAGCGGATCCAGGACACCGCCGGCGTGCCCTGCCTGCACGCCTTCACCAAGGACGAGCTCGGGCTTGACTGACCGTCCGGACGGCGCGCCGGAGGTCGGCGTCGGCCCCTGGGAGGGCCCGTGGCCGGAGGGCGAGCACTGGGACCCGGAGCTGCTCGCCCACGGCGACCGCCGCAACGTCGTCGACGCCTACCGCTACTGGCGCACGGAGGCCGTGGTCGCCGACCTCGACACCCGCCGGCACGCCTTCCACGTCGCCGTCGAGAACTGGCAGCACGACCTCAACATCGGCTCCGTGGTGCGCACCGCCAACGCCTTCCTCGCCCGGGAGGTGCACATCGTGGGGCGACGGCGCTGGAACCGCCGCGGTGCGATGGTGACCGACCGCTACCAGCACGTGCGCCACCACGGCGGCGTCGAGGAGTTCACCGCGTGGGCGCGCGCCGAGGGACTGCCCGTGATCGGGGTCGACAACTTCCCGGACTCCCGGCCGCTGGAGACCTACGACCTGCCGGAGCGCTGCGTGCTGGTCTTCGGGCAGGAGGGCCCCGGGCTCAGCCCGCAGATGCACGCGGCGGCCGAGGCCACCCTGTCCATCGCCCAGTTCGGCTCGACCCGCTCCGTCAACGCCTCCGCGGCGGCCGCGGTCGCGATGCACGCCTGGGTCCGCCGCCACGTCTTCGGCCAGACCGTTCCGTGACGCCCCGCGCCGCGCCCGTCGTCCCCCGCGGACCGGGCCGCTAGAGTGGGGCGCAGGCCACACCCGACCCGAAGGAGTCAGCATGCCCATCGCCACCCCTGACGTCTACGCCGAGATGATCGACCGCGCCAAGGAGAAGGGCTTCGCCTACCCGGCGATCAACGTCACCTCCTCCCAGACCCTCAACGCCGCGATCCGCGGCTTCGCCGAGGCCGGGTCGGACGGCATCATCCAGGCCTCCACCGGAGGCGCCGCCTACTGGTCCGGGGCCTCCGTCAAGGACATGGTCACCGGCTCGCTCGCGATGGCCGCCTTCGCCCGCGAGGTCGCCAAGAACTACGACGTCAACATCGCCCTGCACACCGACCACTGCCCGCAGGACAAGCTCGAGGGCTTCGTGCTCCCGCTGCTCGAGGAGTCCGAGAAGGCCGTGGCCCGCGGCGAGGACCCCATCTTCCAGTCCCACATGTGGGACGGCTCCGCGATCGAGCTCGACGAGAACCTGCGGATCGCCCAGGACCTGCTCGCCCGGTCGGCGAAGGCCAAGATCATCCTCGAGGTCGAGATCGGCGCGGTCGGCGGCGAGGAGGACGGCGTCGAGAACGAGATCAACGAGAAGCTCTACTCCACCGTCGAGGACGGCCTGGCCACGGTCGAGGCCCTCGGCTCCGGCGAGAAGGGCCGCTACCTCACCGCCCTGACCTTCGGCAACGTCCACGGCGTCTACAAGCCCGGCGGCGTGAAGCTGCGCCCCGAGCTGCTGAAGGAGATCCAGGCCGCGGTCGGGCAGAAGATCGGCAAGGACCGCCCCTTCGACCTCGTCTTCCACGGCGGCTCCGGCTCCTCCGCCCAGGAGATCGCCGACGCCGTCTCCTACGGCGTGGTCAAGATGAACGTGGACACCGACACCCAGTACGCGTTCACCCGTCCCGTCGCCGGCTTCATGTTCGCCAACTACGACGGCGTGCTGAAGATCGACGGCGAGGTCGGCAACAAGAAGAAGTACGACCCGCGCGTGTGGGGCGCCCTCGCCGAGGAGTCCATGGCCGCCCGCGTGGTCGAGGCCTGCGAGAACCTCGGCTCCGCCGGGACCTCGGTCAAGTAGGACCCCCGCGCCCGCCGCACCCGGCGGAGCACCGACGGCGGCGCCCTGCCACGGGCGCCGCCGTCGCCCGTTCCACCCGCCCCGCGACACCGATCGGAAGGACCCGCACCCATGAGCCTCGCCGGCAAGAATCTCCTCGACGGCCCCGAGCCCACCCTCCTGAGCGAGGACCCCGCGCTGAGCGCGCGGCTCGAGGCCGGCGACGAGGCCGAGGACCTGGCCGCCCGCTTCCCCAAGGCCTCCCTGCCCTGGGCGATGTGCGCCGAGGACGCCCTCGACGAGGGCCGCACCCTCGAGGGCTACGCCTACGCCCGCGTCGGCTACCACCGCGGCCTCGACGCCCTGCGCCGCCACGGCTGGAAGGGCCACGGCCCCGTCCCCTTCGCCCACGAGCCCAACCGCGGCTTCCTGCGGGCCCTCGCCGCCCTCGGCCGGGCCGCCGCCGCGATCGGCGAGCTCGACGAGGCCGAGCGCATCCAGCAGTTCCTCGACGACTCCGACCCCACCGCCGCGGAGCAGCTCTCCCGCTGACCCGCCGACGCCGGCCCGGACGCCCACGGCGTCCGGGCCGGCGCCGTTCCCGGGCGGGGGACGTCCGGGCCGGGCGGACGTCATCCTCCCGGCCGAGGATTGTCGACGATCAGACACCGTGGGACCATGTGATATGCCCAACATCCAGAGGTTCGTTCCAGAAGGCCCGCACCCGGATCGCGTCATCGGCGTCGTGAACCCCTACGACATGGCGCTCGACCGGGAGCTGTGGCGCTGGATGCCGGACAACGTCTCGCTGGCCGTCGCCCGCACGCCCCACCACCCCATGGTGGTCGACGAGATCATGGCCAGCGCGCTGGGCGACGACGCGGAGATCCGCTCCACCGCCCGGTGCCTCACGGCCGTCGAGCCGGAGGCGGTCGTCTTCGCCTGCACCTCGGGCAGCTTCGTGAACGGGATCGAGGGGGCCCGGCGCATCTCCGCCGCCATCGCGGAGGAGGTGGGCGCCCCGGCCGTGACCACGTCGGAGGCCCTGCTCGAGGCGCTGGACGCGCTGGGGGTCACCCGCCTGGCGATCGCCACCCCCTACGTCGAGCGGCTGACGGCCCGGCTCGAGGACTTCCTCGCGGCCGACGGGCGCACGGTCGTGGGCACGGCGGGCCTGGGGCTGGACCGGCTGATCTGGCACGTCCCGTACGCCACCACGGCGGAGCTCGTCCGGCGGGCCGACCGCTCCGACGCGGAGGCCGTCTTCGTCTCCTGCACCAACCTGCCGACCTTCCACATCATCGCCGCCCTCGAGGACGAGCTCGGCAAGCCGGTGCTCACGGCCAACCAGGTCACGGCGTGGGCCGGGCTGCGCCGGCTCGGGCTGCCGCTGGTCACGGAGGACCAGCGGCTGAGCTCGGCCGGACCCGCTGCGGCCTGACCGCAGGCCCGCCCCCACGACGACGGCGCCCCGCGGGGCGCCGTCGTCGTGGGGGCGGGCCCGGGCCGGCCGTGGGGGCCGGCCCGGTGTCAGCCGGCGAAGAGGGCGCCGAGGCCCTCGGCGCAGGCGGGGTGGCCGGCCAGCCGGAGGCCGTGCCAGGCGGTGACCTGGTTGGCCGTGAGCACCGGCATGCCCAGGGTCTCCTCGAGCCGGGGCAGCACGGCGACCGTGTGCAGCGCGGTGTCCGGGATCAGCAGGGCCTGGGCTCCGGCGAGGTCGGCGGCGCGGGCCGTGGCCAGGACCCACTCGGCGTCGAGCCGGCCGGCGTCCTCGCCGCTGGGGACGTCGTAGGTGGACAGGGCCGTCACGGTGATGCCCTCGGCCTCCAGGAGCCGTACGAAGTGCGCCGCGACGTCCTCCGGGTACGTGGCGGCGACGGCGACCCTGGTCAGGCCCAGGTGGTGCACCGCCTCGGCGAAGGCCAGGGAGGTGGACGAGGAGGGGACGCCGGCCGCCTTCTCGACCCACCCGGCCTGCTCCCGGCAGCCGTCCCGGCCGTAGACGAAGCTGCCGGAGGTGCAGGCCCACATGGCGGCGTCGGGGGACAGGCCGCGGGCCCTCTCGGCGGAGGGGGCCAGGTTCTCGCGGGAGCCCAGGGTCAGCAGCGCCTCGACGTCGTGGTCCGTGCTGCCCTCCCAGGTGTGGATCACCGGGAAGGAGGCCTCCGGGACGAGCTTCTCGAGGGCGGGGAACTCGTCCTCCGCGCTGTGACCGGGGTACAGGATGGCGACGGTGGTCATGATGGCGGCGGCCCCTTCGTGGTGTGTTGCAGGTCTCAGCAAAAAGCTTACAGTTGGATTGTCGACAATCATAGGGCGCCGTGCCCCGGTGCCCGCACCCCCACCCGAACGGAGACCCTCCATGACCCGGTACCTCACCATCACCCTGGAGAAGCGCGGTGTCACCGCCCGGGCCCGCCTGCTCGACGACGCCGCCCCGCGCACGGCGGAGGCCGTCTGGCAGGCGCTGCCCCAGTCCGGGCAGGTGTTCCACGGGAAGTTCGCCCGCAACGAGATCTATGCCCTCGTGCCCGCCTTCGCCGACGAGGAGCCGGGCCCGGAGAACCAGACCATCACGCCCATCCCCGGCGACCTGTGCTACTTCACCTTCGAGGGGGTGCTCGACAACCCCGCCTACGGCTACGAGGCCTCGGCGGGCACGACCGAGAACCGGCTGCTCATCGACCTCGCCGTCTTCTACGGCCGCAACAACCTCCTCGTCAACGGGGACGTGGGGTGGGTGCCCGGCAACGTCTTCGCGACGATCGAGGAGGGGCTCGAGGAGCTCGCCGCCGCGTGCCAGGACGTCTGGATGGGCGGAGCGCGCGGCGAGACCCTGAGCTTCGCGCGCGCCGAGGGCGCCTGAGGCGCGGGGCGGGGCGTGCGGCGGGGCCGGACCTCAGCCCCGCCGCACGTAGCCCAGCTGCTTGTCCACCTGGTTGACCAGGTCCTCGCCCGCGCACCAGCGGGCGAGGTTCTGTGCGAACTGGTCCGCCAGTGTGTCCCGCCAGCCCACGACGTCGCCGCTCATGTGGGCGGACACGTGCACGTTGTCCATGCGCCAGAACGGGTGAGCAACGGGCAGCGGCTCCTCGGCGAAGACGTCGAGCGACGCGGCGGCGATCCCGTTGCTCTGCAGGGCCCGGACCAGGGCCGGTTCGTCCACGAGCGCGCCCCGGCCGACGTTCACGACGTGGGCCGTGGGCTTCATCCGGGCCAGCACGTCGGCCCCCAGCAGGCCGCGGGTGTCCTCGGTCAGCGGCGCGATGAGCACGAGGTGGTCCGCCCACCCGGCGTGCTCGGCGAGCTCCGCGCTCGGGACCACGGTCCCGAAGTCCGGGTCGTCCTCCCGGGCGGTGCGCCCGGCGCCGCGGACCTCCAGGCCCACGGCCCGCAGCAGCCGGGCCGTGGCGCGCCCGATCCCGCCCGTGCCCACGACCAGGGCGTGCCGGCCCGCCGTGCGCCGCAGCTCGCGGTGCTGCCAGACCCCGCGGCGCTGCAGCTCCTTGCTCGGGTGCAGCTGCTTGTCGTGGGCCAGGACGGAGGCCAGGACGAACTCTGCGATCGGCCCGTCGAAGGCGCCGTGGGCGTTGGTGACCCGGACCGGGGACGACCGCAGCCCGTCGAAGAGCAGGGAGTCCACGCCCGCGGCGGCCACGTGGACCCACTCCAGGGAGTCGGCGTGGGGCCAGGCGTCGCGCAGGGCGGGGGAGAAGAAGTCCCACACGAACAGGATCTCGGCCCCGGGCAGGGCCCGGGGGAGGCCCTCGGCGTCGGTCCAGACCACGTCGGCCTGCTCCTCGAGGTCCGCGGCGTTGTGGGGGGCGCTCGTGCCGGGTGCCGTGAGCACGACGAGCTTCGGGCGGCGCCGAGAAGGCTGTGGCGGTGCGGTCTGGTCCATGGGTCCACTCTAGGACTCCTGAATATTGTTGACAATAAGTCGATCGCGTCGGAAGAATGTGAGCCATGACATCTCTCAGCCCCGTTCTCAAGCAGGCGACCCCCGTGGTCGTGGACCACGCGCAGGGCAGCTGGATCCACGGCACCGACGGCCGGTCCTACCTCGACTTCACCACCGGCATCGGCGTGACGAGCACGGGGCACTGCCACCCGAAGGTCGTGGCCGCCGCCCGGGAGCAGGTGGGCAGGATCATCCACGCGCAGTACACCACCGTCATGCACCAGCCCCTGCTGGCGCTGACCGAGAAGCTGGGCGAGGTGCTGCCCGCGGGACTGGACTCCGTGTTCTACGCGAACTCCGGCTCCGAGGCCGTCGAGGCCGCGGTCCGCCTGGCGCGCATGGCCACCGGCCGGCCCAACATCGTCGTCTTCCAGGGCGGCTTCCACGGCCGCACCGTCGCCGCCGCGTCCCTCACCACGGCCGGCACCAAGTTCTCCGCCGGCTTCGCGCCCCTGATGGCCGGCGTGCACATGTCCGCCTTCCCGTACGCCTACCGCTACGGCTGGGACGAGGCCACCGCCGTGGACTTCGCCCTGCGGGAGCTCGACTACCTGCTGCAGACCCGCACCGCGCCCGCCGACACCGCGGCGTTCCTCATCGAGCCGGCCCTCGGCGACGGCGGCTACCTGCCCACCCCCGGGGCGTTCATGGACGGGCTGCGCGAGCGCGCCGACCGCCACGGCATCCAGCTCGTCTTCGACGAGGTCCAGGCCGGCGTGGGGCGCACCGGGAAGTTCTGGGGCCACCAGTACTCCAACGTCACTCCCGACATCCTCGTCACGGCCAAGGGCATCGCCTCCGGCTTCCCCATCTCGGCCATCGCGGCCTCCACGGAGACCATGTCCAAGGCGTGGCCGGGCTCCCAGGGCGGCACCTACGGCGGCAACGCCGTCTCCGCCGCCGCGGGCGTGGCCACCCTCGAGGTCGTCGAGGAGGAGGGCCTCGTGGAGAACTCGCGCGTGCGCGGCGAGCAGCTGAAGGCCGGGGTCGAGGAGATCCAGGAGCGCTTCCCGGTGATCGGCGACGTCCGCGGCCGCGGCCTGATGCTGGGCATCGAGTTCACCGCCGAGGACGGCTCCCCGGACGCCCGGACGGCCGCCGCCGTCCAGCAGGCCACCACGGAGCAGGAGATGCTGACCCTCACCTGCGGCCCCGCGGGCAACGTGGTCCGGCTCATCCCGCCCCTGGTGGTCACGGCCGAGGAGATCGCCACCGGCCTGGAGCGCTTCGAGGCCGCCGTCGCCGTCGTCACCGAGGCCGTCACCACCGCCACCGGATCCTGAAGGACACCATGAACCCCGGCACCTCCGAGCCCACGACGGCGGACCGCGCGGTCGCCGACGCGAAGACCGCGGACGCCCAGGCCGTCGCCGCGCGCGAGCAGGCCTCGGCGGAGCCCGCCGTGCTGGCGCGGCTGGCGGCCGTCGGCGTGGCCGCCGACGCCGCGCCGCGCCGGCTGGCCGAGTACGCCTACGACGCCTCGAACTACCGGGTCGCCCCGGTGGCGGTGGTGTTCCCGCGCACCGTCGACGACGTGGTCGGGACGGTGGCGGCGTGCCGGGAGACCGGCACGCCGCTGACCGTGCGGGGCGGGGGCACCTCCATGGCCGGCAACGCCGTGGGCCCCGGGGTGGTGCTCGACCTCTCCCGCTACATGAACCGGATCCGCACCGTGGACGAGGCCGCGGGCACCGTCGACGTGGAGCCGGGCGTGGTGCTCTCGGACCTCACCCGGGAGGTGGAGGCCGCCACCGGCAGGCGCGCCACCTTCGCGCCGGACCCCTCCTCGAAGAACCGCGCCACGGTCGGCGGGGCCATCGGCAACGACGCGTGCGGCAACCACTCCGTGCGCTACGGCCGCACCTCCGACCACGTGGCGGAGATCGACGTCGTCACCTCGGACGGGGCCCGCCTCACCGCCACGAGCACGGGGCTGCGCGCCACCGACCCGGACGACGAGGTGTCCGCAGCCCGTGCCGCGCAGCTGGCGGAGTCCCTGCGCGGCCTGGCCCACGAGAACCTGGCCGCGTTCCGCCTGGAACTGGGGCGGATCCAGCGCCAGGTCTCCGGGTACCACCTGCAGAACCTCCTGCCCGAGAAGAAGTTCGACGTGGCCCGGGCCCTGGTGGGCTCCGAGGGCACGTGCGCGGTCGTCGTGGGTGCCCGGATGAAGCTCGTGCCCAGGCCGGCCAGCGCGCTGCTGGTCTGTCTGGGCTACGAGGACGTCGTCGACGCCGCGCGCGACGTGCCCACGATCCTGGAGTTCTCGCCGGCTGCCGTGGAGGGCACCGACGAGGCCATCGTGGAGACCATGCGGTTCCGGCGCGGGGCGGACTCGGTCCTGGGCCTGCCCGCCGGACGGGCCTGGCTGTTCGTGGACCTGGACGGGGACGACCCGGGGACCGTGGCGGAGCAGGCCGAGCGGCTGCTCGAGCGGCTGGCCGGGAACGGGCGGCTCGTCGAGGGCCGGGCCGTGCCGGACCCCGTGGCGCGCGCCTCCCTGTGGCGCGTGCGCGAGGACGGGGCGGGCCTGTCCTCCCGCCTGGCCTCCGGCGGTGAGTCGTGGCCCGGCTGGGAGGACTCCGCGGTGGCCCCGGAGGACCTCGCGGACTACCTGGCCGACCTGCGCGCCCTGCTGGCCGAGCACGGCCTCGACGGCGTGATGTACGGGCACTTCGGCGCGGGGTGCATGCACATCCGCATCACCTTCGACCTGCGCACCGGGGCCGGACGGGAGGTCTTCCGCCGCTTCACGCGCGAGGCCGCCGAGCTGGTGGTCCGCCACGGCGGGTCGCTGTCCGGCGAGCACGGGGACGGGCGGGCGCGGTCGGAGCTGCTGCCGATCATGTACTCCCCGGTCGTGCTCGCGGCCTTCGCCCGGTACCGGCGGCTGTGGGACCCGTCCGGGATCCTCAACCCCGGCTCCATGACGGCACCGGACCCGATGGACGCCCACCTGGCCCTGGAGGGGGTGCCGGCGCGGGAGTGGCGCACGAGCTTCGACCTGCGCCCGATCGGCGGCCACGGCGGCTCCCTCGCGGAGACCGACGACCCGGCCACCGCCTCCGGCGCCGGGACGGACCCCTGGGTGCACGCCGTGCAGGGCTGCATCGGCGTGGGCCGCTGCCGCGCGGACACCGGCGGCGTGATGTGCCCCAGCTACCGGGCCACCCGGGACGAGAAGGACTCCACCCGGGGCCGCGCCCGCGTGCTCCAGGACATGGTCCGCGGTGCGGCCACCGTGCAGGAGGGGTGGCGCTCCGAGGAGGTGCGCGAGGTCCTGGACCTGTGCCTGTCCTGCAAGGCCTGCGCCACCGACTGCCCGGCCGGCGTGGACATGGCCACCTACAAGTCAGAGTTCTTCGACCACTACTACCGCGGCAGGCTCCGGCCGCTGTCCCACGTCTCCCTGGGCTGGCTGCCGCGGTGGCTGAGGCTCACCGGCCGGATCGCCCCGCTGGTCAACGCCGTGCTGGCCACCCCCCTCGGCAAGGTCGCGGCGGCCGTCGGCGGACTGACCACCCGGCGCGCGCTGCCGCGCTTCGCCGGGGCGGGGGAGTGGCGCCGCGAGGTCGCGGCCGCGACCGGCGGCCCCGCACCCGGGGACGGCTCGGCGGTGCTGTTCGTGGACACCTTCACCCGGGGCTTCCGCCCCGAGGTGGCCGGTGCCGCCGCGCGCGTCCTGACCGACTCCGGTGAGGCGGTGGAGTGCGCGGCGGACGCGTGCTGCGGGCTCACCTGGATCTCCACCGGCCAGCTCGGCACCGCAAAGAGGCTGCTGTCCCACGCCGCCGCGGTGCTCGACGACGGCACCGACCGGCCGATCGTGGTCGTGGAGCCCAGCTGCGCCGCCGCCCTGCGGAAGGACATGCCGGAACTCGTCCCCACGGACCAGGCGCGACGGGTCGCGGCCCGCGTGCGCAGCTTCGCCGCCCACGCGGGCGAGCGCGCCGCCGCGGGATGGCGTCCCGCCCCGGCCGGTCCGCTGCCGCAGCGGGTGGTGCTGCAGACCCACTGCCACGAGTACTCGGTCTTCGGCGCCGGCACGCAGCGGGCCGCGCTCGCGGCGGCCGGGGTGCCCGAGGTCGTCGACGCCACGGGCTGCTGCGGCGTGGCCGGCAACTTCGGCTTCGAGAAGCAGCACTACGAGGTCAGCATGCAGGTGGCCGAGAACGCCCTGGCCCCGGCGCTGCGCGGCACCGGGCGGGAGACCGCAGTGCTCACCGACGGCTTCTCCTGCGCCATGCAGGTCGACCACCTCGATCCCGCCCGGCCGGGTCTGCACCTGGCCCAGATCCTGGACCCGGGCCGGTCCCCCGAACGGCACCGGGGGCCGGCTCCCACCGACACCTCGTCCACGACCCAGAAAGAGGACACCCCATGACCGCCAGCGTCAACACCTCTCGCACCTCCCAGCAGGCGCTCGACGCCGTCGGGAAGGTCAGCACCGGCCTGTTCATCGACGGGCAGTGGTGCGAGGCCGCATCCGGCGCGCGCTTCGACGTCGTCAACCCCGCCACCGAGGAGGTCGTCGCCACGGTCGCCGACGGCGGCGCCGAGGACGCCCGGCGCGCCATCGAGACCGCCGGGCGGACCCAGAAGGAGTGGGCGCGCACGGCGCCCCGGGAGCGCAGCGAGATCCTGCGCCGGGCCTACGAGCTCATCATGGAGCGTCAGGACGAGCTGGCCCTGGTCATGACCACGGAGATGGGCAAGCCCTTCGCCGAGGCCAGGGGCGAGGTGGCCTACGCCGCCGAGTTCTTCCGCTGGTTCTCCGAGGAGGCCGTGCGCATCGGCGGCGACCACACCACCACCGGGGACGGGAAGAACCGGATCCTCGTCTCCAAGGAGCCGGTGGGCCCGTGCGTGCTGGTCACGCCCTGGAACTTCCCGCTGGCCATGGGCACCCGCAAGATCGGCCCCGCCATCGCCGCCGGCTGCACCATGGTCTTCAAGCCGGCGAACCTCACGCCACTGTCCTCCCTGGCCCTGGTGGACATCCTCGTGGAGGCCGGGCTGCCCGCGGGCGTGCTCAACGTCGTGTGCACCTCCAAGGCCTCCTCCGTCGTGGGCCCGTGGATGTCGTCCGGGATCGCCCGCAAGATCAGCTTCACCGGCTCCACCGAGGTGGGCGTGCGCCTGCTCGAGCAGGCCGCCCAGCACGTCATGCGCTCCTCCATGGAGCTGGGCGGCAACGCCCCGTTCATCGTCTTCGAGGACGCGGACCTCGACCGCGCCGTGGAGGGCGCCGTCGCGGCGAAGATGCGCAACATGGGCGAGGCCTGCACCGCGGCCAACCGGCTCTTCGTGCAGCGCTCGATCGCCGGCGAGTTCTCCGAGCGCCTCGCCGCGCGCCTGGGCTCCCTCGCCGTGGGCGACGGCGCGCAGGACGGCACCGACGTCGGTCCGCTCGTCGAGGAGAAGGCGCTCACCAAGGTCCAGGAGCTGGTGGACGACGCGGTGTCCAAGGGCGCCACGGTGGTCTGCGGCGGCTCCCGCCCGGACCGCGCGGGGTACTTCTACGCGCCGACGGTCCTGTCCGACGTCGATCCCTCGGCCCAGCTCATGAGCGAGGAGATCTTCGGCCCGGTGGCCCCCGTGATCCCGTTCGACACGGAGGAGGAGGTCGTGCGCATGGCCAACGACACCCCGTGGGGCCTGGTGGGCTACCTCTTCACCCAGGACGTCGACCGCGGCTTCCGGGTGGGTGAGGCCCTCGAGGTCGGCATGCTCGGACTCAACACCGGCATCGTCTCCAACCCCGCGGCGCCCTTCGGCGGGGTCAAGGCCTCCGGCCTGGGCCGCGAGGGCGGGCGCGTGGGGATCGAGGAGTTCCTCGAGTACAAGTACATGGCCGTGCCCCGCAGCTGAGACCGGTGCCCGGTGCACGCGCCGGGAGAGCCCCCGGTGGACCGCTCCGGTCCTCCGGGGGCTCTCCCGTGCCCACGCTCCGCCGGGGCGGAGCACCCGCGGGCACCGGGCCGGGGATCAGGCCTCGGCGGGCCGGAGCCGACCGACGGCGTCCTCCATGTGCTCCAGCAGCAACCGGTCGACGTGGGCGGTGTCGCACCGCCCGACCGCCTCGGCGATCTCCCGGTGCTCCTCCAGCCGGAAGGAGTGGGAGGCGTAGCGGTCCTCGAGGGCCGTGATGCACATGCGGGTCTCGACCATGAGGGTCGTGTGCATCCGGGAGAGCCGGGGGCTGCCGGCCAGGGCCACCAGCAGCGAGTGGAACTCCAGGTCCGCCTCGGTGAGGGCGTCGGCGTCGTCGCGCGCGACCGCCTCGGCCATGGTCCCGACCACCTCGGCCAGGCGGGCGCCGGCGTGCGCGCCGTCGACCTCGATGGCCCGCGCCGCCGCGGCCCGCTCCACGGCCGTGCGGGCCAGGTACATGTCCCGCACGTCGTCGTCGGTCACCTCGATGACGAACACGCCCCGGTTCCGGATGCTGACCAGCAGACCCTCCTGGGTGAGCCGCTGCATGGCCTCCCGCAGGGGGCCGCGGCTGACCCCCAGCCGGCGGCTGAGCTCGGCCTCGTTCAGCTGCTGCCCCGGGGCGAGCTCGCCCTCGCCGACGGCCCGGCGCAGCTGCCGTGCGATGAGGGCGGGGGTGGTCTCCTGGACCACCGGATGGAGCGTGGGACTGGTCATCGTGCCTCCGGCCGTGCGAACCGCGGAAAGTGAAGATTGTCCACAATCATACCCTCAGTCGGCCGGGGGTGACGGCACCTCCGGGTGGTCGGCCCGCTCCGGCGCGGGCAACGGCGCCGGGCTGACATGTGCCGGCACGGTGTTGCCTGGATCACACTCGACCCCTATGCTCCAGTTGTAGACAATCGGACGACATCGGGTGGTCTCCGGGCGGCACACCGCCCGCCCCGTGCGGAGCAGCCGCGGAGGGCCCCGAGGTCCGGGGACCGGGGCGCAGGGTGCCGGCCGAGGGCTGCGACGACAGGGAGAGCACATGAGCGATCTGACCGACCTCACGGCACTGGAGCTGCTGGAGGGCTACCGCAGCGGCAGCCTCTCCCCGGTCGACGCCGCGCGGGCCGCCCTGCAGGCCGTCGACGACCTCGACGGCACCGTCAACGCCTTCGTCTCCGTCGACGGGGAGCAGGCGCTGCAGGCGGCCGAGGCGTCGGAGAGGCGCTGGCGGGCCGGGGAGCCGCTGGGCCCCGGCGACGGCGTGCCCACGTCCGTCAAGGACATCTTCTACACCCGGGGCCGGCCGACCCTGAGGGGGACCCGGCTGATCGACGCCGACCGCCCGTGGGAGGAGGACGCCCCCTGCGTGGCCCGGCTGCGGGAGACCGGCGCCGTGCTCCTGGGCAAGACGACCACGCCCGAGTTCGCGTGGAAGGGCGTCACCGACTCCCTGCGCCACGGCTCGACCGGCAACCCGTGGAACGCCGAGCTGACCTCGGGCGGCTCCAGCGGCGGCAGCGCGACCGCTGTGGGCACGGGCATGGGCCCGTGGTCGGTGGGCACGGACGGCGGCGGCTCGGTCCGCATCCCGGCCGCCTTCACGGGCACGGTGGCGCTCAAGCCCACCTACGGCCTCGTCCCCATGTTCCCGGCGAGCCCGTTCGGCACGTTGGCCCACGCCGGTCCGATGACCCGCACCGTGGCCGACGCCGCCCTGCTGCTGGACGTCATCACGGGCTTCGACTCCCGGGACTGGTCCGCGCTGCCGACCCCCACGGGCTCCTTCCTGGACGGGCTCGAGGACGGGGTGCGCGGGCTGCGCATCGCCTTCTCGCCGACGCTGGGCTTCGGGCGCAACGACCCGGAGATCGACCGGCTGGTCCGGGCCGCCGCCGGGGCCTTCGAGGAGCTCGGTGCCGTGGTCGAGGAGGTGGCCCCCGGCATCGAGGACCCCGTCGAGGCGTTCCACGTCCTGTGGTTCGCCGGTGCGGCCAAGGTCCTCGAGGGCTACGGTCCCGGCGCGATGGACCGGGTCGACCCGGGGCTGCGCCGCAGCATCGAGGAGCTGGGGGAGATCAGTGCCTCCGACTTCCTCGACGCCACCGCGGTGCGGATGGACCTGGGCGTGACCATGGGCCGCTTCCACGAGACCTACGACCTGCTGCTCACCCCCACCCTGCCGATCCCCGCCTTCCCCCGGGACCGCGACGTGCCCGAGGGCTGGCACTCCCGGGACTGGACCAGCTGGACCCCGTACACCTACCCCTTCAACATGACCCAGCAGCCGGCGGTGAGCGTGCCCTGCGGCTTCACGGAGGCAGGCCTCCCCGCCGGGCTGCAGGTCGTCGGCCCCCGCCACGCGGACCGGACGGTGCTGCGCGCGGCGCAGGCCTACGAGCAGGCCGTCGACTGGGGGACGCGGCGCCCGGCCCGGGCGGTGGCCGGCCGTGGCTGAGCACGCAGCCGCCGGGCGCCGCGGCCGGCGGCGCCACCGGGACGGTCCCCGGCGCACCGAGCTCCCCACCACGAAGAACCCGGGCTCCGGCGCGCCGAGTGCCGGGCCCCGCACGACCGGGCTCCCGGCCGGTGCACCGCACGAACTCCGACGGAGGCTGTCATGAACGCACACCACACCCCCGGCCGTCCCGCCCACGGGGACGAGCACGTGCCCCGGGACCCGGCGACGGGCCGCCCCGAGCCGGACGCCAGGACGGTCAACCGCGCCGTCGCGGCCTCCGCGATCGGCAACGCCACCGAGTGGTTCGACTACGGCGTCTACGCCGTGTCGGTCGTCTACATCACCCAGAACTTCTTCCCCGGCGAGTACGGGACGATCCTGGCGCTGAGCACCTTCGCCTTCTCGTTCCTCGTCCGCCCGCTGGGCGGTCTGTTCTGGGGGCCGCTCGGCGACCGCCTCGGCCGCAAGCGCATCCTCGCCCTGACGATCATCCTGATGGCCGGGGCGACCTTCTGCATCGGCCTGCTGCCCACGGTGGAGACCATCGGGATCGCCGCGCCGATCCTGCTGATCCTGCTGCGCGCCGTCCAGGGCTTCTCGACCGGCGGCGAGTACGGCGGCGCCGCGACCTTCATGGCCGAGTACGCCCCGGACAAGCGGCGCGGCTTCCTCGGCAGCTTCCTGGAGTTCGGCACGCTCGCCGGCTTCGCCCTCGGCTCGCTGATCGTCCTGCTCGGCGAGGTCGTGCTGGGCAACGACGCCATGAGCGAGTGGGGCTGGCGCATCCCGTTCCTGCTCGCCGGGCCCATGGGCCTGGTCGGCCTCTACCTGCGCTCCCGGCTCGCCGACTCGCCCGTCTTCCAGGAGCTGGAGGAGTCCGGGCACACGGAGTCCTCCGCCGGCATGGCCCTCAAGGACCTGATCACCCGCTACTGGCGTCCCATGCTCGTCATGACGGGGCTCGTCATCGCGCTCAACGTCGTGAACTACACGCTGCTGAGCTACATGCCCACCTACCTCGAGGGGCAGACGGGGATGGCGAACCAGACGGTGCTGACCATCATGTTCGTCGCCCAGTTCGCGATGATGCTCGTCATCCCGTTCGCCGGGGCCCTCTCGGACCGGGTCGGGCGCAAGCCCATGTGGTACGCCTCGCTGATCGGACTGTTCGTGCTGGCCATCCCGATGTACATGCTGATGGCCAACGGGTTCTGGTGGGCGCTGCTGGGCTTCGCGGTCCTGGGCCTGCTCTACATCCCGCAGCTGGCCACCATCTCGGCGACCTTCCCCGCGATGTTCCCGACCCAGGTGCGCTACGCCGGGTTCGCGATCACCTACAACCTCGCCACGGCCGTCTTCGGCGGCACCGCCCCGCTGGCCAACGAGGCGCTCATCGGCGCCACGGGCAACCCGCTGGTGCCCGCCTTCTACATGATGGCCGCCTGCGTCGTGGGACTGGTCGCGGTGCGGGCGATGAAGGAGACCGTCGGCGCCTCCCTGCGCGGCACCGAGATCCCGGAGACCAAGCCCCAGGACCTCGTCCGCGCCCGCTCCTGAGCGCCCGGCCCCCGGCCCGCACCCCGTCCCGGGGTGCGGACCGGGGGCTTCCCGCGTGCCGGGACGGGAGGCGCGGACAGCGGGACCGCACGGACCCGGGCGGTGCGGACGGGGACGTCGCGGGACGGGCGCGCAGGGGTCGCGGCCCCGGACGTGCGGACGGCCGCCGCGGCCCCCGGCCGGGGTGCCGCGACGGCCGGGTCCTCAGCCGCCCAGCAGGCGCAGGGCGGTCAGGGCGTAGGCGCGGGCGGCGAGGACCAGCTCGTCCGTGCCCACCGACTCGTCGACCTGGTGCGCCTGGTCGTTGAGGCCGCCCGGACCCATGACGACCGTGGGCACGCCGTGGTCGCGGGCGACGAAGCCGCCGTCGCAGGCCGCCGTCCAGCCGCCGACCGACGCCGGCCCGCCGAGCCCGGCGACGGCGTCGTGGGCCGTGGTCACCAGGGGGTGGTCGACGGGGGTGCGGAAGCCGGGCATGGCCATGGTGACCTCGGCGGTCACCGTGATGCCGTCCCGGTCGATGCCGGCGGCGGCCACGGCGGCCAGCAGGTCCAGGGCGATCCGGTGCGGGTCCTCCCCGGGCATCAGCCGGCGGTCCAGCCACACGCGGCAGGAGGGGGCGACCATCGAGGTGGTGCGCCCGCCCTCGATCCGGCCGACGTTCCACGACCCGGCGCCCAGCAGCGGGTCGAGGTCCTGCTGCAGGCGCGCGTGGTCCGCGCGCACGAGCTCGAGCACCCGCGCCGCGGCGTCGACGGCGTTGCGCCCGTCCGCCGGCCGCCCGGAGTGCGCCGGCACCCCCGTCACCTCGAGCTCGAGGTAGGCGTCGCCCCGGCAGGCCACGACGGTCTGCAGGTCGGTGGGCTCGGCGACCACGCAGCCGCGGAAGGCCCGGCCGAGACCGCGGCGGCTCAGGTGCCGGATGCCGGTGCCGAGGTCCTCCTCGTCCACGGTGCAGGCCAGGCGCACGGGCCCCGCGAGCGGCGCACCGGCCCGCCGCAGGGCGGCCACGGCCACCAGCACGGCCGCGAGGCCGCCCTTCATGTCGGTGGCCCCGCGCCCGTACAGCCGGCCGTGCTCCACGGCCGAGCGGAACGGCTCCCGGCTCCAGCCCGGTCCGGCGGGCACCACGTCGGAGTGCCCGAGGAAGAGCAGGCCGGGGCCGTTCCCGACGGGCCCGCCCGGGGGCAGCTCCACGTCGACGTTCGGCCGCCCGGGGGCGACCGGGTCTGTGCGCACGGCCAGCCCGCGGGCCCGTCCGGCCTCCGCCAGGACCTGCGCGGTGCGCTCTTCCGTCCCGCCGGGGTTCTCCCCGCCGGCGTCCACGAGGGCGCGGGTCAGGGCGACGACGTCGTCGGGCTCGATCGCGTCCAGGACGGCGCGCTCGAGCCCGCCGGGGGAGGACCCCCGGCGGGCGGCGGGCCGGGCCTGCGGGCTCAGCGGTCCGCCTCGTCGCGGGCGATGTCCAGGGCGCGGGCCAGGCGCTGCAGGCCCACCTCCGTGCGCTCCGGGGTGGTCGAGGCGAAGCAGAGGCGGAAGGCGTCCTCGAACCGGCCCGAGGGCGAGAGCGCCGGACCGGGGATGAAGGCCACGCCCTCCGCGAGGGCGATCTCGAACAGCCGCGAGGTCCGCACGCGGGCGTCCTCGCCCTGCAGGGTGACCCAGAGGAAGAACCCGCCCTCGGGGTCGGTCGTGCGCACGCGCGGACCCAGGTGCCGGGCGATCGAGGCGTCCATGGCCTCCTTGCGCCGGAGGTACTCCGCGCGCAGGCCCGCCAGGTGCTCGTCGTAGCCGCCCCGGCGCACGAAGCGCTCCACGATGTGCTGGTTGGGCACGTTCGTGCACGTGTCCATGGTCTGCTTGCCCGCGATGAGCAGCTTGCGCAGCCGCGGGTCCGCGTCCACCCAGCCCACGCGCAGCCCCGGGGCCAGCACCTTGGAGAACGTGCGCACCGAGAAGACCAGCGGGTCGTCCGGGCTGATCGCGCGGAAGCCGGGGACCTCGGCGCCGGCGAAGCGCAGCCCGCCGTAGGGGTCGTCGTCGAGGATGATCGAGCCCCACCGGTGGGCCAGGTCGAGCAGGCGCCGCCGGCGGTCCTCGCTGAGGGTGGTGCCGGAGGGGTTCTGGAAGTTCGGGATCGTGTAGATCACCCGCGGCGTCCGGCCGGCCTCGGCCACGAGGGTCTCGAGCGCGTCCACGTCCATCCCGTCCCGGTCCATCGGGACCTCCAGGATGTCGGCGCCGTAGCCCAGGGCCGTGCCGGAGCCGTTGGTGTAGGTGGGGCTCTCGACCGCCACGAGGTCCCCCGGGTCCACGAAGAGCTTGAACGCCAGGTCCAGGCCCTGCATGCCGCCGGAGGTGATGACCAGGCGCTCGGGCCGGGTGGGCTCCGGTGTGGTGGAGTGGTGGTCCACGACCGTCTCGATGAGGCCCGGCTCGCCCTCGGTCGCGCCGTAGGTGAAGGAGGAGCTGTCGAGGACCTCCGCCGCGATCCGGCGGAACTCCTCGGTGGGCACCGTCTCGGCGGCCGGGGCGCCCATGGCGAAGCGCACGACATCGTGGCTCTGCGCCGCGAGCAGGGACGTGGAGGAGTCGATGACCGAGCCGATGAGCCCGTCGGCCCGGCGGGCCAGCGGCAGCAGGCCCTGGGCGGGGTCCCCGGTGAGGCCCCGGGTGGGCTTGACGGCGAGGTCGTCGACCGTGGTCAGGCGGGCGGTGGTGATCGTCATGGGGGTCTCACTTCCTGATGAGGGCTCGGGGGAACGAGGTGAAGGTCTCCACGCCGGTGCGCGTGACGCGCACCGACTCCGAGACCTCGTAGCCGTACCCGGTCATCCACATGCCGCAGATGATGTGGAAGGTCATGTTCTCGGCGAGCACGGACTCGTCCTCGCTGCGGATGCTGATGGTGCGCTCGCCCCAGTCGGGCGGGTAGCCGATGCCGATGGAGTAGCCGAGCCGGCTGTGCTTCTCGAGCCCGTGCCCGGCGAGCGCCCAGTTCCACGCGCTCGCGAGCTCCCGGACCGGCACGCCCTCGGCCACGGTGTCGAGCACGCTCTGCAGCCCCTCGGCCACGGCCGCCTCGAGGCGCAGCAGCTCGTCGGAGGGCGGGCCCAGCATCACGGTGCGCGCGAGCGGCACGTGGTAGCGGCGGTGGGCCCCGGCCAGCTCCACGACCACGGCGTCGCCGGGCTGCAGGACCCGGTCGGACCACGTCAGGTGCGGGGTGTCGGCGGAGGCCCCGGTGGGCAGCATCGGGACGATGGCAGGGAAGTCCCCCCAGGCGCCGTCGACGCCCTCGGCCTGCGCGCGGGCGATCTGGGCGGCCACCCGGTTCTGGGGCGCTCCCGGCTCGATGGCGTCGATGGCCGCCTGCATGGCGGCGGCGGTGACCCGTCCGGCGGTGCGCAGGTACTGGATCTCGGCCTCCGACTTCACGGCCCGCACCCAGTTCACCAGCTCGAAGGCGTCGACGAGCGTCCACTCCGGCAGGGCGTTGACCAGCGCGCGGTAGCCCTTGGGGGAGAAGAAGTGCGCGTCCATCTCCAGGCCCACGCACCCCTTGGTGGCCGGGGCGATCCGGCCGCGCCGGCGCAGGTCGAAGGCCACCCAGTCGAAGGGGTGCAGGTGGGGGCGGTGGACGTAGCGCTCGGGGTAGCCGATGAGCTGCTCCTGCGGCAGCCAGCTCGTGCGGAAGGCGCCGTTGGCGTCCATCTCGCGCAGGTACAGGAGCATCTCGCCCTCGAGCGGGACGAAGAGCATCTGCGGGGTGTAGAAGGACCAGGCGTCGTAGCCGGTCAGGTAGAAGATGTTCGCGGGGTCGGTGACCACCAGGGCGCTCAGGCCCTGGTACGCCATCCGCCGGCGCACGGCCTCCAGGCGCCGGTCGTACTCCGCCGGGGAGAACAGCGCCGGGCGCACGTCGGGGTCCGCGGGGCGGGAGCCGGCCGGGTCCGCCGGCTCGGCGGGCAGGTACGAAGTGGCCATGACCCATGATGGGAACACCCATTGCAGATTGTCAACAATCCGGCGGGGGCGTAGGCTGAGCGGCACCGCTGCGCCCGGCGACGGCGCCGCGGCCGCGACCGGAGAAGGGCGGGAGCCATGCGCATCGGGGTGCCCCGGGAGATCAAGCCGGCCGAGCGGCGGGTGGGGCTCGTCCCCGCCGGCGTCACCCGGCTCGTGCAGGAGGGCCACGAGGTCCTCGTCGAGTCGGGCGCGGGGGAGGGCTCGGGCTTCGACGACGACGCCTACGCCGCCGCCGGGGCCCGGCCGGCCACCCAGCAGGAGGTCTGGGAGCAGGCGGAGCTGCTGGTCAAGGTCAAGGAGCCGGTCGCGGCCGAGCACGGCTTCCTCCGCCCCGACCTCACCCTCTTCGCCTACCTGCACCTGGCCGCCGACCGGCCCCTCACCGAGGCGCTCGTGGCCGCCGGGACCCGGGCCGTGGCCTTCGAGACCGTCCGCGCCGGACGCACCCTGCCGCTGCTGCAGCCGATGTCCGAGATCGCCGGCCGGCTCGCCGCCCAGGCCGCCGCCCACCACCTGCAGTCCAACGCCGGCGGACCGGGGATCCTCATGGGCGGGGTCCCCGGGGTGGCGGCGGCCCGGGTCGTGGTGATCGGCGGCGGCGCCGTGGGCACCCAGGCGGCGCTCGCGGCCTCCGGGCTGATGGCCGACGTCACCGTGCTGGACGCCTCCGGGGTGCGCGTGCGGGAGCTGACCGACCTGATGGGCCACCGCGCCCGCGTGCTGATGAGCGACGAGCACGTGCTCGCCGAGGAGATCGCCGGGGCCGACGTCGTGATCGGCGCGGTGCTGGTCCCCGGCGCGGCCGCGCCCAAGCTCGTGCGCCGGGAGCACCTGACGACCCTGCACGAGCACGCGCTGCTCGTCGACGTCGCCATCGACCAGGGCGGGTGCTTCGAGACCTCCCACGCCACGACCTGGGACGAGCCCACGTTCGAGGTCGACGGCATCACCCACTACTGCGTGGCCAACATGCCCGGCGCCGTGCCGCGCACCGCGACCCGCGCCCTGGCCCACGCCACGACTCCGTACGTGGTGCGCCTGGCCCGCGGTCCCGAACGGGCCCTGGCCGAGGACCCCGAGTTCGCCGCCGGGCTCAACGTCGAGGCCGGGAGGATCCGCCACGCGGGGGTCGCGGCCGCGTTCCCGGACCTGCCCGCGCAGGCGGGCTGAGGCCGGGGCCCGTCCGGCTCAGTCCCCGGCCGGGCGCTGCGCGGCGCCCGTGCGGGCGCTGCGCCGGGCGGCGTCGAGGACCGCGGCGACCGCCACGGCCTCGCACGGGTCCACCGGCACCGGCCCGCCGGCGGTGAGCCAGCGGGTCACGGCCCGGTAGAAGTCCGCGGGCCCGCCCGCGGCGGTGGGCACGGGCTCGGCCTCGGCGCCGCGGACCAGCCACCCGGCCATGCCTTCGCCCGGGTCCAGGACGTCGAAGGGCCCCGGGGCGTCGTCGTGGCCGGGGACCAGGAACGCCCCGGCCGAGCCGAGCACCCGGGTGCGCGGGCCCGGGGCGCCGACCAGGCTGCCGGCCGTGAGGTGGCTGAGCACGCCGCCGGCGTGCTCCAGGGCCAGGAAGACGTCGTCCTCGGTCGGGGTGGTCAGCGCCCGCAGCTCGGCGCGCACCGCGGTGACGGGACCGAACAGCCGCAGCGCGGCGTCGACCAGGTGCGCGCCGAGGTCCAGCAGCAGACCGCCCTCGCCCACGGCGTTCTCCCGCCACCGGTCCTTGGGCACCGGGCGCCACCGCTCCCAGCGCCGCTCGAAGCGGTGCACCGTGCCCAGGCGCCCCCCGGCCAGCACCTGCTCCAGGGTCAGCTGCTCGGCGTCCCAGCGCCGGTTGTGGAAGACGGTCAGTGGCGTCCCGGTCTCCTCGGCCCGCCGCACGAGGGCCGCCGCCCCGTCCCGGTCCAGGGCCAACGGCTTGTCGACGACCACCGGGACCCCCGCCTCGAGCCCCGCCAGGGCGTGCTCGACGTGCCGGCCGCTGGGCGAGGCCACGACGAGCAGGTCCGGCCGGGACCGCTCGAGCAGGGCGGTCAGGTCCGGGTGCGCCCGCACTCCCGGCCAGTCGGCCTCGGCGGCGGCGCGGCGGCCCGGGTCGGCGGTGACGACGTCGCCGACCCGCCACCCCGCCCGGCGCAGCAGCGGGGCGTGGAAGTCCCGCCCGGCCATCCCGTAGCCGACGATCCCGGCGCGCAGCACCCGGTGGTCCGGATCCTGTGCGGTGTGCGCTGCTGCGGCGTCCGTGTGCATCCCGCCACGCTAGCGGACCGGGCCCGCCCGGCGGGACGGCCCCGCCGGGCCGGCCGCGGGCGAGCACGCCCACCCCGCCGGCCTTCCGGTCGGCGAGGGCCGGCCGGCGGCGCAGCACCGGGTCGAGCCCGGACCTGGCCTCGACGTCGTGCGGGACGTGGACCAGCGGGGTGGCCGTGGCCACGGGCGGCGCCCTTCACGGGGCGCGGCGGGCGGCGTAGCATTGTTCTCAACACTCCAATTGATCAACCGGAGTGTTGAGCAACAGGAAGGGCGAGGACGCCGTGGACGAGGAGCAGCTGGACCGGGCCTTCCTGGCGCTGGCCGACCCGGTCCGCCGCCGCCTCGTCGCCCGCCTCAGCAAGGGGCCGGCCACGGTGACCGAGCTGGCGGAACCCTTCGAGATCTCCGTCCAGGCGATCTCGAGGCACGTCCGGGTGCTCGAGCGGGCCGGGCTCGTCACGCGCAGCCGTGACGCCCAGCGCCGGCCCGTCCACCTGGAACCCGCACGGCTGGAGGCGCTCACCGCCTGGATCGACCGGTACCGGACGGTCCGCGAGGAGCAGTTCCGCCGCCTCGACGCCGTGCTCGAGACCCGCGCCGCGCCCCGCGGCGCCGCCGAGAAGGACCGATCACCATGGGACACCCCCTCGAGCTGAGCATCCCGGACGGGCTGCCGTACATCGACTTCGCCCGCGAGTTCGACCACCCCGTCGCGGAGGTCTTCCGCGCCCACGCCGACCCCGAGCTCTACGCCCGGTGGATCGGCCCGCGCGGGCTGCGGACCCGCATCCAGCAGCACGACTGCCGCACCGGGGGCGCGTGGGCCTTCGCCCAGACCCCCGAGGAGGGCGGGGAGGAGTACGGCTTCCGCGGGACCTTCCACACCGTGCGCCGCGACGAGCTCATCGTCCAGACCTTCGAGTACCTGGGTGCACCGGACGCGGTCGACCTCGAGTTCCTGCGCTTCGAGGACCTCGGCGACGGCCGCTGCCGGCTGGTCGGCCACACCGTCCACGCCTCCGTCGCCGCCCGCGACGCCATGGCCGCCTCCGGGATGGAGGACGGCATGACCCAGGGCTACGAGCGGCTGGACGAGCTGCTCGCCGAGCTGGCCGGCGGGCAGGGCGGCTGAGCGGCAGCCCGCCCGCCGTGCTCAGCGGCGGGCGGGCTCCCGGCGGCCGAGGGTGCGGGCCAGCAGGGCGATCAGCGCCACCAGCCCGGCGGTCAGGAGCAGCTGCACCCGCACGGCGTCGTCGAGCAGGCCGAGCAGCACGATCCCGGCCAGCAGGGCCAGCGCGAACCAGGACAGCCACGGGAACGCCCACATCCGCAGGGGCAGCACGGTCCCGGCGCGGTCCGCGCGGCGGCGCAGCACGATCTGGGAGACGAGCGCGAGGCCCCAGACCACGAGGCAGGTCGCGCCCACGGTGTTGAGCATCCACAGCAGCACGGTCTCGGGCCACAGGTAGTTGAGCACCACGGCGGCGAAGCCGAAGACCACGGAGACCACCACCGCGGTGCGGGGCACGCCCCGGTCGCTGAGGTCCGCGAACGCGCGCGGGGCGGAGCCGCGGCGGGCGAGCGAGTACAGCATCCGCGAGGAGCCGTAGATGTTGGCGTTGAGCGCCGAGAGCAGCGCCAGGATGATGATCACGGCCATGACCACGTCGGCCCCCGGCACGCCGGCGGCCTCCAGGACGGCGACGAACGGGCTGACCGAGAGCTGCTCGTCGTTCCACGGCAGCACGAGGACCATGACGGTCACCGCCCCGACGTAGAAGACGAGGATGCGCACGAGGATCGTGCGGATCGCCCGCGCCACGTTGTGCTGCGGGTCCTCGGTCTCGGCCGCGGCGATGGTCACGAGCTCCGTGCCGCCGAAGGCGAAGATCACCACGAGCAGCGCCGCCGCGACCCCGGTCAGGCCGGTGGGCAGGAAGCCGCCGTGCGCGGTGAGGTTGCGCAGCCCCGGGGAGGGGACCTCGAGCAGGCCCAGCAGCAGCGCCACCCCGACCGCGAGGAACGCCACCACGGCCAGGACCTTCATGAGCGCGAACCAGAACTCCGTCTCGCCCAGCGTGCGCACCTTCACGAGGTTGACCCCCGTGAACACGACCATGAACACGAGGGCGAGCACCCACTGCTCGGTCACCGGCCACAGCTCCGTGAGCAGCTGGGCGGCGGCCGTGGCCTCCGCGGCGACGACCACCACGATCTGCGCCCACCACAGCCAGCCCAGGGTCCGCCCCACCGTGCGGCCCATGGCGTTCTCGGCCCAGGTCGAGAAGGCGCCGGGGGACGGGTCGGCGGCGGCCATCTCGCCGAGGGCGCGCATCACGAGCACGAGCAGCACGCAGGCCACGAGGAAGGACAGCAGCACGGCGGGCCCAGCGGTGCGCACCGCGGCCCCGGAGCCGATGAACAGCCCCGTGCCGATCGCGCTGCCCAGGGCCATCATCACGAGGTGGCGGGCCTTCAGCCGGGCCCCCGGTGCGGCAGGGGCCGCACCGGGGGCCTCCGGGCCGGGCGCGGTCCACGAGGAGGGGGAGCTCATGGGCACCGAGGGTAGCCCACCGGCGGCGTCGCGGTCCCTGGGCCCCGACGGACCGGTAGACTTGCCCGGTAAGAGCCCCTGGACCTCCTCCCGCCGCCGTGGCACCCGATCGACCGGGCGGGCGGGACCGGACGGACCCGGGGCGTTGTCGTGTCCGGCCGGTGCACGCCGCCGGGCGCCGCGGGCGCCGTCCCGCACCAGCCAGGCAGGAGAGACGTTCGATGCCAGCAATCGTGATCGTCGGCGCCCAGTGGGGCGACGAGGGCAAGGGCAAGGCCACCGACCTGCTGGGGGGCCGCGTGGACTACGTGGTCAAGCCCAACGGCGGCAACAACGCCGGGCACACCGTGGTGGTGGGCGGGGACAAGTTCGAGCTCAAGCTCCTGCCCGCCGGGATCCTCAGCCCCAACGCCGTGCCCGTGATCGGCAACGGCGTGGTGGTCAACCCCCAGGCCCTGTTCGAGGAGATCGACGGGCTCGAGGCGCGCGGGGCGGACACCTCCCGGCTGCGGATCTCCGCCAACGCCCACCTCGTGGCCCCCTACCACCAGACGATGGACCAGGTCACGGAGCGCTTCCTCGGCAAGCGCGCAATCGGCACGACCGGCCGCGGCATCGGCCCCACCTACATGGACAAGGTCGGCCGGCTCGGCATCCGGGTCCAGGACGTGCTCGACGAGTCGATCCTGCGGCAGAAGATCGAGGGCGCGCTGCGGCAGAAGAACGAGCTGCTCGTGAAGCTCTACAACCGCCGGGCCATCGAGGTCGAGGAGGTCGTGGAGTACTTCCTGGCCTACGCCGAGCGGCTGGCCCCGATGATCGTGGACTCCACCCTGCTGCTCAACCGGGCCCTGGACGAGGACAAGGTCGTGCTCATGGAGGGCGGGCAGGCGACCTTCCTGGACGTCGACCACGGCACCTACCCGTTCGTGACCTCCTCCAACCCGACCGCCGGCGGCGCCTCCGTGGGCTCGGGCATCGGCCCCACCCGCATCACCCGCTCGATCGGGATCATCAAGGCCTACACGACCCGCGTGGGCGCCGGCCCGTTCCCCACCGAGCTCTTCGACGCGATGGGCGAGCAGCTGCGCACGACCGGCGGGGAGTTCGGGGTCAACACCGGCCGGCCCCGCCGCACCGGCTGGTACGACGCCGTGATGGCCCGCCACGCCTCCCGCATCAACGGCTTCACGGACTACTTCCTGACCAAGCTCGACGTCCTCACCGGCATCGAGCGCATCCCGGTCTGCGTGGCCTACGACGTCGACGGCGTGCGGCACGACGAGATGCCGATGACCCAGACCGAGTTCCACCACGCGAAGCCGGTCCTCGAGCACTTCGACGGCTGGGACGAGGACATCACCGGCTGCCGCACCCTCGGGGACCTGCCCGCCAACGCCCGTGCCTACGTCGAGGCGCTCGAAGCCATGAGCGGGACCCGGATGTCGGCCATCGGCGTGGGCCCGGACCGGGACGCCACCATCGTGGTCCGCGACCTCATCGACTGAGGCCCCGCGCCCGGGCGGCCTCAGGCGAGGACGAGCACGACCCAGATCCCCAGGGAGGCGAGGGCGAGCATCGCCACGGAGGTCGCCAGCACCGCGGCGACCTCCGGCTCGGCCCGCTCCCGGGCGATGCCCCGGGCCCCGCGCGCGTAGCGCGGCCGCTGGGTGAGGTAGACGGCCCCGGCCGTGAGGCAGGCGAGGACGAAGAGCACGAGCACGAACGGCCCGTGGTGGGGGAGCCAGCGCAGGAACACCGCCGCGACCACCACGAGGGACATCAGGGTGCGTCCCCAGGCCATCGTGGTGCGCTCGGGCTGCAGCCCGGGGTCGCGGTGCGGCCGGGACGGGGGCCGCCCGCGGCGTGCGGCGGCCACCGTCAGGCCTGCAGGACGACGACGACGAGCACCCCCGCCGCGACCGCCCCGCCCACGGCCAGCAGCGGCGCGATGAGGGGCAGCGGCAGCGGCGCCTGCCGGCGCATGCTGCGCTCGACGCCGATCCAGCGGAACGTCGCCCCCGCGCTGACGAGCATGCTCAGCAGCAGCAGGACCACGGCGAGGAACGTGCGGACCGGCTCGTCGAAGAGCTCGCCGGTGAACGCCTCGATCGCGATGCCGCCGGCGAGGAAGGCCAGCGACGTGCGGATCCAGGCGAGGAAGGTCCGCTCGTTGGCCAGCGTGAACCGCGGGTCCGGGTCCTCCCCGCCGCCCAGCACGCGCTCCGTGAGCCGTCCCCGCCGCGGGGGCTCGTGCGGTTCCTGCGTCGTCGTCCCGTCCACGTCCTGTGCGTCCTCCTCGGTGCCGTGGCCGCTGGGGGAGCGCGGCCGCGGCACCATCCTGTCACGCGGGGACCGGCGGCGGGGCCGGGGCTACAGTGGGAGTCCCACCCGCGCCCGCCGAGGAGGACCCCGTGAAGATCGCCGTCGGACAGTTCGCGCCCACCGCGGACACGGCCCGCAACCTGGAGACGATGCGCCGCCAGGCCGAGGAGGCCGCCGCCGCCGGGGCGGGGCTGATCGTCTTCCCCGAGGAGGCGATGCTCGCCGAGCGGCTGATCGGCGAGGACTTCGCCGTGCGGGTCCTGGAGGGCTGGTCGGGGTTCGTCCAGCAGCTGTCCTTCCTGGCCGCGCGCACGCGCATCGCGGTGCTCGCCGGCGGCTACGAGACCTCCGCGGACGGGCGGCCCTACAACACGCTCGTGACCGTGGGCGCCGACGGCGCGATCCTGGGCACCTACCGCAAGCTCCACCTCTACGACGCGTTCAGCCACCGGGAGTCCGACCGCATCCGCCCCGGGGACAGGGGCGTGACCGTCGTGCCGGTGGGGGAGCTGCGGGTCGGGATGATCACCTGCTACGACCTGCGCTTCCCCGAGGTCTGCCGGGCGGTCGTCGACGCCGGGGCCGAGGTGCTCGCCGTGCCCGCCGCCTGGTTCGCCGGGGAGCACAAGGTCGACCACTGGCAGGCGCTGCTGAAGGCGCGGGCGATCGAGAACACCGTGTGGGTCGTCGCCGCCGACACCTGCTCCGAGCACACGATCGGGCGCTCGGCGGTGCTCGACCCGCTCGGGGTCGTCGTGGCCGAGGCGGGGGAGGAGGAGACCGTGCTGTGCGCCGAGGTCGGCCGCGCCCGCATCGACGAGGTGCGGGAGGTCGTGCCCGTGCTCGCCAACCGCCGCTTCGCGCCCAACGCGGCCATCAGCGACCCCGCCGGGGAGGTCCCGGCGGACGGGGCGGAGGAGCGGTCGTGAGCACCCCGTCCGGACCCGGCGGGGAGCCGGTGCCCCCGCAGCAGCCCCCGCCGTGGGGCCCTGTGCCGCCGTGGCCGAGCCCGCAGGCGCTCGAGGGCCGCTCCCGCGCGGAGACCGCGCTCGTGCTCGGGATCCTCAGCGTGGTCGTGCTGCCGCTGCTGGGGCCCTTCGCGGTGTGGCAGGCCGGTGAGGCCGAGAAGCTGGGCGTGCCCGCCACCGCCGGGCGGGTGCTCGGCTGGGTCGGCACGGCCCTGCTCGTCGTCGGGGCGGTGCTCTTCGCCCTGTGGGCCGCCGTGGCCGTCTACCTGGTCACCTCGAACGGGGGCTGAGCCCCCGGGCGCTCACCAGATGCGCACGCGCTCGGCCTCGGGCAGCCACAGCTCGTCCGCGTCCGTGAGCCCGAAGGCCTTGTAGAAGGCCGGGACGTTGCGCAGCGTCTGGTTGGCGCGGAACTCGTTGGGGGAGTGCGGGTCCGTGGCGATGCGCTGGCGCAGGGCCTCGTCGCGGGACTTCTGCTGCCACACGTAGGCCCAGGACAGGAAGAGCCGCTGGGCCGGGGTGTAGCCGTCGACCAGCTCGCCCGCCCCGAAGGCGCTGTCCCGGGAGAGCTCCCACGCCCGGTGGGCGATCGACAGCCCGCCGAGGTCGCCGATGTTCTCGCCCAGGGTCAGCTCCCCGTTGACCGACGGGCCGTCGGCCCCGAACTGGGCGGGGACGAGGTCGTCGAACTGGCGCACGAGCGCCGCGGTGCGCTCCTCGAAGGCGCGGCGGTCCTCGTCCGACCACCAGTTGCGCAGCCGTCCGTCGCCGTCGCAGGTCGAGCCCTTGTCGTCGAAGCCGTGGCCGATCTCGTGGCCGATCACCGCGCCGATCGCCCCGTAGTTCACGGCGTCGTCGGCGTGCTCGTCGAAGAACGGCGGCTGCAGGATCGCCGCCGGGAAGACGATCTCGTTGCGCAGCGGGTGGTAGTAGGCGTTGACCGTCTGCGGGGTCATCAGCCACTCGTGCCTCTCCACCGGGTTGCCGGCCTTGCGCACCAGCTCCGCGAGCCGGAACGCGCGGGTGCGCACGAGGTTGCCCACGAGGTCGTCGGGACGGATCTCCAGGGCGGAGTAGTCCTTCCACTTCTCGGGATAGCCGATCTTCGGGGTGAACTGCGAGAGCTTCTTCAGCGCCTCCTGCCGGGTCGTCTCCGTCATCCAGTCCAGCTCCGTGATGGAGATCCGGTAGGCCTCCAGCAGGTTCGCGACCAGCTCGTCCATCCGCTCCTTCGCGGTGGGGGAGAAGTGCGCGGCGACGTAGAGCTCGCCCACCGCCTCGCCCAGCACGCCGTTGACGAGCTCCACGCCGCGCTTCCACCGGTCCTTCAGGCGCGGCGTGCCGGAGAGGACGGTGCCGTAGAACGCGAAGTCGGCCTCGACGAACTCCGCGGACAGCCACGGCGCCCGGGCCGAGACGAGGTGCCAGCGGGCCCAGGCGCGCCAGGCGTCCAGCAGCTGCTCCTCCAGCAGCTCCTCCACGCCGGTGAAGAAGGTGGGCTGGGCGTTGACGACGGTCGCCAGCGCGGACACGGGCAGCTCGGCGCCCTCGGCCAGCAGCGCCCAGTCCAGCGCCGTCGTCGTGGCCGCGAGCTCCTCGAAGGCCATGGGGTTGTACATCTTCGTCAGGTCCCGCACGGTGACCTTGTCCCAGTGGTGGGCGGCGATGCGGGTCTCGAGGTCCACGACCGCACGGGCCTGCTGACCGGCGTCCTCGACCCCGGCCAGGGCGAGCATCTGCTCCACGTGGGCGAGGTACTCCGCGCGCACGTCCGCGTGCTGGTCGTCCCGGTAGTACTCCTCGTCCGGCAGGCCCAGCCCGGACTGGCCGACGAAGGCCAGGTAGCGCTCCGGGTCGCCCGGGTCGGAGTCGACGTCGATCTCGACCAGCCCGCCGATCCCGCGGCGGATCATCCGGCCCAGGTGGCGCACGAGGCCCGGGACGTCGGTGACGGCGTCGACCTCGGCGAGGTCCGCGGCCAGCGGCCCGGCGCCGAGGGCCTCGATGCGCTCCTCGTCCATGAAGGACGCGTAGAGGTTCGCGATCTTCGACTCGACCTCCTGCGGGTCCCCGGCGCGGGCCGTCGTGATCAGCTCGCGCACCGCGGCCTCGGCCTGGTCGCGCAGCTCGATGAACGCCCCCACCGAGGGCTTGTCGTCGGGGATCTCGGTGCGGGCCAGCCACGCGCCGTTGACGTGGCGGTAGAGGTCGTCCTGCGGCCGCACGGAGCGGTCGAAGCCCGAGAGGTCGAACACCGAGGAGGTCGCCGTATCAGTCATGCCCCCACGGTAGCGGCGCGGCGGCGCACCCGCGGCCGTGTTCCCCGACCGCGTAACGCCGCCCCTGGCCCTCCTCGCCCGTCCTCGTCCTCCCGCGGGCCACCCCGCCCGTCGCCGGGCCCCCACGGCAGCGGCGCGGCCGCGGTGGGGACCCGGCGACGGGCGGGGTGGCCCGGGCGGACGGGCGGCCCGTGGGCCGGTGCCGGTCAGGCGGGGCGCTCGCCCGTGAACTGCGGCTTGCGCTTCTGCTGGAACGCCGCGAAGCCCTCGGCGTAGTCCGCGCTGCGGCACAGCTCGCCCTGCACCCGGTTCTCGTTCTCCACCGACTCCCACAGCCCGATCCGCTCGTCGCGGATCTGGGCGACGAGCTCGCGGGAGGCGAGGAACGCTCCGGTCGCGCCCTCGGCCACGGCGGCGGCCCGGGCCCGGGTGAACTCGAGCAGCTCCTCGGCGGGCACGGCGCGGCTGAACAGGCCGGAGCGCACGGCCTCGGCCCCGCTCATCAGCTCCGCGGTGTAGATCAGGTCGAGCGTGCGGTGGGCGCCGAGCCGCTCGGTGAACAGGGCGTGGCCGCCGGAGTCGAGGGTCGCCCCGAGGTTGGCGAAGGGGGAGCCGATCTTGGCGTTCTCCGCCACGTAGACCACGTCGGTGGCGATGGCCAGGCCCAGGCCCACGCCGAGGCACGCGCCCTGCACGGCGGCGAAGGTCGGGGCCGGGAAGCGGCTCATGGTGCGCAGCAGCGGGGTGACCCTGCCGGCGAGGTAGCCGTAGGCGTCGTCGGTGGCGGGCTCGACCCCGGAGATGTCCCGGCCGGCGCAGAAGCCGCGGCCCTCGCCGCGCAGCACCAGGGCGCGCACCCCGGCGCGCTCCGCCTCGGCGTAGGCATCGCCCAGCTCGGCGAGGGCTGCCTCGTCCAGGGCGTTCATCTTCTGCGGCGCGTTCAGCACCACCTCCGCCACGGCGCCGTCGATGGTCAGGTCGATCACTGGGTCTCCTCGGGGTTCTCGGGGCGGTCGGGCAGGACGGGAGCCCGGTGCCGGGGACGGCACCGGGCTCCCGGGGCGGGCTCAGGCGTCGAAGTCGACCACGAGCTCGTCGGTGGTGGGGCGGGTCTGGCAGGTCAGCACGTAGCCGGCGTCGACCTCGTCCTTCTCCAGGGCGTAGTTCTCCTCCATCTCGAACTGCCCGGAGACGACCTTGGCGCGGCAGGTGCCGCACACCCCGCCGGCGCAGGCGAACGGGACGTCGGGGCGCACGCGCAGGGCGGCGTTGAGGACGGTCTCGTGGGCGCTCTTCGGGGACTCGATCCGGCTGGAGAGGCCGTCGAGGGTGAACTCGATCCCGTAGTTCTCCCCGGACGGGTCGGCCTCGACCACGCGGCCCTGCTGGCCCTGCGGGTTCTCGGGGCGGCCGGTGGTGAACAGCTCGAAGCGGATGCTCTCCTCGGGCACGCCGCGGGCGGCGAGGGTGTCGCGGCACAGCTGGACGAGCTCGAAGGGCCCGCACAGGAACCACTCGTCGGTGCGGTCGACCTGGACGACCTCGTCGAGGATCTCGTTGAGCTTGTCGGCGTCGATCCGCCCCGACATCAGGGGGCTGATCCGCTGCTCGCGGGAGAGCACGTGGTGGACGGCCAGGCGGGAGGGGTACTTGTCCTTGAGGTCGCCGAGCTCCTCGGCGAACATCACGTCCATCGCCGAGCGGTTGGCGTAGACGAGGTCGAAGGTCGAGGTCTCCGAGGCGCGCAGCACGGCCTTGGCGATCGCCATGATCGGGGTGATCCCCGAGCCGGCGGCGAAGGCGACCAGGTGCACGCTGCTGTTCTTCGCGACCTCCTCCGCGGCGAGCTTCTCGGGGTCGTTCAGCGAGGTCAGCCGCAGCTTCGAGGTGAACGCGCCCTGGGGGTTCATCACGTCGAGGCGGTCGCCCGCCTCGAGCTGCTCGTTGGCCCAGGTGGAGAAGACCCCGCCGATGTCCTTCTTGATCGCCACGCGGATCTCTCCCGGGCGCGGCTCGGCGCAGATCGAGTAGGAGCGGCGGACCTCGTGGCCGTCGATCTCGGCGCGCAGGGCCACGTACTGGCCGGGCAGGTAGTCGTAGTCCTCGACCAGCTCCGGCGGCACGGCGAAGGCGACCTCGACCGAGTCCGCGGTGAGCCGGCGGACCTGCGAGACCTCGAGGGAGTTGAAGGAGGCGCGGCGCTTGGCCGGGGCCTGGGCGGTGGAGTCGGTCATCAGTGCACCTTGAAGTAGTCGAAGGGTTCGAGGCACTCGTTGCAGACGTGGAGCGCCTTGCACGCGGTGGACCCGAAGCGGGTCATCTCGCGGGTGTTCAGGGAGTGGCAGCGGGGGCACTTCACGGCCAGGCCGAGCCGGACGGGCCCGGCCGCCGCGCGCCCGGTGGGCGGGGCGATGCCGTACTCCTCGAGCTTGGCCCGCCCCTCCGGGGTCATCCAGTCGGTGGTCCAGGCGGGCTGCAGGACGAGGTCCACGCGCACGTCCGCCCAGCCGGCGGCGTGCAGGGCCCGCTCGAGGTCCTCGGTGATGGTCCCCATCGCCGGGCACCCCGAGTACGTCGGGGTGATGACGACGACGGCCCGGCCGTCCTCGACCCGGGCGTCGCGGAGGATGCCGAGGTCGGCGACGGACAGCACGGGGATCTCGGGGTCGTTCACCGTGGTGGCGACGTCCCACACCCGGGCCGCCCCGGGGTCGGCCGGGCGCACCGCCAGGCCGGCCGCAGGGGCCTCGGCGCCGTGGTCGTGCGGGGTCATGGGAGGTCCTCCTGTCACCAGGTGGCGCCGGGGTGCTGGCGGGCCAGCACCTGCATCTCCGCCAGGATGTGCCCGCGCTGCTCGCTGAACTCCCCGGAGCGGTCCCCGCCCCAGGCGCCCGGGATCCCGGGGACCTCGAGGCCGGCCTCGTCCAGGATCCCGGCGATGCGGCGGTCGAAGTCGGCCCGCAGCGTGGACGGGCGCACGGCGATCCCCTCGAGCGCGTCGATGAGCTCGTCGTCGTGGAAGAGCTCGTCGACGTAGGGCCACATGTAGTCCAGCCCCTCCTGCACGCGGCGCTTGGACTCCTCGGTGCCCAGGCCCAGGCGCAGGATCCACTGGCTCGCGTGGTCCTGGTGGTACTGGACCTCCTTGAGCGCCTTGTCGGCGATCGCGGCGAGGGTGGCGTCGGAGGAGTCCACGAGCCGGCGGTAGAGCTCGTACTGGTAGTAGGAGAAGATCAGCTGCCGGGCGATGGTCTGCCCGAAGTCGCCGTTCTCCTGCTCCACGAGGCGGCAGGAGCGGAACTCCTCCTCGTCGCGGAAGTAGGCGAGGTCGTCCTCGGTCTTCCCCCAGGCCGTGCCGGCGTAGGTGAGGAAGAACCGGGCGTGGCCGAGCAGGTCCAGCGCGATGTTGGCCAGCGCGATGTCCTCCTCGAGCTCGGGGGCGCGGGCGATCCACCAGCCGAGGCGCTGGGCGAGCATCAGGGCGTCGTCGCCGAGCCACAGGGCGTAGCGGGCCACGTCCTCGGGGGCGGTGGCCCCGCTCGCGCCGATCTCCTCGGCGGTGATGGCCTGGCCGGCGCTCTGCCTGGTCGCGGAGTCGTGGGACGCGAAGCTCACAGGTGCTTCACCCCTTCGCTCTTCGTGTAGTAGGTCGCGTGGCGGTAGCTCTTGCCCTGCGGGGACTCGAAATACCCGCCCTTGGAGTCGGGGTCCGAGGCGGAGACGGCGTCGGAGGGCACGACCCACACGGAGGTCCCCTCGTTGCGGCGGGTGTAGAGGTCGCGGGCGTTGCGCAGCGCCATCGTCGCGTCGGGGGCGTGCAGCGACCCGGCGTGGACGTGGGAGAGCCCGCGCGAGGACCGCACGAACACCTCCCACAGGGGCCACTCGCCGGCCGAGGCGTCGATCGTGCTCACGGTGTTCTCGCTCATGGGGCGTCAGGCTCCGATCAGCTCGGCGGAGGCGTGCTCCGCGGCGGTCTTGCGGGCGTAGGCGGCGGCGGCCTCGCGGACCCACGCGCCGTCGTCGTGGGCCTGCCGGCGGCGCTGCATGCGCTGGGAGCTGCACGGGCCCCGGCCGGCGATCACGGCCTTGAACTCGTCCCAGTCCAGGGGCCCGTAGTCGTAGTGGCCGCGCTCCTCGTTCCACTTCAGGTCCGGGTCCGGCAGGGTCAGGCCCAGGGCCTCGGCCTGCGGGACGATCATGTCCACGAAGCGCTGGCGCAGCTCGTCGTTGGAGAAGCGCTTGATGTTCCAGGCCATCGACTGCTTGGAGTTGGGGGAGTCCTCGTCCGGCGGGCCGAACATCTGCAGGGCGGGGCCGTAGAAGCGGTTCACGGCGTCCTGGGCCATCTTCTTCTGGGCGGGGGTGCCGTGGGAGAGCTCGTAGAGGATCTCCCAGCCCTGGCGCTGGTGGAAGGACTCCTCCTTGCAGATGCGCACCATGGCCCGGCCGTAGGGGCCGTAGGAGGCCCGGCACAGCGGGACCTGGTTGGCGATCGCCGCGCCGTCCACGAGCCAGCCGATGGCGCCCATGTCCGCCCAGGTGCGGGCGGGGTAGTTGAAGATCGAGGAGTACTTGGCCCGGCCCTCGAGCAGCTGCTGGTTGAGCTCGTGGCGCGGGGTGCCCAGGGTCTCGGCGGCGGAGTAGAGGTAGAGCCCGTGGCCGGCCTCGTCCTGGACCTTCGCCATGAGGATGGCCTTGCGCTTGAGGGAGGGCGCCCGGGAGATCCAGTTGCCCTCGGGCTGCATGCCGATGATCTCCGAGTGGGCGTGCTGCGAGACCTGGCGGACGAGCGTCTTGCGGTAGGCGGCGGGCATCCAGTCGCGGGGCTCGATGCGGGAGTCCTCGGCGATGATGCGGTCGAAGTGCTCCTGGCCCGCGCGCTCGGCCTCCGCCTGCTCGGCCGCGTCCGCGGCGGGCACGGCGTGGAGCCCGGTGTTCTGCGACGTCATGGTGTCCCTCTTCCGAAACGTGGTGGGATCCGCGGGGTGCCCCGCGACTAACTGACCGTTCGTTCAGAATATGCGCCCCCGGCGGCTCCGTCAACAGGTCCGCGGGTCCGTTCCGGGTTGACACGGGAGCCGTTCTGGGATTGTCTACTGAACATTCGGTCGTGAATTGTGAGGAGTGTTACATGGCCCAGGACCACCCCATCCTCGCCGGGGACCACGCGTCCCGCTGGATGGGCATCGAGGTGGACCGCGCCGAGTACGGCAGCGCGCAGATCCGCATGACCCTGCGCGAGGAGATGCTCAACGGCTTCGGCATCGCCCACGGCGGCATGATCTTCGCGTTCGCCGACACGTGCTTCGCCCTCGCCTGCAACGACCCCGCCGGCGACGGCAGCACCATCACGGTGGCCTCCGGCGGCGACATCAACTTCATCTCCTCCGCGCGCCGGGGGCAGACCCTCACGGCCGTGGGCACCGTCCGCGCCCGGGCCGGCCGCAGCGGTGTCTACGACATCCAGGTCACGGCCGACGGCGAGCTCGTCGCCGAGTTCCGCGGCCGCAGCCGCACCATCCCCAACCCGGCGCGCCGCGCCGCGCCCCCGGCCGAGCAGCCCGCGGAGCCCGAGCCCGCCCTGCCGTCCGGGTCCGCCCAGCCGTCCGCCCCGCAGTCCCAGGAGGCCTGACCATGACCGAGTGCTCCGTGCCGAACCCCTACGCCCCCGCCGCTCCTGCCGCGGACCGGTCCCAGCCGGACCCCGAGGAGACCATGAGCCGGGACCGGATCGAGGCGCTGCAGCTCGAGCGGCTGCGCTGGACCGTCCACCACGCCTACGAGAACGTGCCCGCCTACAGGGAGCTCTTCGACGACCACGGCGTGCACCCGGGCGACCTCAAGGAGCTCGAGGACCTGCGCCTGTTCCCGTACACGGACAAGGAGTTCCTCCGGAAGGCCTACCCCTTCAAGTCCCTCGCGGTGCCGATGAACGAGGTCCGGCGCATCCACGCCTCCTCCGGCACGACCGGCCAGCCCACCGTGGTCGCCTACACCGAGAACGACATCAGCACCTGGGCGAGCCTCGTGGCCCGCTGCTTCCGGCTCTCGGGCGTGCGCCCCGGGGACAAGGTCCACAACGCCTACGGCTACGGCCTGTTCACGGGCGGCCTCGGCGCCCACTACGGCGCCGAGCGCCTGGGCTGCGCCGTCATCCCGATGTCCGGCGGGCAGACCGAGAAGCAGGTCCAGATGATCCGCGACTTCGAGCCGCAGGCCATCCTCTCGACCCCCACCTACCTGCTGACCATCGCCGACGGCTTCCGGAAGCTCGGCCTCGACCCCCGGGAGACCTCCCTGCGCACCGCCGTGCTCGGCGCCGAGCCGTGGACCGAGGAGATGCGCCGGGAGATCGAGACGACCTTCGGCATCGACGCCTGCGACATCTACGGGCTCTCCGAGGTCATGGGCCCCGGCGTGGCCGGCGAGTCGGCGCAGTCCAAGGACGGCTCCCACATCTGGGAGGACCACTTCCGCCCCGAGATCATCGACCCCCTCACGGACGAGGTCCAGGAGACCGGCCGCCCCGGTGAGCTGGTGTTCACCTCCCTCACCAAGGAGGCCCTGCCGATCATCCGCTACCGCACCCACGACCTCACCCGGCTGCTGCCCGGCACCGACCGCCCCGGCCACCGGCGCATGGGGCGGATCACGGGCCGCTCGGACGACATGATCATCCTGCGCGGGGTCAACCTGTTCCCCTCGCAGATCGAGGAGCTGGCCCTGCAGGTGCCCGAGCTGAGCCCGCACTTCACGCTCGAGATCACCCGGCCGAACCGGATGGACCAGATGACCATCAACATCGAGCGCCGCGAGGAGGTCACGGTGGAGGCCGCCGAGGCCGGCGGGCAGAAGCTCGTCCACGCCATCAAGACCAAGATCGGCTCCTCCGCCGCGATCCGCATCGCCGAGCCCGGCACGCTCGCCCGCTCCTCGGGCAAGCTGCGCCGGGTCTACGACCTGCGGGACAAGTGAGCCGCTGACCCCGCCGCCGGGTCCCCGGGGGACACCCGGGGACCCGGCGGCGGGGTAGGATCGTTGCTCCCCGCGCCCTCCCCACCCGATCGAGGTCCCCATGACGCACGCCCCGGCGCCGGCCGCTCCGGCCGGCGAGACGCCGCGCCGCGGCCGGCCCGGCTACGACCGCGAGACGCTGCTGAGCGTCTGCGTGGAGGTCTTCAACGTCCACGGCTACGACGCGACGTCGATGGGGACCCTCTCCAAGCACCTGGGGATCTCCAAGTCCGCGATCTACCACCACGTGGAGTCCAAGGAGGAGATCCTCGAGCAGGCGCTCGCCCGCGCCCTCGACGCGCTCGAGGAGGTCCTGGCCGGCGCCGCGGCCGCCGAGGGGCCGGCCGTGGCGCGGCTCGAGCGGGTGATCCGCGGGACCGTGCGCGTGCTCGTGGAGCAGATGCCCTACGTGACCCTGCTGCTGCGGCTGCGCGGGAACTCGGAGGTCGAGACCCGCGCCCTCGAGCGGCGCCGCACGGTCACCCGCCGGGTGGGGGAGCTCATCGAGCGGGCCCAGGCCGAGGGCGCCGTGCGCGACGACCTCTCCGGCCGCTCGGCGGCCCGTCTGCTGCTGGGCATGATCAACTCGATCGTGGACTGGTACCGGCCCGAGGCCGGGGACACCACGGACCAGCTGGCGGACACGGTGGTCGGCCTGGCCTTCTCGGGCCTGCGCGCCCCCTGACGCCCACCCGGTCCGTCCTCCTCCCGCGAGGTCCCACCGGCAGCACGAGACCCCGTGCAGCCGTCTGCGGCACGGGGTCTCGTGCTCACCGTGGGTTCTCGCGGACTCCGGCGGGACCACCAGGACCACCAGGACCACCAGGACCACCGGGCCCGGCGGGCCCGGCGGGCCCGGCGGGCCCGGTGGTCCCGGGCGGAGCGGGTCGGATCAGGCGGTGGGCCAGGTCTTCGCCACGAGGGTCAGCACGTCGTAGGTCGCCACGATCTCGTCGTGCTGGTTGTGCAGGACCGCGTCCCAGCAGACCTCTCCGTACTCGTCGGTCACCCGCGGGGTGATCTGCTTGGCGGTGAGGGTCACCCGGATGGCGTCGTCGTAGGTCACGGGGGTGATGAACCGCAGGTTCTCGAGCCCGTAGTTGGCCAGCACCGGCCCCGGGGCGGGCTCCACGAACAGCCCTGCCGCCCACGAGACGAGCAGGTAGCCGTGGGCCACCCGGCGCGGGAAGAACGGGTTGGCGGTGGCGGCCTCCTCGTCGGTGTGCGCGTAGAAGGTGTCGCCGGTCCTCTCGGCGAACTCGAGGATGTCCTCGAGGGTCACCGTGCGCAGCTCGGAGGCGAACTGGTCGCCGATCCGCAGGGTCTCCAGCGACTTGCGGAAGGGGTGCTCGCCGGTGCCGTTCCCGACCGCCTCGCGGGTCACGGTGTTCGCCGCCGCGCCCCGGTGCCACACGCCGGTGACGGCGGTGAGGATGTCGGGGGAGCCCTGCAGGGCGGTGCGCTGCATGTAGTGCTTCACGCCGCGCACGCCGCCCAGCTCCTCGCCGCCGCCGGCGCGGCCGGGGCCGCCGTGGATCAGGTGGGGCATGGGCGAGCCGTGGCCGGTGGAGGTCTTCGCGTCCTGGCGGTTGAGGAAGTGCACGCGGCCGTGATGGGCGCCGATGCCGGCGGCGAAGGCCGCGGCGGTCGGGCCGTCGTTCGTGCACACGGTCGCCACCAGCGACCCGCCGCCGAGGGCGGCCAGCCGCACGGCGTCGTCGACGTCCTCGTAGCCGATCACGGAGGTGACCGGGCCGAAGGCCTCGACGAAGTGGACCTCGGGGGTCTCGGGGTCGTCGAAGGACAGGACGGTGACGGGGAAGAAGGCGCCGGTCCCCGCGCCGTCCACGGCCTCGTCGGGCCCGCCGAGGCGGACCGTGCCGCCGGCGGCCACGAGCCGCTCCACGGCCTTGCGGACCTCCGTCTGCTGCTCCTTGGAGGCCAGGGCGCCCATGGTCACGCCCTCGGTGCGGGGGTCGCCGATGACCACCCGCCGGCGCACGCGCTCGGCCACGGCCGCCACGACGTCCTCGACGCGCTCCTTCGGCACGATGACGCGGCGGATGGCGGTGCACTTCTGCCCGGCCTTGGAGGTGATCTCGGTGAACACGGCCTTCACGAAGGCCTCGAACTCCGGGGTGTCCGGGGTGGCGTCGGGGCCGAGGATCGCGGCGTTGAGGGAGTCGGTCTCGGCGGTGAACCGCACGCCGCCGTTGACCACGTTGTCGTGCTCGCGCAGCGTGCGAGCGGTGGCGGCCGAGCCGGTGAAGGCGACGTGGTCGCGGTAGTCGAGGTGGTCGAGCAGGTCCCGGGCGGAGCCGGAGATCAGCTGGAGCGAGCCCTCGGGCAGGATCCCGGACTCGAGCATCAGCCGCACGCACGCCTCGGTGACGTAGCCGGTGGGCGTCGCGGGCTTGACGATCGTGGGCATGCCGGCGACGAACGCGGGGGCGAACTTCTCGAGCATCCCCCACACGGGGAAGTTGAACGCGTTGATCTGCACGGCGACCCCGGGCATGCGGGTGTAGACGTGCTCGCCCAGGAACGAGCCGTCCTTGGACAGCTGCTCCACGGCCCCGTCCACGATCACGTTGGCGTTGGGCAGCTCGCGGCGGCCCTTGGAGGAGAACGTGAAGAGGGTGCCGATCCCGCCGTCGACGTCGAAGAAGTGGTCCTTGAGCGTGGCCCCGGTCGCGTAGGAGAGGTCGTAGAGGGCCTGCTTGTGCTCGGTGAGGTGCTGGGCGAGCTGCTTGAGCTTCAGCGCCCGCTCGTGGATCGTGAGCTCGCCGAGGGCCTTCTGCCCGACCGTGCGGCCGTGCTCGACGGCGCCGGCGGTGTCGATGCCGTCCGTGGACACCCGGGCCACGACCTCACCGGTCGAGGCGTCGGCGACCTCGGTGACCTTCTGCGGGTTCTCCGGGCTCCACCACCGGCCCGCGACGTAGCTGGGCAGGATGGTCTGGGTCTGTGCTGCCACGGTGCGTGGTCCTTTCGCTCGGGTGCGCGCGGGCGGGGAGGACCCCGGCCGCATCCTGACCGATCGTTCGGTATTATGACCACGATAGCCCACGTCACATCCTGGGACCACCGTCGGCCGGCAGCGGCTGCGGACCCGGCCCCGACCCCCGACCGAGGAGCTCCATGACCGCGACCGAGACCCCCGAGCCCTGGCGGATCGTGCTGGGCGAGCTGGACGAGAAGATGGGCGTGACCGTCCTGGAGCAGTCCGCGCAGCGGGTGGTGGCCACGATGCCCGTGGCCGGCAACCGGCAGTCGCTGGGCCTGCTCCACGGCGGGGCGATGGTCGCCCTCGGGGAGGCCGTGGGCTCGTGGGCGGCGGTCATCCACGCCTCGACCATGGGCAAGGTCGCGGTGGGGGTCGACGTCAACGCGACCCACCACCGGTCCTCGACCGACGGCACCGTGCGGGCGACGGCGACGGCGATCCAGCTCGGCCGCAGCCTGACCTGCCACGAGGTGCTCATCGAGCACGAGGACGGCACCCGGCTGTGCACCGTGCGGATCACGAACTTCCTCAAGGACCGCCCGGCTGGCTGAGCCGCTCGCGCAGGGCGGTCAGCTCCCCGGCGCCGAGGCCGGCGGCGCGCAGCCAGGCCGCGGCGTCGAGGCCCCGGGCGAGCGGGGCCAGGGCGGCCCTGCGGTCGGCGAGCACGGCCTCGAGCCGCTCCGGCGGGTGGTGGCGCTCGACCGGGTGCGGCACCGGCGCGACGCGGTGCCACGCGTTGATCCCGCGCACGGCGGCCTCGTCCTCGGCGAGGATCCGCTCCGGGGAGGCGCCCGCGAGCCGCAGCAGGAGCAGCGCCAGCAGGCCCGTGCGGTCCCGGCCCGCGGAGCAGTGGACCACGACCGCGCCCTCGGCGGCGGCCACCGCCCGCACGGCCGCCCCCACGGGGCCGGGGAACAGCCGCAGGTAGTCGGGGTAGGCGCGCGGGTGGTTGAGGTAGGGGGTGCCCACGAGGGAGAACTCGGGGTGGGCCGGGTCCTCGGTGGGCCGGTGCAGCACGGTGATCCCGGCGCGGGCGGCCGGCTCGTCCACGGGGTCCTCCGGCCGGCGCCGCCGCTCGTCCCCGTTGCGCAGGTCCACCACGGTGCGCACGCCCGCGGCCGCGGCCGCGCGCCAGCCGGCAGGGGTCAGCCGCTCGGAGCGGCCCATCCGCCACACGTCCCCGGCCAGCCGCCGGGCGTTGAGCGCCCCGTCCCAGCCGGCGGGGGGCCCCGGTCGATCGTCCATGGCCCCACCGTAGGCCCCCGGTCCGACGACGGAGTGCCCCACGGCCGCCCGGGGCGCGCAGGCCCCGGGCTGTCGCGGGGCGGCGGGCGGTGCGCCTGTCGCGGACGGGGCGGGCCCCGGCCGCCGGGCGAGGCCGCACGGCCGGCACGGGCTCCCGGACGGCCGCAGGACCCCGGTCCCGCGCGGGACCGGGGCCCTGCGGCCGGTGCGGACGGGCCTACTGCTCGTAGTCGAAGAAGCCCTTGCCGCTCTTGCGGCCCAGCTCGCCGCGGGCGACCATCTCGCGCATCAGCTGCGGGGGCTCGAAGCGGGGCCCGAGCTCGGAGGCGAGGTACTCGGCGATGCCCAGGCGCACGTCCAGGCCCACGATGTCGGTCAGCGCCAGCGGGCCGACGGGGAACTTGTAGCCCAGCACCATGGCGTTGTCGATGTCCTCGGGGGAGGCCACGCCCTCCTCGACCATGCGGATGGCCTCGAGGGCGATCGCCACGCCCAGGCGGGAGGAGGCGAAGCCGGGGGCGTCGTTGACGACCACCGGGGTCTTGCCCAGGCCCTCGACCCACTGCACGGACAGCGTCCTCAGCTCCTCGCCGGTGTGCTTCGAGAGCACGACCTCCACGAGCTTCGAGGCCGGCACGGGGTTGAAGAAGTGCAGGCCGCAGAAACGCTCGGGGCGGGCCAGCTGCTCGGCGAGCCCGTCCACGGACAGCGAGGAGGTGTTGGTCGCCAGCCACGCGCCCTCGCCCAGGTGGCGCTCGGTCTCCTGCAGCGCTGCGACCTTCAGGTCCCAGGACTCGGGCACGGCCTCGACGACGAGCCCGGCCGGGGCGAAGTCGGCGTGGTCGAGGGAGACGGTGAGGTTCTCGGCCCACGCGTCGAGGTTGCCGTCGATCGCCCCGCGCTCGAGCGACTTCGCGAGGTCGCGCTCGATGCGCTCCCTCGCGGCCTCGGCGGCCTGGGCGTCGCGCTCGACGACGGTCACCTTCGCCCCGGCGAGGAGGAAGGCGTGGGCGATCCCGGCGCCCATGCGGCCCCCGCCCAGGACGCCGACGACGGCGGGGACGGTGCGTTCGTGCTTCTCGGTCATCCGTGCTGCTCCTGCTTCTTCTGCTTCCGGTCCAGGAACGCCTGCATCCGGTCGAACTTCGCCTGCGACTCGAAGAGCACGGCCTGGGCCAGCTCGTCGACGTGCGGGTGGGCCTCGCGCGGCATGGCGAAGACCCGCTTGGTGATGCGCACGGCCAGGGGGTCCTGGGCGGCGATCCGGTCGGCCAGTGCGTGGGCGGCGCCGACCAGCTCGGCCGGCTCGTGCAGCTCGGTGACCAGGCGGGCCGCCAGGGCCTCCTGGGCGTCGAGGATCCGCCCGGCCAGCAGGATCTCCAGGGCCAGCGGCTCGCCCACGAGCTCCTTGAGCCGCCACAGCCCGCCGGCGGCGGCGATGATGCCCAGGTTCGTCTCCGGCTGGCCGATCTTCAGGTGCGGGGTCGCGAGGCGGAAGTCGGCCGCGTAGGCCAGCTCGGCGCCGCCGCCGAGGGCGTAGCCGTCGATCGCGGCGATCACCGGCAGGGGCAGCCGGTGGATGCGGTCGAAGATCTGGGAGTTGATCCCGGCCAGGGCGTCGTCGCGGCGGCGCTCGCGCAGCTGGGCGATGTCCGCCCCGGAGGCGAAGATGCCCTTCCCGTTCACCTCGGTGCCGGAGAGGATCAGGACCTTCGGGTGGCGCTCGAGGTGGGCGCACACCGCGTGCAGCTCCTCGACCATGGTCGCGTCGATCGCGTTGCGCACCGCGGGGCGGTCGAGGACCACGTGCAGGCGGTCCTCCCGCTCCTCGAGCCGCAGGGCGGTGAACTCCCCGGTCAGCGCGGGCGCCATCAGAGGGTCTCCACGAGCATTGCCGAGCCCTGGCCCACGCCCACGCACATGGTGGCCAGGCCCCTGGTGGCGCCCTCGCGCTCCATGCGCCCGAGCAGGGTCACGACCAGCCGCGACCCGGAGGAGCCCAGGGGGTGGCCGAGCGCGATCGCCCCGCCGTCGTTGTTGACGATGCCCGGGTCGAGGTCGAGGCGGCGGATGCACGCCAGGGACTGGGTCGCGAAGGCCTCGTTGAGCTCGACGGCGCCGAGGTCGCCGATCGACCAGCCGGTGCGCTCGAGCACCTTCTGGGTCGCGGGGACCGGCCCGATGCCCATGATGTGCGGGGGCACCCCGGCCGAGGCGCCGTCGACGACGCGCGCCCGGGCGCGCAGGCCGTACTTCTCGGCCGCCCGCTCGGAGACGACGAGGATCGCCGAGGCGCCGTCGTTGAGGGAGGAGGAGTTGCCGGCGGTGACGATGCCGTCGGTCTTCACGACCGGGCGCAGCTTGGCGAGCACCTCGGCGGTGGTGCCGGGGCGGGGGCCCTCGTCGGTGTCCACGACGGTCTCGGCGCCCTTGCGGCCCCTGACCGTGACCGGGACGATCTCGTCGGCGAAGTGCCCGGCGTCGATCGCGGCGATCGCCTTCTCGTGGGAGGCCACGGCGAAGGCGTCGGCGTCCTCGCGGGTGATGCCGTCCACGGCGGCGACCTCCTCCGCCGTCTCGGGCATCGAGTAGGTCATCTTGTCGTGCTTCTTGAACTCGGGGTTCGTGAAGCGCCAGCCGATCGAGGTGTCGAAGACCTCCCCGGGCTTGGCGAACGCGGTGGCCGGCTTCTCCATGACCCACGGGGCCCGGGACATCGACTCCACGCCACCGGCGACGACGATGTCCGCCGCCCCGGCCTTGATCATCTGCGAGGCCATGGTGATCGCCGACAGCCCCGAGGCGCACAGGCGGTTGACGGTCATGCCCGGGACGGTGTCGGGGAAGCCGGCCAGCAGCCAGGCCATGCGGGCGACGTTGCGGTTCTCCTCGCCGGCGCCGTTGGCGTTGCCCAGGATCACCTCGTCGACGTCGTGCGGGTCGATCCCGGCGTCGGTGACCACCTGCTTGACGACCAGGGCGGCGAGGTCGTCCGGGCGCACACTCGAGAGCGCGCCGCCGTACCGGCCCACGGGGGTGCGGGCGCCGCCGACGAGGAAGGCCTGAGGGGCTGAGGACATGGGAGAGCTCCTGTCGCGTCGGGAGAGGCCGGCGCGGGCGACGGTGCCCAGCAATAACCGACCGAACGTTCGACTAACAATCCCACGTCCGCGCGCGCGGGGTCAACAGACGACGGCGCCCTCCCGGCGGGCGCCGTCCGTCACATCCGCTCGCCGGGCAGGCGGGCGGCCTGCTCGATCCAGGAGCGCAGCTGCGCCTCGTCCGGGTCGTCGTCCTCGTGGAGGTCGAGGTAGCGCACCTCCGGATGCTTCGAGGCCTTCGGCGGGACCGGGTCCAGCGAGGAGCCCCGGAAGAACTGCACCTGCACGTACTTCGTGTAGCAGCGGAAGGCCAGGAACCAGCCCTCGCCCTCGTGGCCGTAGAACGGCTGGTTCCACTTCACGGCCTTGTGCACGCCGGGGACCGTCTCGGTGACCAGCTCGTCGAGGCGCCGCCCCACGGCCCGCTTCCAGCCGGGCATCGCGGCGATGTAGGCCCGCACCGGGGCCTCGCCCTCGCCCTTGGGGATCTGCGGGTTCCCGCCGGCGAGCAGCTTCGGTCCGGCGTCGTTCGCACGGGGGTCGGTCATCGGTCGGCGCTCCTCGGGACGGTCCGCGGCCGTCCGGTCCGTGCGGGCGGCCCTGCCGCCGAGTGTAGTGGCGGGCTCCGGCGCCGGGCGCCGCCGCGCCGCCGTCGACGCCGGTGCGGGCCGCACCGGGGCCGCACACGACCCGGGGGTCGAACGGCGTCGGCTAGGGGGCCGCGGGGCCGCCGTCGTGTCCGGCCGCGGACCGCACGTGGGCCGCCAGGTTCGCCAGCGACGAGGCGAGCCCGGCGGCGTGGTCCTCCGCGGAGATCCCGTCGGGGACGTTCTCGGCGCGGACCTCCACACGGGTGCCGCCCTCGACCGGGGTGAGCTCCCACGTCATGGTCATGGAGCCGGCGTAGGCCGGGTCGTCGGAGACGAAGTCCCCGGCCTGCACGACGCGCACGCCGGGGACGAGCTCCACGAAGCGGGCCTCCACGACGTCGGACGCGGCGGTGGTCTTGCCCGGGGCGCCGGAGGCGTCGTCGTAGGTGAGGACCATGCGGTATTTCCCGCCCGGGCGGGCGTCGAAGCGGTCGAAGCGGGCCGTCATCCCCTCCGGCGGCAGCCAGGCCGTGAGCGCCTCCGGGTCGACGAGCGCGGCGTAGACGCGTCCGGGGGAGGCGGGGACCGCTCGTGCGGCGGTGTCCGTGCGGGCCATGTCGTCATGGTAGGTCCCGGTCCCGTCCTGCTCCAGGGCTGCCGGTACCGGTGTTCCCGTCGGACGTGCGGGGGCTGCAGGCTTCCCGGTGAGGGAACGGGGGAGAGTCCGGGACGGGACGGGCGGCCGATGTCGGAGTGCCGGTGGGTGGAGTGCGCTCGCTGTGGTTCAAGGGAACGCTTGACGCATGGCTCACTTCTCGGGCGGTTCCGCACGGCGGCGGCGCCGGCTCCCCGGGAAGGGGTGCCGGCGCCGCCCGTGTCGGTGGTGGCCGGTGTTCAGCTGTTGATGACCTGGGGAGCACCGAGGTGCTTGAGGCCTTCCACGCCGAACTCCAGGCCGTAGCCGGACTGCTTGGCCCCGCCGAAGGGGATGCGGGGGTCGACGTTGCCGTGCTTGTTGATCCACACCGTGCCGGCCTCGAGGCGGGCGGCGACCTCCCGCGCCTTCTCGGTGTCCGCGGACCACACCGAGGCCCCCAGACCGACCTCCAGGGCGTTGGCCATGGCGATGGCGTCCTCGAGGTCGGTGTACTTCACGATGGGCAGGGCCGGGCCGAACTGTTCCTCGGCCACCAGGGGATTGCCGTTGTCGAGGTCCGCCACCAGGGTGGTGGGGTAGAAGTAGCCGGGCTGGTCCTGCTGGGGGTTGCCGCCGATGAGCACCCGACCGCCGCCGGCCTTGGCCTGCTCCACGAGATCGGCGACGACGTCGTACTGAGCCTGGTTCTGCAGCGGGCCCAGCACGTTGGTCTCCTCCAGGCCCACCCCCATCGGCATCGTCGCGGCAACCTCGGTGAGGGCTTCGCACACGGCGTCGTAGACGTCGGCGTGGACGTAGAGACGCTTCAGCGCCGCACAGGTCTGGCCCGTGTTCAGGAACGCCCCCCAGAACAGGGTCTCGGCGATGGCCTCCGGATCGACGTCGAGCAGGACGATGCCGGCGTCGTTGCCGCCCAGCTCCATCGTCAGGCGCTTCACGGTGTCGGCGGAGTTGCGGATGATCGCCTTCCCGGCCGGAGTGGAGCCGGTGAACATGATCTTGTCCACGTCCGGGTGGGCGACCAGGGACTCACCGATCTCCCGGGCACCGGTGACGACCTGCAGCACACCGTCGGGCAGGGCCTGGTTGATCACCTCGACCAGGGCCAGCACCGACAGCGGGGTGTAGCCGGAGGGCTTGACGACCACGGTGTTGCCCATCCGCAGGGAGGGGGCGATCTGCCAGGTGGAGATCATCATCGGCCAGTTCCACGGCCCGATGGCCCCGACCACGCCCAGGGGCCGGTAGACCAGGGTGGCGTGGGTGCCGTCCTCGTCGACGAGGGTCTCCGGTTCCAGGGGCAGGGCGGCGGTGGCGCGCAGCCAGGCCGCGCACGCCCCGACCTCGAAGCGGGCGTTGGGGCCGTTGAGCGGTTTGCCCTGCTCCCGGGAGAGCAGTTCGGCCAGGGCCTCGGCGTTGGCCTCCACAGCCTCGGCGGCGGCCACCATCCGGGCCGAACGCTCGGCATGGCCCAGGGCCGCCCAACCGGGCTGGGCGGCCCGGGCCGCGGCCACGGCCGCGTCGAGGTCGGCCAGGGTGTGCTCGGGCGCCCGGCCCACGACCGCACCGGTGGCCGGATCCAGCAGGGTGCGACCGCCCTGGGCGGGCTGGAGCACGTCCAGCAGGTCGGCCGCCGTTGCGTAGGTGGACTGGGTGGGGGACTCGACGGTCATCGTGGTTCTCCTTCGTTGTGAGTGAGCAGGTCGCGACGGTCAGCGCGTTCAGGGTGGACGCCGGACGGAAAACGGGGGCCGGGGCAGGGCCACGGCGAAACGGCCCTGCCCCGGCGGTCTGTGGGTGAAGGCTCAGGCGGTGAGCTGTGCCTCCACGGGACTGAGCTGGGCCAGCAGCTCCTGGACGCGGCGGGCGGCGGTCAGCCCGCTCTCGATGGCCCCGTCGATGAAGCCGCCCCAGCCGGTGGCGTAGTCGGCCCCGGCGAGGAACACCCGTCCGTCGGGGCGCTGCAGGTCCTCGAAGCACTCGGTGAGATGACCGGCGTAGTGCATGGGCCAGGTCTCCCCGGCGTACTCGTCGTCGACCCAGTTGTGGCCGGTGACCTCCAGGACCTCCAGCCCGGGCACGAGCTCGTCGAGCATGGCCTGGGCGGCGGCGACGTCGTCGGTGGGCACGGCGGTGGCGTCGGGACCGAAGGCGACCAGGGTGGTGGTGTCGGCGTCGAAGTACTCGGCCTGCACGAAGTTCAACGGCGACTCCGCCGGCGCGAAGGCCACGAAGCGCTCCTGCCGCCCGGCGACCTTGATCCACAGCTTCGCCCCGCGCCCGGCCTGGCCGCGCTGGGCCGCCTTCGCCTTCGGCGCGGACAGGCCCGGGGTGAACTCCACCGAGCCCAGCGCGCCCAGGGGCATGGTGACGACCACCGCCGCGGCGGTGAACCGGGTCCCGTCGGCAGCGGTGACGCTCACCCGTCCTTCGGACTGGTCCACGGCGGTGACAGGGGTGTTCAGGTGCAGGTCGATCTCGGCGTCGGCGCGGATGGCCTCGATGAGCGTCCTGGTGCCGCCGTCGATCTTGTAGGTGGCGCAGGCCTCGAACATCAACATCCAGTTCCCGTTGGAGATCGCCGCCCAGCGCAGCGCCTGGGTGTAGGCGGCCTCGTCCAGGCGGCCGTTGAAGTTCAGCGCCCAGAACGACCGCACCAGTTCCCGCACCTGCGGCTCCAGGTCCAGGTCGTCGATGGCCTGGGCCAGGGTGATGTGGTCGATTTCGGTGCAGACTGGGTTGTGCAGCGGCTCCCAGGGCAGCGGGAAGATCTCCCGGGCCGGGGCCAGCAGGGCGGTGTTGGCCCCGTCCATCAGTTCGAGGATCTCCTCGGCCCCACCCTTGACGACCTGCCCGTCGAGGCGGCGGTATCCGGTCGTGAACTCCGGGCCGGCGACGGGTCTGATGCCGTAGCGGCCCATCTCGGCCCACACGAAGGGCTGGATCCAGTGCACCCAGGTCCCACCCAGTTCCAGGGAGCGGCCCATCCGGTCCTCGAGCCAGGTGCGCCCGCCGATGCGGTCCCTGGCCTCGAGCACCGTCACGGTGTGGCCGCGCTGGGACAGCTCCCGGGCGGCGGTCAGTCCGGCGAAACCGGCGCCGATGACGACGACGTCACTGATGTTCTCGGTCATGATCGTTTCCTTCGACTGGGCGGGCAGGGTCTCGGCTGCATGCGGGGTTGAGCCGAGACTCAGTGCTTGTGGTGGTCCTGGGGGTACTCGGTGGTGTTCATGACGGTCAGCCGGGAGTTGAAGGGCAGCACCAGCGGTTCGTCGGTGGTGTCGTCCCAGCCGAACATCCGCCCGATCGAGCGCTGCTCGCGCAGATCAACCAGCAGCACCGACTCCACGGTCATGACCCGTTCGGTCCAGAAGAAGAGATAGAGGTCCTCAGCGACCTCGAAGGCCAGGGTCCGGTCGACGTCGGCCAGCCCCTTCTCCCCGCCGCGCAGGCAGTGCCACACGAACGTGCCGGGGGTGAGGTAGATGTGCTCGTAGGCCTCCACGTCGCTGTAGCGGTAGTAGATCCGCTTGCCCACCAGTCCGGCGGAGCGCCGGTGGTGGGCCGCCTCGGTGCCCTCGAGGCGGGCGTGGGTGAACTCGGTGCTGCCCTTGACCGCACCGTCCTGCTCGTGGAGTGCGGAGACGGCCACGGTGGCCGCACCGGTGTTGCGGTTCAGCACCACGGTGATGTCGCGCATCTGCCGGCCCGCGCCGTCGGTGACGTCGACGATGAAGATCCCCGGGCGGGCCTCGATGGCCTTGTAAGTGGCCTCCACGCGGTCATCGGAGCCCCCTGCGCTGGTGGTCCACGTCAGGGAGGTGGCGTCGTGGAAGGCCAGGGTGAAGACCCGGCCGTCCTCCCCGTGCAGGGCGAGGCTGCTGCCGGCCAGGGCCGGAGAGGCGGGGAGGGTCTGGTCCCCGAAGCCGTCGAGCATGGTGGACACGGAGGGCCACTCGTCGACGGGAACGTAGTCCTGGAACGCGCTGTCGGTGGTCATGGGAAGAACTCCTTCGGAGAGGGCCAAGAAAGGGGCGGCAGGCGGTGTGGCACGCACGCAGCGCGCCCCCGGCTCAGCTGTAGACGAAGAACTCGACGGTGGGCTCCAGAACCTGCCAGCGGGTCATCGCGCCTTCGGTGAAGGAGGCCATGGACCCGGCGGTGAGGTCGAAGGTGTCCCCGTCCTGGACGGCGATGCGCAGGTGGCCGGAGACGATGTAGACGGTCTCGTCCTGGTGGATGGGCAGGTCGAAGGCCTCCGGTGCCTGCTCGGGGGTGACCTCCCAGATCCCGGCCGAGAGGGCCTCGCGCCCACCCTGCCCGGGTCTGCGCAGCCACCGGACGGTGCCGACCTCGAAGGGCTCGGGGGCGGTGGCGGCGGTGTCGGCGTGGAGGACGGCGGCGAGGGCTGCGGACATGAGGGGTTCCTTTCCAGAAGGCTCGGTACGAACGAGTGGTGCGGACGTGGTGGTCAGCGGGGGTCGAGCCCCGCGGCGGCCGCGGGGGTGGGGCGGGGGTCACGCAGCAGGGGCAGCCGCTCCTGGACGCGGCGGCGGTAGACGTAGAGGACCAGGGACAGGGCCAGGATCCCGACGCCGATGGCCAGTTCCTTCGGCCCCCCGTAGCCGGTCAGCTCGCTGGACAGCGCCCCGACCACCAGCACGACCGCGGTGTAGACGACCAGCACCACGGCCAGGGGCACCGCGTGACGGCCCACCCGGAAGGGCCGGTCGTAGTCGGGGTGGTCGCGGCGCAGGACGAGGAAGCCGGCCAGGGCCAGCAGGATCGCCAGCAGGTAGCCCAGGTTGGCCGCGACCAGGATGGAGATCGGGTTGGCGATGAAGACGATGAGCACGATGTTCATCACCACCGCCGCGTAGATCGCCCGGGCCGGGACGCCGTGGCGGTTGGTCCTCTCGAGCTGCCGGGGCGCCAGCTTGTCCAGAGCGGCCCCGTAGAGGGCGCGGGAGCCATCGGCCATGGCGGCGTTCACCCCCATCAGCAGGGCGGCCAGGATGGCCAGGATCATCACGTCGGTCAGGGGCCCGGCCGGCAGCACCCGGGTGAAGGCGGCGACGAACATTCCGGCCGGATCTGCCGCGGCCTCCTCCTGGGTGATGAGCCCGCCGACGCCGAAGGGCACGAGCAGGAAGATCCCGAAGGTGTAGGCCCCGGAGGTGAACAGCGCCTTCTTGCCGTCCTTCGTCGACCGGTACTCGGGCATGAAGGCGGCGCACATCTCGGTGCCGTAGGCGGTCCAACCGATCAGGTACAGCCAGACCAGGGCCAGCTGGAGCGTGGCCCAGGGGTCGGTGGCCAGATCGCCCAGGCCCCAGGTGAGGTTCGGGGCCTGCCAGGACCCGGAGACGACCGGCGCGGCGATGAACACGGCGAAGGAGGCCAGCAGCAGCACCCCGATCACCTTGTTCACCCAGGCGGCAGGCTGGGCGCCGAAGAGGTTGGGCACCATGATGGCCAGGATCAGCCCGATGCCGATCAGCTGGGCCGGGGCCAGCTCGGCCACCCCCAGTTCCAGGACCCACGCGGCCTCGGGCAGCCAGCGGGCGGCGATGACGGCCCCGGCGGTCACGCTCACGATGGAGATCACCGCCGACCAGCCGAACCAGTAGCCGAAGGTGGCCAGCGCCCCGGCCGGGGCGAAGCGTTCCCGCCAGGCCTCGTGGGCGTAGATCGGCACCCCGCCGGGCTTGTCGGGGAAGATCGAGGCCATCTCGGCGAACAGGCTGTTCTGCACCCAGCCGATCAGCGCCGCGAAGGCCCACAGGGCCATCGCCGACAGGCCCCCGACCACCGCCACGGTGGCGCCGAAGGAGACGTAGAGCCCGCCGGAGACGGCCATTGCCATCGCGAAGGCGTCCTTCCAGGACAGCCGGGCGTGCACTTCGGCGGGTGCGTCGTGCGGGCCGGCCGTGACCGGCGGCGTCGACCCGGCCGTCGCGCCGGAAGTGATGGGTGAAGACATCGGGTCCCCCTGGGGTCGGGTGCTGCTGGAGCCGCACGAAGCAGCCCTTCGGAGCGCAGCTCAGGTCTGAGAGGAGCAGAGGAGCGCCGCTCCTGCCGAACTCCGGAGTGACGCCAGTCACTGTGTGTGACACCACAACTCTGCACTTGCAGAGTTTGGATGGCAAGAGGTGGCGCTGAAATTTCTCCGCCGGAGGTGATGGGGTGTTCGACTGCGCGCCGATCAGGCGCCCACGTGGCCTCTGCGGCCGGGTCGACCGGTAGCGTGGAGAAGCACAGGATGTCTGGGGCCGGTGCAACGACAGGAGCTCAAGTGGCGGGACGCAATGGGGTCTACGGGGCGGGCCGGGAGGCTCTGCTCGATGCTGTCATCGAACTGGTGGGGCGTGACGGGCTGACATCACTGAGCTACCGCAAGGTGGCCCAGATCGCCGGGGTGGACAACACGCTGATCTCCCACCACTTCGGCTCCAAGACGGCCCTGCTGGAGGCGGCCATGGACCATGCGGCGCGGCGGACCCTGGAGGGTACCGAGTTCGAGCGCATCTTCCACGGCGCGATCGCCGACAACGTCCTGGACGCCGTCCGGGAGTCTCCCGAACGGCAGGCCTTCCAGTTCGAGATGGTCCTGGCCTCCCGGACGATCCCGGCCCTGCGACCGGCGGCCGAGCGTCTGTACGGCGCCTACGTCGAGCGCATGCAGGCGGCCCTCGCCGCTGCCGGTTACGACGCGGACGAAGCCGTGGCCCGGCTGGTGTTCGCCGCCCTCGACGGACTGGTGTTCCAGCGCCTCACCGTCGCCACCGAGGACCAGACGCGGTCGGCGATGGACCAGGTCGAGCGGCTGCTGCCCGTGGGGCGCAAGGCGTCTCCAGCGGCTGAGCGGGCCACCTAGCGAAGAACCGGGTCAGAGCCCGGACTCGACCGGCCGCGCCCGTCATGGGCGCGGCCGGTGGTCGTCGGGCGGGTGGGTCGGGGCGGCACCTGGTGCGGGTGCTGCAGCCCCGAGGGTGTGGCGTCGCCGGCGTGGTCAGTAGGTGATCGTCTGTGGCTGTCCGGTGCGCAGTGAGAGGGTGGCGGCCTCGGCGATGGCCTGGGCGCGCAGTCCGTCGCGCAGGGTGACGGGTGGGGGCGTGTTCTCCTCGAGGGCTGTCACGAACGCCGCCAGTGCGGCGGCGTAGGTGGGCTGGACCCGCTCGAACCACCCGGGGTGCAGGCCCTCGCTCGTGGCGGTGGGGCCGGCGAAGCGGGTGAGGTTGCCGGCGCGCATGCGGCCGGATTCGGCCATGCCGGCCGATCCGAGCACTTCGAGGCGTTCGTCGTAGCCGTAGCCGGTGTGGCGCACGCTGTCGATCTGCACCAGGGCCCCGCCGGGCAGGCGCAGGGTCGCGATAGAGGTGTCGACGTCGCCGATGTCGGCGACTTGGGGATCGGACAGTGCTGAGCCCATCACGTGCACTTCGACCGGGTCGGCGCCGGTGAGCCAGCGGGCGAGGTCGAAGAAGTGCACGGTCTGATCGCGCATCTGCCCACCCGAGACCTTCAGGTACTCGATCGGCGGCAGCGACGGGCCGCGGGAGGTGAGCTGGACGAGCGCGATCTCCCCGAGCTCCCCGGAGTCGACCACGCGCTTGAGGGAGGCGTGGTCGCGGTCGAAGCGCCGGTTGAAGTCCACCATCGCGGGAATGCCGGCGGCCTCGACATGGGCGACGACGTCTTTGGCGTGGGCGAGGTCGAGGTCGATCGGCTTCTCGACGAGGGCGGCGATCCCGGCGTCGGCGGCGCGGCGGAGGTGCGCGGCGTGGGTGTCGGTCGAGGACGCGATGAACACGGCGTCCACCTGAGCAGGATCGAAGGCCTCCTCCAGGGAGCGGGCGGGGCGGGCGCCGTGGGCCGCGGAGACATGTGCTGCCCGGGCGGGGTCGAGATCGTAGACGCAGCGGAGATCCACTCCGGGGTGGGCTGCGAGACTCTGGGCGTGGACGGAGCCGATGAATCCGGCGCCGATCAGAGCGAAGCGCTGCATGGGTTTCCTCATGAGGTCATGATGTCGAGCAGGTTGCGCATGGTGGTGGCGACCTTGAGGAAGTCGTGCTCGTTGGCCTTGTCGCTGAACATCTCCGAGACCCACCACCCCTCGTAGCCGGTGGACTTGATCGCGTCGATCCACTCCTGCAGCGGGATCGCCCCGCCGCCGATGACGACGTTGCGGTGCACGCTCTGGTCCGGCACGTCGTGCTCACGGTCGAGGTCGAGCCCGTCGGAGATGTGCGCGGCCTTGATGAGCTCCTTCGGGGTGGCGGCGACCTCCTCGAGGGTGTCGCCGGTGGTCCAGTAGTGCCAGGTGTCCAGGGCGATGCCGACGTTCTCGCGCCCGGCGCGCTCGATGATCTGAAGCGAGTGGCGGTGCCGGTTGAGGTTCGACCAGGCCAGCGGCTCCAGGTAGAGCTCCAGGCCGTGGCCGGCCGCGATGTCGGCGGCCTCCCGGACGTTGGCCGCGGCCGCGTCCAGCGCCTCGTCCTCGCTCAGCCCCAGTGTCCCGCGGTAGCGGGGGTCCTCGGGGCCGAGCTTCCCGGCCTTGAAGTCCTTCGCCACGTTCCAGTCCACGGGCCCGGTGCACAGCTGCAGGATCGGCGCGCCCAGCACCTCGGCGACACCCGCCATCCGCGACACCTCGGCGAGGAAGCCGGCGCGGGCCTGACCCTGGCGCTCGAGGTCGAGCACCGCGCCGAGCCCGGTGACCTGAAGACCCTCCAGGTGCGGCAGCAGCGACTCGGGGGAGTAGCCGGCGTCGAGGTAGCGGTAGAGCTTCGGGCTCTGCAGCTCGATCCCGCCGTAGCCCGCGGCCTTGGCCACGGCGATGTCGTTGACGACGTTGCCGTGGAACGTCGTCGTGACGTTCATCGACAGCTGGGGCATGGCACGGCTCCTTCAGCTCGTTCACTTTGTCTTGACAATAAGTGTAAGTCGTTGTTGCGTGATCGGCGACACACCGGAGGGGCCGGGCGTACGCTGACGGCGTGGACGACCCGGGCCTCGTGGCCCTGCCCGTGGGATTCGAACGGTTCCACCGGCAGGACTTCGTCAACTACCAGCTCAACCGCGCCCGTGCCCTGGGCTCCGCCGACCGCCGGGAACTGGCCGCGGCGGCGGCGCGCCTGCGATCGACGGCGGACGGCGCCCCGGTGTTCGCGGCCCTGTCCCGTCGGGCCGCGGCCGAGGGGCGGCTCCGGGAAGCGGCCGGCTGTGCGCGGCTCGCAGAGTTCTTCACCCCGCCGAGTTCGGCGCTGAAGGCGGAGCGCTACCGCCGGTACCGCGAGCTGTTCGATGCGGCGGTCCCCGGTCTGGCCCGCCACGAGGTGCCCTATGCCGGCGCGGCGCTGCCGGCCTACACGCTGCCGGCGTCGGGGCCGCGAGCCGGTGCGACCGTACTGGTGCACGGGGGGTTCGACTCGGTGATCGAGGAGTTCCTCCCGATCTGCCGGCGGATCGCCGCCGCCGGCCACGACGTGATCGCCTTCGACGGCCCGGGGCAGGGCGGTGCGCGCACGGTGCACGGACTCCTGGCCGACCACGACTGGGAGAAGCCGGTCGCGGCGGTGCTGGACCGGTTCCGGGTCGACCGGGCCGCGCTGGTGGGGATCTCGATGGGCGGCTACTGGGCGCTGCGCGCCGCGGGGCGCGAACCGCGCCTCGACCGGGTCGTGGCCTGGCTGGCCGTCTACGACTGGCTGCACCGGCTCCCGCCGGGCCTGCGGGCCCCGGTCCGCGCGATGGCGCGCCACCGGTCCTTCATGCGCGTCAGCGTGCGGACCCGCGCCCGTCTCTCGCCGACCCTGCGCGCGGTGGTCGAGCAGGTCCTGTACATGCTCGACAGCTCCGACCCGGCCGACGTCCCGGACTGGTTCCTGGGCATGAACGCCGGGCACCTGGGCAGCGGGCGGGTGCGCCAGGACGTGCTGCTGCTGTGCGGGGAGCGCGACGCCTTCCAGCCCCCGGTGCTCACGCGCGCCCAGGCCCGGGCGCTCACGGGTGCCCGCAGTGTCACGACGCGGATGTTCACCCGCGCCGAGCAGGCCGACCAGCACTGCCAGATGGGAAACCTCGAGCTCGCCTGCCAGGTGCTCACCGCCTGGCTGCGCAGCACCGGTGCCGGTGCGGGGACCTCCGGGCCCGGGCCGTTCCCCTAGAGCTGTCGCGGCGCCGGCCGCCTCACCTGCCGGTGCGCTCGCGGTGCGCGCACCCCGGCCAGCAGCAGGGACGGCGCATGCCCTCGGCGAGCTCCTCCCCGGTCCGGCGGATGCGGCGCTGCCGGGTCGCCTGCTGCTTGGCGTCGTCGACCCAGCAGATGAACTCGTTGCGGGCCAGGGGCGTGATGTCCCGCCAGGCGGCGAGCACCGCGGCGTCGGCGGTCAGCGCCTCGCGCAGGTCCGCCGGCAGCGCGTGGACGACCCCGCCGGGCACGTCCTGGTCGTGCCCCGTGGGGCGTTCGCCGGACGGGTCCGGGCGGGCAGGGACCGTGCCCGCCGCACCGGCCCCGTGGTCCTCCGTCGTCGTCATGGGATCTCCGCCCTTCTCGTCGTGTGCCCGGATCCGGCCTCGTCCCGGCATCGTGCCCCGCGGGGGCGCGGCGGGCAAGGCCGGGGCGGCAGCAGGCCGGTGTGCGGCGGCACCCGAGCCGGAGCGTGTCCGGGGAGGGGCGGCTCAGGGGGCGGCCGGTTCCAGGCGGACGTCATCGAAGGTCACGGTCGCCGGCTCCAGCAGGGTCAGCTCCTCGACGCTCTCCCCGTGCCGCGGCGAGCTCGGCGGCTGCAGGGTGGCGCGCAGGGTGTAGTCGCCGGCCTCGGGAACGCTGAAGTTGTTGGCGTAGTGGAAGAACTCGGCGTGGAAGAACATCAGCTCCTTCGCGTCCACGACCTCGCCGTTCTCGTCGAGGACCTCCAGCCGGACCGGGACGTCGGGCACGATCCGGCCGGTGGCCGCGTCGATCGGGATGATCTCCAGGTGGTGGGTCTCGCCCTCGGCCGGTGCGCGCCGGGTCGGCTCGCCCCCGGTGGTCTCGAACCAGGCCTCGGCCGGTTCCACGATGTAGGCGACCTCCCAGTCCCCGGAGCTCGTGCGGCCGCCCTCGGCGGCGACCTCCTCGTCCAGGACGGCGTACTGGGCGGCCACGCCCTGGGGCACCTCCCCGGCCGGGGCGGTGCCCTCGGCGGCGGGGGTCGTGGTCGTGGGGGCAGCGGTCGTGGTCCCGGGCGCGGGCGCCTGGGCCTCCTCGGCGCCGCAGCCGGCCAGGAGCAGGGCGGCGAGCGCGGCGGTGACGGCGAGAGGTCGGTGCTGGGGCATGGTTCTCGGTTCCTCCGGGAGCAGGGCGGCCGGGCGGGGTGTGCCGGCACGGGGTGGGCGGGTGGTTCCGGGGCGGGCGCTCACGGGCCCTGGGCGTCCCCGCGGGCGCCCGGTCCGGAGCGCGCCGGGGTCCTGGGGCGCTGCGACCGGGGGCGGAACGGGAGGACGACGCCGGCGGGCGGCCCGTCCCCTGCGGGGCGCGCCGGGGTGGTCGCCGGGTGCGCCGCCCGGGCCGCGGCACGGGTGCGCTCCGGAGCGGCGCGCGCGGGCGGGGAGGTCCCTGCGTCGCGGCGGCGTCGGCCGGGTGCCGGGCGTGACGGGGCGGTCCGGATGTCGCGCACGGTCCCGTGCGGGGCCGCGCCGGCGGCCGCCCAGGGGCGCTGCTCGGCGCGCAGCCGCCGCAGCTCCTCGGCGTCGGCGGGGGTCATGGGGGCCGGCAGGCGAAAGCGCACCTGCCGGGAGGGGTGGCCGGTGCCCTGCTCCCGGGCGTGTCCGGCCAGCGCCTCGAGGGCGGCGTCGTCGGCGTGCGCGCCGCTGAGGTCCACGACCACACGGGTGGCCGGGGTGAGGAGGAGGCCCAGGCGGATCATCGGGTGCAGCGCGGACTGGGAGTCCACGGTGAGCCGGCCGGTCACGACCAGGCGGACGCGCCTGCCGTCCGCCTCGACGGCGACGGCCACGGAGATCGTCGGTGCTCCCACGGGGACTCCCTTCGGCGGGCCGGTCGTCGCTCCCGGCCGCCGCCGGACGGCGCCCGGGTGGACCGGGTGGCGAGAGCCGGTCTCCCCGGTCGCCGGCCGGCGGCGACGGAGCCCGCCGGTGACCGGGGGACGGGCCACCGGCGGAGCAGGGCACTTCCGGTGAGGATCGCCTCACCCGAGTGCGCTGCGGCTCACAGTAGCAGGGGATCCGGAATTAGCGAACACTTTGCTGCGGTAATCGGCAGGAGCGGGCCCACGGTGCGGGCATCCGAGGGCGTCGGAAAACTTCCGCAGAGGGCTGGTCCGGATGCTTCGTATCAGATACGATCTTGAGCAACGAGATCCCGGACACACCGCCGGACGCGGTGACCCGGGGACCTGACGACCACGAAGGCAGGACGGCATGGCAGAGACGACACCGGATTCCGCCGGGACCACCGGGCCCGTTGACTTCACCGACAGGGCGCACCGCCCCGGGAAGGTCATCGCCCTGCACCTGAACTACCCCTCCCGCATCGCCCAGCGGGGCCGCTCCCCGAAGTTCCCCGGCTACTTCCTCAAGGCCGGGACCTCGATCGCCCGGACCGGCGACACGATCGAGCGCCCGGCCGGCACCGAGCTGCTGGCCTACGAGGGGGAGATTGCCCTGGTCATCGGGCAGACGTGCCGCCGCGTGCGCCCGGAGGACGGCTGGTCCAAGGTCTCCGGCGTGACCGCCGCCAACGACTGGGGCCTCTACGACCTGCGGCACGCGGACAAGGGCTCCAACGTCAAGAACAAGTCCGGGGACGGCTACACGCCCCTGGGCCCGGAGGTCATCGCGGCCGACCGGGTCGACCCCGCCGGGCTGCGCGTGCGCACCTGGGTCAACGGCGAGCTCGTCCAGGAGGACACCACCGAGGACCTCGTCTTCCCGTTCGGCCGGCTGGTCGCCGACCTCTCCCAGCTGATGACGCTGGAGGAGGGCGACGTCATCCTGACCGGCACGCCGGCCGGGTCCTCCGTGGCCCGGCCCGGCGACGTCGTCGAGGTGGAGGTGGACGCGCCCGGGGCACCCGGGGCGCCCTCCAGCGGCCGCCTGGTCACCCGCGTGGTGGCGGGCGAGCACGCCATGGCCCCGTACGGGGCGCAGCCGCAGGTCGACGACACCCAGCGCGAGGAGGCGTGGGGCTCCCGCGAGGCCGCCGGCCTGCCGCCGGTCCAGGAGGCCGGGGGCGGCGCGGAGGAGAGCGACCACTACGTGCCCTCCACCCCGCGCCCGGACCGCACCCTGCTCACCGACGAGCTGCGGGCCAAGATCGACGCGACGGCGGTGGCCACCATCACCGCGCAGCTGCGGAAGAAGGGCATCGACAACGCCACGATCGACGGCGTGCGCCCCACCCACCCCGGCCGGCGCATCCTCGGCTACGCCAAGACCCTGCGCTACGTGCCCAACCGCGAGGACCTCTTCACGGCCCACGGCGGCGGGTTCAACGCGCAGAAGCGCGCCATGGACTCGGTGCAGCCCGACGACGTGGTGGTCATGGAGGCCCGCGGTGAGAGGGGCACCGGCACGCTCGGCGACGTCCTGGCCCTGCGCGCCCAGGTGCGCGGCGCCGCCGCCGTGATCACCGACGGCGGGGTCCGCGACTCCGCCGCCGTCGCCGAGGTCGGCATCCAGGTCTACTCCAACGGCGCGCACCCGGCCGTGCTGGGCCGCCGCCACGTGCCCTGGGAGGTGGGCGGCACCATCGCCTGCGGCGGCACCACGGTGCAGCCGGGCGACATCGTCATCGGCGACGACGACGGCGTCGTCGTCGTGCCGCCGTCGCTGCTCGAGGAGGTCGTCGAGGCCGCCCACGAGCAGGAGCAGCAGGACGCCTGGGTGTACGACCGCGTGGCCGAGGGCCACCCGGTGGACGGGCTGTTCCCGCCCAACGCCGAGTGGAAGCAGAAGTACGAGCAGTACCGGGCGTCCCGGCAGCGGGCGGAGCGGCCCTGATGACCGCCGTCCCGCACGCCGGCCCCGCCCCGGGGGAGCGGGGCGCCCCCGCGGCGCCGTCCAAGGCGGACACGGCCTACCGGTCCATCCTGGAGGGCGTCCAGCAGGGCCGCTTCGCCCCGGGCAGCCGCCTCGTGCTGGCCCAGCTGGCCGCCGAGCTGGGCATGTCCGTGGTGCCCGTGCGCGAGGCGGTCCGGCGGCTGCAGCAGGACGGACTGGTCGCCTACGAGCGCAACGTGGGCGCCACCGTGGTGGGCATCGACCCGGTGGAGTACCGCTACACCATGGAGACGCTGGCGCTGGTGGAGGGCTTCTCCACCGCCCAGTGCGCCCCGCTGGTCACGGACGAGGAGCTCCAGCGCGCCCGGGAGATCAACCGGCGGATGCGCCGGGCGCTCGAGGACTTCGACCCGGTGGAGTTCACCGAGCTCAACAAGCAGTTCCACTCCACGCTCTACGAGCACCACCAGAACGCGCACATCCTGGACCTGGTGCACCGGGGCTGGAACCGCCTGGCCGCCCTGCGCTCCTCCACCTTCGCCTACGTCCCCGGACGGGCGCAGGCCTCGGTGGAGGAGCACGACCGGCTGCTGGACCTCATCGCCGAGAAGGCGCCCTTCGAGGTCGTCGAGGCGGCCGCCCGCCAGCACCGGATGAACACCCTCGACGCCTACCTCGCCGCGCTGCCCGCCGGCACCGGGACGGGCTGAGCCCTCCCGGGCCCGCCCGGCCCCACCCGAACCCGACGACGCTCCCGATCCGGAAGGACTCCCTGTGAACACCCAGAACACCACGACCGACGCCCGCACCTGGGCCCCGGCCGACCTGCCCGAGAAGATCCAGCACTACATCGCCGGCGAGCACGTCGACTCCCTCGACGGCGACACCTTCGAGGTGCTGAACCCGGTGACCAACGAGGCCTACATCACCGCCGCCTCGGGCAAGGTCGCCGACGTCGACGCCGCCGTCGCCGCCGCCAAGGACGCCTTCGAGAACGGCCCCTGGCCGGGCATGCTCCCGCGGGAGCGCTCCCGCGTGCTGCACCGGATCGCCGACATCGTCGAGAGCCGCGGCCAGGCCCTGGCCGAGATGGAGTGCTACGACACCGGCCTGCCGATCAAGCAGGCCCTCGGGCAGGCCCACCGCGCCGCGGAGAACTTCCGCTTCTTCGCGGACCTGATCGTCGCCCAGCACGACGACGCCTTCAAGGTCCCCGGCCGGCAGGTCAACTACGTCAACCGCAAGCCGATCGGCGTGGCAGGGCTGATCACCCCGTGGAACACCCCGTTCATGCTCGAGTCCTGGAAGCTGGGCCCGGCCCTGGCCACCGGCAACACCGTGGTCCTCAAGCCGGCCGAGTTCACCCCGCTCTCGGCCTCCCTGTGGCCGGGCATCTTCGAGGAGGCCGGCCTGCCGAAGGGCGTGTTCAACATCGTCCACGGCTTCGGCGAGGAGGGCTACGCCGGCGACTCGCTGGTCAAGCACCCGGACGTGCCGCTGATCTCCTTCACCGGGGAGTCCCGCACCGGCCAGATCATCTTCGGCAACGCCGCCCCGCACCTCAAGGGGCTGTCCATGGAGCTGGGCGGGAAGTCCCCGGCCGTCGTCTTCGCGGACGCCGACCTGGACGCCGCCATCGACGCGACCGTCTTCGGCGTCTTCTCCCTCAACGGCGAGCGCTGCACCGCGGGCTCGCGCATCCTCGTCCAGCGCGGGGTCTACGACGAGTTCGTGGAGCGCTACTCCGCCCAGGCCCAGCGCGTGCGGGTCGGTCTGCCGCACGACGAGAGCACCGAGGTCGGCGCCCTCGTGCACCCGGAGCACTTCGAGAAGGTCATGTCCTACGTGGAGATCGGCAAGGGCGAGGCCCGCCTGACCGCCGGCGGCGGGCGCCCCGAGGAGTTCCCGGAGGGCAACTTCATCCGCCCGACCGTCTTCGCCGACGTGGCCCCGGACGCCCGGATCTTCCAGGAGGAGATCTTCGGCCCGGTCGTGGCCATCACCCCGTTCGACACGGACGAGGAGGCGCTGGAGCTGGCCAACAACACCAAGTACGGGCTGGCCGCCTACATCTGGACCAACGACCTCAAGCGGGCCCACAACTTCGCCCAGAACGTCGAGGCCGGCATGGTCTGGCTGAACTCCAACAACGTCCGCGACCTGCGCACCCCGTTCGGCGGCGTCAAGGCCTCGGGCCTGGGCCACGAGGGCGGCTACCGCTCGATCGACTTCTACACCGACCAGCAGGCCGTGCACATCAACCTGGGCGAGGTCCACAACCCGGTCTTCGGCCGCCAGGAGCAGGCCGCCGAGAAGCTGCAGGCCTGAGCCCGCGCGCCCGGACGACACCCACCCCTTCTCACAGCAAGGACAGCACCATGACCCACCTCGACGACCGGACGATGACGTCCTCGGGCTTCTACGTCTCGCAGGAGGCGCCCATCGCCGCCGACAACCCCGTCCCGACCCCCTCCGCCCCGGCTCCCGACATCCTGCGCTGCGCCTACATGGAGCTCGTGGTGACCGACCTGAAGCGCTCGCGCGACTTCTACGTGGACGTGCTCGGGCTGACCGTGACCGAGGAGGACGGGGACACCGTCTACCTGCGCTCGCTGGAGGAGTTCATCCACCACAACCTGGTGCTGCGCCAGGGCCCGGTGGCCGCCGTCGCCGCCTTCTCCTACCGCGTCCGCACTCCGGAGGACCTGGAGAAGGCCGTGGCCTTCTACGAGGAGCTGGGCTGCCGCGTGGAGCGCCGCCCGGAGGGCTTCACCAAGGGCATCGGCGACTCCGTGCGGGTCGAGGACCCCCTGGGCTTCCCCTACGAGTTCTTCCACGACGTCGAGCACGTCGAGCGCCTGGCCTGGCGCTACGACCTGTACACCCCCGGCTCCCTGGTCCGCCTGGACCACTTCAACCAGGTCACCCCGGACGTGCCGCGGGCCACCAAGTTCATGCAGGACCTGGGCTTCCGGGTCACCGAGGACATCCAGGACGACAACGGCACCGTGTACGCGGCCTGGATGCGCCGCAAGCCCACCGTGCACGACACCGCCATGACCGGCGGCGACGGCCCGCGCATGCACCACGTGGCCTTCGCGACCCACGAGAAGCACAACATCCTGGCGATCTGCGACAAGCTCGGCGCGCTGCGCATGTCCGACATGATCGAGCGCGGCCCGGGGCGCCACGGCGTCTCCAACGCCTTCTACCTCTACCTGCGGGACCCGGACGGGCACCGCGTGGAGATCTACACGCAGGACTACTACACGGGCGACCCCGACAACCCGGTCGTCACCTGGGACGTGCACGACAACCAGCGCCGCGACTGGTGGGGCAACCCGGTCGTGCCGTCCTGGTACACCGAGGCCTCCCTGGTGCTGGACCTGGACGGCAACCCGAAGGAGGTCGTGGCCCGCACCGACGACTCCGAGATGGAGGTCACCATCGGCGCCGACGGGTTCTCCTACACCCGCGCCGGCGACGAGTCCGGCAGCTACAAGGGCGAGGCCGCCAAGGGCTTCAAGATCGGCAACCAGCTCTGAGCCCCTGGGGCCACGGCGGCCGGCCGGCTCCGCGCGGAGCCGGCCGGCCGCCGTGGCCCCGGACAGAGCCCCCGCACCGCACAGACAGGAGAGCACATGCTGGACCACGACACGCACGTGGCCATCGCCGACGAGCTGCACCGGGCCGGGCTGGACCGCACCCCCGTGCCGCTGCTGACCCGGCGCCACCCGCAGATGGAGATCGAGGACTCCTACGCGGTGCAGCGGATCTGGGCGCAGCGCCAGGAGGAGGCCGGCCGGCGCAAGGCCGGCCACAAGATCGGCCTGACCTCCAAGGCCATGCAGGACGCCACCGGCATCGACGAGCCCGACTACGGGGTGATCTTCGACGACCAGGTGGTCGAGTCCGGCCACGTCTACGAGTGGGCGCGGTACACCCACCCGCGCATCGAGATGGAGCTGGCCTTCGTGCTCAAGGAGGACCTGGCCGGCCCCGGGGTGAACCTCTTCGACGTGCTGCGCGCCACCGAGTACGTGGTCCCGGCCCTGGAGGTGCTCGACTCCCGCATCGAGATGCAGGGCCGGACCATCGTCGACACCATCTCGGACAACGCCGCCCTCGGCTCCATGGTCATCGGCGGCCGCCCGGTCGCCCCCGACGCCGTGGACCTGCGCTGGATCGCCGGGGCGCTCTCGCGCAACGAGGAGATCATCGAGACCGGGGTCGCCTGCGGCGTGCTGAACCACCCGGCCAACGGCGTGCACTGGCTGGCCAACCGGATCGCCGGGCACGGCGACCGCCTGGAGGCCGGGGAGATCGTCCTCGCCGGCTCCTTCACCCGGCCCATGTGGGTCCACGCCGGGGACACCGTCCACGCCGACTACGGGAAGCTGGGGACCGTCACGTGCCGATTCGTCTAGAGCTCCCGCCGAGCCTCAAGGACCTGTTCACCGAGGCCGCCCGCGCCGAGCGCGGCGGACGCGCGGCGGCCGGGATGTTCGTCTGCTCGGGGGACCCCACCGTGACCGAGATCTGCGCCTCGGCCGGGCTGGACTACCTGCTCATCGACGCCGAGCACGCGCCGCTGGGCCTGGAGACGGTCCAGGCGCAGCTGCGGGCCGCGGCCGGCCACGGCGCCGTCCCGGTGGTCCGGCTCCCCGGGCTGGACGAGGTCCTGGTCAAGCAGTACCTCGACCTCGGCGCCCAGTCCCTGGTGGTGCCCATGGTCAACAGCGCGGCCGACGCCGAGGCCGCCGTGCGCGCCGTGCACTACCCGCCGCGCGGGGTGCGCGGGGTGGGCTCGGCGCTCGCCCGCTCGGCCCGGTGGAACCGGGTCCCCGACTACCTCGAGCGCGCCGCCGACCTGCTCACCCTCGTGGTGCAGGTCGAGAGCGCGGCCGCGGTCGCGGCGGCCGCGCGGATCGCCGCGGTGGACGGGGTGGACGGCGTCTTCGTCGGGCCCTCGGACCTCGCGGCCTCCATGGGCCTGCTCGGCCGGCAGACCCACCCCGACGTGGTGGCCGCTGTCAAGGACGTCATCGCCGCCGTGCGGCGGACCGGGAAGTTCGTGGGGGTCAACGCCTTCGTGCCCGACCAGGCCCAGGACTACCTCGACGCCGGCGCCGACTTCGTCAACGTGGGCGCCGACGTCGCCCTGCTGGCCCGCGGGACCGAGGCGCTCGCCGACGCCTGGTGCGCCCCGGCGGAGCCGGGCGCCGCCCCGCGCGGGTCCTACTGATCCGGCGGGCCCGGTCGCCGTCCCAGGCGGGCGGCGACCAGGCCCGCGCTGTGCGCCAGGCGCCGCCCCAGCGCCTCGACGTCGAGGCTGCGCGTGGCGTAGACGACGGCCAGCGCCGCCGGCAGGTGGCCGGGCACGCGCAGGGGGACGGCCACGGCCGAGACGCCGTCCAGCACCTCGTTGCTGCTGACGGCGAAGCCGCGCTGCCGGGTCTGCTCCACCTCCGCGCGGGGGCGCACGCCCCCGGTCAGCTCGGCGAGCTCCTCCGGGTCCATGCCGGCCTGCACCGCGAGCCCGGGGGCGCCGCGGTCCAGCGGGTGGCGCGTGCCCGGGCGCTGGGTGACGGCCTGGCCGCGGGAGGGCTCCACCGTGACCAGCGTGATGCACTCCTCCTGGCCCCAGACCGCCACGAAGGCGCTCATCCCCAGCTCGTTGGCCAGGGTGGTCAGCTCCGGCAGGGCCGCCGACTGCAGGTCCTGCTGCACCCCCCGCGCGAGCACCGCCAGCCCGGGGGCGCCGATCAGCCGGCCGGTGGAGTCCCGTGTCAGGAGGCCGTGGCTCTCCAGGGTGCGCAGGATCCGGTAGGCGATCGAGCGGTGGACGCCGAGCCAGCCGGCCACGTCGGCGATCGTGGGCGGCTCCTCCGCCGAGACCACCAGCTCGAGCATGCGCAGCCCCCGGGAGAGGGTCTGCGAGGGCGGCGCGGGGGAGCGGTCCTGCGCCCTCCCGGACGGCGGGGCGGCCGGCGTGCTGTTCGCCGGCGCCCGGACGGGCGGCTCTGCCGGAGCGGTCATCGTGGCCTCTTTCCGTGGGCGGTCCGGTGCTGTCCCCGTGGCCGGGCCGGCGGGTGGCCGTGCGGCACCATGAGCGGCGTCGCAGGGTCTTGTGAGGGCGGTCACCCACCGTATATGATCCCGACCAAGAGTTCGATAAAAGAACGACGTGTTCGATTATAGAACATTTGGCTCGTTCCTTCCGCGCCGTCGCCCCAGGAGGCCCCATGCTGTTCCACCACCACGGCTACGTGTCCACGGACCCCCGGGTCCAGCCCGCCGCGGGGGTCGGCATCGACCGGTCCCCCGAGCTGCCGGAGGTCATGGACGTGCTCGTGGTCGGCTCCGGCCCCGCCGGGATGACCGCCACCGCCCAGCTGGCCGCCTTCCCCGACGTCATGACGTGCCTGATCGACCGCCGCCCGCACCGCCTCGAGATCGGCCAGGCCGACGGCATCCAGGCGCGCAGCGTCGAGACCTTCCAGGCGTTCGGCTTCGCCGAGGAGATCACCGCCGAGGCCTACGACCTCACCGAGATGAACTTCTGGAAGCCGGACCCGCAGAACCCCGACCACATCGTGCGCACCGCCCGCACCGTCGACGACCCGGCCGGCGTCAGCGAGTTCCCGCACCTGATCGTGAACCAGGCGCGCGTGCTGGACTACTTCGCCCGCTACGCGAGGAACGCCCCGTCCCGGACCGAGCCGTACTGGGGCTGGGAGTTCGTGAAGCTCGAGGTCGGCGAGGGGGAGCACCCCGTGACCGTGACCCTCAGGCGCACCGGGGAGAGCCCCGAGTCCGGGACGAACCCCGGTGAGGAGCGCGTGGTGCGCGCCAAGTACGTGCTGGGCGCCGACGGCGCCCGCTCCGGGGTCCGCCGGGACATCGGCGCCCAGCACGTCGGTGCCGTGTCCTACCACGCCTGGGGCGTGATGGACGTGCTGGCCGAGACCGACTTCCCGGACATCCGCACCAAGTGCGCCATCCAGTCCCGGCACGGCTCGATCCTGCTCATCCCGCGCGAGGGCGGCTTCCTGTTCCGCATGTACGTGGACCTCGGCGAGGTGAGCCAGGACGACGCCCGCGCCGTCCGGAAGACCCCGCTGGAGGAGATCGTGCGCCAGGCCAACGCGATCGTCTCGCCCTACAGCGTCGACGTGAAGGACGTGGCCTGGTGGAGCGTCTACGAGGTCGGCCACCGGGTGACCGACCGCTTCGACGACGTCCCCGTCGAGGAGGCCGGACAGCGCGACCCGCGCGTGTTCATCGCCGGCGACGCCTGCCACACCCACTCCGCCAAGGCGGGCCAGGGCATGAACGTCTCCATCCAGGACGCCTTCAACCTCGGCTGGAAGCTCGGCCAGGTGCTCAGCGGGATCGCCCCGGCGAAGCTGCTGGCCACCTACACGGCCGAGCGCCAGCAGATCGCCCAGGACCTCATCGACTTCGACCGCGAGTGGTCCTCCATGATGGCGGCCAAGCCGGAGGAGCTCGAGAGCGCGACCGCGCTGGAGGACTTCTACGTCAAGACCGCCGAGTTCCCGGCCGGCTTCATGACCGAGTACCCGGTGAGCCTGCTCCGGGGCGAGGCCGTGCACCAGGACCTCGCCGCCGGCTTCCCCCTCGGCAAGCGCTTCAAGGCCCACCCGGTCAAGCGCGTGTGCGACACCAACCCCAAGCACCTGGGCCACCAGCACACCGCCGACGGCCGCTGGCGGGTCTACGCCTTCGCCGACGCCGCCGTGTCCTCCGCGCCGGACTCGGCGCTGCGGGCGTGGGCCGAGTGGATGGACTCGCCCGAGTCCCCGGTGCACCGGTTCACCCCCGAGGGCAAGGACCTCGACGCCCTGTTCGACGTCCACGTCGTCTACCAGCAGCCGCACGAGGAGGTCGAGCTGATGCGGACGCCGTCGATCTTCCGCCCGAAGGTCGGCCCGTTCCAGCTCTCGGACCTCAACAAGGTGTGGGCCGTGGACCCGGCCGACGACATCTTCGAGGCCCGCGGCCTGAGCCGCGACGGCGTCGTGGTGCTCGTGCGGCCCGACCAGTACGTGGCCCACGTGCTGCCCCTGGGCGCGACCGCCGAGCTCGCCCAGTTCCTGGAGCGGATCTACACCGCCTGATCCCGCCCCCGCTCTCCGCCAGCAACGACCCAGAGGTGACCGTGACCGCAACCCGACACTCCGACCGGGCCAACCAGCGCCGGGTGGCCGCCGCCACCCTCGTCGGCACCACCGTCGAGTGGTACGACTTCTTCATCTACGCCACCATGGCCGGCCTGGTGTTCTCCCGGCTGTTCTTCGAGCCAGCCGGGGAGTCCATCGGCCTGCTGCTGGCCTTCGCCTCGGTCGGGATCTCCTTCCTGTTCCGCCCGCTGGGGGCCTTCCTCGCGGGGCACTACGGCGACAAGGTGGGCCGGCGGGCCATCCTGGTGGTCACCCTCGTCCTGATGGGCGGGGCCACCACCCTGATCGGCCTGCTGCCCACCTACGAGTCCGCCGGGGTGGCCGCCCCGATCCTGCTGATCCTCCTGCGCATCCTGCAGGGCGTCTCCGCCGGCGGCGAGTGGGGCGGGGCGGCCCTGATGGCCGTGGAGCACGCGCCGGCCGGACGCCGCGGGCTGGCCGGGTCCATGCCCCAGCTGGGCGTGCCCCTGGGCCTGCTGCTGGCCACCGCCGTCACCGCCCTGATGACCGGGGTGATCTCCCCCGGGGAGCAGTTCCTCGAGTGGGGCTGGCGGGTCCCGTTCATCGCCTCGATCGTCCTCATCGCCGTCGGCTACTTCGTGCGCATCGCCGTGGACGAGTCCCCCGTCTTCCGGGAGATCGCCGAGAAGAAGGAGCAGGCGAGCGTCCCGATCGTGGAGCTGTTCCGCAACTACTGGCACCTCGTGGCCATCGCGGCCCTGATCTTCGTGGGCAACAACGCCGTGGGCTACATGTCCACCGGCGGCTTCATCCCCGCCTACGCCACGTCGGACGCCGTCGGGCTCTCCCGGACCGACGTGCTGGTGGCCATGACGTTCGCCGCCACCGTGTGGCTGTTCGCCACGCTGGGGGCCGGGATCCTCTCCGACCGCATCGGGCGCAGGCTCACCTACCAGATCGGCTACGTTTGGCTGATCCTCGCCGTCTGGCCGCTGTTCCTGCTCATCGACTCGGGCTCCCTCGCCAACCTCTATCTCGGGCTGGGCCTGATCTGCATCGGCACGGGCCTGACCTACGGCCCCCAGGCGTCCCTGTACTCGGAGCTGTTCCCGGCGTCCATCCGCTTCTCCGGGGTGTCGATCTCCTACGCGATCGGCGCGATCCTCGGCGGTGCCTTCGCCCCGATGATCGCCCAGGCGCTGCTCGACGCCACCGGCGGCACGTCCGCCATCGCCGTGTACCTGATCGGGATGTGCGCGGTGGCCCTGGTCGCGGTCAGCCTGATCCGCAACCGCGCCGGGATCGACCTGTCCATCAGCAACCAGGCCGAGCAGGAGGTCGGGAGCACGGTCTTCGACAGGCGCCCGGTGCCGGCCCCGTTCCGTGCGCCGGACGGTGTCGCGGCTCAGGAGGCCCCCGGCCTGCGCTGAGCCGTGCCATCCTGGCCTCCTGACCCGGCCGGCACGACGCCGGGAGGAGGAGGTGCACGGTGGAGTTCTCCGCGACGATGGAGCTCGTCGGCAGGACGGTCGACGCCGCGGGCGTCGCGGCGATCGTCGTGGGCGCGCTGGTGGCGACGCTGCTGGCGCTGGCGGAGCTGGTCCGGCCCGGCCCCGGCGGGCGCGCCGTCTACACCCGCTACCGCCGGCGGCTCGGGCGCTCGATCCTGCTCGGGCTGGAGCTGCTCGTGGCCGCCGACATCATCCGCACGGTCGCCAGCACCCCCACCTTCGAGTCGGTGGGGGTGCTGGCGCTGATCGTGCTCATCCGCACCTTCCTCAGCTGGTCCCTCGAGCTCGAGATCAGCGGCCGCTGGCCCTGGCAGAAGGAGCCGGCGGGAACGACCGGCGGACCGGACGGCACGTCCGTCCCGGCCGCCGCGCAGGGCGCGGTACGCCCGGAGCGCTGAGGCCGGCTCAGGCGCTCGCGGCCCCGCCGGCGCGCCCGGCGTCCTCGTCGGTGCCCCGGCGCCGTCGGTAGGCGGCGACGTTGGTCCGGTTGGCGCAGCGCGCCCCGCAGAAGCGCTTGGAGCGGTTGCGGGAGAGGTCGAGCAGGACGCCGTCGCAGTCCTCGGCCTCGCACACGCGTAGCCGGCCGGTCTCCCCGGCCCGGATGACCTCCACGAGGGCCACGGCCGTCTCCAGGTGCAGCCGCACGGCCAGGGGTGCGTCCGGGGCCGCGGCGTGCAGGTGCCAGTCGAGGCCGTCGTGGCGGGCCAGCCGCGGCGCGAGATCCTCGCTGGCGAGCAGTGCGTTGACGGCCTCGACCATCGGCTCGCGGTCCAGGACCCACAGCTGCCGCAGCTCCTGGCGCAGCGCCCGGATCTCGGCGAGCTCCTCGGCCGTGCCGTCGGAGCGCCCGGAGAACCGGTGCTCGGCCAGGAGGTCCCGCAGCTCCTGCACGGTCGTCAGCTCGTCCTCCCCCGAGGACGACGCGCCGGGTGCGGTGTTCAGGAGGGCGAGGACGAACTCGAGCATGTCCTCGACGTCATAAGCAAAGTGCACTTGACCCCTTACAGGTCTCGTCTCTAATGTCAGTACTGTCCATCCATTAGACCATTACAGTGCGGTTGCGCGGCAAGGAGCTCCTCGTGGTCGGCGCCCTCTACGTCCTCGTCCTCCTGGCGGTCCTCGCCGCCCTCGGGCGGTTCACCGTGCCCGCGCGCGAGCGCCTGCCCCTGCGGGCGTGGACCCTGCACGACGCGTGGGGCAACGTCCGGCGCGGCTGGACGGTCCTCGGCGACCACGCCCGGCCCCTGCCCGGGCCGCAGGACGGCCCGGGGCGGAGCCTGCGGGGCCTGCGCGGGGAGCCCGGCGGCGCGGCGGCCTGACGCGGGCCGCGCGCACGGGGCCGGGGCACGGGCCCCGTCCGGGGCCGGCGGTGCGGTCCGCTCAGCCCTCGAAGCGCACGCGCACGCTCTCGACCGGGCGGCGCACCCCGTAGAGCGCGGTGCAGTTGAGCACGGTGTTCCACACGGCGACCCGCACGTCCCCCTCGGCCAGGCCGGGGCTGTGACCGGTGACGGTCACGCCCCACTCCCGCCCGTCGAAGAGCGTGGTCACGGCCGAGACCTGCACACCCTGCAGCGCGAGGGCGTTGACCACCTCGGCGCGCACGGCGTCCTCGGCGCCCGAGGCGGGGCCGGCGGCGGGTCTGGGGTGGGCGGTGGCGGTCATGGCGGGTCCCCCTGGGTCGTGGAGCGGACGGGCGTCCTGTTCCCATGATCCGCCTTCAGATGCGAAAGCAATGCCCCCTCTTCGCCGGACAGGGCCCATCCCGGGCACAGCCCACCCCGGGTCGGCCGGGACCGGACGGTGCGGGACCGGACGGTGCGGGACCGGCCGGGCCGCGCGCCTGCTCCCACCGCGCTCGGGCGGCGGAGGCCCGGGCGCCGGGACGCTCAGGCGATCAGGCGGCTGTCCAGCTCCACCCCGACGTCCCGGAGCCGGTCGAGGGTCAGCGGGTGCGGGCCGCCCGGGGCCCGGTGCTCGCGCTCGAGCTGTCGGCAGAGCCGGCTGTGCAGCACCTGCAGGGTCAGGAGGGGCAGCTCCATGAGGTCGTCGGGGAACGGGTCGTCGGGCACGAGCACGGTCGGGTCCGCACCGGCCGGCCGCTCGGGGACGGCGAGGCTCCCTCCGGCGGGATCGGTCACCGGGCGGCGTCCGGGGTGCGCACGGTGACGTGCAGCGGGGCGGTGCCGGTCGGGGCCGGAGCGGGCGGGGGCGCGGCGGCCGCGGAGCGGCGGCGCAGGGGAAGCGACAGGGCCATGAGGACGGTCTCTCAGTGAGCAGGAGGAAGTGCCGAGCCCGCTACTGGACCGGGACCAGCCTACGCCATCCAGGCGCCCCCGCCGGCCCCGGAGGGGTCCTCCTCCGGCCCGGGCCGCGGCCGGGACGAGGCCCGGGCGTCGTTGAAGTGGGTGCGCGCCTGCGCGCCGCCGGTGCTCCGCACCAGCTCGGCGGCGATCTCGCGCAGCTTCGCGCCGCGGGCCCCCGCGGCGGCGGCGAGCAGCTCGAAGGCCTCGTCCTGGGAGCAGCGCTGCTGGCCCATGAGGATGCCCACGGCGAGGTCGATCGTGGTGCGCGAGGACAGGGCGGTGCGCAGGTCCGCCTCCGTCTCCCGGTGCCGGGCGAGTCGCAGGGCCAGGCGCAGGGCCGTCGAGGCGGAGGACACCTCCCGGACCACGGCGGCGAGCGCGTCGTCGTCGAGGGCGTGCGGGGCCCCGGCGTAGACGTTCAGGGCCGCGCGGTCCGGCTCGGGCAGGTCGAAGGGGGCCGCGGCCGCGCCGTGGACGCCGTGGGCGAGGGCGGCGGCGCCGTAGTCGCCCCACCGCCCGTCGGCCGCGAGGTCCGGGACGTGCACGAGCTCCTGCTCGCGGGCCGCGGCCAGGCAGGGGCCGTCGTCGTGGTCGTACTGGAGCTCGTCGAGGACCTCGGCGCGCGCGGTGCTGGCGGCGACCGTGCCGACCGTCCCGTCGCGCAGCAGCGTGATCGCGCACCAGACCTCCGCCCCGCCCGCGGAGAGACGGGCGGCCATGATGCGGGCGAACTCCTCGAGGAACTCCCGGAGGTCCTCGCTGCCGGCCAGGGCCTCGTGCAGCGGGACGGCGGGGGAGTCCCCGGTCGCGGGGGCGGGGCGGGAACCGGTCATGGGTGCGGGCATCCTTCGACGACGGCGCCGGGCGGCGCTGCCCGCATCCTACCGACCGGCCCCGCCGCCCGTCACCGTCCCGGGTCCGCCGGGCGGGGGCTCAGAGCCGCCGCCCGGCGGACATCGAGGCGCTCATGAACTCGGCCACGACCTTCTGCGAGATGGCGACGTCGAGCACGAACACCCCCTCCTCGTGGCCGGCCAGCCACTGCTCGAGCCGCGCCAGCCCGGCCAGGTCCGTGATCTTCGCGCCGTCGGCGCCCATCGCCCGCCCCAGCGCGGCGAAGTCCACCTCGTCGATGAGCATCGCCTGCTCGTGCAGGCCCTTGGCGGCGTACTGGTGCAGCTCCGCGCCGTAGGCGGAGTCGTTGAGCACCACGACCACGCCGCGGCGGGTGGTGCGCAGGAACGTCTCGAGGTCGGCCAGGCCCATCAGCCCGCCGCCGTCGCCGGAGAAGAAGACCGTGGTGCGGTCGGGGCGGGCCGCCGAGACCCCGGCCGCGGAGCCGAAGCCCAGCCCGATGGACTGGAAGGCCGTGCCCACGAGCACCATGGCCTGCGGGTCGGGCACGGACAGGTACATCGGCGCCCAGCCGATGAAGTGCCCGCCGTCCATCACCACGGAGCGCTCCCGCGGCAGGATCCGCTCGAGCGCGGCGACGACCGCGCGCGGGTTGAGCCGGCCGTCCGGGCCGAACTCCGCCGGGTCCTCGACGGGCTCGGCCGAGCGGAAGGCCTCCGTGGCGACCTCCGGCACGGCGGCCCGCCAGGTGCGCGACTGCTCCGCGGCGGGGACCCGGCCGGTGAGGGCCTCGAGGAACGGAGCGAGGTCGGCGCGGACGTAGTCGGTGACCTGCGGGTGGACCAGCTCCTCCGCGGGCTCGTTGTCGATCCGCACCACGCGGGTGCCCTCGGCGAAGAGGGTGCCGTAGCGGGACTGGAAGGCGTTCAGCGACGCGCCGGCCACGAGCACGACGTCGGCCTGCCGCGCCAGGGCCAGGCGGTGGTCGCGGGTGAAGCCGCCGGCGATGCCGAGGTCCCACGGGCTGGCGAAGGCCCCGGCGGCCATCACGGAGGTCATGAACAGGCCGCCGATCCGGTCCCCGAGCTCCTTCAGGGGGGTCACGGCGCCGGCCAGCACCACGCCCCGGCCCGCGAGCAGCAGCGGCCGCCGCGCCTCGCGCAGGACCTCGGCCACCCGGTCCAGCTCCTCGGCGGTGGCGTGCCAGACGGGCTTGGCCGGCAGCGGGTCCAGGGCGACCGGGTCCGTGAGCGGGGCCGTGCCGTGGTCGTAGGGGATCGCCAGCACGACCGGCTGCACCGAACGCTCGGCGAGGTCGAAGGCCCGGTGGGCGATCGCCACGGCGTTGTCCGGGCGCGCGACCAGGGTGGTCACCCCCACGGCGGCGGCCGCGGCCGTCTGGTCGACGTCGAAGGTGCGGCGTCCCGTGCTCGGGGCGTCGCCGACGACGAGCACCAGCGGGATCCGGGCCAGCCGTGCCTCGGCCAGGGCGGTGTAGGCGTTGGTGAAGCCGGCGCCGTACGTCGTCGTCGCCGCCCCGGTGCGGCCGGTGGCCCGGTGCCAGGCGTCGGCCATCGCGACGGTCGCGGCCTCGTGCCGGGCGGAGGTGAACGGGAAGCCCCGGCGGGTGAGGGTGCTGATCAGGTGGGCGTTGCCGTTGCCCATCAGCCCGAACAGGTGCCCGGTGCGCTCGGCGAGCACGTCCGCCACGGCGGTCGAGACGGTCGGGGACCCTGCGGCGGGGGACGGGGCGGCGGAGGTCTCCGGGGCGGAGGTGGTCACGGAATCGGCCTCTCGGGTCGGCGGGGCGGGCGGTCAGCGGGCGGGGAACGCCGCGCGGTCGGCCAGCACGGCCAGCACGCGGTCGTTCGTGGCGGGGTCGGCGAGGGTGATCCGCACGCCGTCGCCGGGGTAGGCGCGCACGAGCACGCCGGCCCGGTCGAAGGCCCCGGTGAGGGCCTCGCGCAGGGCGTCGCCGGCGCGCAGCCACACGAAGTTGGCCTGGCTCTCCGGGAGCTCCCACCCGGCCGCGCGCAGGGCGTCGGTGACCCGGCGGCGCTCGGCGGCCACGGCGGCGGCGCGCTCGCGCAGCTCGCCGGCGGCGTCGAGGGAGCGGATCGCCGCCCGCTGGGCCACGGTGCTCACGCCGAAGGGCAGCGCGACCTTGCGCAGGCCCTCGGCGAGCCCCTCGTGGGCCACCGCGTAGCCCACCCGCAGGCCGGCCAGCCCGTACGCCTTCGAGAACGTGCGCAGCACGCAGACGTTGGGGTGGGCGCGGAACAGCGCCAGGGCGTCGAGCGGGCGCTCCTCGTCGACGAACTCGACGTAGGCCTCGTCGACGACGACGAGCACGTGCGGCGGGACGGCGGCCAGGAAGCGCTCCAGCGCCGCCTGCGGCACGGACGTGCCCGTGGGGTTGTTGGGGGAGCACACGAGCGCCGCCCGGGTGCGGTCGGTGACCGCCGCGGCCATGGCCTCCAGGTCGTGGCCCTCGTCCGCGGCCAGGGGCACGGGCACGGCGGTGGCCCCGGTGAGGCTCACCAGGATGGGGTAGGCCTCGAAGGAGCGCCACGCGAAGACGACCTCGTCGCCGGGCCCGCAGGTCGCCCCGAGGATCTGCTGGAGCACGCCCACGCTGCCGGGGCCCACGGCGACCTCCTCCGGGCGCACGCCCAGGAACGCCGCGATCCGCTCGCGCAGCTGCACCGCACCCATGTCCGGGTAGCGGTTCATCCGCCCGGCCGCCTCCCGGACCTCCTCGAGCACCGAGGGCAGGGGGTCGTAGTGGCTCTCGTTGGAGGCCAGCGCGGCGGTGAGCGCGCCGGAGGCCCGGCGCCCGGCCACGTAGCCGGGCAGCTGCGCCACGACCGGGCGCAGCGGCGGCTCCGCCGAGGGGTCGGGGACGGTGGCGGCCGGGGCGGAGGTCGCGCCGGCCGGGCGGGCGGTGGAGCTGGTGGTCACGGGAGGCCTTCCTCGAGTGCGGGGCGCCCGGTCGGCCGGTGCGCCCCGGTGCTGCCGGGTTCTCCCGCCATGCTCCCGGGGCGGCCGTGAGCTGCGCAACACACCCGCTCCCGACTGTGACAGGTGCTCACCGGATGGCCTTCTCGCTGACAGAATGCGCAGCATGCACCGCCTCGACGCCCTCGACGCCCGGATCATCCTCGCCCTCGACCAGGACCCGGCGGCCAGCGTGCTCGCCCTGGCCCGCACGCTCGGGGTCGCCCGCAACACCGTCCACGCCCGGCTGCGCCGCCTGACCGAGGGCGGGGTGCTGCGCTCGCCCAGCCGCCGGCTGGACCCGCGGGCGCTGGGCTGCGACCTGACGGCCTTCGTGGAGCTGTCCATCCGCCAGGGCGCGGGGGAGGAGGCGCTGGCCGGGCTGCGGGCGATCCCGGAGATCATCGAGATCCACGCGACCACCGGGGACGCCGACCTGCTGGCGCGCGTGGTGGCCCGCGACACCGAGGACCTGCACCGGATCACGAACCTCGTGGTCGAGACCCCGGGGGTGCTGCGCACGAGCACGGCGATCTCGCTGCTCGAGGTGATGCCGCTGCGGCTCACCGGGCTGCTGCGCCGCACCGCCGGGCAGTCCTGAGCCGGGGCGCGGCGGTCCGGTCCGCGCCGGGCCCGACGACGACGGACGCCCGCCGCGGCCCCGTGAGGGGCGGCGGCGGGCGTCCGTCGGAAGCGGCGCCGGTGGGGCTCAGTCGCGCTGCTCGGCGGCCCGGGCGGCGTCGAGGACCTGCCGGGCCTCGGGGTGCTCGGCCACGTACTGCTCGTGGACCTCCTCGACGTGCAGGTCGGTGCCCTGCAGCGACTTCGGGACCATGGACACGGCGATGAAGGACACCAGGGCCAGGGCGGCGATGTACACGCCGATGGTCCAGGACATGCCCGTCTCGTTGAGCAGCAGCTGGGCGATCATCGGCGCGAAGGCGCCGCCGATGATGGAGCCGAACGCGTAGCCGATCGAGACCCCCGAGTAGCGCACGCGGGCCGGGAACATCTCGGCGTAGAGCGCCGACTGCGGGCCGTAGGACGGGCCGAGGCCGATGGTGAGGATCACGATGGCCAGGGCGAACAGCGGCAGGGAGGCGGTGTCGAGCAGGAACCACATCGGGATCGCCCACAGGATGATGATGCCGTAGCCGATCTGGAAGGTGCGCACGCGCCCGACGGTGTCCGACATCCACCCGCCGAGCATCGTGAAGACCAGCCAGCCGACGCCGCCGATCAGGGAGGCGATCAGGGTCGCGGAGCGGTCCATGCCCAGGGACTTGGCGCCGTAGGAGGCGAAGAAGGCGATGACCAGGTAGCCGGCGGCGTTGTTGGCGGCGAAGATCAGGGCCGCGAGGGTGACCTCCTTGGAGTTGTGCTTGAACAGCTGGCCCAGCGGCGCCGAGGACTCCTTCTTGCGCAGCTGCATCTCCTTGAAGACCGGGGACTCGTCGACGGTCTTGCGGATCAGGTAGCCGACCACGATGAGCACCACCGAGGACAGGAACGGGATGCGCCAGCCCCAGGCCTGGAAGTCCTCGGGGCTCACCAGCGAGGTGATCGCGAACATGAAGCCGGTGGCCAGGAGCATGCCCAGGGGCACGCCGATCTGCGGGTACGCGCCGAAGAGCCCGCGCTTGTGGCGGGGGGCGTGCTCGACGGACATCAGGGCCGCGCCGCCCCACTCGCCGCCGGCGGAGAAGCCCTGGATCACGCGCAGCAGGATCAGGAGGATCGGGGCCCACACGCCGATCGTGGCGTAGGTGGGCAGCAGGCCGATGAGCATCGTGGCCGCGCCCATGCCGACCAGCGTGAGCACGAGCACGAGCTTGCGGCCGTGCTTGTCGCCCAGGTGGCCGGCCACGACCGCCCCGAGCGGGCGGAACAGGAAGCTGATGCCCAGCGAGGCCCACGCCACGACCTGGGCGAGGCCGGCGTTCTCCTGGGCCAGGGGCTCGAAGAACAGGGGGGCGAGCACGAAGGCGGCGGCCTGCGCGTAGATGAAGAAGTCGTACCACTCGATGGTGGTGCCGACGAGGGTGCCGGCGAGGACCTTGCGCTCCTCGTGGGACATCTCGTGCCGCCCGGCCGGGGCGGAAGCGGTGTGGGCCATGTGTGGTCTCCAGTGGATCGGGAACGGGAGCCGTTCTCGGCGGCCGGACGTCCGTGTTGACCGAACGTTCGGTAATTGAGTGCCATGATACGGATCCGCGTGATCCGTGTCACCCCGCCCGTCGAGCCGTCCGGAGGATGTCGGGATCGGGGGCCGCGGGTGTCCCCGCCGGCGCCCCGGACGTGTCCCGGACGTGCCGGGGCCCCGGCTCCTGCGCGGAGGAGCCGGGGCCCAGGGGTGCGCCCGTGCGGTCCGGAGTGCTCAGCCCCAGAGTCGCCGGGTGGCGAGCTCGGCGCCGCGGGCGAGGGTCTCGAGCTTGGCCCAGGCGATCTGCGGGTGGATGCGCCCGCCGAGCCCGCAGTCGGTGGAGGCGATGACGTTCTCCCGGCCCACGATCCGGGCGAAGCGCTCGATCCGGTCGGCCACCAGCTCGGGGTGCTCCACCACGTTGGTGGCGTGCGAGACGATGCCCGGGACGATGAGCTTGCCCTCGGGCAGCGCGCGGTCCTCCCACACCCGCCACTCGTGCTCGTGGCGGACGTTGGCGCCCTCGAAGCTGTAGGCGCCGGCGTCGATCTCCAGCATCAGGTCCACGAGGTGGCGGAACTCCAGGTCCGTGGTGTGGGGCCCGTGCCAGGAGCCCCAGCACAGGTGGAAGCGCACCTGCTCGGCCGGGATGCCCTCGAGGGCGTAGTTCAGGGCCTCCACGCGCTTGCGGGTGAACGCGAGGTAGTCCTCGACCGTGGGCTCCGGGTTGATCTGGTCCCAGTTCTCGGCGATCGAGGGGTCGTCGATCTGCACGATCAGCCCGGCGTCCGTGATCGCCCGGTACTCCTCCCGCAGGGCCTCGGCGCACGCGGTGAGCACCTCGTCCTCGTCGGCGTAGTGCTCGTTCTGCAGCCGCGCGCAGGACCCGGGGGACAGCGCCGCCAGGTAGCCCTCCTGCGCCCCGGTCGCGTCCAGGGCGGCCCTGAGGTTGCGGATGTCCGCGGCCACGGCCTCCTGGCCCACGTACTCCAGCTTGCCCGTGATCGTCGGGAACGGCTTCTGCCTGCCCGTGGTGATCCCCGAGTCGGGGTCCGTGTAGGCCTCGGCGAAGCGCTGCCGGTCGCGGCGGTCGCCGAAGCTCGTGAGCACCGTGCGGCCCGGTGCGGAGCGGCGCGGCTCCTGCTCCCACAGCCCCACCTCGCCCGGGGTCAGCCCCGAGATCCGGTCGAAGATGTAGTGCCACCAGGCCCCGTAGTCCACGGGCGAGGCCATCGCGTGGCCGTACTCGCCGTCGTTGACCACGTCCACCCCCGCCTCGCGCTGCCGGCGCACGACGTCGACCACCGCGTCCTGCAGCAGCCGCTCGTGGGCCTCGGGGGAGGAGGTGCCCGACCGCCGGGCCTCGTTGGCCTCGAGCAGCTCGGGGGAGCGGGGCAGCGACCCGGCGTGGGACGTGAGGATGCGCTCGGTGCTTCGCAGCATGGGGATGCCGTCCTTTCCAATTCGGTCCTGGTGTGCTCGGCGCCGCCGCCTCGGGCACGGGGCCGGGCGGCGCGGGTGCCGCGGCGTCGCCGGGCCAGGCTCCCCGGCCGCCGCGGAGGGGGCCGTCCCATCCCACCGCACGGGTGGGGGCCCGCGCCATTCCGCACCCGCATGACGGGCGTGACGCCGTGTGACGCGCGGCGGGGTGCTCGCCGTCGTGCGCCGGATCACATACCGTGGCGGTGGTCCGCGCCCGCCCGGGGGCGCGCCGCACGAGGAGGAGACCCATGACCCAGCAGCAGGACCTCGAGGGGCGCACCGCGCTCGTCACCGGCGGGGCCAGCGGCATCGGCCTGGCCGCGGCCCGCGCCCTGGCCGCCGCGGGCGCCGAGGTGGTGGTGGCCGACGTCGACGAGGAGGGCGCGCAGCGCACGGCCGGCGAGCTCGGGGGCCGGGCCTGGGCGGTGGACCTGCTCGACACCGCGGCCCTGGCCGGGCTGCACCTCGAGGTGGACGTGCTCGTCAACAACGCCGGGATCCAGAAGGTCGCCCCGGTCCACGAGTTCGACCCCGCGGACTTCCACCGCATCCTCGTGCTCATGCTCGAGGCCCCGTTCCTGCTCGTGCGGGCCGCGCTGCCGCACATGTACGAGCGCGGCTGGGGCCGGATCGTCAACATCTCCTCGGTGCACGGCCTGCGCGCCTCGGCCTACAAGAGCGCCTACGTCTCCGCCAAGCACGGGCTCGAGGGGCTGTCGAAGACCGTCGCCCTCGAGGGCGCCCCGCACGGGGTCACCAGCAACTGCGTCAACCCCGGCTACGTGCGCACCCCGCTCGTCGAGAAGCAGGTCGCCGACCAGGCGGCGGTGCACGGGATCCCCGAGGAGGAGGTTATCGGGCGGATCATGCTGGGGGAGACCCCGGTCAAGAAGCTCGTCGAGCCCGAGGACGTCGGCAGTCTCGTCGCGTGGCTCGCCGGCCCCCACGCCGCCATGGTCACGGGGGCCTCCTACACGATGGACGGCGGCTGGACGGCGCGCTGAGCCCGGCCGCTCAGCGGTGGCCCAGCTCGCGCGAGAGCCGGTGCGCCTCCGCGAGCAGCGCCCGCCCCAGCAGCTCCCGGCGCTCCCCGGCGAAGCGCGGCTCGATCCCGGTCAGGCTCAGGGCGTAGGCGGGGGCGCCCGTGGCGTCGAAGACCGCCGCGCCCATGCCCCAGCTGCCCTCGACGATCATGCCCGGGTTCACCGCGACGCCCCGCCGGCGGACCTCGGCCAGCAGCGGCCGGATCCGCTCCGGCACGTGCAGCGGACCCCACTGCGCCCGGGCCCCGGCGGTCGCGTCCAGGACCCGCTCGACCTCGGTCTCCGGCAGGTGCGCCAGGATCGCCAGCCCCGCCGAGGCCACGCCCAGCGGCAGCCGCAGGCCCTCGTAGAGCACGTGCGAGCGGATCGGGAAGGCGCCCTCGACCCGGGCCAGGCACACGGTCTCGAGGTCGCGGCGCGCGGAGAGGAACGCGCTCTCCCCGGTGGCCTCGGCCAGCCGGCGCAGGGAGGGGGCGGCGAGCTCGCGGATGGGGTAGCGGTGGGCCGCCACGGCCCCGAGCACGTACAGCTCCGGGCCCAGCTGCCACGCCCCGCTCGCCGCCGAGCGCTCCACGAGGCCCTCGGCGGCCAGACCGCTCAGCAGCCGGTGGACGGTGGGCCGGGTCAGGCCCGTGGCCGCGGCCAGCCCGGCGACCGTGGCCCCCTCCTCCCGGCCCGCGATCGCCCGCAGCAGCTGGGCGCTCCGGTGCACCACCTGCGTCCCGCCCGTCCCCGCACCCCGCCGCCCGGGGACCTCCACCGCCTCCGTCATGGACTCCACTATATGGACATTCCGGGACCGATTGGCCGGATGGTGAGCGGTTCGCCCGGGAGCGCGCCGATCCTGTTGACCGGTATGTGAGCCCTCCCTAGATTGAGTCGTGGATCACAGGTCACCGGACAGGAAGGGGCACACCGTGTCCAAGGTCAGGAGCAACGCCGCCGAGCTGCTCGCCGAGCACCTCGAGGACGGCATGACGCTCGCCGTCGGCGGGTTCGGGCTCAGCGGCATCCCGCGCGACCTCATCGACGCCGTCCGCGCCTCCGGGGCCCGGGACCTCACCGTGGTCTCGAACAACATGGGCGTCGACGGCAAGGGCCTCGGGGTCCTGCTCGAGGGCCGCCAGGTGCGCAAGGTCCTGGCCTCCTACGTGGGGGAGAACAAGCTGTTCGCGCAGCAGTACCTCGACGGGGAGCTCGAGGTCGAGTTCAACCCGCAGGGCACCCTCGCCGAGCGGCTGCGCGCCGGCGGCGCGGGCATCCCCGCCTTCTACACGCGCACCGGCGTGGGCACGCTCGTGGCCGAGGGCAAGCCGCACGCCGAGTTCGACGGCGTCACCTACGTCCAGGAGCGCGGGATCGTCGCGGACCTCGCCCTCGTCCACGCCTGGTCCGGGGACACCGACGGCAACCTCGTCTACCGCTACACCGCCCGCAACTTCAACCCGGTCGTCGCCACGGCCGGGAAGGTCACCGTGGCCGAGGTCGAGCACCTCGTGCCCGTGGGCGAGCTCCACCCGGACCACGTGGTGACCCCGGGCGTCTACGTCCAGCACGTCGTGCAGTACAGCGGCGCCCCGAAGGAGATCGAGCAGCGCACCGTGCGGCCGCGCCCGGCCGCCGGCACCGAGCAGAACGGAGACCGGGCATGAGCTGGACCCGCGACGAGATGGCGGCCATCGCCGCCGCCGAGCTCGAGGACGGCGACTACGTCAACCTCGGCATCGGCATCCCCACCCTCGTGGCCAACAACCTGCCCGAGGGCGTGGGCGTGGTGCTGCAGTCCGAGAACGGGGTGCTGGGCATGGGCCCGTTCCCGTACGAGGGCGAGGAGGACCCGGACCTGATCAACGCCGGCAAGCAGACCATCACCCTCCAGCCCGGGGCCTCGATCTTCGACTCCGCCACGTCCTTCGGGATGATCCGCGGCGGCCACGTCAAGATCGCCGTCCTCGGGGCCATGCAGGTCTCCGGCACCGGCGACCTCGCCAACTGGATGATCCCCGGGAAGATGGTCAAGGGCATGGGCGGGGCGATGGACCTCGTCGCCGGCACCCCGCGCGTCGTCGTGCTCACCGAGCACACCGCCAAGGACGGCTCGCCCAAGATCCGGACGGAGTGCGACCTGCCCCTGACCGGGGTCCGCGTCGTCGACCGCATCATCACCGACCTGTGCGTCTTCGACGTCGAGGAGGACGGGCTCGTGCTCCGCAGCCTCGCCCCCGGGGTGACCGAGGAACAGGTGCGCGAGCGCACCGAGGCCGCCTTCCGCACCGACCTCCAGGACATCACCCCCGCCACCGTCCCGGCCGGGACCGGCCCCGCAGCACCCGAGGAGAACCGATGAGCAGCCCCACCGACGTCGTCGTCCTGTCCGGCGCCCGCACCCCCCAGGGCAAGATCCTGGGGCAGCTGGCCTCCTTCACCGCCGCCGAGCTCGGCGCCCACGCCGTCCGCCACGCCCTCGAGCGCGCCGGCGTCGCCCCCGAGCAGGTGGACTACGTGCTCATGGGCCACGTCCTGCAGGCCGGCGCCGGGCAGAACCCCGCCCGCCAGGCCGCCGTGACCGCCGGCATCCCGCTGGACGTGCCGGCCGAGACCGTCAACAAGGTCTGCCTCTCCGGGCTCGTGGCCGTCACCCACGCCGCCCGCATGATCCGCGCGGGCGAGGCCGAGGTCGTCGTCGCCGGCGGCCAGGAGTCCATGACCAACGCCCCGCACCTGGCGCTGGGCGTGCGCCAGGGCAAGAGCTACGGCGACCTCAAGCTCGAGGACGCCGTGGCCAAGGACGGGCTCGTGGACGTCGCCGCGTGCGTGTCCATGGGCTCGCTGACGGAGTCCGGCAACGGCGAGCGCGCCATCTCCCGCGCGGAGCAGGACGAGGTCGCCGCGCAGAGCCACCGGCGCGCGGCCCGCGCCGCCGAGGAGGGGGTCTTCCGCGAGGAGATCGCCCCCGTCACCGTCCCGCAGCGCAAGGGCGACCCGCTCGTCGTCGACACCGACCAGGGCGTGCGCCCGGAGGCCACCGCGGAGTCCATGGCACGGCTGCGCCCGGCGTTCGCCCCGGACGGCACCATCACCGCCGGCAACTCCTCGCCGCTGTCCGACGGGGCCGCCGCGCTCGTGCTGAGCACCCGGGAGTACGCGCAGCGCCACGGCCTCGAGTGGCTCGCCGTCGTCGGCGCCCCCGGCCAGGTGGCCGGGCCCGACACCTCGCTGCACTCCCAGCCCTCACGGGCGATCGAGGCGGCCGTGGCGAAGGCCGGCTGGTCGGTGCAGGACCTCGACTTCATCGAGATCAACGAGGCGTTCGCGTCCGTGCTCATCCAGTCCCTGCGGGACCTCGACTACCCGCTGGAGCGGGCCAACATCCACGGCGGCGCCGTGGCGGTGGGCCACCCGATCGGCGCGTCGGGGGCCCGGCTGGCCCTGCACGCGGCGTTCGAGCTCGCCCGCCGCGGCACCGGGAAGGCCGCGGTCTCCCTGTGCGGCGGCGGCGGCCAGGGCGAGGCGCTGCTGCTCCACCGCGACTGACCGGCCGCTGCACCGCCCCCCACCGCCGAGTGACCCCGGGGGCGGGCCCCGGGCCGGTTCAGCCCTCCGCCGGTCCCCGGCCCCCGGACTCCGGCGGAACGAGGTCCCGGGTCGAGGGGACCCGCGGGTGGACCCGCGGGTCCAGCAGCGTGTTCGCGGCCCAGGCCAGCAGGTCGCGCTGGCGGGCGGGCAGGACCAGGCACTCGTGCAGGTAGGCCTCGACCTCGAGCTCGCCCTCCCGGCCGCCGAGGCCGAGGTAGCGCAGCCACAGCCGGTGGGAGCCGATCACGGCCCGTTCCAGGGCCTCGCGCAGGCGCCGGGCCTGCTCCCGGGCGAGGGCGTCGTCGTCCATCCGTGGGTCCTTCCGTCGCGGTGGGAGGGCGGGCCACCGGGGGGAGCCTGCCCGCAGACCAGGCTAGGAAGGGCGCACGCGGGGCCTCAAGGGGTTTTCCGGGAGCACACGTTCGTGTCCTCCCGTGGCGCGTCAGCGCACCAGCGCCGCGTAGAGCTCCTCGAACCGGTCGCGGACCCCGCGGTAGTGCTCCGCGCGCCCGGGCACGGGCCGGTGCTCCGGCCCGTAGGGCGGCTCCGCCGGGACCACCCCGGCGGCGAGGGTCTCCAGGGCCAGCAGGGCGGTCCCGCGCAGCGTGGCCCGCTTGAAGTCCGCGCGGGCCACGGGCACGCCCAGCGCGTCGGCGAGGACCTGCAGCAGCCCCGGCACCTCCTGGGCGACCCGCCCCGAGGCCACCACCCGCTCGGCGCCCGGGGCGGCCCGGGCGAGCTCGTCGGCGACCCGCCCGTAGGAGACCCCGAGGCCCTCCAGCACGCCCCGTGCCAGGGCGGGGCCGTCGTGGTCCGCGGTGACGCCGGCCAGCACCGCCCGGGCCCCGCCGGCCCACCCGGTCGAGCGCTCGCCGGTGAGGAAGGGCAGCACCGCGGGCGTGCCGGGGGAGGGCTCGGCGCGGGCGATCCCGTCGAGGTCCGTGCCCTCGGGCAGGGCGAGCGTGCGCTGCACCCAGCTCAGGGCCCGCCCGACGTCGTTGAGCGCCCCGCCCAGCAGGCACCGCCGCGCGTCCACGCGGTAGCACCACAGCCCGGCCGGGACCTCCTCGGGGATCTCGTGCAGCAGCACCCGGGCCGCGCCGGAGGTGGCCAGGGAGACGACCGTGGTCGCCGCGTCCGCGCCGCCCGAGCCCAGGTTGGCGCTGAGCCCGTCCGCGACCGGCGGGAACCACGCCGCCGCGGCGAGATTGGGCCAGCGCCGCCCCACGGCCGGGTCGACGTCGAAGAGCGGGTCCTGGGGGTCGGCGAGCTCCCCGAGCGCGGAGGGCTCGAGCCCGCACGCCGCCAGCAGGGCCTCGTCCCACCGGCCGGTGCGCCGGTCGAGCAGCCCGGTCCACGCGGCGGTCGAGGTCCCGGCCCGGGCGGTGCCCAGCAGCCGCAGGTGGACGTACTCGCCCAGCGAGACCCAGCGCGCGACCCGGCCCCACGTCCCCGGGTCCTCCTCGCGCAGCCAGCGCAGGCGGGGGGCGAGGTAGGAGGTGTGCAGCCGCGCGCCGGTCCGCTGCTGGACCTCGGCCTCGTCGAGCTCCGCGCGCAGCGCCGCCAGCTGGGGCGCGCACCGGGAGTCCGCGTAGGTGTAGCAGGGGGTCAGCGCCGCGCCGTCGGGCCCGGTGCCCACGAGCGAGGACGCGAAGGTGTCCAGGGCGACCCCGGCCACCCGGCCGCGCAGCTCCGGCCCGGCCACGACGAGGTCCGTGATCCGGGCCAGCTCGTCGACCACCCGGTCCGGGTCGAGCACGGAGGTCCCGTCACCGGCGGTGGTGAACGCGTGCTCGATCTTGTGCCGGTAGCCGCGCACGGGGGTGCCGGTCGCGTCGTGCAGCCCGCCGCGGCTGGCCGTCGAGCCGACGTCGAGGGCCAGGACCAGCGGGTCCAGAGCGTCGGCGAGCTCCACGCTGAAGGACGTGCCGTCCTGCGGCCGCGGTGGTGCGGATCGGGTGCTCATGCTCTTCGGGCCTCCTCGCGTCGTGGGCCCCAGTCTAGGGACCGTGGCGGCGACCACATGCTGAGACGCACGTCCACGGACGCATGCGCCGGCACGGACCGGCGTATTCTTCGGGACGGACCCCGGGCGCGCCGCGCCCACCGGACCCCGAGCGAAAGAGACCGAGCACGCCATGCCACAGCTGCGCTCCCGCACCTCGACCCACGGCCGCAACATGGCCGGCGCCCGCGCCCTGTGGCGGGCCACCGGCATGGGCGACGACGACTTCGGGAAGCCGATCATCGCGATCGCCAACTCCTACACGCAGTTCGTCCCGGGTCACGTCCACCTCAAGGACATGGGCGACCTCGTGGCCTCCGCCGTGCGCGAGGCGGGCGGGGTGACCAAGGAGTTCAACACCATCGCGGTCGACGACGGCATCGCGATGGGCCACGACGGCATGCTCTACTCCCTGCCCTCCCGCGACCTCATCGCGGACTCGGTGGAGTACATGGTCAACGCCCACCGCGCCGACGCGCTCGTGTGCATCTCCAACTGCGACAAGATCACCCCGGGGATGCTGCTGGCGGCCATGCGCCTGAACATCCCGGTGGTCTTCGTCTCGGGCGGCCCCATGGAGTCCGGCGAGGCCGTCGAGGGCGTCGTGGAGCACCGGCTCGACCTCGTCGACGCGATCTCCCTGGCCGCCGACGAGTCGATCACCGACGAGCAGCTCGGGCAGATCGAGCGCAACGCCTGCCCGACCTGCGGCTCGTGCTCCGGGATGTTCACCGCCAACTCCATGAACTGCCTCACCGAGGCCCTCGGGCTCTCCCTGCCGGGCAACGGCACGACCCTGGCCACGCAGGTCGCCCGCAAGGAGCTGTTCTGCGAGGCCGGGCGCCGGATCGTGGACCTGTGCCGGCGCTACTACGACCAGGACGACGACTCGGTGCTGCCGCGCAGCATCGCCACGAAGGCCGCCTTCGGCAACGCCATGGCCCTGGACATCGCCATGGGCGGGTCCACCAACACGATCCTGCACATCCTCGCCGCCGCCCAGGAGGGCGGGGTCGACTTCACCCTCCCGGACATCGACACCCTCTCCCGCCGGGTGCCCTGCCTGTGCAAGGTCGCCCCGAACTCCACGCAGTACCACATCGAGCACGTCCACCGCGCCGGCGGGATCCCCGCGATCCTCGGCGAGCTGCGCCGGGCCGGGCTGCTCGACGAGGACGTGCACAGCGTCCACGCCCCCGACCTCGCCACCTGGCTCGACGAGTGGGACGTGCGCAGCGGCAGGGCCTCCGAGCGCGCGCAGGAGCTCTTCCTCGCCGCCCCCGGCGGGGTGCGCACCACCCGGGCGTTCTCCACCGCCAACCGCTTCGAGTCCCTCGACCTCGACGCCGAGAACGGGTGCATCCGCTCCGTGGCGCACGCCTACACCGCCGACGGCGGCCTGGCCATCCTCTACGGCAACATCGCCGAGGACGGTGCGGTGATCAAGACCGCCGGCATCGACGAGGAGCTCTTCCGCTTCGTGGGCCGGGCCTTCGTGGTCGAGTCCCAGGACGAGGCCGTGTTCGAGATCCTGTCCAAGAACGTGCAGCCGGGCGACGTCGTCGTCATCCAGTACGAGGGCCCCAGGGGCGGGCCCGGCATGCAGGAGATGCTCTACCCGACCTCCTACCTCAAGGGCCTCGGCCTGGGCCGGGAGTGCGCGCTGATCACCGACGGCCGCTTCTCCGGGGGCACCTCCGGGCTCTCGATCGGGCACATCTCCCCGGAGGCCGCCGCCGGCGGCGCCGTGGGGCTCGTCGAGACCGGCGACGAGATCGAGATCGACGTCGCCCGGCGCGTGCTGCGCGTCAACGTCGACGACGCAACCCTCGCCGCCCGCCGCCAGGCCAGGGGCGCCGCCCCGTGGGCGCCGACGAGGCCGCGCGAGCGCCAGGTCTCCCAGGCGCTGCGCGCCTACGCCTCGATGGTCACCTCCGCGGACCGGGGCGCGGTGCGCGTGGTCGACTGACCCGCCCGCCCCGGACGCCCGACGGCGCCGCCCACCGGCCGGTGGGCGGCGCCGTCGTCGTCGGCGGGATGCGCCCCGGGGGTGGAGACGCGGATCACCTCCACTAGAGTGTGCCCGTAGCGCGCCCGACAGGGCGCTCCCGTCGTTCACGCGCCGCCGCCGCGCACACCCGTCCCGCGGCCGCGCGTCCGTCACAGTTCGGAGCTGGAATGGAACTCGTCACCGACATCGTGGGCACCCTGGGCGGCTGGGTGTGGAACGTGGTCTTCGCCGTCCTCATCGGGGTGGGCCTCTACCTCACCGTCCGCACCGGGGTGGTGCAGCTGCGCCTGGTCCCCGAGATGTTCCGCGTCCTGGGCGACAAGCCCGGCCCGGCCGAGGACGGCAAGAAGGGCATCTCCGCCTTCCGCGCCTTCACCGTCTCCGCCGCCTCCCGGGTGGGCACCGGCAACATCGCCGGCGTCGCGATCGCCATCAGCCTCGGCGGGCCCGGGGCCGTGTTCTGGATGTGGGTGATCGCCGGCATCGGCGCGGCCTCGGCCTTCGTGGAGTCCCTGCTGGGCCAGCTCTACAAGATCAAGGCCCCCACCGGCTACGTGGGCGGGCCCGCCTACTACATGGAGCGCGGCATCGGCGCCCGCTGGATGGGCCTGCTGTTCGCCGTGATCATCACCATCACCTACGGCTTCGTGTTCAACTCCGTGCAGTCGAACTCGATCGTCGACGCCCTGGGCGGGTCCCTGGGCATGGACATCGCCGCCGCGGACGCCCTGTGGTTCCGCATCCTGGTGGGCGCGGTGCTCGTGGGGCTGACCGCCGCGATCATCTTCGGCGGCATCCGCCGCATCTCCGCCGTCTCCGAGGTCGTCGTGCCGGTCATGGCGGTGCTCTACCTGCTGCTGGGCCTGCTCGTCGTGGCGCTGAACATCGGCGAGGTCCCGGCCGTGCTGACCCAGATCGTCGAGGGTGCCTTCGGGATCCGCGAGTTCGTCACCGGCGGCGTGATCGGCGTGCTCATCCAGGGCATGAAGCGCGGGCTGTTCTCCAACGAGGCGGGCATGGGCTCCGCCCCCAACGCCGGGGCCACCGCGTCCGTCTCCCACCCCGCCAAGCAGGGCTTCGTGCAGGCGCTGGGCGTCTACTTCGACACCTGGCTGATCTGCTCCGTCACCGCGTTCATCGTGCTGCTGTCGAACCCCGAGTTCGGCGGCCGCGAGGGGGCCTCCCTCACCCAGTCGGCGCTGGCCCTGCAGCTGGGCAGCTGGGCGGTGCACTTCCTGACGGTCGCGATCTTCCTCTTCGCGTTCACCTCGGTGATCGGCAACTACTACTACGGCGAGGCGAACATCCGCTTCCTCACCGGCTCCACCGCGGCGATGACGGCCTACCGGGTGGTCGTGCTCGTGTTCGTCTTCGGCGGGGCCGTGCTCGCCCTGGACCTCGTGTGGTCGCTCGCCGACCTGTTCATGGCGTTCATGGCCACCATCAACCTCGTCGCCCTCGTCCTGCTCGCCGGCGTGGCGACCCGGGTGCTGAAGAACTACGAGGCCCAGCGGCGGCAGGGTCTCGAGCCGGTCTTCCACAGCGGCGACGTCCCGGGCCTCAGCGGCCTGGGCGCCTGGGACGGCACCGACGAGGTGACCACCCGCGCCTACTGGGAGGACCGCCGGGCCGCCCGCACCCGCTGACGGGCCGCACCCGCAACGACGACGGCGCCCGCTCCGCCCCTTCCGAAGGGACGGAGCGGGCGCCGTCGGCGCGCCGGGGCCGGTCTCAGGCGAGGACCTGGCGCTTCGCCGAGATCACCCCGGTGTTGAAGCCGGCCAGGTGCAGGCCGCCGTGGAAGCGGGCGTGCTCGATCTTCACGCAGCGGTCCATCACCACGTCCAGCCCGGCGTCCTCGGCGATCGCGGCGGCCTCCTCGTGCCAGGAGCCCAGCTGCAGCCACAGTGTCCTGGCCCCGGCCTCGACGGCCTCGCGGGCCACGCCCGGCAGGTCGTCGTGCTTGCGGAAGACGTCGACCAGGTCCGGGGTCTCCGGCAGGTCGGCCAGGGACCTGTACACCGGCTGCCCCAGGATCTCGTCGACCACGGGGTTGACGAAGTAGACCCGGTACGGGGAGGAGGACTGGAGGTAGGTCGCCACGAAGTAGGAGGCCCGGGAGGGCTTGTTCGAGGCGCCCACGATGGCGATCGACCCGGTGCGGCGCAGGATGTTCAGCCGCTCCGGGGCGGAGGGCCCGGTCCAGGTGCGGGGCTCGGCGGTCATCGGAGTGCTCCTTCGGGGGCGGGCGCCGGATCGGCGGCGGGGGCGGGGGCGGGGTCCTCGCGGGTCAGCCCGGTCGCGGCGGTGAGCGCCTGGTCGAGGTCCCACAGGATGTCCTCGACGTCCTCGATGCCCACCGAGATGCGGATCAGGTCCTCGCCCACGCCGCCCTGCAGCAGCTGCTCGGCGGTGAGCTGCTGGTGGGTGGTCGAGCCCGGGTGCAGGACCAGGGTGCGGGCGTCCCCGATGTTCGCCAGGTGGCTGGCCAGCTGCAGGGCCTCGATGAACCGCGCGCCGACCTGCCGCCCGCTCAGCCGCTCGGTGGAGACCACGCCGAAGGAGAACACGGAGCCCACGCCCAGCGGCAGGTACTTCTGCGCCCGCTCGCGGTGGGGGTGGCCCGGCAGGCCCGCGTAGTTGACGTAGGCGATGCGGGGGTCCTCGTCGAGCCAGCGGGCCACGGCCTTCGCGTTGGCCAGGTGGGCGTCCATGCGCTGGGGCAGCGTCTCGACGCCCTGCAGCAGGTTCCACGCGGACTGCGGGGACAGGGCCGGGCCGATGTCCCGCAGCTGCTCCGAGCGCAGCTTCGTGAGGAAGCCGTACTCGCCGAAGTTCCCCCACCAGGACACGCCGTTGTAGGAGGCCACGGGCTCCGTCATGGACGGGAAGTTCCCGTTGCCCCAGTCGAAGCGCCCGGACTCGACGACGACGCCGCCCAGCGTGGTGCCGTGGCCGCCCAGGAACTTCGTGGCGGAGTGGATGACGATGTCCGCCCCGTGCTCCAGCGGCCGGATCAGGTAGGGCGGGGTGAGGGTCGCGTCGACGACCAGGGGCACGCCGGCGTCGTGGGCGACCGCGGCGAGGCCCTCGAGGTCGGCGATCTCCCCGGAGGGGTTGGCCACGATCTCGGTGTAGACGGCCTTGGTGTTCGGGCGCAGCGCGGCCCGGTAGTCCTCCGGGTCGGTGCCGGGCACGAAGGTCGTCTCCACGCCGAAGCGGCGCAGGGTGACGTCGAGCTGGGTGACGGTGCCGCCGTAGAGCTGGGCGGAGGCCACGAGGTGGTCCCCGGCCTGGGCGAGCGCCGCGAAGGTGAGGAACTCGGCGGCCATGCCGGAGGCGGTGGCCACGGCGCCGATCCCGCCCTCGAGGGAGGCGATGCGCTCCTCGAAGGCCGCGACGGTCGGGTTGCCGATGCGGGAGTAGATGTTGCCGTACTTCTGCAGCGCGAACAGGTTCGCGGCGTCGTCGGCGTCCTTGAAGACGAACGAACTGGACTGGTAGATCGGGACCGCCCGGGCGCCGTGCTCGGCGTCGGGGGTGCCCCCGGCGTGCAGGGCGCGGGTGCGGAACCCGAACTGGTGGTCGGCCATGGGGAGGGTGCTCCTCGTGCGAGTCGTGCCGCTGGTCGGTCCCGGGGCGGAGGAGGATCCCGGCGGGGGCCGGGAGCGCGCTGCTCCATCGGTCCTGGCGGTAGCACCGTGGGGCCTGCGACGTCGGCCTCGGTTGCTGCGGCGTCGTCGATCCAGGTCTCTCGGCCGCTCGGGATGGCTGCTCCCCATTGTCGTCGTCCGGGGCGTCCGGCGCCAACCGGGGATGTCGTGCGGTGACCGGCGCGGCGGCCGTTCAGTCCCCGGCCGGGGCGTCCCGGCGCCCGGAGCGCGCGCGCAGGTTCTCCCGGGCCACCGCGGAGAGGTTCTCGACCGGCAGCCCCGCCGGGCAGACCTCGACGCAGTCGCCCAGCAGCGAGCACGGGCCGAACTCCTCCTCGGCGGCGGCCAGCACCTTCGCGGAGCGCTCGCGCCGCTCGTCCTCGGTGCGGGCCAGCGGCGGCAGCTCCTTGAGCATCGTGCCCACGAACAGCTGCCCGGAGCCGTTGGGGCACGAGGAGATGCAGGCCCCGCAGCTGATGCACCCGCCGTTGGCGAGGGCCTTCATGGCCACCGGGAACTTCGCGGCCTTGGCCACCCGGCGCAGGGCCTTCTTGTCCACGGACAGGTCCTGCTTCACCGGCAGGGACGCGGCGCGCAGGGGCTCGATCCGCACCCGGTCCCCGTCCCGGTAGGCGCCCAGGTGCTGCATGCAGCTGGCGGCGTTGCGCTCGGGCCCGTGGGCCACGCCGTCGACGGTGACCCCGCACTTGCCGCAGACCCCCTCCCGGCAGCCGTCGTCGAAGGCGACCGGGTCCAGGCCCCCGGCCTCCCGGAGGGCGTTGACCCGGTCCAGCAGCTCGAGGACGGTCATCTCGGGGCGGGCGTCGGGGACCTCGTGGGTCTCGAACGCTCCGGGGGCGTCGGGGGCGGGCTGGCGCCAGACGTCGACGGTCAGGCAGAAGGTGCTCACGCGGTCAGGTCCTTGTCGTCTCGCAGCGTGGTTCGGGGCGTGCCGGGGCGGGTCAGCGGACCCGGCCGGTCAGCACGGCCACCGGGATCGTCGTGTTGCCGGCGGCGACCGCCGCGCCGAGGACGGCGGCCGCGATCCGCAGCCGCCGCTGGGCGGCGGGCGTGCCGGCCAGGCCGGTGTCGTGGGCGATCTCGGGGATGCCGTGGACGAGGTGGGCGGCGAGCGCGGCCATGGCCAGGGCGTAGGCGGCGGCCACCGGGGGGCGGGACAGGCTCGCGACCAGGTTGGCGTGGGCGCTGCCGGGGGCGAAGTCCCGCGCCGCCGCGGGGCGGGCGCCGAGGGTGAGGTCCAGGACGTGGAAGAGCGTGAACAGCCCGAGCACCCCGCCGGTGCTGCGCATCGAGCGCTTGGCGACCGCCCACGGGGAGCGGCGGCGGCCCCGGGGGCGGCGGCCCCGGCGGGGCAGCAGCGTCCCGTTGGCCCGCCGGGCCCGGACCGTGAGGACGGCGGCCCCGCCGGCGTGGGCGAGCAGGCTCGCGGTCAGGACCGCGCGGGCCCCCCACAGCAGGGTCCCGCGCGGCAGCACGGGGGCCCCGGCGGTGCGCAGCAGCTCGGCGTAGGCGTCGAACTTCTCCGGGCCCTGGTAGACCTTCAGGTTCCCGAGCATGTGGACCAGCACGTAGCCGGAGAACACGGCGCCGGAGCCGGCCATCGCCAGCTTCACGTCGGGGGTCGGCACCGCGGACAGGCCGGGCAGCGGGCGCAGCGCGGGCAGCTCGGGCAGCCGCGGGCGCGCGGGGACGGCCGGCGGCGCCGGCGGGCGGGCGCGGTCGGTCGCGGGGGCGGGGGAGTCGGTCACGGCATTCATCCTAGGAGCCGCCCCGGAAGGACGTCACACGTCTCAATGTGGGGTCACATCCGCTTCCCCCGGCGCCGAGGAGCGGCTATCGGCGGCTCCGGGGTGCGCGGAGCCGCCGAACGCCGCCCCTCGGCGTCCGAGGCGGGGCGGTGCGGGAGGGGCGGGCTAGGGCCGGGCGGCGAGGATCCCCGCGATGTGCTCGAGGGCCTCCTCGTTCTGGAGGGAGGAGCGGTCGCCCAGCTCCTGCCCGTCCCACAGCTGGGCGAGCAGGCGGCGGGTGATCTTCCCGGAGCGGGTCTTGGGCAGGTCGGGGACCGCCACGACCGCCCGGGGCTTGGCGATCGGGCCGATCTCCCGGGCCACGTGCTCCCGCAGGACCCGGGTCAGCTCCTCGGCCGGGGCCTGCGCCCCCTCCGGCGTGGGCACGACGAAGGCGAGCACGGCGTGGCCGGTCAGCTCGTCGCGCACCGGAGCCGCCCCGGCCTCGACCACCCACGGGTGGGTGACCAGCGCCGACTCGATCTCGATGGTCGACAGCCGGTGCCCGGAGACGTTGATGACGTCGTCGACCCGGCCCAGGATGTAGATGTCCCCCTCCTCGTCGCAGCGGGCGCCGTCCCCGGCGAGGAACCAGCCCTGCTCGGCGTAGGCCTGCCAGTAGGAGGAGAGGTAGCGCTGCGGGTCGCCCCACACGGTGCGCGCCATCGAGGGGCCGATCGCGTCGACCACCACGAAGCCCTGCACCCCGGGGGGCACGGGGGCCCCGTCCTCGTCGACCACGCGCGTGGAGATCCCCGGGACCGCCCGGGTGGCGCAGCCCGGCTTGGGCGCGGTGCGCGGGGTGCCGGGGGGGAAGGTGCCGGGCGGGGCGAACTGCGGGTCGTGCGGGCGGGGGGACATCACGGTGGCGCCGGTCTCGGACTGCCACCACGTGTCCACGAACGGCACCTCGTCCCGTCCCACCTGGGCCCGCAGCCAGCGCCAGGCCTCCGGGTTGATCGACTCGCCCACCGAGCCCAGCAGCCGGATCGAGTTCAGGTTGTACAGCGGGGGCACGCCCTTGGGGAACGCGCCCATCAGGGAGCGGATCAGCGTGGGGGCCGTGTAGTAGGTGGTCACGCCGTAGCGCTCGATGACCTCGAAGTGCCGGCCCCAGTGCGGGGTGTTCGGGGTGCCCTCGTAGATCACCTCGGTGACGCCGTTGACCAGCGGGCCGTAGATCTCGTAGGTGTGCGCGGTGACCCACGCGAGGTCGGCGGTGCACCAGTGGACGGTCGCGTCCACCTTCGCGGGGTCGTTGACCGCGGAGAGCTCGTCCGGGCGCGGCACGCCCTCCTCGTCCTCGACGTCGGGCAGCAGGTCGAACAGCAGGGCGTGGGTGTAGGCGGCCTGCACGAGGTAGCCGCCCATCGTGTGCACCAGCCCCTTGGGCTTGCCCGTGGTCCCGGAGGTGTAGATGATGAACAGCGGCGTCTCGGCGTCGAAGGCCCGGGCCTCGTGGACCTCCGGCCGGTCGGCGATCAGCTGGTGCCACCACACGTCCCGCCCGGGCGTCCACGGGACGGCGTCCTCCTCCTTGGAGCGCACCCCGCGGGTGCCCCGCGGCAGGTCCGCGCGGCCGGGCCGGGAGGTGCGGCGGACGACGACGACGTGCTCGATCGCGTTCTCGCCGCTGCAGGCCTCGTCGGCGACGGCCTTGACCGGCACCACGGCCCCGCGCCGGTGCTGGCCGTCCGTGGTGACCAGGACCTTCGCCCCGGTGTCCTCCACCCGGAAGCGCAGGGCCTCGGCGGAGAAGCCGCCGAAGACCAGCGAGTGCACGGCGCCGATCCGGGCGCAGGCCAGGGTGATGATCACGGTCTCGGGGATCACGGGCAGGTAGATCACCACGCGGTCGCCCTGCTCCACCCCCAGGGCGGTGAGGGCGTGGGCGGCCCGGGCGACCTCCCGCTGGAGGTCGGCGTAGGTGTAGACGAGGCGGTCGCCGGGCTCGCCCTCGAAGTACAGGGCCACGTGGGCGCCGCGGCCGGCCTCGACGTGGCGGTCCACGCAGTTGTGGGCGACGTTGAGCTTCCCGCCCTCGAACCAGGCGATCTCGGGCACCGACCACGTCGGGCTGCCGTCCTCGTCCTCGCCGATCCGCCGCGGCCGCTCGAAGCGGTGCGCGGTGCGCCAGGGCTCGGCCCAGTCCAGGCGGGAGGCCTGGGTCTCCCAGAAGGCGACCCGGGCCTCGTCCGAGACGAGCGCGGGGTTGGGGGTGGGGGCGTGCGGGTCGCTCCAGCTGAAGCTCACGGTGTGCGGTCCTTCGTCGGTCGTGCGGGGGTGGTCCCACCCTCGCATGTGCGGATGTCCGGGACGTGTCCTCACGTCCAGCGCCGGCCGGCCCAGCGCTCGAACACGCCCAGCAGCGCGTCCGAGGCCTTGCCGAGCACGGCGAGCAGCACGATGGCCAGCAGCAGCCGGTCGGTGCGGCCGTTGTTCTGGGAGTCCGTGAGCAGGAAGCCCAGGCCCATGGACGCGCCCAGCAGCTCGGCGGCCACGAGGAACAGCCACGCCTGGGCCAGGGCCAGGCGCAGGCCCGAGACGACCGAGGGCAGCACCGCCGGCAGCTGCACGGTGGTCAGCAGCCGCAGCCCGTGCAGGCCGAACGCGCGGGCGGCCTCGACCAGGTTGCGGTCCACGTGGCGCAGCGCCGCCGCGACCGTCGTGTACACGGGGAAGAACGCGCCGATGGCCACGAGCACGATCTTCGAGTCCTCGCCGAGGCCGATCCACAGCAGCAGCAGCGGCACCCACGCCAGGGACGGCACGGCGCGGAAGGCCCCGACGGTCGGGCCGACCAGGGCGGCGCCCCACCGGGAGAGGCCGATGAACGAGCCCGCGGCCAGGCCGAGCCCGGCGCCGATGAGGAAGCCCAGGAGCACGCGCTGGGTCGAGATGCCCACATGGGTCCACAGGTCGCCGCTCGCCAGCAGCGCCGCCCCGGCCTCGAGCACGGCCAGGGGCGGGGGCAGCTGCACGGGGCTGAACACCCCGGCGGTGGACAGCACGTGCCACAGCACCAGCAGCACCGCGGGCAGCACCAGTCCCAGCCCGGCCCGCAGCAGCGGCCGGGTCCGCGCCGCGGCGGGGGCCGCGGGGGCGTCGTCGTCGGTCGCGGGGGAGGGGCCCTGCGGGGCGGCGAGGTCGCGGCTCACCGCTGCTGCTCCGCGGCCTCGATCGCCCCGGCCACACGGGAGGCGTCGGCGTCCTCGGCGAGGGAGGGCTCCACGATCGAGGCCAGCGCCTCGTCGATGCTCGCCTGGTCGGCCACGTCGTCGGAGGCCACGAAGATCGGCCCGACGCGCTCCAGCACGGCCAGCTGCTGCTCACCGGGGACGTGGTCGATGTCCAGGTGGGTGCGCCCGAGGACCGTCTCGGCCACGGGCAGCTCGATGCCGGCGGCCTCGGCGAGCAGCCGCGCCGTCTCCTCGGGGTGGGCCAGGGCCCAGTCGCGGGCGTAGGCGTAGACGTCCACCACGGTCTGCGCGGCCTCGGGCTGCTCCTCGAGGAAGTCCTCGCGGGCGTTGAGGAAGCCGTAGGTGTTGAGGTCGACGTCGCGGTGGAACAGCTGCGCGCCGTCCCGCTCCGCCGCGGCCATGATCGGGTCGAGCCCGGCCCACGCGTCGACCTGCCCGTTCTCGAGGGCGGCCCGGCCGTCGGCGTGCTGGAGGTTCTGGACGGTCACCTCGGCCGGGTCCACCCCGGCCCCCTCCAGGGCCTGGAGGAGGAAGAAGTACGGGTCGGTGCCCTTGGTCGCGGCCACGGTGCGGCCCGCGAGGTCCGCGACGTCGTCCACGCCCGTTCCCGGGGTCGTGACCAGCGCGGACCACTCGGGCTGGGAGTAGAGGTCGACGACCTTGATGGGCGAGCCGTTGCTGCGGGCCAGCAGGGCGGCGGAGCCGGCGGTGGAGCCGACGTCGACCGCGCCCGCGCGCAGGGCCTCGTTGGCCTTGTTGGACCCGGCCGACTGCACCCACTCGACCCCCGTGCCGTTCTCGGCGAGCGCGGCCTCGAGCCAGCCCTTCTCCTTGACCACCACGGACAGCGGGTTGTAGGTGGCCCAGTCGACGACGACGGTGTCCTCGCCGGCGGCCTGGGCGGCGGGCTCGCCGGAGCCCTCACCGGCCATGCAGCCGGTGAGGCCGAGGGTCAGGACCGCGGCGAGGGCGGGCAGCGTCAGGGCGGGGCGCTGGGGCATGGGAGGACCTTTCGTGCGGTGCGGTGCGGGCGGGCACGGAGCGGGCGCGGCGGCGCCCGTCCGCGCCCCGCGCGGGGACGGAAGTGCGGAGCGAGGAGGGGGCGGGCGCGCTCAGCGGCCGGGCGCGGAGTGGACGTCGACGCCCAGGTCGCCGAGCAGGCGGACGCGCAGCTCGGCGAGGACCTCGGAGCCGCGGTCGCGGGGGCGCTCGCCGGGGACCTCGAGGACGGTGCGCACCCCGGCCGGGGCGGCCGGGCCGGTGCGCCCGAGCACCAGCACGCGGTCGGCGAGCTGCAGGGCCTCGTCGACGTCGTGGGTGACGAGCAGGACGGTGGTGGGGCGGGCGGCGTGGATTGTCAGCAGCAGGTCCTGCATCCGCAGCCGGGTGAGGGCGTCGAGCGCGCCGAAGGGCTCGTCGAGCAGCAGCACGCCCGGGGTGCGGGCCAGGGCCCGGGCCAGGGAGGCGCGCTGGGCCATGCCCCCGGAGATCTCCCGGGGCCGGTGGCCGGCGTGGGCGGAGAGGCCCACCAGGCGGATCAGGTCGTCGACGACCGCGTCGCCCTCGCCCCGGGGCAGCCCGCGGGGCAGGCCCAGCCGGACGTTCTCGCGCACGGAGCGCCACGGCAGCAGCCGCGGCTCCTGGAACGCGACCGCGCAGCGCGGGTCGGTCCCGGCCACGGGCGTGCCGTCGATGAGCACGCGCCCGGCGGTGGCGGTGTCGAGGCCCGCGGCGGCGCGCAGCAGCGTGGACTTTCCGCAGCCGGAGGGGCCGAGGACCGCGACGACCTCGCCGGCGCGGGCCGTGAAGTCGACGTCGTGGAGCACGTGCTGGGCGGCGGCGCCGGTGCCGAACGCCTTCCCGACGTGCTCGAAGGCGACCGGGACGGCGGGGCCCGCGGTGGCGGCGGGCGCCGGGGCTCCGGCGCGGGACAGCAGCGAAGTGCTCATGATCAGCTCCATCGGTCCTGGCATTAGCACCTCGCACGGGGATCCCGTGCCGGTTGCTGCGACGTCGACGAGCCAGGTCTCTCAGCCGCTCCGGATGGTTACGGCGTCATTGAACGACGCAGGGGGCGCCCCGCGCAAATCGGGTCCGTCCCCGCCGGCCCCGCGGCGCACCTCGGAACGGCGCGCGCGGTACCACGGCCGGGTCCGTGTGACGCCGTGTGGCGGCGTGCGGGCCGGCGCCCGCCGCGGCGCGTCACGGTCTTGGCCCCGGCCGGGACCGCGGCCTTGTCTGGAGGCCCGCCCGCGCCGACGCACCGAGGAGCCCCGCCATGGCCGCAGCCGCCCCGCAGCCCACCACCGACGCCCTCCTGGAGCAGTTCCGTCCCGTCCTCGCGCAGATCGCGGCCGGGGCCGAGCAGCGGGAGGCCGAGCGCGTCCTGCCCTTCGAGCCCGTGGCCCGGCTCAACGAGCTGCGCTTCGGCGCGCTGCTGCTGCCGGCCGAGGCCGGCGGCCGCGGGGCCTCGTGGGCGCAGCTCACCCGGCTGCTCGTGGAGCTGGCGGCCGCGGACTCCAACGTGGCCCACGTCTACCGCTCCCACTTCGGCTTCGTGGCGAGCATCGACCGGGAGCCCGCCCAGCAGGCGCTGTGGTACCCGCGGGTCGCCGCGGGCGAGATCGTCGGCAACGCCGCGACCGAGCGCGGGCGGGCCGTCGTCGGCGCCGCGGAGACGACCCTGGTGCCGCGCCCGGACGGGAGCTGGTCGCTGACCGGGGAGAAGTTCTACAGCACGGGCTCGATCTTCGCCGACTGGATCCAGGTCACCGCCCAGGTGCCGGGGGAGGACCGGCGCTCCCACGCGTTCGTGCGCGCCGGCGCACCGGGCGTGGAGCTGCGCGACGACTGGGACGGCTTCGGCCAGCGCCTCACCGGCACGGGCACGTCCGTGTTCACGGACGTCGTGGTGCCCGCCGACCACGTCCGGTTCCGCGACGGCAGCGCGACCCAGGAGACCGCGGTGTTCCAGCTGGTGCTGCTGGCCGTGCAGGCCGGCATCGCCCAGGCCGCCGTCGAGCGCACCGGGGAGCTGGTCGCGGCCCGCACGCGCGGGTTCAGCACCGGTTCGGGCGTGCTGTTCCGGGAGGACCCCCTGATCCTGCAGCTGGTCGGGCAGCTCTCGGCCAAGGCCTTCGCCGCGCGGGCGACCGTGCTCGAGGCGGCCCGGGAGCTCGACGCCGCGCTCGGGCCCGTGGGCCGGGCGGCTCCCGACGAGGACCCCGTCGCGGTGACCGACCGCTGCGAGCTGGCGGTGCAGCAGGCCCAGGTCGTGGTGCCCCCGCTCGTCGAGGCCGTCACGGGCGGGATGTTCGACGTCCTGGGCGCCTCGGCCGTCTCCCGTTCCCGGCTGCTGGACCGGTACTGGCGCAACGCCCGCACGGTGGCCACCCACAACCCCACCGTCTTCAAGGCCCGGATCGTGGGCGACCACCGCGTCAACGGCACGCCCATGGCCGGGCTGACCGCCATCGGGGAGATCGCCGCGGCGGGCGCCTGAGGCCTCCCCCGGGGACCGGCCCGGGACGGCGGAGCGCACCCGCTGGTGGCCCCGGGCCGCCCGCGGACCGTTGCGCGCGCGGGGACGACGACGCGGCGGGCGCGCAACGACCCGGTCCGTGCATGGACCCGGTCCGCCCGCCCTGTCACCATGGACCCATGACGACCCGGAGCGGCCCGGTGCGGGCGGACCTGGTGCGGGAGAGCTGGGCGGCCTTCGGGGCCGCCCTGGACGGCCTCGGCGACGACGACTCCTGGGCGCCCACCGGCCGCACCGGCTGGGCGGTGCGCGACCTCGTCCACCACGGCCTCGAGGACGCCCGCCGGGCGCTGGTCGCCCTGCACACCCCCACCACGGCCCGGCCGGACCGCGACGCCGTGAGCTGGTGGGCCGAGCGCGAGCACGACCCCGTCCGGGACGCCGAGGACCGGCGCGCCGACCGCGTCGCGGCCGCGCTGGTGCGCGACTGGGAGCGGCTGCGCGAGCTGCACGCCGCGACCGTGCGGGCCGCCGCCCACGCCGCCGGGCACGCCGGCGCCGGCGCCGCGGTGCGCACCGCGGGCCACGTGCTGCGGGTCGAGGACCTCCTGAGCACCCTCGCCGTGGCCACGACCGTGCGCCACCTGGACCTCATCCGCCACCTCGACGGCACCCCCGGGCCCTCGGCGGACGGGCTCGCCGAGGTGCGCCGCGTGCTCACCGAGCTGTGGGGCCGGGAGCCGCTCGAGCACTGGAGCGACGAGCACTTCGCCCGCATCGGCACCGGCCGCGCCGAGCCCACCGACGAGGAGCGCGCCCTGCTGGGCGAGCGCGCCCGGGACCTGCCGCTGCTGCGCTGACCCGCCTTCCCGTCCCGGGCCCGCCGCCGCGGGACCCGCCGGGATCCTCGCCCGCCGGGGCCCGGAGGAGGAGGATGGGGCCATGACGATCAACGACCCCGCCGTCATCGACCGCCTCCTCACCGAGCCCGCCCGCTGGGCCGTCGTGGGCCTGAGCCGCAACCGCACCCGCCCCGCCCACTCGGTGGCCCGGCGGATGCGCGACGAGCTCGGGATGACCGTGGTGCCCGTCAACCCCCGCGGCGAGGACGTCCACGGCGAGACCGGCTTCCGCACGCTCGGGGAGGTCCCGCCGCCCCTCGACGTCGTCGACTGCTTCGTGAACTCCCGCCGCGTGGGCGCGGTCGTGGACCAGGCGGTCGCCGCCGGGGCGCGGGCGGTGTGGCTGCAGCTCGGCGTCGTGGACCGCGCCGCCGCGGCCCGGGCCGAGGAGGCGGGCCTGGACGTCGTGATGGACACCTGCCCGCTCATCGAGCTGCGCGCCCGGCTCGACGCCGGGTGGACCCTCGACCCCGCCCGCACGCCCCCGCTGGCCCGCCCCTGAGCGCACCGCCGAGGACCCGCCCGCGGCGGCCGGGGTACCCCGAGGGTTGCGCACCCCCCGGTCGGGGCCGCTAGGCTGGCCCGCAGCACGAACGATGATGAGACCCGACGCGAAGCTCTGGCTGGTCGGGCGGCAACCCTCTCCCGTAGCGGGGTGCCCCAGATGAGCATCGGGCCGTGGCGTCAGGTGCGCCCCGGCAAGTACGGCGCCCGCGGGCGTCAGACCCGCGAGCAGGTCCCAGGACGCACGGGCGCGGGGAAGCACCGAGCTGGAGGATCTCCGTGAGCAAGCGCATCGCCCTGAACGCCTTCGACATGTCCTGCGTCGGCCACCAGGCCCCCGGCCTGTGGAAGCACCCGCGGTCGCGGGCGGACGAGTACAACACCCTCGAGTACTGGACGGACGTCGCCCAGCTGCTCGAGCGGGGCCTGTTCGACGCGATGTTCCTGGCGGACGTCGTCGGCTACTACGACGTCTACCGGAACTCGGCGGCGCCGGTGATCAAGGACGCCACGCAGATCCCGGTCAACGACCCGTTCATGCACGTCTCCGCGATGGCGGCCGTCACGAAGCACCTGGGCTTCGGCATCACCAGCGCGATCACCTACGAGCAGCCCTACCCGCTGGCCCGCAGGTTCGCGACCCTCGACCACCTGACCCGGGGCCGGGTCGGCTTCAACGTGGTCACCTCCTACCTGAAGTCCGCGGCGGAGAACCACGGGCTGACGGACCAGATCTCCCACGACGAGCGCTACGAGATCGCCGAGGAGTTCATGGACGTCTGCTACAAGCTGTGGGAGGGCTCCTGGGAGGACGGCGCGGTCAAGCGCGACCGGGTCGGCGGCGTCTTCGCCGACCCCGCCCTCGTGCACCCCATCCGGCACCACGGCAAGTACTTCGACGTCCCGGGCATCGGCCTCACCGAGCCCTCCCCCCAGCGCACCCCGCTGATCTTCCAGGCCGGGGCCTCCTCCCGCGGGCGCGCCTTCGCGGGCCGCCACGCCGAGGCCGTGTTCGTCGGCGGCATCCGCCCGGACCTCACCCGCGTGGTCACCGACCGGCTGCGCGACGAGGCCGAGGCCCACGGCCGGCGCCGGGAGGACCTGAAGATCTTCGCGATGCTGCACGTGATCGTCGACGAGACGGACGCCAAGGCCGAGCAGAAGCGCCGGGACTACGAGCGCTACGCGGACACCGACGGCGCGCTGGGCCTGGTGGGCGGCTGGTCCGGGGTGGACCTGGGCCGCTTCGACGAGGACGACGTCCTGGAGTACGTCCGGACGGAGTCCATCCAGTCCTTCCTCACCCCGTTCACCACCGCGGACCCGAACAAGAAGTGGACCGTCCGGGAGGTCGCCAAGCACATCTCCATGGGCGGGATGGGCGTGCCGATCGTCGGGTCCCCGCAGACGGTCGCCGACGAGCTCGAGCGGTGGATCGACGAGGGCGGGCTCGACGGGATCAACCTCGCCTACCACGTCTCCCCGGGCTCCTTCGAGGACTTCGTCGAGTGGGTGGTCCCCGAGCTGCAGAGGCGCGGGCGCTACCGCACCGCCTACGAGGGCACCACGCTGCGGGAGAACCTCTACGGCGCCGGGCAGGCCAAGGTCCTCGACACCCACCCCGCCGCCCGCTACCGCGGCGCCTACGCCGGGCAGCCCTCCGCGGCCGACACCCCCGCCCGCGAGCTCGTCTGAGCGCGGGGGCCCGCCGCGGGCACCGGAGGCACCCGCCCGCGGACGGCGCCGCGGCGGCCCCCCGCACGGGGAGCCGCCGCGGCGCCGTCCGCGGGGACCGGCCTCAGCCCGTGGGGGCGGCGCCCCAGCGCAGCAGCGCGGCGACGTCGGTCCCGTGCGGCAGCGCACCCGGGGGCACGAACACGGGCCGCCCGTCGGTGAGCACCGCCGCGCGCACCAGCGCGGCGTCGGCCGGCACGAGCCCGAGCACCCCGGCGCCCACGGCCTCCGAGGCCTCGAGCGCGATCCACGGCTCGGCGTCCAGGGCCAGCAGCTCCTGCTCGGTGTCCAGATGCGTGTCGTCCAGCAGGACGGTCTCGGCCTGCGCCTGCTGCAGGGCCAGCACCACGGGGGCGACCCCGGAGACCGCCGTGGGCTCGGGGCGGTTCTGCTGCTGGGCCAGCCGCTCGAGCAGCTCCTGCTGGCGGTGGGCGATCACCTCGGCGACCCGCTCCTCGACCTGGTGCTCCAGGTCCGCGGAGCGGCTGCCCTCGGCGCGGGTGTTCGCGTCGATCGTGCTGAGCATCGCCCGGCTGGCCTTGGAGAGCTGGTCCTCCACGAGCCCGCGGGCCCGCAGGTCCCCGGCCAGCACCACGAGCTGGGCCCCGGACTCGGCCACGACCTTGTCGATCTGCTCGGCGACCTGCTCGGTGTTGCGCCGCCACACGTCCTCGGTGTGGCGCTGCCAGCGCCCCTGGGACCAGCCGCCGCCGGGGAACTTCTTCAGGTGCTCCGTCTCGCCCTCGATCTGCTGCTCGTCGGTGGAGGGCACGCGGCTGGCCCAGTGGAGGCAGATCTCGCCGCCGTCGCGGCCGACCTCGGCCACCACGTAGGGGAAGTCGTCCGGGCGGTGGCGGAACAGCGGGGTGAGGTCGGGAACCTCCTCCACCCGCACCACGCCCTGCCCGGCCAGCGGACCGGGGAGGACCTCGTCGATCTCCACCGTGCCGTCGCGCACCAGCAGGTAGCGGCAGACGGGGTCGGGCACGCCCTCGGCCGGCCGCACGGCCCGCTCGACCGCGGCGAGATCGGCCTTGCTCGCCCCCTGCTCGGCGAGCCGGCGGCAGACGTTCTCGGGCAGCACGTCGATCGAGTGGAGGGAGTCGACCGTGCCCGTGCTGATGTCCGTGTACACGGTGCACCAGGGGCCCTTGCTCTTGAACAGTTCGGCGTAGCGGTGGAATCGGCTCGTCATGGTGGCAACTCCCTGCTGTCCAGCGGTTCTCCTGTGGTGCAGACCACGTTATCCGACCGCCCGGGCGCTGGGAACCGGCGCCCGGACGAGTAGGGTCGGGGGCACAGGACCGGTGCCCGCACCGGTCGGAGGCGAGCCCCACCACGCAGGAGGAAGTCATGACCGACGCACCCGGCACCCCCTTCGACGCGAGCTTCGAGGCGGACGAGGCGGACCGCCTCGAGCAGACCCTCGAGGCGGAGCGGCCCGAGGTCGCCGAGCACGACGAGGAGACGCCTGCGCACCTGCGGGACCGCTCGGCGGAGTCCTCGCTGGAGGCCGACCCCACCGACCTCGAGGAGCAGGAGCTCGAGGTGGACCTGCGGGAGCCCGAGGACGAGCAGGCCTGACCCGCGGGGCGCACCCGCACGCGGCGCCCGTCCCGCCCGCCGGTCCCCGGCGGCGCGGGGCGGGCGCCGTCGCGTCCACCGGGGACCGGGGCCCCGGCAGGGCCGCGGACGGGCTCCGGGAGGGCGCGGGGGAAGAAGTTCCGCAGAAAAATGTGATCCGGTGCATCCGGGGGCGCCTCCCCGGCGGTAGTAGGGGTGCAAGGTCGATCCCGCTCCCGCCCGGGAGCCCGTTGAAGGAGCCACCGTCATGCGCAAGACCCTCTCCGCCGCCGCCGTCCTCGGTCTCGGGGCCGGTGCCCTCTCGATGTCCCCGGCGGCCGCCGCCGAGCACGCCGAGCTCTCCGTGCTCCACGGCGTTCCCGACACGGTCGTCGACGTCTGGGTCAACGGCGAGCTGACCCTGGACGACTTCGAGCCCGGGGCCCTCGCCGGTCCGCTCGAGCTCCCGGCCGGCAGCTACGACCTGGCGATCACCGCCCCCGACGCCCCCGATGCCTCGGCGCCGATCATCGGCCCGGTCACCGCCGAGCTCGAGACCGGCATGAACTACACCGCCGCCGCCCACCTCGACGCGGAGGGCAACCCGACCGCCGCCCTGTTCACCAACGACATGTCGGAGATCGAGGCCGGGAAGTCCCACCTGACCGTCCGCCACGTGGCCGCCGCCCCGGCGGTGGACGTGCTCGCCGGCGGCCAGCCGATCATCCAGGGCCTGGAGAACCCGGACGAGCAGACGCTGCCCGTCGACGCCGGGACGGTCTCCGCCGCCGTCGCCGCGGCCGGCACGACCGACCCGGTGATCGGCCCGGCCGACCTGACCCTGGCCGAGGGCACCCACAACATCGTCTACGCGTGGGGCTCCCTCGAGGCCGGCAACCTCCAGCTCGCCGTCCAGACCCTGGAGGGCATGGAGCAGGCGCCGGGCGCGGTGCCCGGCGGGCAGTCCGGCCTGGCCGCCCAGGAGAGCGGCACGATGCTGAGCACCGGGCTGGCCGCCGCGGGCGGGCTCGCGCTGATCGGCGCCGCGCTCGCCGCCCAGCGCGCGGTCTCCTCCCGCCGGCGGTTCGCGCAGGACCGCCTGCGGTGACGGACCGCCGACGGCGCGGGCCGGGGGCGCACCGCGCGCCCGGCCCGCGCCCCCCGGGGGAGCAGATCCCCGGCCCCCCTCGCCGCCACGGGGCGGCGGCGGGGGCCGGGCTCCTCGCCGCGGCGGCGCTGCTCGCCGCCGCGGCCGCCGTCGTCCCGTCCGCCGGGGACGACGACGGAGCGGGCGGCGCGGCGGCCGTGGGGTCCCTCGCCCCGCCGTCGTCCGCGCCGCCCGCCGCCCCCGCCCCGTCCCCGGCGGTCCCGGCCGACCGGATCCCCGGCCCCGCCGACGTCCCGGTCGCCCCCGCGACCCCGCGGCCGGCGGAGCGCGTGCCCGCCCCCGTGCGGGTCGTGGTGGCCGGCACCCCCATCGACATGCCCGTGCTGCCGGTCGGGATCGAGGACGACGGGGCGATGACCCTGCCCGACAACCACGTGGAGCTCGGCTGGTACCGCCACGGCCCGGCCCCCGGCGCCGGCGAGGGCGCGGCCGTGATCGCCGGCCACGTCGACACCCTGACGGAGGTGACCCCCATGGCCCGGCTGCAGGACGTGCGCCCCGGCACGGAGGTCGTCGTGGAGCGCGCCGACGGATCCGCGCAGCGCTACCGCACCGAGGCCGTCGAGCACGTGCACAAGCGCAGCCTCGAGGACGCCGACCTCTTCCGCCGCGACGGTGCACCCGCGCTGCACCTCGTCACCTGCGGGGGCGAGTGGCTCGAGGAGATCGGCGACTACGAGGACAACGTCGTGCTCCGGGCGGTCCCGGTGGACTGACCAGGACACGACCCCGGACACGACGACGGGCCCTGTGATGACCGCGACCGCCACGTCCACTAGGCTGGGCAGCACCTGCCGGGCGCGCCCCGCGCCGCCGAATCCCGCGAGGAGCCCCTCCCCGATGCCGACGCCGCCCCCCGAGTGGGGACCCGAGCTCGACGCCGCGTTCGCCGCGGGGGACGAGCACGCGCTGGCGGCCGCGTTCCGGCACTGCGCCGGACTCGTGCGCGCCCTGGCCGTCCGGGCCCTGCGCGACGACGCGGCGGCAGACGACGTGGTCCAGGAGGTGTTCGTGCGCGCGTGGAAGTACCGGTCCGGGTACAGCCCCGAGCGCTCCTCGGCCCCCGCCTGGCTCGTGGGCATCGCCCGCAACTGCATCGCCGACGCCGCGCGCACCGCCGGGCGGGAGGCCGCCCAGCGCCAGGCCGCCGTCGCCGGCGAGCACGGCGGCACCCACGAGGAAGCCGACCTGCTGGTGGACCGGATGCTCGTGCGCTCGGAGATCCGCCGGCTCGGCCCGCCCCGCTCCACGATCGTGGCGCTGGCCGTCTACGAGGAGCTCACGCACCAGCAGATCGCCCACCGCCTGGACCTGCCCCTGGGCACGGTCAAGAGCCACCTGAGGCGCGGCCTGACCCACCTCCGCACCCGACTCGAGGACGACCATGGCACACCTGAGTGAGGAGACGCTGACGCTCCTGGCCCTGGGTGAGTCCCCGGAGCCCGCGGAGCGCGCGCACCTGGACGGCTGCGGGCGCTGCGCCGCCGAGCTCGCCGCGCTCGGGCACGTGGTGCGCGCCGGCCGCGCCGAGCCCGCCCCGGTCCCCGCCCCGGACCCGCGCGTGTGGGCCGCGATCCACGCCGAGCTGGGTCTCGCCGCCGAGCTCGCCGCCGACCCGCTCGCCACCGGGGACCCGGGCGCGGACCGGGCGCCCTCCGCGCCGGGGGCGACCGGCCCGGACCCCGCCGGCCGGGCCTCCGCGGCTACCTCCGGCCCGGACGGGACCGGGCAGGACGTGACCGGGCAGGACGTGACCGGGCAGGACGCCGGGGAGCGGCCCGGGACGGCCGCCCGGGACGACGGTGCCGGCTCGGGCGGGGTCGTGGACCTCGCCGCCCGCCGCCGGGCCCGCCGCGGGGTGCCGTGGCCGCTGGCCGCCGCCGCGGCGGCCGCCGCCCTGGTCGTGGGCGGGGTCTCCGTCTGGGGCGCCCAGCGCCTGGACCGGGAGCCGGATCCCACGGTGCTGGCCACCGCCGAGCTCGAGCCCCTCGCCGGCTACACCGCCCGCGGCTCGGCGGAGGTGGACGAGCGCGCGGACGGGACCCGACAGCTGGTCGTGCGCACGGACCCCGCCGACGTCGACGGCTTCAAGGAGGTCTGGCTGCTCGCCCCGGACGCGCAGCGGATGGTCAGCCTGGGCGTGATGGCCGGCGACGAGGCCGTGTTCGTGCTGCCCGAGAACCTCGACGTGGAGCAGTTCCCCGTCGTCGACGTCTCCGACGAGCCGGTCGACGGCGACCCGACCCACTCCGGGGACTCGATCGTGCGCGGGGTCCTGGCGACCTGAGCCGGCCCCGGGACGCTCACAGCAGGGCCGAGGTCAGCCGCGCCATGTTGTCGAGGTACTTCTGCCACAGCGGGCGCCGGTTCCACTCCTCGATGTCGAGCAGGGTGCTCGCCGCCTCGAACTCCGCCACCACGGCGTCCATCCGGCGGCGGAAGTCCCGGTCCACGATGTAGACGGAGACCTCCAGGTCCAGGGCGAACGAGCGCTCGTCCATGTTGGAGGAGCCGATCACCGACACGTAGTCGTCGACGAGCACGAACTTCGCGTGCAGCACGGTCGGGGCCCGGTACCGGTAGATCTTCACCCCGGCCGCGGCGAGCTCCTCGTAGTAGGAGTTCTGCGCGTGGTGGGGGAGGAACTGGTCCGAGGTCTCGCCGACGAACAGCTGGACGTCCACCCCCGACTGCGCCTCCGTGGTCAGCGCGTGCATCAGGGACTCGTCCGGCACGAAGTACGGGCTGGAGACGACGATGCGGTCGTTGGCGTTGTAGATCAGGTGGTTGAACAGCCGCAGGTTGTTCTCCGTCTCGAAGCCCGGCCCGGAGGGCAGCACCTGGGCGAAGACGGGGCCCTGGATGTCGGGCAGCTCGCGCGAGGCCTCGTCGAGGAGCAGGTCGCCGGTCTCGGAGTACCAGTCGCTGGTGAACAGGGCGTTGAGCTCGGCCACCACCGGGCCCGTGCACCGGATCATCAGGTCCTTCCACTCGTAGCCCCGCCGCAGGTTCTTCCGCTTGTTGTAGGAGCGGTGGATGATGTTCTGCGACCCGGTGAAGCCCAGCTCGCCGTCCACCACGAGGATCTTGCGGTGGTTGCGCAGGTCCGGGCGCTGCCACTCGCCCTTCCACGGCCGCAGCGGCAGCATGCGCCGCCAGGGGAAGCCGGCCGCGTCGAAGCGCTCGACCAGCTCCGAGTAGCCGGGGTAGCCGAGGGAGCCCAGGTGGTCGATGAGCACACGCACCCGCACCCCGCGCTCGTGGGCCCGCAGCAGCGCCTCGAGCAGGGGGCGGGAGGCGTCGTCGATCGCCACGATGTAGAACTCGAAGTGGACGTAGTCCCGGGCCCCGTCCACGGCCTCGGCCATCACGCGCATCGACTCGTGGTTGTCGGTGAGCAGGTCGAAGGAGTTCCCGCCCACCATGGGCAGCGCCCCCAGGTTGTAGTTGAGCCGGGCGGTGGACTCGATCCACGCCGGCAGCCGCTCCTCCACGTTGCCGAGGATGTGGCCGTCCGGGGTGTTCTCCCGGATGATCTCGTTCATCCGCGCCTGCATCGCCATCCGCTTCCGGGGCAGCTTCGCCGAGCCGATGGCCAGGAACAGCAGCAGCCCCAGGTAGGGCAGGAGGAAGATCGCCAGCAGCCACGCCAGGGCCACCGAGGGCCGGCGGTTGTGCGAGATCCAGCCCGCGGCCACCAGGTTGATGAGGAAGCCGAGCACCAGCCCGCCCACGGTCACCGCCTCGGGCAGGTGCTCGAGCGGGATCTGGTCCAGGGGGAACGGCGCCGGCGTCACCCGGCCAGTCTAAGGACCGCCGGGCCCGCACCCGCTCCGCTCAGGCCGGGCGGGGCAGGACGTAGTCGGTCTCCGCTCAGGCCGGGCGGGGCAGGACGTAGTCGGTCTCCAGCCCGGGCGTCGGGCGGTGGACGAACCCGGCCGCGCGCAGCGTCTGCTCGGCCGGGGCGTTGTCCGCCGGCACGCTGGCCCGCACCCCGCGCACCGCCGGGTCCGCGAAGGCGACCCGCAGCAGCGCCTCGAGCCCCTCCGCCGCGTAGCCGAGGCCGCGGCGCCGGGTGGACAGCGAGCCCACGACCTCGAGCTCGTCGTCGATGGGCGGGCCCACGAAGCCGGCGGTGCCGACGACCTGGCCCGAGGACTTCTCCACGACGGCCATGCGGGCGTAGACGGTCTCCGTGAAGAAGTAGCCGCCGGCCACGAGCGACTCGCGGGCGAAGTCGACGTCCTCGGGGGTCGGGAAGCCCGGGGCGAACTGCTCCTGGGGCTCGCCCGCCGCCACGGCGTCGAGCTCCTCGGCCGTGAAGGGCCGCAGGAGGAGCCGGTCGGTCTCCAGGACGGGAGCCGGGGGGAGGGTGTCGAGATCCTCGGTCATGCTGTGCTGCTTTCTGCGGGCGCGGGGTGCGCGGGTGGTGCGGAGGGCGCCGCCCGGAGGCGGCGCCCCGGGGGCGTCAGCCGAAGTGGCGGGGCAGGGTCGCCTCGTGGGCGGTGCGCAGCTCGTCGAGGCCGAGGGCGAACTCGCCCTGGACGTCGAGGGAGCGCTCGACGGCGTCCACGACGCCGATGCGCGCGAACGGGTAGCCCCGGGCGGTGCACATGTCGGAGAACCGCACCTCCTCGGTGCGCGGGACGGCCACCACGGCCCGGCCCTGGGTCTCCGAGAAGAGCATGGTGAACAGGTCCACCCCGTCCCGCTCGCACACCTCGCCGAGGCCGATCCGGGCGCCGGTGTCGAAGCGCAGCGCCATCTCGGCCAGGGTCGCGGCCAGTCCGCCCTCGGCGACGTCGTGGGCGGCGTCGATCATGCCGTCGCGGGACATGTTGATCAGCAGGTCCCCGAGCAGCCGCTCCCGGGCCAGGTCCACGGCCGGGGGCAGCCCGCCCAGGTGCCCGCGCAGGTTCGCCCACTCGGAGCCGTCCAGCTCGTCGGCGGTGGTGCCGAGCAGGTAGATCGCCTGCCCGTCCTCGCGCCAGCCCGAGGGGGTGCGGCGGCGGACGTCGTCGAGCACGCCCATCATCGCGACCACCGGGGTCGGGTGGATGCCCACCCCGCCCGTCTGGTTGTACAGGGAGACGTTGCCGCCGGTCACGGGCACGCCCAGCTCCATGCAGCCGTCGGCGAGCCCGCGCACGGCCTCCGCGAACTGCCACATCGTCCCCGGGTCCTCGGGGGAGCCGAAGTTCAGGCAGTCGGAGACGGCCACGGGCCGCGCCCCGGCGGTGGCCACGTTGCGGTAGGCCTGGGCGAGCGCCAGCTGCGCCCCGGCGTAGGGGTCCAGCACGGCGTAGCGGCCGTTGCAGTCGGTGGACAGGGCCACGCCCAGGCCGGTCCGCTCGTCGACGCGCACCACCCCGGCGTCGTCGGGCACGGCCATGGCGGTGTTGCCCTGGACGTAGCGGTCGTACTGGTCGGTGACCCAGTTCTTGGCGCACAGGTTCGGGGAGGCCATCAGCTCCAGCACCGCGGGCCCCAGCTGCGCCCCGGAGGGGCGGGAGGCGTCGGCGGGGGAGCCGGTGAAGCGCTCCTGCTGCAGCCGGTCCTGGCCGGCCGGGCGCTCGTAGGGGCGCTCGTAGACGGGACCCTCGTGGGCGACCGTGCGGGGGTCGACGTCGACGATGACCTCCCCGTCCCACTCGATCACGAGCCGGCCGGTGCCGGTGACCTCGCCCAGCCACGAGTACTCGACGTCCCACTTGGCCATGACGGCCTCGAAGGCCTCGGCCTGCTCGGGGGCCACGACCGCCATCATGCGCTCCTGGGACTCCGACATCAGGATCTCGCCGGGGGTCAGCGTGGGGTCGCGCAGCAGGACCTTCGTGAGGTCCACGTGCATCCCGCCCTCGCCGTTGGAGGCCAGCTCCGAGGTGGCGCAGGAGATCCCGGCGGCGCCGAGGTCCTGGATGCCCTCCACGAGGGAGTTCTTGAACAGCTCGAGGCAGCACTCGATGAGCACCTTCTCGGCGAACGGGTCGCCGACCTGCACGGCCGGGCGCTTGGAGGGCTTGGCGTCGTCGAAGGACTCCGAGGCCAGCACGGAGGCCCCGCCGATGCCGTCGCCGCCGGTGCGGGCGCCGAAGAGCACGACCCGGTTGCCCACGCCCGAGGCGTTGGCCAGGCGGATGTCCTCGTGGCGCATCACGCCCACGGCCAGGGCGTTGACGAGCGGGTTGCCCTGGTAGCAGGGGTCGAAGACGACCTCCCCGCCGATGTTGGGCAGGCCCAGCGAGTTGCCGTAGCCGCCCACGCCGGCGACGACGCCGTGCACCACGCGCGCGGTGTCCGGGTGGTCGATCGCCCCGAAGCGCAGCGGGTCCATGACGGCCACGGGGCGGGCGCCCATCGAGATGATGTCGCGCACGATCCCGCCCACCCCGGTCGCGGCGCCCTGGTAGGGCTCCACGTAGGAGGGGTGGTTGTGGGACTCGATCTTGAAGGTCACGGCCCAGCCGTCCCCGATGTCGGTCACCCCGGCGTTCTCGCCGATGCCGACCATCAGGTCCTTCGTCATCTCCTCGGTGACCTTCTCGCCGAACTGGCGCAGGTGGACCTTCGAGGACTTGTAGGAGCAGTGCTCGGACCACATGACCGAGTACATCGCGAGCTCCGCGGCGGTGGGGCGGCGGCCGAGGATCTTCTTGATCTCCGCGAACTCGTCGGCCTTCAGGCCCAGCTCTGCCCAGGGCAGGTCGGTGTCGGGGGTGGCCGCCGCGTGCTCGACGGTGTCCAGGTTGAAGTGCTTCTCGCTCATCGAGGGTGCCGTGCTCCTTACTTGACCAGTGCCTTGAGGACGGAGACGAACAGGCCGAGCCCGTCCGTGCCGTCGCGCATGCCGACCTCGCCGGCGGCGGAGGAGTCCGCGCCGAAGCCGGGCTCCACGGCGTGCTCGGGGTGGGGCATGAGGCCGACCACGTTGCCGGCGGCGTTGCAGATCCCGGCGATGTCGCGGCGGGAGCCGTTCGGGCTGGCGCCCACGTAGCGGAAGACCACGCGGCCCTCGGCCTCGAGGGCGTCGAGGGTGCGCTCGTCGGCCACGTACTGGCCGTCCTGGTTCTTCAGCGGGACCACGATCTCCTGGCCCTCGGCGTACTCGGCGGTCCAGGCGGTCCTGTTGTTCTCGACCCGCAGGCGCTGGTCGCGGCAGAGGAACTTCAGGTGGTCGTTCTTGATCATCGAGCCCGGCAGCAGGTGGGACTCGGTGAGCACCTGGAAGCCGTTGCAGATCCCGAGCACCGGCAGCGGGGAGGACCCGGAGGTGCCCGCGGCGCGGGCGCCGTCGATCACCCGGTCCATGATCGGCGCGAAGCGGGCGATGGCCCCGGCGCGCAGGTAGTCGCCGTAGGAGAAGCCGCCGGGCAGGATCACGGCGTCGACGCCGTGCAGGTCCGGCTCGGCGTACCAGAGGGGGACGGGGGTGCCGCCGGCGAGCTCCACGGCGCGTGCGGCGTCGCGGTCGTCGAGGGTGCCGGGGAAGGTCACCACGCCGATCCGGGCGCCCGCGAGCGCGGGGTCGGGGCCGGGGGCGGAGAGGTCCGCGATCAGCGGGGTCTCGGGGGCCGCCATGCTCAGTTCTCCCCGTCGGTCTCGTCGAGCACGGCCACGCGCACGACGTCCTCGATGACCGGGTTGGACAGCAGCTTCTCGGCGGCCTCGCGGGCCTGGGCGAGGACGTCCTCGCCGGCCTCGCCCTCGACCGTCAGCTCGAAGCGCTTGCCCTGGCGCACGCCGGCGAAGCCGTCGAGGCCGATCCGGGGCAGCTCGTTGGCGATCGCCTTCCCCTGCGGGTCGAGGATCTCGGGCTTGGGCATGACGTCGACAACGATGCGGGCCATCGGGGAACTCCTGAGGGGTCGAGCAGCAGGCGGTGCCGGGATCCGGCGAACAGGGGCCAGTCTATCGGTTCGGCCACGGCCCGGGTGCCGCGCTGGAGCCCGCCCCCGCCGGTGTGGTAGAGCCCACGCCGGTCACCGCCCGTCCGGCGCCGGCGGGGCCTCGGGGCCGCCCGGTGCCCGCGAGGCCCCGCCGGCGACTGGTCAGCCGGTCCCGTCGGGGCCCGCGGGGCCGGCGAGCTCGTCGTCGACGAAGCGCGGGGCCGAGGCCAGCAGCCCGGCGGCGGCCAGCACCGCGCACGAGGCGATGAGCAGCACGAGCGGCGCGGTCCAGCCGCCGGTGAGGTCGTGCAGGGCGCCCACGAGGAAGGGCCCGGCGGCGGCGAGCGAGTAGCCCACCGACTGGGTGAACCCGGACAGCTGCGCGGTCACGTGCGCCTCCCGGGACCGGGCCACGATCAGGGCCAGGGCGGTCGGGAAGGAGAAGCAGCCGACGCCCAGCAGCAGCGCCCACAGCCACGGCAGGGCGGCCGGGGCGAGCAGCAGGCCGGTGTAGCCCGCGGCCATGCACGCGCCCAGGACCACGACCCACGTGCGCAGGCGCGCGGAGCGGGCGACGACGGAGGGCATCAGCAGACCGCCCGGGATGCCCATGGCCGCCAGCAGCGCCATCGCCAGCCCGGCCCCGGCCCGGTCCAGGCCGCCGTCGCGCAGGATCTGGGCGACCCAGCCGAACTGCACGTAGGCGTGCATCGACTGCACCCCGAAGTACAGGCTCAGCGCCACGGCCGTGCGGGAACCGGTGATGCGGGCCCGCGGGGTGCGCAGCAGCACCCGGGGCGCGGCGGCGGCCTCCCGCCGGTCCCGCGCCGCGACGGCGAGCCACGGCACCAGTGCCAGCAGGGCGGTCAGCCCCCACAGCCCGAGGGTCCACTGCCACCCGCCGGCGGCGGTCAGCGGGCCGGCCGCCAGCAGGGACAGGGTCGCGCCCACGGCCAGACCGGTCGTGTAGACGCTGTTGAGCAGCGCCGTGCGCCGCCCGCCGTGGCGCTTGACGAAGGCCGGCACCAGGATGTTGCCGATGCCCATCCCGAGCAGCGCCAGCACGCTCAGCACCAGGAAGACGGGCGCCGAGTCCACCAGGGCGCGCGCCGTGAGCGCCAGGGCGACCAGCAGCAGCCCCCACGCCACGGCCCCGCTGATCCCGGTGCGCCGCGAGAGCGCCACGGCGCAGGTGCCGGCCACGGCGAAGGTCAGCCCCGGCAGGGACGTCAGGACCCCGGCCAGGATCGCGTCCAGGCCCAGGCCGGCCTGCAGCTCGGCCAGCACCGGGCCCACGGAGGTCGCCCCCGGGCGGAGGTTGACCGCCACGAGCAGCACCGCCGCCAGGACGAGCGGGACGGGCAGGGGACGGGAGGGCTGCGGGCGGGTCACCGGCCTGTTCTACCACGCACCGCCGCCCCGGCGGCCATCGGCGGCTGCTCCGGCGGCGGCCCCGGTCCGCGGGCTCCCCGCCCGCCGGCGACGGCGGCTCCGTCCCGGGCGGGCCTCCGTTCCCGGGGCGCGCGGGGGACAATGAGCGCATGAGCCAGCACCCGCCCACGACCACCGCCGGCCTGCACGGGCGCGAGGCCGAGCGCCTCGCCCAGGCCCTGGCCGCCCGCGACGTCACCGTCTTCGTCGACGGCACCGCCCTGCGCCTGCCCGGGGCGGCGCGCGAGGCCGTCCTGGACCTGCTCGCCCGGCTGGCCCGCGGCGAGGAGGTCACCGTCGCCTCCGGCCCCGGGGACGCCGCGACGGCCCCGGCAGGCCCCGGCGGCGGGACCGCGCCGGGCGGGGGCGACGGGGACCCCGGACCGGGGGAGGAGCTGCTGACCACGGCGCAGGCGGCCGCGCTCGCGGGGATCTCCCACACCTACCTGCGCAACCTCTCGACCCAGGGCGCGATCCCCGTCCAGTACCGGGGCACCCACCGCCGGTTCCGCGCGGCCGACGTGCGCGCCTGGGTGGCGGCACAGGGCGCCCGGGGGCGCTGACGGGTCAGCCGCGCCGGACCACGACCCAGCCGCCGGCCACCGCGGCCTCCAGCGCCGGCAGGTCCTTGGCCGGGTCCGGCGGGGCCGTGCGTCCCGCGGCCAGGGCGAGGCGGGAGCCCGTGAACCGGCCGTCCGGGGCGAAGACCCAGTAGTGGTTGGGGCACTCGAAGGACTCCGCGCGCCCGGCGGCCTCCCGGCACACCGTGGCCTGCTGGTGCGGGCAGGTGTTGCGCAGCACGTGCAGTGCGCCCGCCGCGTCCCGGGTCACGAGCACCGGCCCGGTGCTCGTGCGCGCCGTGGCGAAGTCCAGCGGCCGGGCGACGGCGGCGGCCTCGACCACGCGCTCCCAGGGTCCCGGCGCGCTCACGCGGCCGCGCCCGCCGTGGCCCGGTGCGGGTCCAGGACCTCCAGGGCCGCGCCCAGCCGCCGCCGCAGCGGCGCGGCCCGGCGGGCGAAGTCCCGCTGGCGGCGCACGTACTCGGCCTTGCCCTCCGGGGTCTCGATCCGCACCGGCTCGTAGCCCCAGCCGGTGAGGTCGTAGGGGGCGGCCTGCATGTCGGTCTCCCGCACGTCGCGGGCGAGCTCGAAGCAGTCCAGGACCAGCTCGGAGGGGATCGCGGGCACGAGCTTGTACGCCCACTTGTACAGGTCCATGGTGGCGTGCAGGCAGCCCGGCTGCTCGAGCCGGCGCTGGGCCTCCCGCGTGGGCTGCACCTCGTTGAGGGGCACGGCCTGCGGCTGGAAGAAGCGGAACGCGTCGAAGTGGGTGCAGCGGATCCGGGCGGACTCGACCACGGCGTCCGTGCCGGCGGCGCCCAGGCGCAGCGGCAGCCGCTCGTGGCGCAGCGCGTTCTCCTCGGAGCGGTAGGCCATCGCCCACTCGTGCAGCCCGAAGCAGCCGAAGAACCCGGGGTTGCGCTCGTGGGCGCCCAGCACCGCCCGGGCGAAGTCCACGGCGGCGCCGCGCCGGTCCCGGAAGGCGTCGTCGTCGACCGTCACGGCCCCGTCCCCGGGGCCCAGCCCGAGGGCGTCGAGCTCCCCGGGGCGCAGCGGCCGGTAGAACCTCTCGCCGGCCCGCCCGGCGGCGTCCAGCAGCACGGTGCCCGCCCCGGGGTGCCACCGCTTCAGCTGCGCCGGCTTGAGCGTGTAGTAGGTGAACAGGAAGTCCTCGACCGGGTGCTCCTCCCCGCGGTGGCGGCGGGCCACGAACGGGTCGGCCCAGCGCGCGGCCCGCGCCTCGTGGGCGCGCGCCCGCGGCTCCCACTGCGCCCGGTCCAGGACGACGGCGGGACCGGCCACGGGGCCGGTCCCGCCGGTGCTCCGGCGCGGCACGGGCCTCAGCGGCCGGTGCCCGCGTAGACCGTCGCCTCGTCCTGGGCGTCGAGGCCGAAGGCGGTGTGGACCACGCGCACGGCCTCGTCGAGGCGGTCGGCGGAGGTGATCACCGAGATCCGCACCTCCGAGGTGGAGATCATGTCGATGTTGATGTTCGCCGAGGCCAGCGCCTCGAAGAACGTGAAGGTCACCCCGGGGTTCGACTTCATGCCGGCGCCCACGAGGGAGAGCTTGCCGACCTGGTCGTCGTACTCCAGGCCCGCGTAGCCGATCTTCTCCTCGGCCGCGCGCAGCAGGCTCATGGCGAGATCGCCCTGGGACTCGTCCACGGTGAAGGACAGGTCGGTCAGGGGGTCGTCGCCGGTGGAGACGTTCTGGACGATCATGTCCACGTTGACCTTCGCCTCGGCGAGCAGGCGGAAGATCCGGGAGGCGATGCCCGGGCGGTCGGGGACGCCGACGACCGTGATCTTGGCCTGGGTGCGGTCGTGGGCGATGCCGGAGATGAGCGGCTGTTCCAACGGGATCTCCTTCGGGGAGTCGGCGACGTCTTCGGGGCTCGGGATGACCCAGGTGCCCTCGCTGTGCGAGAAGGACGAGCGCACGTGCAGCTTCACGCCGAAGCGGCGGGCGTACTCCACGCAGCGCAGGTGCAGGATCTTGGCGCCGTTGGCGGCCAGCTCGAGCATCTCCTCGCTGCTGACCTGCTCGAGCTTGCGCGCCTTCGGGGCGATGCGGGGGTCGGCGGTGAACACGCCGTCGACGTCGGAGTAGATCTCGCAGACGTCGGCGTCCAGGGCGGCGGCCAGCGCCACGGCCGTGGTGTCCGAGCCGCCGCGGCCCAGGGTGGTGATGTCCTTGGTCTGGCGGTGGACGCCCTGGAAGCCGGCGATGATCGCGATGTTGCCCTGGTCCAGGGACTCGCGCACCCGCTCGGGGTTGACCTCCACGAGCAGGGCGGCGCCGTGGGCGCCGTCGGTGACCATCCCGGCCTGGGACCCGGTGAAGGACTGGGCGGGCACGCCCATCCCGGAGACGGCCATGGCCAGCAGCGCCATCGAGATGCGCTCGCCGGCGGTGAGGAGCATGTCGAGCTCGCGGGCCGGGGGCTTGCGGGTGACCTCGTGGGCGAGGTCGAGCAGCTCGTCGGTGGTGTCGCCCATGGCGGAGACGACCACGACGACGTCGTGGCCGCGGTTGTGGGTCTCGACGATCCTCCGTGCGACGCGGCGGACGCCGTCGGCGTCCGCGACGGAGGAGCCACCGAACTTCTGCACGATCAGGCTCATGGGTTCAACTCCTGTGGTGGGTGATGGCGGGGGCAGGAGCGGCGGTCCTCCCCGCGGCCGGCCCCACGACATCCTACCGTCCGGGCCCCGGGGCGGTCGCGGCCGGCCTCCCGGGACGTCCTCGCGGGCGGCGTCGCCGCAGGTCGGCGCGGGCGAGCGCTCTTCGGGGGACGGGCGGGCGGGGCGGTCCCGCTCAGGCGACCACGGTGCGGCCCTCGAAGGCCCGGCCGAGGGTGACCTCGTCGGCGTACTCGAGGTCCCCGCCCACGGGCAGCCCCGAGGCGAGACGGGTCACGCGCACCCCCAGGGTCTTGAGCATCCTCGACAGGTAGGTCGCGGTGGCCTCGCCCTCCAGGTTGGGGTCGGTGGCGAGGACGACCTCCTGGACGGTGTCGTCCGAGAGCCGGGTCATCAGCTCGCGGATGCGCAGCTGGTCGGGGCCGATGCCCTGGATGGGGCTGATCGCCCCGCCCAGCACGTGGTAGCGGCCGCGGTAGCTGCGGGTGCGCTCGATGGCCATGACGTCCTTGGACTCCTCGACCACGCAGATCACGCTCGCGTCCCGGCGGGCGTCGCGGCAGATCGCGCACTCCTCGAGCTCGGCGACGTTGCCGCAGATCCGGCAGAACCGCACCTTCTCCTTGACGGCGGTCATGGCCTCGGCCAGCCGGCGGACGTCCTCCTTGTCCGCGTCGAGGAGGTGGAACGCGATCCGCTGCGCGGACTTCGGCCCCACGCCGGGCAGCCGCCCCAGCTCGTCGATCAGTTCCTGGACGGCGCCTTCGTACACGTTCTCCTCGTTTTCCGGGCCGGTGCAGGCCCCTGTGCTCCTCGCCCGGGGGCTGCTGCCCGCCCGGGGCCGGGCCGTGCGGGGCGGGTCGCGCCCCGGTGGACCGCGTCCGCGGGGCTCACTCCCCGGTGGAGAGGTCCCGCTCCTCGATCAGCATGCCGCCGAGGATCCGCTCGATGGCGGCCCGGCCGTAGAGCGTGGAGTCCTCGAGGGCCTCGTCGTCCGCGCTGGGGACGAAGGAGTCGTCCCATTCTACGCCCTCGGGGCCCTCGCCCCCCGCGGTCCCGGGCCGCTCGGGGGCCTGCCGGCCGGCGGCGATCGCGGCCGCGTGCCGCTCCCGGAAGCTCAGCCGCCGCCGGGACGCCGGCTCCTGGGCCGGGGCCGCGGCCGCCCCGCCGGGGGCCGGCGGGGCGGCCCGCTCGGGGGCGGGAGCCGTGGCCACCGACGCCGCTCCGGGGGCCGGCCGCTCACGGTGCGCCGGGGCGGGCGGTGCCGTCCGGCCCGGCCCGGCCGGACCCGCGGGCGCCGGGCGGGAGGGCCGCCACTGCTCCGGCGGCGCCTCGTCCTCGGGGGGCGGGGGCTCGTCGGGGTAGGGGGCATCGGGATAGGGGAGGTCGTCCGGGTACGGGGGCTCCTCCGGGGGTGGGACGTCGTCGTCGGAGGGACCGGGCCGCCACGCCTCGGGTCCGCCGCCGGCCGGGGCGGGCGCCGGGGCGGTGACCTCCGTCCCCCCGCCGGTGGGGCGCTGCCGCGCGGGAGCCCGTCCTGCGGGGTCCGGGCCCGCGGCGTCCTGCTCCGCGGGCTCCCCGCCCGCGGGGCCCTGGGCGCCGGGGCCCCGGTCGTCGGCACGCCGGTGGGCCGGCTGCCGGTCGTCCGCACGGTGCTCGTCCGCCGGACGGGCCGCGGCCCCGGGGGTGTCCGGGCCCCGGTGACCGGGCTCCGGCGCGTCCGGCGCCCGGACCCCGGGCCCGGCCGCTGCGGTCGTGCCGTGGTCGCCGGCCGGCCGCCCGGCCTCGGGCGCCGCCGGCGCGCCGGGACGGGCGGAGCGGCCGGGCCCGGGGTCCGCGGAGACCGGGCCGGGGGCCCCGCCCTCCGCGGGGACGCTCCCGTCGGCGGCCGCGCCGCCGGGGATGGGGGCGACGGACCAGCTGTGCACGGGCTCCTCGGCCCAGGAGGGGTCGCTCCACTCCGGTGCCTCGTCCGTGGCGGGACGCCCGGGGGCGCCTCGGGCGTCCCGGTCGCCCCGCGGCGGCTCCTGTCCCGCGGACGTCCCCGGCCCGTCGTCCCGGCGGGCGGGCGCGCCCGCCCGGCCGTGCTGCGCCGCACCGGGCTCCGGCCGCTGCACGGCACGCTGCTCTCCCTGCGGTGCGGGGCTGCGCTCCGCCCGATGGGCCGTGCCCCGGTCGTGCTGCTGCGCCGCGCCCGGGTCCTGCCGCGGCGCGGCGTCCTGCTCCGGACCCCGGCCGCCGCGCTGCTCCGGCCGGCGCCCGGGCCCCGGCCCGTCCTGGCCGCCGCGCGGGGGAGCGGGCGGTCCCGGTCGCCGGGACCCGCCGCCGCGTCCGTGGCCTCCGCCCGGGGGCACGGCCTCGGCGCGGCAGTCGATGCCCAGCACCTGGTGCACGGCCCGGCGCAGGTCGTCCTCGAAGCGGGGGAAGTTCATGAGGTCGCCCTCGGCGTCGAACATGATCCGCAGGACCTTGCCGTCGAAGGACTGCGGGGTGCCGCGCTGGACGGTGAACCACGCGACCCGGCGGATCTCGGCCAGGGCGTTGACGATCTCCGGCCACGACGCCCGCAGCAGGTCGATCTCGGTGCTCGCGCCGTCGGCGGCGCGCGGGGTGTCCTCCTGCGGCTCCGGGGCGGCGGCTCCGGGCCGGACGGGCCCGGAGGGCCCGGGGTCGGGGCGCGACCGCGGGTCCGGTCCGCCGGCCGGCGCCCCGTGCGGCTCCGGGGCCCGGGGCGCGCCGTCGTCGCCCTGCGCGCCGCCGGCGCGGTGCCGTGCGTCGTCGCCGGACCGGTCGCCGGCCGCGGCGTGCGCCGGCGCGGGCTGCCGCGGGGTGGGCTCAGGCGGGGCGGCCTCCCCGGCCGGAGGGGCCGCCGGCGCGGCGCCCGCGGGCCCGCGGTCCTCGCCGTCCGGCCGCGGCGCGGGAGGCACGGCGGACGGCGCGGGCGCGGGCTCGGCGGCCGGTGCCGCCGGGGCGTGCTGGTCGGCGGGAGCGGCGCCCCGGCCGATGCCGAGCCGGCGCTCGATCCGGTCCACGCGGGCGGTCACGCCGCGGGTGGTGTCCTCGGAGGAGGGCAGCAGGATCCGGGCGCACAGCAGCTCGAGGTGCAGCTGCGGGGAGGTGGCCCCCGTCATCTCGGTGAGCGCGGTGTTCGTGATGTCCGCGGCGCGGGAGAGCTCGGCGGCCCCGAGCTGGGAGGCCTGGTTGCGCAGCCGGGCGACCTGGTCCTGGGGCATCCCGTGCAGGATGTTGCCCGCGGAGTCCGGCACGGCGTTGACGATCACGAGGTCCCGGAAGCGCTGGAGCAGGTCCTCCACGAAGCGCCGGGGGTCCTGGCCGGTCTGCACCACGCGGTCGACCGCGCGGAAGACCGTGGCGGCGTCCCCGGAGGCGAAGGCGTCCACGACGTCGTCGAGCAGCGCGCCGTGGGTGTAGCCGAGCAGGGCGACCGCGAGGTCGTAGGTGATGCCCTGCTCGTCGGAGCCCGCCATGAGCTGGTCGAGCACGGAGAGGGTGTCGCGCACGGACCCGCCGCCGGCGCGCACCACGAGCGAGAGCACGCCGGGGGCCACCTGCACGTGCTCCTCGGCGCACAGCTGCTCGAGGTAGTGCACGAGCGGCTCCGGCGGGACCAGCCGGAAGGGGTAGTGGTGGGTGCGCGAGCGGATGGTCGTGAGGACCTTGCTCGGCTCCGTGGTCGCGAAGATGAACTTGATGTGCTCCGGCGGCTCCTCGACGATCTTCAGCAGCGCGTTGAAGCCCTCGCGCGTGACCATGTGGGCCTCGTCGATGATGAATATCTTGTACCGGTCGCGCACGGGGGCGAACGTGGCGCGCTCGCGCAGGTCGCGGGCGTGGTCCACGCCGCCGTGGCTCGCGGCGTCCATCTCGATGACGTCGAGGGAGCCCGCGCCGTCCCGGGCCAGGTCGCGGCAGCTCTCGCAGCGCCCGCACGGGGTGGCCGTGGGGCCCTCGGCGCAGTTCAGGCAGCGGGCGAGGATGCGCGCGGAGGTCGTCTTGCCGCAGCCGCGGGGGCCGGAGAAGAGGTACGCGTGGCTGACCCTGTCCTTGCGCAGCGCCGTCATCAGCGGCTCGGTCACGTGCTCCTGGCCGATGACGTCCTCGAAGGTCTCCGGGCGGTAGCGGCGGTACAGGGCGGTAGTCACAGGAGCCACCTTAGCGACGGAATCCGACAGCCGGCGCGGCCGGTCGAGCCTGGGGAGGGGCCGCTCCGGGGGGACGAGAAGACCCCTCGCGCACCCGCCAGAGCCCACCTACCCTTGCTACCTTCCGGTCCTGGGGGAGTTCAGCAGGATGACGCCACGCGAGGGGCTGGCCCCTACTCTAGCGGATCCTGCGCGGGCCCCGAAACCGGTCCGTCCGCCCCGGCCGGACGGGCCGCTCCGGCGGGGCGGGAGGGGCCGATTCGGCACAGCGCCGGGATTCGGCTATGCTGGATCCCGCATGTTCGGCGCCGGAAGGCCTGCCGGCACGCACGCCTGGAGGATTCGCCTAGCGGCCTATGGCGCACGCCTGGAACGCGTGTTGGGTTCACGCCCTCGGGGGTTCAAATCCCCCATCCTCCGCGCAGGACGTCCCCGGACGTCGGAACGCCCCGGCCCCTCGGTCCGGGGCGTTCCTCGTTCCCGCCCGGCCGCAGCGGCCCGCGGGGTGTCCGCGCAGGCCCGGCTGGGGCCGGCCCCGCCCCGCCCCTAGGATGAGGCCCATGATCTTCAAGGCCGTGGGCGACACCCGCCCGTACCCCGACCACGGCCTGGTCACCCCCGCGGACTGGTCCGGCGTCGCCCCGCGCCAGGTGCGGCTGGACCAGCTCGTCACCACCAAGACCACCCTGGACCTGTCCACGCTGCTCGACGCGGACTCCACCTTCTACGGGGACCTCTTCCCGCACGTGGTCCGCTGGCGCGGGGAGCTCTACCTCGAGGACGGTCTGCACCGGGCGCTGCGCACCGCCCTGCACCACCGGGCCGTGGTCCACGCCCGCGTCCTGGACCTCGACCGGTCCCCGGCACGCACGGCGTAGCCGCAAGCCCGGGCGCCGCCCGCGGCGGCGCCCCTCAGGAGGCGGCGCTGAGCGGGGGCCGCTCGGGGGTCAGGCGCACCGGTCTGCCCTCGGCGTCGAACTGGGCCCCGAGGCCCTGCTGGATGAACCGGACCGTGGTGCGGATGTGGCGCTCGCGCTCGGCGCGGTCCCGGTCCGCGCTCTGCCCGCGGTCGGCGGCCGCGGTGAGCGAGCCGTGCACCAGGGAGGCCAGCTCGGCGATGTCGCCCCCGGGCAGCCACCGCTCCTCGATGGCCGCGCGCAGGATCGCCGCGAGCAGTCCCTGCAGCTCGCCCACGTGCTCGCCGAGCTTCTGGTAGTCCTCGGGGGAGAGGACGGTGCGCATGGTCGGCCCCGGCGGCAGGTGCCGGCGGGTGAGGTCCTCGATCTGGGCCCGGATGTAGACCGCCAGCCGGTCCACCGGGTTCTCCACGCCCTCGAGGTCGCGGCGCAGGTCGGCCATGAACCGCTCGGTCTCGTCGAGCGCGTAGGCCACCAGCAGCTCGCCCATGTCGGCGAAGTAGTTGTAGACGGCGGTGCGGCCCACCCCCGCGTTCTTCGCCACGTGCGTCATGGTCAGGCCGGTGAGGCCCTGCCGGTAGAGCAGCTGGCCGAAGGAGTCGAGGATCGCTCGCTTGGTGTTCTCGCGCTGCGCGGCGTTGGTGGCGGCTGAGATGCGGGGCATGATGACACCTGATTTCTATCTGTCATCAAAGTATGCACACTTCAATGAGTCTTGGTGACGGTGTGTCCGACTATGACACCACCTTTCGGCCCGCTTCGGCGCCGGATCGGGCAACTCCACGGAGAACGTCCAGGAAGCTTCCCCCGGGGGCTCAGGCGGTGCACCCCTCGGGGTCGCGCGCCGGGGTCTCGCCGCCGAGGTCCACGAGGGGGTGGGTCTCGGCCCGGACCTGCTCCGGCCGCTGCCGCACCCGTGCCGGCCCGAGCCTCATGGCCCGGGCGCGGGGGCGCCCCGCCTTCCGCCGTCAACGGCCGCGCCGCCCGCTCCGGGAGGGGAGCGGGCGGCGCGGCCGCACGGGGGAGGGGCGGTTCAGCGCTCGACGGCGGACCCGCCCTGCCACAGGGAGTCGAAGGGCGCGCGGGAGACCAGCCGCTGCCGGATCCCGGCCGAGACGAACGCCTTCGCCGTGCGCGCGGCCGCGAGCGGCTCGGCGCCCTTGGCCAGCTCGGCGGCGACCGCCGCGGCCAGGGTGCAGCCGGCCCCGGCCACGGGGACCTCGCCGACCTTGGGCTCGGAGAGCACCTCGAGGGTCTCCCCGTCGTAGTAGACGTCCACGGCGTCCGGGCCGGCCAGCCGGACCCCGCCCTTGGCGAGCACCACGGCGCCGGAGCGCTCGTGGATCCGGCGGGCGGCCTCGGCGAGGTGCTCGACCGTGCTGATCTCCTCGAGCCCGGACAGGGACAGCGCCTCGAAGTGGTTGGGGGTCACGAAGGTGGCCAGGGGCAGGATCTCGGCCTTGAGCGCCTCGTCGGTGTCCAGCGCGGCGCCGGGCTCCTGGCCCTTGCAGATCAGCACCGGGTCGAGCACGAGGTGGCGCGGGGCCAGCCGGCCCAGGACCTCGGCGGTGGTCGCGATGGTGGCGGGGCTGCCGAGCATGCCGATCTTCACGGCGCCGAGCTCGTGGGCCGCCGTGATCGCCTCGAGCTGCTCGCGCAGCACGTCCTGCGGCACGGGGAAGAGGCGGTGGCCCCAGTCCTCGGCGGGGTCGAAGGAGACGATGCAGGTCAGGGCCAGCGAGCCGAAGACGCCGAGCTCCTGGAAGGTCTTGAGGTCCGCCTGCGCGCCGGCGCCGCCGGTGGCCTCGGACCCGGCGACGGTCAGGGCCACGGGGGGCTGGGCCGCCGCGGGGCGGCCGGCGGCGGGAGCGGTGGTGGTGTCGGTCATGGGGACCATTCTGCGCCCGGGCCCGCGCCCGGGGCCAACCGGCGCCCCGCGCCGGCCCGGAGGGGCCGCCGGCCCCGGCGCTAGACTGTCCGACGGCCTCCGGCCGTCCCGGGCCCGTCCCGGGTGCGCGGCGCCGGCGGAGGAGCCCCCGGGTGGCAGGCGGGGGCCGGGCCGCATACCGGATCGAACCACGGCGGGTCCCGCGCGGGCCCGCCGCGTCAATACAGATTGGTGACCCACGTGACCGCATCCCCTGCTCCCCCCTCGCCGGCGGGCCCCGAGCCCACGGGCCTCGCCCGCCGCCCCCGCAGCGCCTACGACCTGCTCGTGGCCGCCTACTGCGTGATCCTCGTGCTCTCCAACATCGCGGCGACCAAGGGCGTGGCCTTCGGCCCGGTGCTCACCGACGGCGGCTTCTTCCTCTTCCCCCTGGCCTACGTGCTGGGCGACGTCGTGGCCGAGGTCTACGGCTTCCGCCCCGCGCGGCGGGCGATCGTGACCTCCTTCGCGGCGGGCCTGTTCGCCTCGGTCGTGTTCTGGCTGGTCATCGCGCTGCCCCCGGCCGCGTTCTACGAGGGCCAGGAGGCGTTCGAGACCGTGCTGGGGCCGGTGCCGCTGATCGTGGCCGGGTCCCTGCTGGGCTACCTCGCGGGCCAGCTGCTCAACGCCTTCGTGATGGTCCGGCTCAAGGCCCGCACGGGCGGGCGGCACCTGTGGGCCCGCCTGCTCGGCTCGACCCTGGTGGGCGAGCTCGTGGACACCGTGATCTTCTGCACCGTGGCCGCCCCGATCATCGGCATCAGCACGGCCGGGGACTTCCTGAACTACGTGCTGGTCGGCTACGTCTACAAGGTCCTGGTCGAGGTGCTGGTCCTGCCGGTGACCTACGCCGCCGTCGGGACCCTGAAGCGGCGCGAGGCCGTGGCCGCGCCCCCGCAGGGCGCGCCGGTGGGCTGAGCCCCGCGGGTCCCCGGCCCGGGGCCGCTGTCTAGGATGAGCCCATGGACGTCCTCACCGGCACCGGGCTCGCGGCCTCGGCGGGCCTGAACGCCTACGTCCCGCTGCTCGTGCTCGGGCTGCTGGACCGCTTCACGCAGGCCGTGGACCTCGGCCCGGGCTCCGCGTGGCTGTCCGAGACCTGGGTGCTGGTCCTGCTCGCCGTGCTGCTGGCCGTGGAGGTCGTGGCGGACAAGGTCCCGGTCGTGGACTCGCTCAACGACCTGCTCCAGACCTTCGTGCGCCCCACCTCCGGCGGGATCGTCTTCGGCTCCGCCACCACCGCCCAGACCGCCGGCGGGGGCACGGCGGCCGACCCGGGCGCGCTGCTCTCCGCCCCGGCGTGGGTGCCCGTGGCCGTGGGCGTCGTCGTCGCCCTCGTGGTGCACGTGACGAAGACCGTCTCCCGCCCGGCCGCCAACACGCTCACCGCGGGCGCGGCCGCGCCGGTGGCGTCCACGGTCGAGGACGTCTCGGCCGTGACCCTGTCCCTCGTGGCGGTGTTCTTGCCGCTGCTCGTGGTCGTGGTGCTCGCCGCGGTGGCCGTGCTGCTGTTCCTGCTCTACCGGCGGCTGCGCCGCGGCCGCCGTCCGGGGCCCGCGCCGGGGCGCCCGCGCGGCGGGGCCGCTCAGCGCCCCAGGTAGGCCAGCTGGGCCCGCACGGACAGCCGCGCGGCGGGCAGCACCGACTCCGGCACGTCCGCGTAGATCCGGGCGGTCACCGCCTCCGTCCCCGCGCCGGGCCCGAGCGCCCGCAGCGCCTCACGGACCTCGGCCAGCCGCTGCCCCCGGTGCTCGAGCAGCCGCTCGCACGCGGCGCCGAGGTCCGCCAGCACCTGCGCGTGGCCCGGCAGGACCGTGGCCGGGCCCAGCACCGCCAGCCGGTGCAGGCTGCGCAGGTAGTCCGCGAGCGTGCCGTCCGGGTGGTCCAGGACCGTGGTCCCGCGGCCCAGGACCGTGTCCCCGGTCAGCACGCTGCCCGCGCCCGTGCCCGGCTCGTGCCCGGGCGGGGCGTCCTCGGGCAGGTACAGGCACACCGAGTCGGAGGTGTGCCCCGGGGTGTGCAGCACCTCGATCCGCACCCCGGCCGCCTCCAGCACCTCGCCCTCGCCCAGCGGGTCCGCGCCGCGGCAGAAGGCGGGGGAGACGGCGCGCACGGGCGCGCCGGTGAGCGCGGCGAAGCGGTCGAGCCCGGCCGTGTGGTCGCCGTGCCGGTGGGTGACCAGCACGAGGGCCGTGCGGCCCGCGGCGGCGAGCGACTCCAGGTGGCCGGCGTCCTCGGGGCCGGGGTCCACGACGACGACGTCGCCCTGCCCCGGCGCCCCGAGCAGCCACGAGTTCGTGCCGTCGAGGGTCATGGGGCCGGGGTTCGGGGCGGTCAGCCGGCGGGTCAGGGCGGTCGTGCGGACGGGCTCGCTCATGCGGGCAGACTAGCCCAGCCCGCGCCGGCGCGGGCCCGGTCAGCCGGCGGCGAGCAGCGCCTCGAGGCGGGCGAAGGAGCTGCGCCAGCCCGCGGCCGCGCCCTCGTGCACCGCGGCCGGCAGGGGGCCCTGGGAGACGACGAGCAGGGTGCCGCCGTCGCCGGTGGCCAGCAGCTCGACGCGCTGGAGCACGTGCGGCCCGGAGGGCTCGCCGTCGGGGCCGGGCAGCACCTCGCGGGCCTCGAGCAGGGCGTCCTGCTCGAGGCGCAGGCAGGTCGAGCGCACGGGCACGACCTGCCGGGGGTCCGCGTCGGAGACCATGAGGAAGTCGCGGCGCCCGCCCGGGCGGGGCTCGAGCACGACCGACTCCCGGGGCACGCTCCAGCCCTGCGGGCCGAACCACGCCGCGAGCCGGTCCGGGTCGGTGAAGGCGGCGAAGACCGCGGCCGGCGGGTGGGGCAGGTCGTGGGAGACGGAGAAGACCTCCGCGGGGTCCAGGTCGGTGACGTCCATGGCCCCATTCTCCCCGCTGCGCGGCCCCCAGGAGGGCACTGGGTACAGTGACGACCGTGAGCACCGAACCTGGCCGGGGCCCGGAGCGCCCCGGCGCGCGGCCGGCGTGGGTGCCCGCGCTCAAGGGCGGGGCGCTGCTGCTGGTGATCGGCCTCGCCGTCTGGTACCTCATCGGCTGGACCCCGCCCACCGTGGAGCAGATCCACGCGTTCGTGGCCCGCTTCGGCGTGTGGGGCCCGCTCGTCTTCGGGCTCGTGTTCGCCCTCGTCGCCGCGACCCCCGTGCCGGTGACGATCATGGCCGTCTCCGGCGGGTTCCTCTTCGGCATGGCCCAGGGCAGCGTGCTGGGCGTGGTCGCGACCACCACCGGGGCGTGGCTGGGCTACTGGCTGGCCCGCTTCCTGGGCCGCGACGCCCTCTACCGGCTGGCCGGCCCCCGGGTGGAGGCCGTCGAGGCGCGGCTGCGGGGCAAGGGCTTCCTCACGGTGCTGGTGCTGCGCCCCGTGCTGCCCAACTGGACGCTCAGCTACGGGTCCGGGCTGGTGCGGATCCCGCAGCGGGACTACCTCGGGGCCACGCTGCTGGGCGGGACCCCCGGGCAGCTGAGCTTCGCCGCGGTGGGGGCCTTCACCTCCCGCCCGTCCTGGCCGGCGCTCGCGGTCGTCGCCGCCTCGTGGGCGGCCGTGGTCGTGGTGGGGGTGGTCGCCTGGCGGCACGCCCGCCGGGCCGAGCACCGGGCGGAGCCGGAGGGCGGGGAGGACCCCGCGGGCCACGACGGCCCCGGCGGGGCGGGGGACCCGGAGGGCCCCGGGGACGAGGGGCGGCCCCGGGCCGGGTGAGCCCCGGTCAGGCCCGGCCCGCGTAGTAGCGGCCCAGCACCTCGTCCCGGTAGTCGAAGTACGTGCCGTCGGCCATCGCCGCGCGGGCGCCGTCGACCATCCGCACGATGAAGCGCTCGTTGTGGATCGAGGTCAGCGTCGCGGACAGCCGCTCCTTGGCCTTGAACAGGTGGTGCAGGTAGGCCCGGGTGTAGTGCGTGCACGTGTAGCAGTCGCAGCCCTCGAAGACCGGGGAGAAGTCGGTGCGGAAGCGGGCGGTGTTGACGTTGAACCGCCCGTCGGGGGTGTACACGGCCCCCGTGCGCCCCACCCGGGTGGGGGAGACGCAGTCGAAGGTGTCCACGCCGTTCTCCAGGGCCGTGAAGATGTCGTCCGGCTCGGAGATGCCCAGCAGGTGCCGGGGCCGGTCCTCGGGCAGCTCCTCCGTGCACCAGCGCACGATCGTGCCGAGGTTCTCCTTCTCGAGCGCCCCGCCGATCCCGTAGCCGTCGAAGTCCATCGCGGCGAGGTCCCGGCACGCCCGCCGGCGCAGGTCCTCGTACTGGGCGCCCTGCACCACCCCGAACAGCGCCTGGTACGGCTTCCCGGCGCGCTCCCCGGTCAGCCGGGCGTGCTCGGCCGCGCAGCGCAGCGCCCACCGCCGGGTCCGCTCGAGGGAGGCCTCCTGGTAGCCGCGGGAGTTGTGCAGGGTGGTCAGCTCGTCGAAGGCGAACATCACGTCCGCCCCCAGGCGGTGCTGGACCTGCATCGAGATCTCCGGGGTGAAGCGGTGCAGGTCGCCGTTGAGGTGGGACTTGAACGTCACCCCGTCGTCGTCGACGTGGGCCAGGCGCTCCTTGCCGGCCGCGACGTCGTCGTCGCCCGCCGCCCCGGCCCCCGACATGTCGATGACCTTCTTGAACCCCGCCCCCAGGGACATCACCTGGAACCCGCCGGAGTCCGTGAACGTGGGCCCGTCCCAGTTCATGAAGGCGCCCAGCCCGCCCGCGGCGTCCAGGACCTCGGCCCCGGGCTGGAGGTAGAGGTGGTAGGCGTTGGCCAGCAGCGCCTGCGCCCCGAGCTCCTTCATGGCCTCCGGCAGCACGGCCTTGACCGTGGCCTGCGTGCCCACGGGCACGAACGCGGGGGTCGCGATCGTCCCGTGCGGGGTCGTGATCGTGCCCGTCCGGCCCCCGAACCGGCCCCCGTTCGCGGCCGCGCGCTCCCCGGGGGCCGCCGCGGTGTCCTCGAGCCGGTGGCCGACCTCGAAGCCGAAGGCCGAGCGGGCGGACGGGAGGGCGGGGGGGGTCTGCGGGGAGGAGCTCATCCGACCATTGTGGCCCACCCCGGACCCGCCCCCGGACGGGCCCGGGACCGGCCCCGGTCCGGGTCCTGTGAGCGAGCTCATCGCCCGGGCCCGGAAGCGCCCGCCCGCTGCCGGCGTTCGCACCGGTGGACGGTGCCCGCCGCCCCGCACGCCCCGCCCGGGCCACCCCGCCCGGGCCCGACCAGGAAGGCGGCCGCCCCTCCGTGAGCCCGCTCCGGCGCCTGTTCGCCCTGCACCCCGCACGGCAGGACCACCTGCCCGCCGCCCGCATCGCGGTCTCGGTGGCCGTCCCGCTCGTGCTCCTGCTGACCGCCGGGCGCCCGGACCTGACGATCTACGCCGCCTTCGGGGCGTTCACCTCGATCTACGCCCGCCACGAGCCGCCGCGCGACCGCCTCCGCCACCAGGCGCAGGCGGGGCTGCTCCTGAGCCTGTGCGTGGCCCTGGGCGCCGCGCTCGCCGGCGCCCCGGAGGCCGTGGTGCTGGCGGTCACCGCGGTCGTGGCCGCGCTCGGCGCCGTGGCCGCCGCGCACTGGGCGCTGCGCCCGGCGGGGTCGGTGTTCCTGATCTTCGCGGTGGGGGCGATCGGCTCCCTCGGGCAGGCGGCGCCGGTGGGGACCGCCGCGGTCCTGGCCGCCGCCTCCGCCGCGTTCTCCGTGGCCCTGGGCGCCGCCTCGCGCTGGGCGGGGGAGGGGGTGACGGGTCCCGTGGCCGCCGTGCCGGCCCACCGGGAGGCGGACCCCCGGCAGCTGTGGGCCCACGGCGGGCGGTTCCTCGCGGCGACCTCCGTGGCGGGCGCCCTCGGCGCGGCCAGCGGCCTGTCCCACAGCTACTGGGCCATGGTCGCGGCCGCCGCCCCGATCGCTGCCCCGGACCTCGGGGCCCGGGTGGAGCGGGCGGTCCACCGGGTGGTGGGCACCCTCGGCGGGGTGGGCGTCGCGGCGGCGCTGCTGTCGGTGCCGCTGCAGCCGTGGCACGCCGTGGCGTTGGTCGTGGTGCTGCAGTTCCTCGCGGAGCTGTTCGTGGGCCGCAACTACGCGGTGGCCCTGCTGTTCATCACCCCGCTGGCGCTGCTGATGACGCAGCTCGCCGCCCCGGCGGCCGCGGGGGACCTGCTCCAGGCGCGGGCGGTGGAGACGGTGATCGGGGCGCTGTCCGGGCTCGCGGTCGTGTGGCTGACCCGCGGCCGGGCCCGGGACTGACCGGGCCCGGACGGGGCAGGGACCTCAGCGGCCCCAGCCGGCGTGGGCGACGGCCTGGCGCACCAGGTCCCCGCGGCCCCCGGCGAACTCGGCCTGGACCTCGGGGCTCAGCGCCTCCTCGGGGGTCAGCCACGACAGCTGCAGGGCGTCCTGGCGGGGGCTGCACTCCCCGCGCACGGGCACGAGGTAGCTCAGGGCCACGGCGTGCTGGCGGTCGTCGGTGAGCCCCGTCTCCGAGGGGGAGGGGAAGAACTCCGCGACGGCGAAGGGGGTGGTCGAGACCGGCAGCTGCGGGAACGCCATGGCCCCCAGGTCCTTCTCGAGGTGGCGCAGCAGCGCCGCCCGGATCGTCTCCCGGTACATCACCCGTCCCGACACGAAGGTGTACATCATCTCGCCCTCGGGGGTCGCCTGCAGGAGCAGGCCGATCTCCGAGAGGTAGCCCAGCGGGTCGAGCCGCACCGGCAGGGCCTGCACGTAGACCATGGGCAGGCGCCGCCTGGCCTCCTGGAGGTCGTCCTCGTTGAGCCAGCCGGGGTTCGGGTCGGGGGTGCGGAGGAAGTTCATGACCCTGTTCTATCCCACGGGCCCCGCCGCGGCCACGGCCGCGGGGGCGCCGACCCGCCGGTTCAGCGCTCAGCGGAGCGGGCGGCGGCCTCCAGCACCGTCCAGGCCTGGACCTGGGTGGACAGCTCCACCGGGACCCCGGGCCGCTGCGCCTCGTCGGCGGGGCGGAACGGGTCGGGGGAGAAGACCGCCACCGTCTCCCCGGACCCGCCGGTCCCGGGGTCGGCGAAGTCCACGTCCGGGTCGAACTCCCGCCGCCCCGCCCACAGGGCCTCGGCGGTCGCGGCCACGAGCCCGGCCGCCGTGGCCCGGACCCGCCCGTCGAGCCCCGGGTGGCCCGCGGCGTCGGCGAGGTAGCGGGCCAGGATGCCCGTGAACAGCCCGCCGTCGCCGCCGCCGTGGGTGGTCAGCACCGGGGCGCCCGCGTGCTCGCGGGAGAACGCGCCGGCCGCGCCCTCGACGACGGCGCCCGCCCGCTCGAGCAGCTCCCGCCGCCGCACGGATCCCGTCCCGGGGGCGTCGGCGAGCTCGAGCAGCGCGCCCAGCACGGGCCCGGCGTTGTAGCTGTGCAGGCCGCGGTCCAGGCGCGTCACCTCGGTGCCGGAGCCCGCCGCGACCAGCCGCACCCCGTCCAGGTAGACCCGGCGCTCCGGGTCCCACAGCACGTCGTCGAGCCACGTCAGCACGGCGTCGGCCCGCTCCGGGCGGTGGGTGCGCACGAAGGCGAGCGCGGCAGGGGCCGAGGAGGCGGTGTTCTTGTAGTCGTGGGCGTCGTTCCAGAAGACCCCGCCGCCGAGGTCGCCGGTGTGGCCGCGCTCGAGCCGGGCCAGCAGCGCCGCCCCGGCGTCGAGGCAGTCCAGGCCGGGGCGGTCCCCGAGCTCCCGGTCCAGGCCGGCGAGGCGGCCCACGGCCAGCAGCAGCCACGCCATGTCGTCGTAGTAGGAGTTGCGGTCCACGCGCCCGCCGCTGCGCAGGGTGATCCCGCGCAGCAGCCGGTGGCCGTCGCGGGCCGCCGCCCGGGCGGCCGGGCGGTCCCCGGCGGCGAGGGCGCGCCGGCCGGCGTCGACGAGGGCGTCGAGCAGGTGCGCCTGCCACCAGTAGTGCCACGGCGCCCGCCGGGAGGCCGGGCGCGGCAGCGCGGGGGCGCCCAGCAGGGTCCCCGGCACCCCGAGGGCCCGCCCGCCGAACAGCCGCCGGACCGAGCGGGCGGCGGTCTCCGCGCGGGCGGCGGCGGGGGCGCCGGCGGCCGGGCGGAGGGGGGCGGGGACGGGATCGGGGACGGCGGTCATGGCGGCTCCTGGACGGGGGGAGGGGAGGGGTCGGGGGCCGGCCGGGGTGCCCGGGCGGATCCCGGCTATGAGCCTACGCGCCGGCCCAGGTGCAGGCGCCGGTGCAGGGTCTCGGCGGGTCCGGGCCGGCCCCGGCGCTCCAGCAGCACGGCCGCGAGCAGGGTGAGCAGCCACACGCACGTGCCGACCAGCAGCGCGTCCACGGGGCCGAGGTCCTCGCCGAGGCCGAGGGCCCAGGGCGGCATGAGCACGGTGAACAGCACGGACTGGGCGAGGTAGCCGCTGAGGGAGCGCCGCCCGAGGGCCTGCAGCGCCCACAGCGCGGGGTGCGCCGGGCCGGCCGGGGCCCCGTGCAGCACCCGGTCGCAGACCAGCGCGATCAGCAGGGCGTAGGCGATTCCCTGGGCGGCACCGGTCACGGCGTCGGCGGCCGTCAGCAGCGCCAGGGGGCCGGGGGCCGGGTCGGTCCGCCCGGCGGTGAACAGGCCCGTGCCCGTCCCGGTGAGCAGCCCGGCCCCGACCGAGACCGCGGCGACGAGCAGGATCGCCCGCCGGTGCGGGCCGGGGCGCTCGAGGACGCGGGTGCGGCTGAGCGCGAGGCCGAGCAGCATCATGGGCAGCAGCCCGAGCAGCTGGAGCGGGGCGTAGGCCACGACCCCGAGCCCCTCGGCGACCGTGGCGGCCAGGTGCTCGGCGGCCGTCGGGGCGTGCAGGCCGGGGAACGCGGTGCGCCCGTCGACCGCGACCGCGGAGGCGGCGCCGTAGAGGGCGGTCAGCACCGTGCCCGCCCCCGCGAGGGCCAGCAGCAGGCGCGTGCTGTCGTGGGCGAGCAGGGCCAGGAGCACCCCGCCCACGGCGTAGGCGGTGACGATGTCCCCCGGGAACAGCAGCACCGCGTGCGCCGCCCCGATCGGCGCGAGCCACGCGTAGCGGCGCAGCAGCACGGAGCGCACGGTGGCCGGGTCCGCGCCCCGCGCCGCCTCCCGGGCGGCGAGCTGACCGACCCCGTAGCCGACGAGGAACGAGAACAGCGGGAAGCCGCGCCCGTCCACGAGCGCGGACAGGGCGAGGTTCACGGCGTCGTCGGCCGTCCACGCCGCGGTGGACGCGCCCGTGCCCAGGGGGCGGTCGCGCAGCCCGCCCAGGGGCCCGGCGTCCCACAGCCACACGGTGACGTTGGCGACGGCGATGACCCACAGCATCAGCCCCCGGGCCACGTCGGGGGCCGGAACCCGCCGGGAGCCCGGTGCCCCGGTGCCGCTCACCGGCCGTCCCCGCAGGCCAGCCGGCGGCCGGAGACCAGGCTCAGCGGCACCCCCGTGACCGGGTGGACGAACGAGATCCGGCGGGCCAGCAGCTGCAGCGGCGGCCCCGCGGCGCCCGCGGGCAGGACCCGCGGGTAGAGGGGGTCGTGGCGGACGGGGACGCCCAGGGAGGCCAGGTGCACCCGGATCTGGTGGGTGCGGCCCGTCTCCGGCCGCAGCCGGTAGCGCACCCAGCACCCGTCGTCGTCCGCGAAGGGCGCCCCGGCGCGCTCGAGCGCCGTGCGCGCGTTCACCGGCCCGGGGACCTCCCGGGCCTGCAGGCACGTGCGGTCCTTGACGATCCGGGAGGCCACCACCCGCGGCAGCACCAGGTCCGGGTCGTGCGGGGCCACCGCCTCGTACTCCTTGGCCACCGCCCGGTCCTGGAACAGGGTCTGGAAGCGCCCGCGCGTGGCGGGGTCGCGGGAGAGCAGCAGCACCCCGGCCGTGCCGCGGTCGAGCCGGTGCAGGGGGGAGAGCCGGTCCTCGCCGCGGGCCCGGCGCAGCTTCACCAGCGCGCTCTGCGCCACGAAGCCCCCGCGCGGGGTCGTGGGCAGCCCGTGCGGCTTGTCCACCGCGAGCAGCCACTCGTCCTCGTGCAGCACCGGCAGGTCCCCGGGCAGCTCGGGCTCCTCCGGCAGGGCCCGGTGGTACCAGACCGCGGCACCGGCCACGAAGGGCGCCTCCGGCGGCAGGGGCCGCCCGTCGTCGTCGACGATCCCGCCGGTGGCGAACAGGTCCGCGAGCTCCGCGGCCGAGGCCGGGAACCGGGCCAGCAGCCACCCGCGGACCGTGCCCGTGCCGGAGGCGTCCGCCTCGGGCAGGCGCACCCGCACCGGGTCCACGCCGTTGCGCAGGGGCAGGGGGCAGCGGGGGGAGCGGCGGCGCGGCATGGCCCGATCGTCGTCGGCCGCGGCCCGGTTGTCCACTCCGCCGCGCCCGTCGCCGGGCCTGCCACAATGGGGGACGGCGTGCGCGGCCCCGCGCCGCCGACCCGAGAAGGACGAGAGCCATGGCCCGCGAAGAGGTCGTCCTGCTGGACGACGCCCACCGACCCGTCGGCACCGCGCCCAAGGCGGAGGTGCACACCGAGGACACCCCGCTGCACCTGGCGTTCTCCTGCTACGTCCTCGACGACGACGGGCGGCTGCTGCTGACCCGCCGCGCGCTGTCCAAGCGCACCTGGCCGGGGGTGTGGACCAACAGCTTCTGCGGCCACCCCGGCCCGGGCGAGCCGCTCGAGGAGGGCATCGCCCGCCGGGCGGGCCAGGAGCTCGGCTTCGCCGTCACGGACGTCGTTTCCGTGCTGCCCGAGTTCCGCTACCGGGCCGTGGACGCCTCCGGGATCGTGGAGAACGAGTTCTGCCCCGTCTACCTCGCCCGCGCCTCGGGCACCCCGCACCCGCTGCCGGAGGAGGTCGCGGAGACCGCCTGGATCCGCCCCGGCGAGCTCCTCGCCGCCGTCGGGGCCGCCCCGTTCCTGCTCAGCCCCTGGCTGCGCGAGCAGCTCGCCGACGAGCGGCTGCGCGCGGCCCTGGCGGCCGGCGCCCCGGGGCGGGCCCGGGACTGACCGGCCGCGGTACTCAGGCGGGCGCCCCGGGCTCCATCCGGGCGCTCAGCTCCGCCGCGACCTCCTCGAGGGCCTGGCGCACCGCCAGGATCGCCGGCCGGCGCGCGCTCGACCCGCGCACGGACGTGAAGACGGTGCGCCGCGGGCCGCCGGGCAGGGCGAGCAGCCGGCAGGGGCTGGGAGCGGCCGTCCACATCAGGTCCGGCATCAGCGCCACGGCGTGCCCCGAGGCCACCAGCCGGGTCTGGGCCTGCAGGTCCGCGGTCTCGTAGCGCACGTCCGGCTCGAAGCCGGCCTGCCGGCACAGCTGCTCGTCCCAGTGCCGGGAGGCCGCCCCGCGGGGCTCCATCACCCAGGGCAGCTCCCGCGCCTGCTCGAGGGTGGTGACCCCCGACCACGGCCCTTCGGGCGGGACGGCCAGGCGGATCGCGTCCGCGACCAGCTCCCGCCGGTCCAGGTCGGGGTGGTGGGCCGCGGCGTGGCCCGGGTACTGCTCGGCCACCACGAGGTCGAACTCGCGGATCCACGTCTCGTACAGGGCCCGCTCCGGCTCGGTCTGGGCCATCTCGACCCGCACCTCGGGGTAGCGCAGGCGCATCCCGCTCAGCGCCCCGGGCAGCAGCGCCAGCGCGGCCGACTGGAACACGGCCACCCGCACGGTGCCGGTGACCGTGCTCAGCGACGCCGCGAGGTCGGCCTCCGCCCGCTCGAGGACGTCGAGCAGCTCCGCCGTGCGCGCCACGAGGATCTCCGCCTGCGGGGTCAGCTGCACGCGCCGCCCCACCTTGCGCAGCAGCTCGACCCCGGCCTCCTTCTCGAGCACGGACAGCTGCTGGGAGACCGAGGACGGGCTGAAGCTCAGGGCCTCGGCCACCTCCGCGAGCGTGCCGCGCAGCGCCAGCTCCCGCAGCAGCCGCAGCCGCCGGACGTCGAGCACGGCCCCTCCCGTCCGCCGGGATCCCCGGCCCCACGATCCATCGGCTCCGCCGACGAACACCCATCGAGAACATTCACTGTATCCGAACGCACTGCGGCCCCATAGTGGGATGCACCACACGTCCCCTTCCACGAGCGGAGCAGCCACATGACCACCGTCCCCGCCCCGGCCGCCCCCGTCCTGCACGAGAGCCCCGCGCCGGAGTCCGTCGCCCACGCGTCCCTTCCCGAGGGGCTGGCCGAGGAGGCCGTCGCCCTCGTGCGCCGCTGGCTGGCCGAGGCCGAGCAGTACCCGGCCGACGCCGCCGCCCGCCACCTCGCCGGGGTCCTGAAGGACCCGCACGGCCTGGACTTCACGGTCGGCTTCGTCGACGGCGTGGTCCGCCCCGAGGACGACGCCGTGGCCGCCCGCAACCTGGCTCGGCTCGCCCCGCGCGTCCCGGCGTTCCTGCCCTGGTACCTGCGCGGGGCCGTCCGCGCCGGCGGCGCCCTCGCCCCGGCGGCCCCCCGCCTCGTCGTCCCCGCCGCGCGCCGGGCGCTGCGCGAGATGGTCGGGCACCTGATCGTGGACGCCGACCCGCGCCGGCTCGGGCGCTCGATCTCGGCGATCCGCACCGAGGGGGTCCGGCTCAACCTCAACCTGCTCGGCGAGGCCGTGCTCGGCACCCGCGAGGCCGACCGCCGGCTGGAGGGCACCCGCGAGCTGCTGGCCCGCCCGGACGTCGACTACGTCTCCGTGAAGGTCTCCTCCGTGGTCGGCCCGCACTCCCCGTGGGCCTTCGACGAGGCCGTGGCCGAGGTGGTCGACAAGCTCGCCCCGCTCTACGAGCAGGCCGCGGCGTCCCCCGAGCCGAAGTTCGTCAACCTCGACATGGAGGAGTACAAGGACCTCGACCTGACCGTCGCGGTCTTCACCCGCCTGCTCGAGCAGCCCCGCTTCAAGCACCTCGAGGCCGGGATCGTCCTGCAGGCCTACCTGCCCGACTCCCTGGCCGCGATGATCCGCCTCCAGGAGTGGGCCGCCGCCCGGCGCGCCGCCGGCGGCGCGCCGGTGAAGGTGCGCGTGGTCAAGGGCGCCAACCTGCCGATGGAGCGCGTGGAGGCCTCCCTGCACGACTGGCCCCTGGCCACCTGGTCCACCAAGCAGGACTCCGACACCCACTACAAGCGGGTCCTCGACTACGCCCTGCGCCCGGAGCACACGGACGCCGTGCGCATCGGCGTGGCCGGGCACAACCTCTTCGACGTCGCCTTCGCCTGGCTGCTCGCCGGCCGGCGCGGGGTGCGCGGGGCCGTGGAGTTCGAGATGCTCCTGGGCATGGCCACCGGCCAGGCCGAGGCCGTCCGGCGCGAGGTCGGCTCCCTGCTGCTCTACACCCCCGTGGTGCACGCCGCCGAGTTCGACGTCGCCATCGCCTACCTCGTCCGCCGCCTCGAGGAGGGCTCCAGCCCCGAGAACTTCATGTCCGCCGTCTTCGAGCTCGCCGGCAACGAGCACGCCTTCGAGCGCGAGCGGCAGCGCTTCCTCGCCTCCCTGGCCGCGCTCGACGACACCGTGCCGGCCCCCCACCGGGTCCAGGACCGCACCCGCCCCGAGCCCCCGGCCCCCACCGAGGGCTTCGCGAGCACGCCCGACACCGACCCCGCCGTGGCCGCCAACCGCGCCTGGGGCCGGGAGATCCTCGCGCGGGTGCCCGGCTCCCGCGCCGGGGCCGCCACCGTCGCCGCCGCCCGGCTGCGCACGGAGGACGAGCTCGAGGAGGTCGTGACCGCCGCCCTGGACGCCGGGCGCGGCTGGGCCCGGCTCTCCGGCGCGCAGCGGGCCGAGGTGCTCCACCGGGCCGGCGACGCCCTCGCCGCCCGCCGGGCCGAGCTGCTCGAGGTCGCCGCCGCCGAGGCGGGCAAGACCCTGGACCAGTCCGACCCCGAGATCAGCGAGGCGATCGACTTCGCCCACTACTACGCCGAGCGCGCCCGCGAGCTCGACGACGTCGACGGCGCCCGCTTCGTCCCCTCGCGGCTGACCGTGGTGACCCCGCCGTGGAACTTCCCGGTGGCGATCCCCGCCGGCTCCGCCCTGTCCGCCCTCGCCGCGGGCTCCCCGGTGGTCTTCAAGCCCGCCGGCCCCACCCGCCGCTGCGGGGCCGTGGTCGCCGAGGCGATCTGGGAGGCCCTCGACGCCGCCGGGATCGACCGCGCCGTGCTGTCCCTGGTCGACCTCGAGGAGCGGGCCCTCGGCCGGCAGCTGATCGCCCACCCGGCGGTGGAGCGGGTCGTCCTCACGGGCGCCTACGAGACCGCCGAGCTGTTCCGCTCCTTCCGCCCCGACCTGCCCCTGCTGGCGGAGACCTCCGGGAAGAACGCCCTGGTCGTCACCCCCAGCGCGGACCTCGACCTGGCGGCCAGGGACGTGGCCCACTCCGCCTTCGGCCACGCCGGCCAGAAGTGCTCGGCCGCCTCGCTGGTGGTCCTCGTCGGCTCGGTGGCGCGCTCGCGCCGGTTCCGCGACCAGCTGCTCGACGCGGTCACCTCCCTGACCGTGGACCGTCCCACGAACCCCGCCGCGCAGATGGGCCCGCTCACCGAGCCCGCCTCCGGCAAGCTGCTCCGGGCGCTGACCACCCTCGAGGAGGGGCAGTCCTGGCTGGTCGAGCCGCGCCGGCTCGACGACGAGGACCGGCTGTGGACCCCCGGAGTCCGCACCGGGGTGCGCCGCGGCTCGGAGTTCCACCAGGTCGAGTACTTCGGCCCCGTCCTGGGCGTGATGACGGCCGAGACCCTCGAGGAGGCCGTCGCGGTCCAGAACGAGGTCGAGTACGGGCTGACCGCCGGTCTGCACTCCCTGGACCCCGCCGAGATCGGCTACTGGCTCGAGCACGTCGAGGCCGGCAACGTCTACGTCAACCGCGGCATCACCGGGGCGATCGTCCGGCGCCAGCCCTTCGGCGGGTGGAAGAAGTCCGCCGTCGGCCCCGGCACCAAGGCCGGTGGGCCCAACTACCTGACCGGCCTCGGCGGGTGGGTGCCCGCCGCCCCGCGCGGGACGGGGAGCGAGCTCGGGGACGGCCCCGCCGCCGAGCTGCTCGCGGCCGCCCGGCGGGTCCTCCACGCCGCGGAGGCCGAGCGCCTCGAGCAGGCCCTGCGCCTGGACGCCGCCGCCTGGGGGGAGGAGTTCGGCGCGGCCCGCGACGTCTCGCAGCTCTACGCCGAGCGCAACGTCTTCCGCTACCTGCCGGTGCCCGTGACCGTGCGCCACGGCAAGGACGCACCGGTGGGCGAGCTGCTGCGCGTGCTCGGTGCCGGGCTGCGCGCCGGCTCCCCGCTGACGGTCTCCACGGCGGAGGAGCTGCCCGCGCCGGTGGCCGCCGTCCTCGCCGCCCACGGCGCGGACCTGCGGGTCGAGGACGAGCACGCGTGGTCGGTGAGCGCCGCCGCGGCCGGCGCCGGGCGGGTGCGCCTGGTCGGCGGGGACCGCGCGGGCCTGATCGCCGCCACGGGCGGGCGCCCGGACGTGGCCGTGTACGCCGACCCCGTCACGGCGGCCCCCCGCGTGGAGCTGCTGCCCTTCCTGCGGGAGCAGGCCGTGAGCATCACCGCCCACCGGTTCGGCACCCCCGACCACCTCACCGACGGGCTGATCTGAGCCGGCGGCCGTGCGCCCCGGCCCCGCGGGGGCCGGGGCGCACCCGTGCCCGCGGCCGGGGCCGTGGACGGTCCGGCCGCGGGCGGGGAGCACCGTGACGGTCCGTCTGCGCACCTCCGCTGTGATCCGCATCGTGGAAGATCTGTTCCGTGTCGTGGTGCGCGGAGGCTCCCCGCTCGGTATAGTCGCGTCCACCAGCAACCCTGTGGTGTGCGTCACGTGCGCCGGCCCGGCCGGCGCACCCCGGCGCGCACCCGGCAGACCCCGGGCCCGGCCCCGCGGGCGGCGCACGGCGAGGAGCAACGAGGCATGGACGAGATCCGCGTGACGGTCAACGGCCAGGAGCGCAGCGGCGCGGGCAGCGGCCCGCACACCCGGCTGCTCGACTGGCTGCGGGAGGGCGGGCTGACCGGGGCCAAGGAGGGCTGCGCCGAGGGCGAGTGCGGCGCCTGCGCCGTGCTGGTCGCCCGGCCGGACGGCCCCGGGCGCAGCCGCTGGACCGCGGTCAACGCGTGCCTGCCGCCCGCCGCCGCCTTCGACGGCCAGGAGATCGTCACCGCCGAGGGCCTGGGCAGCGCCCCCGGCCCCCGCGGCCCCGGCCGCCTCCACCCCGTCCAGCAGGAGATGGCCGCCCGCGGCGGGTCCCAGTGCGGCTACTGCACCCCCGGCTTCGTGTGCGCGATGGCCGCCGAGTACTACCGCCCGGACCGCGGCGCCGCGGCCGGGCCGGACACGGTGCCGCGGTCGGGCACCGCCGCCGCGGGCGAGGAGCACGCCGCCGACCACGAGTGCGGTCCCAACGGCTTCGACCTGCACGCCCTCAGCGGCAACCTGTGCCGCTGCACCGGGTACCGGCCCATCCGCGACGCCGCCTACGCCCTCGGCGCCCCGGAGGCCGGGGACGAGCTGCTGCGGCGCCAGCAGGAGCCCGCGCCGGCCCCGCGCCCCACCCGGGCCGCGGCGGACGGCGCCGCCTTCGTCCGGCCCGCCGACCTCGAGGAGCTCTTCAGCCACCTGGCCCGGGAGCCGCGGGCCCGGCTCGTGGCCGGGGCCACCGACCTCGGCGTGGAGGCCAACATCCGCCACGCCCGCCCGCCCCTGGTGCTCGCCGTGGACCGGCTCGAGCCGCTGCGCGCGCTCGAGGTGGGCGAGGAGCGGATCGAGATCGGAGCGGCGCTGAGCCTGTCCGAGGTCGAGCGCGGCCTCGCCGGGCGGGTGCCGCTGCTGGACCGGCTCTTCCCGCAGTTCGCCTCCCGCCTGATCCGCAACGCCGCGACCTTCGGCGGCAACCTCGGCACGGGCTCGCCCATCGGGGACTCGGCCCCGGTGCTGCTGGCCCTGGGCGCCTCCGTGGTCCTGGCCTCGGCCGGGGGCGAGCGGGAGGTCCCGCTCGACGGGTACTACACGGGCTACCGGCAGAGCGTCCGCCGCCCCGACGAGATCATCCGGGCCGTGCGCATCCCGCGCCCGCTGGCCGAGCAGGTCGCCTTCCACAAGATCGCCAAGCGCCGCTTCGACGACATCTCCAGCGTCGCCGTGGCCGTCGCCGTGCAGCTCGACGGCGGGACGGTCGCCGCCGCCCGGATCGGCCTGGGCGGGGTGGCCGCCACCCCGATCCGGGCCTCGCGCACCGAGCAGGCCCTCACCGGCCGCCCGTGGACCCGCGAGACGGTCGCCGCCGCGGCGGCCACGATGGCCGGCGAGGGCACCCCGATCGACGACATGCGGGCCTCCGCCCGCTACCGCTCGGCCATGCTCGAGCAGGCCCTGCTCAAGTTCTGGGCGCAGACGCAGCCCGCCACCGTCCCGGAGGTCTCCCGATGAAGTCCCTCGCCGACCGCCCCGTCGACCCCGTCGTCGGCGTCCCCGTCGCCCACGAGCACGCCGCCCTGCACGTGACCGGCACCGCGCTCTACACCGACGACCTCGTGGTGCGCAGCCAGGACGTGCTCCACGCGTGGCCGGTGCAGGCCCCCCACGCCCACGCCCTGGTCACCGCCCTGGACCCCGCCCCGGCCCTGCGCGTGCCCGGCGTGGTGCGCGTGCTCACCGCCGAGGACGTGCCGGGGGTCAACGACGCCGGCACCAAGCACGACGAGCCCCTGTTCCCCCGCGAGGTCATGTTCCACGGCCACGCGGTGTGCTGGGTGCTCGGCGAGAGCCTCGAGGCGGCGCGCCTGGGCGCGGAGGCCGTCGAGGTCGCCTACGAGCCCCTGCCCGCCCTGGTCACCCTCGCGGAGGCCGTCGAAGCCGGCAGCTTCCAGGGGATGGCGCCCACCGTCCGCCGCGGGGACGCGGAGGCCGCCCTGGCCGCGGCCGCCCACCGCTTCGAGGGGGAGTTCTCCTTCGGCGGCCAGGAGCACTTCTACCTCGAGACCCACGCCTCCCTGGCCACCGTGGACGAGGGCGGGCAGGTCTTCGTCCAGTGCAGCACCCAGCACCCCACCGAGACCCAGGAGATCGTCGCCCACGTGCTGGGCCTGCACAGCCACGAGGTCACCGTCCAGTGCCTGCGCATGGGCGGGGGCTTCGGCGGCAAGGAGATGCAGCCCCACGGCTGGGCGGCGGTCGCCGCGCTGGGCGCCGTGCTCACCGGGCGCCCCGTGCGGGTGCGGCTCACCCGCACCCAGGACATCACCCTCTCCGGCAAGCGCCACCCCTACCACGCCCGGTGGGAGGCGGCCTTCGACGACGGCGGGCGGCTGCAGGCCCTGCGCGCCACCGTCACCAGCGACGGCGGCTGGAGCCTGGACCTGTCCGAACCCGTGCTCGCCCGGACGCTGTGCCACATCGACAACGCCTACTGGATCCCCAACGTCGAGGTCCACGGCCGGATCGCCCGCACCCACAAGACCTCCCAGACCGCCTTCCGCGGCTTCGGCGGACCCCAGGGGATGCTGATCATCGAGGACGTCCTCGGCCGCTGCGCCCCCCTGCTCGGACTGGACCCCGCGGAGCTGCGCCAGCGCAACTTCTACGCCCCCGGCCAGACCACGCCCTACGGCCAGCCGGTGCGCCACGCCGAGCGGCTGCGGGCGGTCTGGCAGCAGGTGCTCGACCGCGCGGACGTGGACCGGCGCCGCGCCGGGATCGCCGCGTTCAACGCGGCCCACCCGGACACCCGCCGGGCACTCGCGGTGACCCCGGTGAAGTTCGGCATCTCCTTCAACTTCACCGCGTTCAACCAGGCCGGCGCCCTCGTGCACGTCTACAAGGACGGCTCGGTGCTGATCAACCACGGCGGGACGGAGATGGGCCAGGGCCTGCACACCAAGATGCGCCAGGTCGCCGCCACGGCCCTCGGGGTGCCCCTGGAGGTCGTGCGCCTGGCCCCCACCCGCACCGACAAGGTCCCCAACACCTCCGCCACGGCCGCCAGCTCCGGGGCCGACCTCAACGGCGGGGCCGTGAAGAACGCCTGCGAGCAGATCCGCGACCGGCTCGCCGAGGTCGCCGCGCGGAAGCTGGGCATCCACCCCGACGACGTCCGCTTCGCCGGCGGCACGGTCACCGGCATCGGCTTCCACGACGCCGGGATCCCCTTCGCCGACCTCGTGCGGGACGCCTACTTCCAGCGCGTGTCCCTGTGGGCCGCCGGCTACTACCGCACCGAGGGGCTGCACTGGGACAGCTCCCGGATGCAGGGCGAGCCCTTCAAGTACTTCTCCTACGGGGCCTCCGTCTCCGAGGTGGAGGTCGACGGGTTCACGGGCGCCTACCGGGTGCTGCGCACCGACATCGTCCACGACGTCGGCGACAGCCTCTCCCCGCTGATCGACGTCGGGCAGATCGAGGGCGGCTTCGTGCAGGGCCTGGGCTGGCTGACCCTCGAGGACCTGCGCTGGGACGAGTCGGACGGGCCCGCCCGCGGCCGGCTGACCACCCAGGCGGCGAGCACCTACAAGCTGCCCAGCTTCTCGGAGATGCCCGAGGAGTTCCACGTCCACCTCTTCGAGCGGGCCACCGAGAGCGGGGTCGTCTACGGCTCCAAGGCCGTGGGGGAGCCGCCGCTGATGCTCGCCTTCAGCGTCCGCGAGGCCCTGCGCGAGGCGGTCGCCTCCTTCGGGCCCGCGGGCCGGTCCGTGGACCTGGCCAGCCCCGCCACCCCGGAGGCCGTGTTCTGGGCCGTGCAGGCGGCCCGCGCCGGCGCGGAGGCGGGCACGCCCGCCCCGGCGCGCGTCGCGACCGTCTGAGGTGGACTGGCTCGAGGCCCTCCAGCGCCTGCGCGCGGAGGGGGCGCCCGCGGTGCTGGCCACGGTGCTCGCCGTGCGCGGCCACGCCCCGCGCGAGGCCGGGGCGAAGATGGTCGTCGGCGCCGCGGGCGAGTGGGACAGCATCGGCGGGGGCAATCTCGAGGCGACCGTGGTCGACCGGGCGCGGGCGCTGCTCGCGGCGGGGGCCACCGCCCCGGAGACCCTGCAGTTCGCCCTCAACGAGCACGCGCCCGTCGAGCACGGCCGGCAGTGCTGCGGCGGGGTGGTGGACGTCCTGCTGGAGCCCGTCCCGGCCCGTCCCGCGGTCGCCGTCTTCGGGGTCGGCCACGTGGGCCGGGAGCTGGCCCGGGTGCTCTCCCGGCTGCCCGTGCGCCTGCACCTGGTCGACAGCCGCGAGGGGCAGCTGGCCCCGGAGCGCCTCGACGGCGTCCTGGACGGGCCCGCGCAGGTGCTCCGCCACGGCGGCCCGGCCCCGGAGACCGCCCTGCAGGAGCTGCCGGCCGGGGCCCACGTGCTGATCATGACCCACGACCACGCCGAGGACTTCCTGCTGTGCGACGCCGCGCTGCGCCGCGGGGACCTCGCCTCGGTCGGGCTGATCGGCTCGGCCGCGAAGTGGGCCCGCTTCCGCGCCCGGCTGCGGGCGGAGGGCCACGACGAGGCCGCGGTCGACGAGATCCGGTGCCCCATCGGCCTGCCCGGGGTGCCCGGCAAGGCCCCGGCCGTCATCGCGATCGGCGTCGCCGCCGAGCTGCTGGGCCGGCTCGGGCCCCGCACCGGCTGAGCGGCCGGTGCGGGGCCCGCCGCTCACCCGCCCGGGCGGTCCTGCCCGTCCCGGCGCAGGATGCGCGGGATCTGGGTGGTGTCGGTGATCTCGCCGGCCTCGATCCGCGCCCGCACGTGCTCGTACTCGTCGTCGGTGACCGCCGGGACCGGCCGGCCCTCCGCGTCGAAGAGCTCCCCGTCCTGGAAGTAGTCGCCGTCCTGCAGCGCGCTCAGCTGCGCGGAGCGCACCATCCGCGGCGGCGTCGCGGCGAGCACCGAGGCGTCGGCCCGGTTGCCGGCGCGCAGCTCGTTGAACACGAGGTTGAGCAGCACGGCCATCACCGCCGCGGAGCTGATGCCCGAGTGGAAGATGATCCCGAACCACGAGGGGAACGCGTCGTAGAACGTGGGGGCGACCACCGGGATCAGCCCGAAGGCCAGGGACACGGCGACGACGACGAGGTTCATCCCCGAGCGGTAGTCCACGCGGGCGAGGGTGCGGATCCCGGAGGCGGCCACGGTCCCGAAGAGCACCACCCCCGCCCCGCCCAGCACGGGCGTGGGCACGGCCGCGACGACCCGCCCCAGCACGGGCAGCAGCCCGAGCACCAGCATGATCGCCCCGCCGGCGGTGACCACGAACCGGCTCTTGATTCCGGTGATCGCCACGAGCCCCACGTTCTGGGCGAAGGCCGTCTGGGTGAAGGAGTTGAACACCGGTGCCACGGCCGAGGAGAGCATGTCCGCGCGCAGTCCGTCCGCGATGCGCCGGGAGTCCACGCGGGTCCCCGCGATCTCGCCGACGGCGAGGATGTCCGCCGTCGTCTCCGTCATGGTCACGAGCACCACGATGGTCATGGAGACGATCGCCGCGATCCCGAAGGTCGGCAGGCCGAACGCGAACGGCTCGGGCACGGCGAGGACGGGGCCCTCGCCCACGGCCGAGAAGTCGGCCGCGCCCAGCAGCACGGCGACGAGGGTGCCTCCCACGATCGCCAGCAGGATCGACAGCCGCGACAGGGCGGCGCTGCCGACCTTCGACAGCAGCAGCACCAGGGCCAGGGTCAGGGCGGCCAGCCCGATGTTGCCGAGGCTGCCGTAGTCCTCCGCCTGCGCGTTGCCGCCCATCGCCCAGTTCGCCGCCACCGGGATGAGCGTGAGCCCGATGGTCGTGATGACCACCCCGGTGACCACGGGCGGGAAGAACCGGACCACCCGGGAGAAGAACGGGGCGAGGACCAGGCCGATCAGCGAGGCGACCAGGACGGCGCCGAAGACCTCCCGCAGGTCCCCGCCGTCCTGGAGGATCGCGAGCATGGTCGCCACACCGGCGAAGGACACGCCCTGCACGAGCGGCAGCTGGGAGCCGAAGAACGGCAGCCCCCAGCTCTGCAGCATCGTGGCGAGCCCGCCGATGAACAGGCAGGAGGCGATCAGCAGGCCGGTGTCCGTGGCGTCGAGGCCGGCGGCCCCGCCGACGATCAGGGGGACGGCGATGATCCCGCCGTACATCGTGAGCACGTGCTGGAGGCCGTAGGCCAGGGACCGGCCGAGGCCCAGCCGCTCGTCCTCGGGACGGGCGGGCGCCGCGGCGGGTCGTGTCGTCGAGTCGCGCATGGCGGGGTCCTCAGTAGTCGGTCCGGGTGGTGTTCGCGCTCCACGCCTCGAACGGCGCGGTGCGCTCCTCGAGGTCCACGGCGCGCACGGGCAGGGAGCGCTCCTCCACCGGCGTGGCGAAGTAGTCGTAGAACGCGGCGTCGTCGAAGCCGCCGGCGGCCGCGTCGTGGCGGTCGGCCGCGAAGTACACCGTCTCCAGGCGCGCCCACAGGGAGGCGGCCAGGCACATGGGGCACGGCTCGCAGCTCGAGTAGAGGGCCGCGCCCGAGAGGTCGAAGGTGCCGAGCGCACGGCAGGCGGCGCGGATCGCCTGGACCTCCGCGTGGGCCGTCGGGTCGTTGTCGGCGGTGACGCGGTTGACGCCCGTGAAGCGGCGCCCGTCGGCGGTCACGACGACGGCCCCGAACGGGCCGCCGTCGGCCACGGCGTTGTCGACGGCGAGGGCGACGGCCTCGCGCAGGTGCTCGGTGGTTCCGGGCGGGACGGAGATCTGGTCGGTGCTCATGGGCAGCTCCCGGGGTGGGGGCAGCGCCGCGTCCGGGGACCCGGGGTCGTGCGCCGGTGGCGGCCGCTGCGTGGTGACTGATGCGGTTGCCTGGTAGATAGTCCGTCGCGGACCCGCCGTTGGCGAGATCGAGGCTACCGTGCCGTGATCCGGCTCACAACGACCGCCGCGCCCGGAGATCTGGGGCGTGGACGCCGCCCGGGGCGCGTGCTACGGTCCTGGCGGCCGCGTGAGCGGTCTCCTGGATCAGCAGACAGGACCTCACTGAGCTGGCGGCGCCGCGCGCCGCCCCCGGCGAGGCCCGGGGCGGGCGGCGCCGGCGCACGACGCCCGCGACCCGAGGAGACCCCGTGCCGACCGACCCCGCCCTCGCCCGCCGCGACCTGCTGTGGCTGCGCGAGCCCCTCGCCGTGCTCACCGGCGACGACACCGCCGACCGGGACGCCGCCGCCGCGGGCGGCGTCGTCGTCGACACGGCCGCCGGCACGGTCGTGGAGCTCGTGCCCGCCGGCGGGACGCCCGCCGCCGGCCCGTGCACCGTCCTCGACGCGCGCGAGCACGTGCTGCTGCCCGGGCTGATCAACACCCACCACCACTTCTTCCAGACCCTCACCCGCGCCTGGGCCCCGGTGGTGGACGTCCCCCTGTTCCCCTGGCTGACCCGGCTCTACCCCGTGTGGGCCCGGCTCACCCCCGAGGACCTGCGCCTGGCCACGACCGCCGCGATGGCCGAGCTGCTGCTGTCGGGGTGCACCACCGCCGCCGACCACCACTACCTGTTCCCCGACGGCATGGAGCACTCGGTGGACGTGCAGGTCGAGGCCGCCCGCGCCCTGGGGATGCGCGCCGTGCTCACCCGCGGCTCGATGAGCCTCGGGCGCCGCGACGGCGGGCTGCCCCCGCAGGAGACCGTGCAGGAGGCGGGGACGATCCTCGCCGACAGCGCCCGGCTCGTCGCCGCCCACCACGAGCGCGGCCCCGGGGCACGGATCCAGATCGCGCTCGCCCCGTGCTCGCCGTTCTCCGTGACCCGCGAGATCATGCGGGACACGGCCGTGCTCGCGCAGGAGCTGGACGTGCGCCTGCACACCCACCTCGCCGAGACCGTCGACGAGGAGCAGTTCTGCCGGGAGCGCTTCGGGCTGCGCACCGTCGACTACCTCGAGTCCACCGGCTGGCTCACGGACCGCACGTGGCTGGCCCACGGCATCCACTTCGACGACGACGAGGTGGGCCGGCTCGGCGCCGCCGGCGTCGGCGTGGCCCACTGCCCCAGCTCGAACATGCGCCTGGCCTCCGGGACGTGCCGGGCGCTCGAGCTCGAGGACGCCGGGGCGCCCGTGGGCCTGGGCGTGGACGGCTCCGCCTCCAACGACGCCTCCAACCTCCTGCTCGAGGCCCGCCAGGCGCTCTACGTGCAGCGGCTGCGCTACGGCGCCCAGGTCGGGGTGCGGCAGGCCCTGGGGTGGGCGACGCGCGGGTCCGCCCGGCTGCTGGGCCGGGAGGACCTCGGGGTCCTCCGCCCGGGCGCGCAGGCCGACCTCGCGATGTTCCGCCTCGACGGGCTGCGCTTCTCCGGCGCCCACGACCCCCTCTCGGCGCTGCTGCTGTGCGGGGCCGACCGGGCCGACCGGGTCATGGTCGGCGGGCGGTGGCTCGTGACGGACGGGCGGATCGAGGGCCTGGACCTGGAGGAGCTGATCGCCGCCCACACCGCGGCCGCCCGCCGGCTCGTGGGCTGAGGTCGGCTCCCCGCCGCACGCCCCGGCTAGGCTGGCGGGACGACCGAATCCACCGACCCGAGGAGACCAGCGTGACCCTGACCCGTGCGGAGCGGACCACCGGCGTGCTCGAGCGCCGCCTGTTCGGTCCCGGCCCGTCCAACCCCTACCCCGAGGCCACCGAGGCCCTGGCCCGGCCCCTGCTGGGCCACCTCGACCCGGCGTTCCTGGAGATCATGGACCGCGCCTGCGAGGGCCTGCGCCAGGTCTGGGGCACCGCCAACCGGCGGACGCTGCCGCTGAGCGCCACCGGCTCGGCCGGGATGGAGGCCGCCTTCGTCAACACCGTGGCGGAGGGCGACGTCGTCGTCGTGGCCGTCAACGGCCTCTTCGGCGAGCGCATGTGCGACGTCGCGGCCCGCTGCGGCGCCGAGGTCGTGCGCGTGGACTTCCCCTACGGGCAGCCGGTGGACCCGCAGCGGGTCGCCGAGGCCCACCCCGCCCCCAAGGTCATCGCCGCGGTCCACGCCGAGACCTCCACCGGCGTCCGCTCGGACATCGCCGCCCTGGGCGAGCTCAAGGGGGACGCGCTGCTGCTCGTGGACGCGGTCACCTCGATCGGCGGCAGCGAGCTGCGCGCCGACGACTGGGGCGTGGACATCGGCTACGCCGGCACCCAGAAGTGCCTGGGCGTGGCCCCGGGCCTGGCGCCGTTCACGATCTCGGACGCGGCCTTCGACCGGCGCGTGCCGCACCCCCGCTCCTGGTACCTGGACCTGGGGATGCTCGGCGGCTACGTGGGCGAGGCCCAGGGCCGGGCCCGGACCTACCACCACACCGCCCCGACCGCGATGATCGCCTCCCTCGACGCCGCCCTCGAGCGGATCCTCGACGAGGGCCTCGAGGCGGTCCGGGACCGCCACCGGCGCGCGGGCGAGGCCCTCCAGGCCGGGCTGCAGGAGATGGGCCTGGAGCTCTTCGCCGCCGAGGGCGCCCGGCTGCCGCAGCTGACCACGGTGAAGGTGCCCGAGGGCGTGGACTCCGCGCGCGTGCGCGCCCACCTGCTCGAGCACTTCTCCCTCGAGATCGGCGCCGGGGTCAAGGAGCACGCCTCGAGCGTGTGGCGGATCGGGCTCATGGGCCCCAACGCCACCGAGGAGTCGGCGGCGTTCGTGCTGGACGCGCTCGGCCGGGCGATCCGCGAGGCCTGAGACCCTCCGGCGCGGGCCCGGCCCCGGACCCCGCTCTCCTGCGGGGTCCGGGGCCGGGCCCGTTGCGGGTGCGCTAGCGCGCCGCGGGCACCGGGCGGAACCCGGCGCCGTAGTGGTCGGGGGCCAGCCGCGGCCCCTCGCCCAGCACCGTCTCGCGCAGCGTGGCCCCCGGGGCGGGCTCCTCCAGCAGGCCGCGGCGGCGCAGCTCCGGGCTGACCAGGCGGGCGAAGCGCTCGAAGTCGCCCGGCCGCACGGCGGCGTTGACGTTGAAGCCGTCGACGTCGGCCACCCGCGCCCACCGCTCCAGCCCGTCGGCGACCGTGGCGGGGGAGCCGGCCAGCACGGGCCCGCGCCCGCCGATGCTCACGAACTCGGCCAGCAGCCGCGGGGTCCACACCCGGTCCGGGTCCAGCGTGGTGAACGACGCCAGGGCCGACCGGTTGCCGTCCGTGGTCACGTGCTCCAGCGGCTCGTCCGGGTCGGCCCCGGAGAGGTCCACCCCCGTCCAGCCGGCGAACAGCGCCAGGGCCGCCTCGACGTCCACGTGGCGGCGGTAGTCCTCGAGCCGGGCCAGGGCCTCGGCGTCGGTGTCCGCGACGACGACGTTGACGTTGGAGAAGACCTTCACCCGCCGCGGGTCCCGGCCCCGGCCGGCGGCCTCCGCCCGCACGGCCCGCACCCACCCGGCCGTCTGCTCGGCGGTGGGGCCGCTGAAGAACACGGCCTCGGCGTGCTTGGCGGCGAAGGCCCGGCCCCGGGTCGAGGCCCCCGCCTGGAAGAGCAGCGGGGTGCGCTGCGGCGAGGGCTCCACGAGGGCGGGGCCCGGGACGCTGAAGCGCTCGCCCTCGTGGCCGATGCCCCGCACCCGGGAGGGGTCCACGTAGACGCCGGCGGCGGGGTCGGCGACCACGGCGTCGTCGTCGAAGGAGGACTCCCACAGCCGGTAGACCACGTCGAGGTACTCCTCGGCCCGGTCGTAGCGCTCGTCGTGGGGCACCTGGCGGTCCTGGCCGAGGTTGCGGGCGGCGGAGTCCTGGTAGGAGGTGACGATGTTCCACGCCACCCGCCCGCCGGTGAGGTGGTCCAGGGTGCTCAGCCGCCGGGCGAGGGCGTACGGGTGCTCGTAGCTGACCGAGGCGGTCACGCCGAAGCCGATCCGCTCGGTGACGGCCGCGAGGGCCGGCACGAGCAGGAGGGGGTCGAGCATCGGGAACTGCACCCCGCCGCGGGCCGCGGCGTCCCCGCTGCCGCCGTGGACGTCGTACTGGCCCAGGACGTCGGCGAAGAAGATCCCGTGGAACCCGCCGTCCTCGAGCGTGCGCGCGAGCCGGGTCCAGTGCGCGAGGGAGGTGTAGTCCCGGGAGCGGTCCTCGGGGTGGCGCCACAGCCCGGGGGACTGGTGCACGGGCACGGCCATCTCGAAGGCGTTCAGGAGCAGGGGGCGGGGCTCAGACGAGGGCATCGGCGGCCTCCTCGGGTCGTCCGGGACCGCCGGCGGCCCCGGGGGCGGTGCGGCCGGCGGGGGTCCCGGCCGCGGGGGCGTCGGGGGCGGGGCCCGACCCCGACGCGGACCCCGGCCCGGACCCCGGCGCGGACGCCGGATCCGTCACCGGGTCGGCCGCGGCCAGGGCCGCGACCACGCTCAGCGCGGCGAGCACGCCCACGTAGGCGCAGATCAGCCACGGGCTGCCGCCGCCGAGGGCCAGCAGGGCCGCGGCGATGAACGGGGTCATCCCGCCGGAGACGATCGTGCCGACCTGGTAGCCGAGGGACACCCCGCTGTAGCGCAGGTGCACCGGGAACTGCTCGGCGAACCACGCCGCCTGCGGGCCGTAGATCGAGTCGTGCAGCCAGTTCATGACCACCAGGTACACCAGGGGCAGCAGCACGAGCGGGCCGAGGTCCAGGAACAGGAAGTAGGGCCAGATCAGCACGGCGGTCGCCGCGGCGGAGACCACCGCGAGCCGGCGCCGGCCCCAGCGGTCCGAGAGCCAGCCCCAGAACGGTCCCGAGGCCAGGCCCACGGCCGAGGCGACGAGGATCGCGATCAGCCCCGCGGAGGAGTCCCCGCGCCGGTCGGCGAGGTAGGTGAGGGTGTAGACGGTCAGCACGGAGTACATGGCGGGCTGGACGGTGCGCAGCCCGATGGTCACGAGCACCCCGCGGCGGCCCTCGCGCAGCACCTGGCGCACGGGCGAGGTGGCGACCTCGTCGCGGGCGCGCAGCTCGCGGAACTCCTCGGCGTCGTCCACCCCGAGGCGGATGAGCAGCCCGATCGCCACGAGCAGGGCGCTGGCGAGGAAGGGCAGGCGCCAGCCGAAGGCCTGGAACTGCTCGTCCGTCAGCAGCAGCTGCACCAGGGCGAACGCGCCGGTGGCCAGCAGCATCCCGGCGGCCGAGCCGATCTGGGTGAAGCTGCCGAACAGGCCCCGGCGGGACGCGGGGGCGTGCTCGACGGACAGCAGGGCGGATCCGCCCCACTCGGCCCCGGCGGAGAGCCCCTGCAGCAGGCGCAGGGCCACGAGGGCGGCCACGGCGAACCAGCCGGCGGTCGCGAACGTGGGCAGGGCGCCGATCAGGGTCGAGGCCACCCCCATGGTCAGCAGCGAGGCCACCAGCAGCGCCTTGCGCCCGATCCGGTCGCCCAGGTGGCCGGCGACGATCCCGCCGAGGGGCCGGACGAAGAACGCGATGGCGAAGGTCGCGAACGAGGCCAGCAGCGAGCCCAGCTCCGAGTCGGAGGGGAAGAACTGCTTGTTGAACACCAGCGCGGCGGCGGTGCCGTAGAGGTAGAAGTCGTACCACTCGATGGTGGTGCCGACGAAGGCGGAGGACAGCACCCGCTTCTTGCGCAGCAGCGACCGGCCCACCGAGGTGGAGCCGTGGGGCGGGGGCGGCGCGACGGGGCGCGGCACGGTCATGGGATCTCCCTGGGGGCGGGCGGCTCGCACGAGACGCCGTACTTACCCGCGCGGTGGTGACACGGGCCGAATCCTCACCTGGGGCACCCCGCTACAGCGTCGAGGGTTGCCGTCCGGCCAGCCAGGGCTTCGCACCGGAGCTCATGATTCTCGGGGACGACGCTAGGGGCCGGGTCCGCCCTGCGCCCAGCCGTGCGACGACGTGTCACGGCCCGGCCCGTCATGACGTCACACTTGCGTCCGGAGCCCGTGCCGGTCCACGACAGGGGGCCCGCCCGGTCCTGCCCGCGGGGCAACGGCGCCCGGGCACGGGGAAGGGCACCGGCCCGGGGCGAGGAGGCGGGTCCTCGTCCCGGGCCGGTGCCCTGCCGCGGCGGGGAGCCGGGCTACTTCTCCCAGGGCGCGGGCACGGGGAAGTAGCGCTCCAGGAACTCGCGCATCCGCTCGGCGCGCTCGGCGGCGGGGACCTCCGGGAAGCTGCCGTCGTTGAGGCAGAACATGTCGAGCCCGCGCTTGGCCAGCAGCCGCTCCATCCGCTGCAGGCCGGCCTCGGTCGTGGTGTCCACGTAGGCGGTGCGGGCGGTGTCCTGGGTCACGGCCCGCCCGGCCAGCAGCGCGTAGTAGTGGTAGAGCGAGTTCGTCACGGAGATGTTGCCCGCGGCGCGGAACCGGCTGGCGGCCGTGCGCCGGAACTCCTCCGGGAACTCCTCCTCGAGCTCGGTGACCACGCTGCGGCGCAGCGGCGCGGCGCAGTGCTCGAGGTGGCGGGTGGTGATCCGCCCGAAGCGCTCCCACAGCAGCTTCCGGTTGACCCGGGCCGCGTTCTCGAACCCGGAGCGCTCGGGGTGGCCCTCGCCCAGGCCGATGCGGGTGGAGGCCTCCACGAACTTCGTGACCCCACCGGGGGAGAAGAACAGGGACGGGCCGATCTGGCGGCCGAAGAACATGTCGTCGTTGGAGTACAGGAAGTGCTCGGCGAGCCCCTCGATGCGGTGCAGCTGCGCCTCCACCGCCTGCGAGTTGTAGATCGGCAGCACGGAGGTGTCCTCGAAGAACTCCTCGCTGCGCACGATCCGCACCCGCGGGTGCTCGGCCAGCCAGGCCGGGGGCGCCGAGTCGGTGGCGATCCAGACGGTCCGCACCCAGGGGGCGAACATGTGCACCGAGCGCAGCGCGTACTTCAGCTCGTCGACCTGCCGGAAGCGGGCCTCGTGGTCGTCGCCCTCGCCCACGACCGCGTCCTCCATGTAGGAGGCCCGCACCCGCCGGTACTCGGGGTCGGAGCCGTCGACCCACGAGAAGACCATGTCGATCTCGAAGTCGATGTCGCTCGCGTGGTCGGCGAACATGTTCTCGATCGTGGCCCACTGCAGCCCGAAGCGCTCCACGGTCCCGCGCACGGCCTCGGCGCGGGAGACGCTGCGGCGGGTCAGGGAGTTCTCCACGGGCAGGCGGATCTCGTCCCGGCCGAACTCCCACAGCTCGATCTGCACGCCGGTCGCGGCCCCGTAGTAGAGGCGGGAGCGCTTGGCGTAGTGCGGCCGGTAGAGGCGGAAGACCCGGGCGTTGCGGCGGTGGGAGAGCTCCCCGTCGGCGAGCAGCTCGGAGGTCTTCTTCTTGGTGTCCATGGGCTTGACGTAGTACGGCTCGCCCTCCGCGGCGGCGACCAGCGCCTCCCGCAGGCGGGTGCGCTCGCGCAGGTCGACGGCGACCACGGGCCGCTCGTCGTTGCCGCGCACGAGCAGGTGGTCGATCCCGGCGGCGTCGAGCACGCCGCGCAGGAACAGCAGGTTCTCGACCATGACCTCGTACGGGGTCCGGTCGGTGATCCGCAGGGCGAAGCGGCCCTTGTAGCGCACGACGTCCTCGCGCTGCTCCAGCGCGGCCGCGGACGCGCGCGAGGCGCTGCGGAACTCGTCGCCGTCCGTCCCGTCCTCGGGGGCCGGGAAGTAGGCGGTGTCGAGCACAGTGGTGTCGATGGTGGTCTCCTCGTGGTCGGTGCCGCGGCTGCGGCGCTCCCAGGATAAGACCTCGCCCGCCCCGGCGGTCAGGCCCGGGGCTGGCAGCGCTCGCAGAACCACACGGCCCGGTCGCGGGGCGGGCCGGGGCCGGGGCGGCCGGGCTCGAGCTCGGCGTCGTCGATGCGGGCCTCCGTGATCCTCGCCCCGCAGCGGCGGCAGGGCTGCCGGCCCCGGCCGTAGACCCAGAACTGCTCCCCGCGCCGGGCCGGGCCGCCCACGGTGGAGCGCTGGGAGCGGTCGCGGTTGACGTGCAGCAGCCGGTGCGAGAGGTCCACGAGCGCCCCGAGGTCCGGGACGTCGGCGACCGCGGTGAAGGGGTGGACCCGGCCGAGGAAGAGCACCTCGTTGCGGTAGACGTTGCCGATCCCGGCGAGGTTGCGCTGGTCCATCAGCGCCGCCCCGATCCGCCGCCCCGGCACCGCGGCCAGCCGGCCGAGCGCCGCGGCCCGGTCCCAGTCGGGGCCCAGCAGGTCCGGGCCGAGGTGGCCCACGACCTCGTCCTCCCCGGCGGTGGCGACGAGGTCGAGCATCCCGAGGTCGAAGCCGACCGCCTGGGCCCGGGCCGTCTCCAGGACCGCCCGGGCCTGGTGGCCGGGACGCCGCCACCGCGCCCCGCGCGGGTAGACGTGCCACATGCCCTCCATGAGCAGGTGCGAGTGCAGGCTCAGCGGGGTCAGACCCTCCGGGCCGCCGTCGGTGCGCACCAGCAGGTGCTTGCCGCGGGGCACGACCTCGGTGACGGTCCGGCCGGAGAGGTCGGCGGTCGCGACCGACGGGAAGCGCAGGTCGCTGCGCACGAGCACCTGCCCGGCGAGGGCGCGGTGCAGCAGCGCGGCCTGGCGGTAGACGGTGTCACCCTCGGGCACGGGGTCCTCCTCCGGGTCGGGGCCCGGGCCGCGGCGCGCTCACCGGCGCATCCTCAGCCCGCGCGGGGTCGAGTAGAACCCGCCGGCCAGCAGGGCCTCGCGCACGGCGGTCTCGAGGGGGCCGGGGCCGAGGACCTCCGCGCCGTTGACCTTCTCCACGGTGAGCTTGTCCACGGCCCCGCGCCGGACCGTCTCGACCACCGCGGGACCGGCGGCGGCCACGGCCGCGGCGTCGTCGTCGAAGACGAGCACCGTGCGCCCGCCGCGCTCGACGTAGAGGACCAGCGCCCCGTCGACCAGCACGACGACGGCGCCGGCCTTGCGCCCGGGCCGGTGCCGGCCCGGGGCCGCCGCACCCCCGTCCGGGGCGGGGGCGGCCACCGGCTGCGGCCACTCCAGGGCGGCCCCGTACGGGTTGGCGGGGTCGGTCGCGGCCAGGGCCAGGACCACCGGCTCCTCCCGGCGGACCTGGTCGTCGGTGCTGAACCCGCGCAGGTGGTCGACCGTGGCCGGCTGGGCGAACTGGGCGGCGCCGAGGCCCTCGACGAAGTAGCCGCGCCGGGCCCGGCCGGTGTCCTCCAGGGTGGAGAGCACCTTGTACATCGTGGCGAAGCCGCCGGGGACCTCCTCGACCGCCACCGGGCCCCTGGTCACGACCCCGTAGCGGTCCAGCAGCAGCTCGGCGGTGGCCGAGGCGCGCAGCGTGGGCTCCAGCGGCTCGGGGTCCAGGCGGGACCAGCGCCCGGCCACGAGGGGGGCGTCGTGGCGCTCGAGCACACCGGCCCCCGCTCGGCCCGCGGCAGGCCCGCCGGTGCCGGGGCGCAGCCGGGCCGCCCCGCGCCGGACGGTGGAGCGGCCGCGCGGCGCGCGCGGCTTGTGCCGGTGGGCCGCCTGTCCGCCGGCGAGCAGCGAGCGCACCGGCAGGAACGTGTCGTTGGTGACGAGCCCGGCCCACACGAGGTTCCACAGGGCCGTGGTCAGCTCCCCGGCGGGCACCGGGTCCCCGGTCGCGTCGAGGCGGGCCAGCAGCTGGGGGAAGAACCAGGCGCCGCCGGTGCCCAGGGCCTCGAGGACCCGCCGCTCGAGGGCGGAGTCGAGGAACGCGGCACGCTCGGCGAGGACCTCGGCCGGCGGCAGGGTGAGGGCGGCGGCCTCGCTCAGGTGCAGCGACACCCACCCGTCGTCGCCGGCGAGGGACCCTGCCCCCGCCCACAGGACCTCGCCGGAGGCGGTGAGCTCGTCCAGCAGCTCGGGCCGGTAGTCGGCCACGCGGGCGGCGAGCACGAGCGGCTCCCACGCCGAGGCGGGCACGGCCGTGCCCGCGAGCTGGTCGACGACCGTGAGCACCCCGTCCTCGCCGCGCAGCTGGTTGCCGCGGCCCACGTGCTGCCAGGCGGGCAGGAAACGGGCGTAGACCCGGCCCGCGACGGGCTCGACGTCGCGGCGCAGCGCGGCCAGCGACCGGCGCCGGATCCGGCGCAGCACCTCGGCCTCGCACCACTCGGCGCCCGCGCGCAGCCCGCGCCCGGCCAGCAGCTCCGCGGGGCGGAACTCGCCCTCCACCACGCGCCGCTCGGCGCCGAGGCGCTCGAGGGTGGTGCGCACGACCGCCACGCCCAGGCCCAGGGCCCCGGCGGCCTCCTCGGCGGTGAAGGGCCCGTGCGTGCGGGCGTAGCGGGCCACGAGGTCGGCCAGGGGGTCCTCGACCGGTTCGACGAACGCCAGCGGCACGCCCATGGGCAGGGGCACCCCCAGGGCGTCGCGCAGGCGGGCGGCGTCCTCGATCGCCGCCCAGGACTCGACCCCGCGCAGCTGCACCCGCAGCGCCCGGTTGGCGGCCACGAGCTGCTCCAGCCAGGCCCGGGCGGTCTCCTCCGGGCAGGCCCGCTCGGGGTCCTGCGGGTCCTGGAGGCGGCGGGCGGCCTCGGCGGCGCTCAGCGGCCCGAGCAGGCGCAGCAGGTCCGCCGCGCCCTCGGCCCCGCGCAGCCGCCGGTCCGGGGCCAGCCGCTGCAGCTCCGCGCCCGTGCGCTCGATGACCTCCGGGTCGAGCAGCTCCCGCAGCTCGGCCCGGCCCAGCAGCTCGTTGAGCAGGGCGGTGTCCAGGGACAGCACCGCGGCCTTGCGCTCGGCCAGCGGCGAGTCCCCCTCGTAGAGGAACTGGGAGACGTAGCCGAACAGCAGGGTCCGGGCGAAGGGTGAGGGCTGCTCCGTGGTCGTCTCCACGACCCGGATCGCCCGGCGCTCCACGGCCCGGTGCAGCTCCTGCAGCGCCGGCAGGTCGTAGACGTCCTGGAGGCACTCGCGCACCGTCTCCAGGATGATCGGGAACTGCGGGTACTTCCGGGCGACGTCGAGCAGCTGGGCGGAGCGCTGGCGCTGCTGCCACAGCGGGGTGCGGCGGCCGGGGTCGCGCCGGGGCAGCAGCAGCGCGCGGGCGGCGCACTCCCGGAACCGGGAGGCGAACAGCGCCGAGCCGCCCACCTGCTCGGTGACGAGCAGCTCGAGCTCGTCGGGGTCGAACAGGAACAGCTCCGCACCGGGGGGCTCGTCCTCCATGGCCGGCACGCGCAGCACGATCCCGTCGTCGGCGGCCTGGGCGGCGCCGTCGAGGCCGTAGCGCTCCTGCAGCCGGGCGCCCACCGCCAGCGCCCACGGGGCGTGCACGGGCATCCCGAACGGGGAGTGGAGCACGACCCGCCAGTCGCCGAGCTCGTCGTGGAACCGCTCGACGACGAAGAGCCGGTCGGAGGGCATCTGCCCCACGGCCTCCTGCTGCTCGGCGAGGTAGGCGAGCAGGTTGTCGGCGGCCCACTCGTCGAGCCCGGCCGCGCCGAGCCGGGCCCGGGCCTGCTCCGGGGCGGCCCCGGCGACCTCGCGCACGAACCGGCCCACCGCCCGGCCCAGCTCCACGGGCCGGCCGGGGCCGTCGCCGTGCCAGAACGGCAGCTTGCCGGGCACGCCGGGGGCGGGGGAGACGATCACCCGGTCGTGGGTGATCTCCTCGATCCGCCAGCTGGAGGCGCCCAGGGCGATGACGTCGCCCACGCGCGACTCGTAGACCATCTCCTCGTCGAGCTCGCCCACCCGCCGGGAGTTCTTCCCGTCCTGCTCGCCCACGAGGTAGACGGCGAACAGGCCGCGGTCGGGGATGGTGCCGCCGGAGGTCACGGCCAGGCGCTGCGCGCCGGGGCGGCCCTCGATCGTGCCGGTCTCGCGGTCCCAGACGATGCGGGGGCGCAGCTCGGCGAACTCGTCCGAGGGGTAGCGGCCCGAGAGCAGGTCCAGGACGGCGTCGAACGCCGAGCGGGGCAGGGACAGGAACGGCGCGGAGCGGCGCACGACGTCGAGCCACTCCTCGACGTCCAGCGGGCCCAGGGCGCTCGCGGCGACCGTGTGCTGGGCGAGGACGTCGAGGGGGTTGGCCGGGATCGCCAGCGGCTCGATCCGGCCCTGCAGCATCCGCTCGACCGTCACGGCGGCGTCGAGCAGGTCCCCGCGGTGCTTGGGGTAGAGGTGGCCCCGGGAGACCTCCCCGACCTGGTGGCCGGCGCGCCCGACCCGCTGCAGGCCCGAGGCCGCCGAGGGCGGGGCCTCGATCTGCACCACGAGGTCCACGGCGCCCATGTCGATGCCCAGCTCCAGGGAGGAGGTCGCCACGACGCAGCGCAGCCGCCCGGTCTTGAGGTCGTCCTCGATCAGGGCGCGCTGGTCCTTGGACACCGACCCGTGGTGGGCGCGGGCCAGCACGGGGTCGGCGCCCTCGTAGCGGCCGTGCTGGCGGGCCGGCCCCGCGGCGCGACCCGCGGCCGGACCCGCCGGGGCGGTCCCCGGAGCGGCTCCGCCCCGGGGACCGCCGGCACCGTCCGAAAGCGTCTCGCGCAGGACCTCCCCGACCGGGCGCGGGGCGCCGCCGGAGGACCCCGTGCCCGGGCCCGCGGCCTCCGGTCCGGGACCGGTGTCCGCGCCCGGGTCCGCGGCGGTCCCCCCGGCGGCGTGCTCGAGGCGGAAGGCGTGGATCTCGTTGAGCCGGGCGGTGAGCTTCTCGGCCAGGCTGCGGGAGTTGGCGAAGACGATCGTCGCGCGGTTGGCCAGGACCAGGTCCACGACCCGCTCCTCGACGTGGGGCCAGATCGAGGCGCTCGCCTGCGGGCCGAGGGAGTCGAGGTCGTCGTCGCCGAAGGCCGAGCCGGCCAGGGACGGGGACGCGGCCGGCCCGCCGAGCACGGTCATGTCCGGGATGGGGACCGAGACGGTGAGGTCCCAGCGCTTCTCCGCCTCCGGGGCCACGACCGCGACCGGCTCCCGGCCGCCGAGGAACCGGGCCACGGTCTCGACCGGCTCGACGGTCGCGGAGAGCCCGATGCGCTGGGCGGGCCGCTCCAGCAGGGCGTCCAGCCGCTCCAGGGTCACGGCCAGGTGGGCCCCGCGCTTGGTGCCGGCCACCGCGTGGACCTCGTCGACGATCACGGTCTCCACGCCCGTCAGCGTCTCCCGCGCCTTGGAGGTGAGCATGAGGTACAGCGACTCGGGGGTGGTGATGAGGATGTCCGGGGGGCTGCTCAGCAGGGCCCGGCGCACCGCCTGCGGGGTGTCCCCGGAGCGCACGCCCACGCTGACCTCCGGTGCCGGGCGGCCCTGGTGGCGGGCGGTCTGGGCGATGCCGATCAGCGGGGCCCGCAGGTTGCGCTCCACGTCGACGCCGAGGGCCTTCAGCGGGGAGACGTAGAGGACGCGGGTGCCCCGCCGGGGCCCCTCGGCGGCAGCGCGGGCCCGCTGCCGCAGGCTGCCCGTCCCGGTCGCCGGCGTCTCCTCCGCCGGGCCCGGCGCGGACCCGCCGGCGGGGGCGTCGGCGACGAACCGGTCGAGGGCCCACAGGAACGCGGCCAGGGTCTTGCCCGAGCCCGTGGGGGCGACGACGAGGGCGTGGTGCCCGGCCGCGACCGCCCGCCACGCCCCCTCCTGGGCGGCGGTGGGCGCGCTGAAGGCCCCCTCGAACCAGGTCCGGGTGGGCTCGGTGAACAGCCGGAGCGCGGGCTCAGCCACCGAACCCCTGGACCTCGAGCTGCTGGACGCCCGGGGCGGCGCACGCCTGCACCGGCAGGGGCACCACGACCGAGGAGGTGTTCTCGGGCGGGTAGACGCGCAGGCCCGCCGCGGGGCGGGCCTCGCAGCCGGCGTGCACGGCGGCCTGGCCGATCCGCAGGGCGGCGGTCGCGGACCCGCCGGGGGCCAGGGTCCCCCCGGTGCCGGGCACGCCGGTGTCCCGCGCGGCGGCCGCGCCGATCTGCGCGCCGGTGCCGTCCACGAAGGACACGCCGGGGTAGCCGGCGACCCGGCACGGGTCCGGCCCGGTGTTGGTCACGGTCAGCTCGACCCACACGGACCCGGCGGCCCCGCCGGCCGGTGCGGCCGCGACGTCGAGGTCGGGCAGCCGGCACACGCCGTCCGCCCGGTGGGCCCCGGCGGGCGGGATCGCGGCGGCCGAGCCCTCCGGGCGGTCGGCGGCGTCCCCGGCGGGGGCGTCCCCCTCCGCCGGGCCGTCCCCGGCCGCCGCGCCGTCCGGGCCGCTGTCCCGGTCCGTCGCGGCGCCGGTGCTCTCGTCGCCGGGATCCGGCGCCGCGGTCCGCTCCGCGGGCTCCCCGCCGGGGGCGGACGTCCCCCCGTCGGCCGCCGGGGAGGGGCCGGACGCGGCCCCGGAGGGGGCGGGGTCCGAGGCGCCCTCCCGGGGGGCGGTCGCGGCGGTGCCGTCCGGGGCGGGGGCCGGCTCCTCGGCGCCGCCGGCACAGGCGGTGAGGGCCAGCAGGGAGGCGAGCGCGAGCGCGCCCCGCACGGGACGGCGGCGGGAGGCCGCGGGGGCGGGCGAGGGCGGGGGGACGGCCGGGGTCATGGGGGGCTCCTCCTCGGGGGACGTCGTGGGCGACCACGCCCCGAGGAGGCCTGCCCTGCCCGGGGCTCCCAGTGTAGGTCCGGGCACCGACACGCCCCGGGAGCGGCTACGGCGCGGGGGCGGTCCCCGCAGCGGCTCCCGGCGGGGTGCCCGGGGCGGGCTCCGGCGGCAGGGCCGCGCGCAGCACCTGGGCGAGGTGGACCCCCTCGGCGCCGGTGCCCTGGGCGATCTGGGTGCGGCAGGAGAAGCCGTCGGCCAGCACGATGGTCCCGTCCGCGGCGGCGCGGATCGCGGGGAACAGCTCCCGCTCCCCGAGGCGCTGGGAGACCTCGTAGTGGCCGGGCTCGAAGCCCCAGTTGCCGGCGAGGCCGCAGCAGCCCCCGCCGACCACGGCGGTGTCCACGCCCAGCTTCGCCAGCACCTCGAGCTCGGGGCCGTAGCCCAGCATCGACTGCTGGTGGCAGTGCACCTGGCACACGGCCGCGGCCGGTCCGGCCTCGGTGGCCAGCTCCCGGAACGGCCAGGGGCCGCCCTCGGCGAGGTGGCGGGCGGTGAAGGCGCCCAGCGTGGTGGTGAGCTCGGCGACCCGGGCCGCCCGCGGGTCCCCCGGCAGCAGCTCGGTGATCTCGTCCTGCAGCATGACGGTGCAGGAGGGCTCCAGGCCGATCACCGGGTAGCCGGCCTCGAGCAGGGGCGCCATGACGTCGAGGGTCTCGCGCAGGACCTTCCGCGTCATGTCCAGCTGGCCGGTGGAGTGCCAGGTCAGCCCGCAGCACACGTTGTCCATGGGCAGCAGCACGCGGTAGCCCATGGCCTCGAGGACCTCCACGGCGGCCCTGCCGGGGGCGTCGGCGGCGAAGTTCGTGAAGGTGTCGGGCCACAGCACGACGGTCGGCCGGCCCGCGGCGTCGTCGCCGGGGCGGTGCCCCTCCGGCCGGCGGTCCCGGAACCAGCGGGTCAGCGGACGGTCGACGAAGGAGATCATCCGCCGCTTCCGCTCGATCCCGCCCAGGCGCTTGGTCAGCTCCTCGACGGGGCGGAAGGACTCGGCCAGGTTGATCGCGCGGAACGCGAAGGGGACCTTCTCCACGATCCGCATCAGCAGCGGCATCCAGCCCATCGTGAACTGGGCCGTGGGCCGGCGGTTGCGCCCCAGGAAGGAGCGCAGGCCCTGGCCGTAGTGGTGGTGCAGGAACTCGGCCTTGTAGGTGGCCATGTCCACGTTGACGGGGCACTCGGTGGCGCAGGCCTTGCAGGACAGGCACAGGTCGAGGGCCTCGAGCGTCTCCTTCGACTTCCAGCCGTCCGTGATGGACTCCCCGCGCAGCATCTCGGCCAGGGAGCGGGCGCGGCCGCGGGTCGAGTGCACCTCGTCGCGGGTGGCCTGGAAGGACGGGCACATCGCCCCGGCGTCGGAGCGGCAGGCGCCCACGCCCACGCACCGGTTGACCGCACCGGCGAAGGAGCCGCCGTCGCGGGAGAACGCGTGCACGGGCGTGAGGTCGAAGGTGCGGGCCCCGGGACCGGGGCGGATGCCCCGGTCGATCGGCTCGGGGTCCACCAGCACGCCGGGGTTGAACAGCCCGTCGGGGTCGAAGGCGGCCTTGAACGCGGCGAAGGCCGACAGCGCCTCGGGGGAGTAGATGGTGCCCAGCAGCTCGGAGCGGGCGCGGCCGTCGCCGTGCTCGCCGGAGACCGACCCGCCGTAGCGGTGCACGAGGGCCGCGGCGCGCTCGATGAACGTGCGGTAGGCCGCGACCCCGTCGTCGTCGGTGAAGTCGAAGGAGATGCGGATGTGCACGCAGCCCTCCCCGAAGTGCCCGAACGGGATGCCGGTCAGGCCCAGCTCGTGCAGCAGGGCGTAGAGGTCGCGCAGGTACTCGCCCAGCCGCGCGGGCGGGACCGCGGAGTCCTCCCACCCGGGCCAGGCCTCCCCGCCGTCGGGCAGGCGGGTGACGATGCCGGCCCCGGCCTCGCGGATCCGCCACAGACCGCGGGCCCGGTCGGCGTCGGTGACGATCACGGCGTCCACGACGTTCTCCGGCACGAGCCCCGGCAGGGCGCGGGCCGCGGCCTCGGCCTCCTCGAGGGTGTCCGCGCCGATCTCGCAGTAGAGCCAGCCGCCGCCGCGGGGCAGCTCGCCCCCGGCGTGCTCCTGGCCCGGGCGGGTGCGCAGGGCCTCGAGCAGGTCCGCGCCCATGCCCTCGATCGTGTGCACCCCCGGCACGCGCAGCTTCGGGGCGGCGGTCGCGGCCTCGAAGGCGTCCTCGAAGCCCAGCACGGCCAGGGCGGTGTGCGCGGGCTTGCGGACCAGGCGCACCGTGAGCCGGGTGATGATCCCGCACGTGCCCTCGGAGCCGGCGAAGGCCTTGGCGGTGTCGAAGCCCTTCTCCCCGAGCAGGTAGTGCAGCCCGTAGCCCGAGACCTGCCGGGGGAACTGTCCCAGCTCCGTGCGCAGCATCGCCAGGTGCCGGTCGCGCAGCCCGGTCAGCGCCCGGTCCAGCTGCGGGTCGGAGGTCCCGCCCGCGCGCAGCTCGACCTCCCGGCCGTCGGCGAGCATCACGGTCAGCGCCACGAGGTTGTCCGCGGAGGTGCCCCACGCCACGGAGTGGGAGCCGCACGCGTTGTTGGCGACCATCCCGCCGATCGTGCACCGCGAGTGCGTCGAGGGGTCGGGGCCGTAGGTGAGGCCGAACTCGGCGGCCGCCGCCCGCAGCTGGTCGCACACGACCCCGGGTTCGATGACGGCCGTCATGGCCTCGGGGTCGATCGAGAGGATCCGGTTGAAGTGCCGCGAGGTGTCGACGACGAGGCCGTCGCCGATCGCGTTGCCCGCCACGGAGGTGCCCCCGCCGCGCGGGACGACCGCCCAGCCGCGCTCCCGCGCCAGCGCCAGCAGCTCGCGCACCTCCCCGGCGTCGCGGGGCTCGGCCACGGCCTCGGGCAGGCGGCGGTAGAGGGACGCGTCGGAGACGTAGGCGGCGCGCGTGGTCAGGTCGTCACGGATCTCGGTCATGGTCCATCTCCTGCGCGGCGCGGCGGCCGGGCTCCGGTGGGGCGGGTCGGTGGGCGGGCTCCCCGGGTCAGGGGCGCCGGCTCACCACTCGGGGGCGATGGTGACCTCGGCGCCGTCGAGGTCCTCGGACCACTCGACCTGGCAGCTCAGCCGGGAGGTCTCGTGCCGGGTGTCGTCGAGCATGTCGAGCAGGTCCTCTTCCTCGTCGCCGATCTCCCCGGACTTCGCGAAGGAGGCCGGGTCCAGGTAGGAGTGGCACGTCGAGCAGGAGGCGTTGCCGCCGCACGTGGCCAGGATGGGGTACTTGTGCCGGGTGAGGGCCTCCATGAGGCTCTCGTGGCTCTTCCAGTCCACGCCCTCGGTGCGGTTGCCCTCGCGGTCGATCACGGTGACGGTGATGCTGCTCACTGCTGGCCTCCTGGGGCGCGCTGGCGCCCGGTCTCGACGTCGGAAATCCCGCCCCATTGTACGGTCGCCCGCCCGCGGTCCCGGACGGGCGCGGCCCCGGAGCCGCGGAGGAGCTCGCGGGTCAGGCCGTGGGGAAGGGGCGGACCGTCAGGGCCTGGGCGACCTGGCCGAGGTAGCCGGCCTCGTCGTGCAGCGCGGAGGAGGTCAGGCCCGTCCCCTGCGCGGTGAAGGTGACGTCGGTGTCCAGGCCCACCCAGCCGGAGACGGGCTCGCGCAGCAGGTGCACGCCCAGGTCGACGTTGGGGAACGCCGCCTCGTGCGGGGCCACCCGCACCGCGATGCCGTTGGCGGCGTCGACCCCGGTGAGGAACCGCGCCGTGGCCGAGGACTCCTCCCCGGCGACGACGGCGTGGGGCGCCCGCAGCCACATCGCCGCCCGTCCGGGCCGGTGCCCGACCACGCTGCGGCCCTCGAGGGAGGCGATGTAGCCGCCCGGCCACCGGGAGCGCATGTCCGCCGCGGGGGCCTGTGCGACCGGGGGCAGCGGCTCGCGGTGCGTGCCGGCCAGCGCGGCGGTCTCCCCGCGGGCCAGCCGCCACGTGCTCAGCCGGATGCAGGAGCGCCCGCCGTGGCTCATCACGGCCTCGAGCAGCTCGATGGTCCGGCCGGGACGCACCACCCGGGTGGTCACCTCGACCTCCCCGCCGGGGATCAGGCCCAGGATGTCGTAGGAGAAGCGCACCGCCACCATGTCCTCGCGGGGGTGGTTCGTCTCGAGGGCGTGGGCGAGCAGGCCGGAGGCCGCGCCCATGTGCTGCTCGTGGTCGTTCCAGGCGCCCTGGGAGTGCAGGGTCGAGCGGAAGCGCGTCGCGTCCAGGCGCACGAAGTACGCGTCGGGGACCTCCTCGCCGTCCAGCCCGAGGTGGCCCGCCGTCCGTGCCGTCTGCGTCATGCTCCGTGCTCCTTCCCGTCCGGCCCGCCGCGGTGCGGGCCCTGTGACCGCCCCCACGGTAGCCGCCCGGCCCCCGGGCCGCCCCCGGTGCTCGCCGCTCCCCGCCCGAGTGACCACGGAACAGGCGAGTGACCACGCCGTGCCGTGGTCACTCGCCTGTTCCGTGGTCACTCGGCGCCGGGGGCGGTTCCCCGTGGGGCGGGGCGCCGGGTCCGGGCACGCGGAAGGCCCCTGCTCCTCGAGGAGCAGGGGCCTTCCCGACTGGCGGTGACGGAGGGATTTGAACCCTCGTTGGCTCTTACACCAAACATCATTTCGAGTGATGCACCTTCGGCCGCTCGGACACGTCACCAGCTCGCAGTACTGTACCGGCCGGAGCGCTCAAGCGCCAAAACCCGGGGGCGGGCCGGGGGAGGGGCGCGGCGGGGCGCCGTCGTCGTCCCCCCGTCCTGCCCCGGGGGCGCGCGGGGACCGGCGGTGGCCCGCGAAGAAGTCCAGGAGCAGGCGGGCGCACTCCTCCTCGAGGATCCCGCCGGTGACCTCCACCCAGTGGTTGAGCCGGCGCTCGCGCAGGACGTCGAGCACGGAGCCGGCCGCCCCGGCCTTCTCGTCCCACGCGCCGAGCACCACCCGCGGCGCCCGGGCCAGCACGATCGCCCCGGCGCACATCGCGCAGGGCTCGAGCGTCACCACGAGGGTGCAGCCGTCCAGCCGCCACGACCCCAGGGTGCGCGCGGCCTCGCGCAGGGCCAGCACCTCGGCGTGGGCGGTGGGGTCGGCGTCGGCCTCGCGGCGGTTGCGCCCGCGCCCGAGCACCGTGCCGTCCGGGCCGACGACGACGGCACCGATCGGCACGTCCCCGGTGGCGGGGGCCGCCGCGGCCTCGTCGAGGGCCAGGCGCATCCACCGCTCAGCGCGGACCTGGTCCCGGGTGCGCGGGGGCAGTGCCACGGGGTGCTCCTTCCGGTCGGCGGGGCGGGCTCGGGACCCGCGTGCGCGCGCCGGGTCCGGGACCCCGGTCCGTCGGGGACCGCGGGACCCCGGTGGTAAATTCTGGCCCATGCGAGTGACCGTTCTCGACCACCCCCTGGTGGCCCACAAACTGACCGTGCTCCGGGACAAGAACACCACGTCCCCGGTGTTCCGCCTGCTCGTCGAGGAGCTCGTGACGCTGCTCGCCTACGAGGCCACGCGCGAGGTGCGCGTCGAGCCCGTGGAGATCGACACCCCCGTCACCCGGACCGCCGGGGTGGGGCTGTCCAAGCCCCGGCCCCTGGTCGTGCCCATCCTGCGCGCGGGTCTGGGCATGCTCGAGGGCATGACCCGGCTGATCCCGACCGCGGAGGTGGGCTTCCTCGGGATGGCCCGCCACGAGGACACGCTGGACATCATCACCTACGCCGAGCGCCTGCCCGACGACCTCACCGGGCGCCAGGTCTTCGTCCTCGACCCGATGCTCGCCACCGGTGGCACGCTGCGCGAGGCGATCAAGTTCCTCTACCGCCGCGGCGCGGAGCAGATCACGTGCGTGTGCCTGCTCGCCGCCCCCGAGGGCCTCGCCGCCCTCGAGGAGGAGCTGGGGGACTCGGAGGTGAACATCGTCCTGGCCGCGCGCGACGAGCGGCTCGACGAGAACGCCTACATCGTCCCCGGTCTGGGGGACGCCGGCGACCGTCTCTACGGCGTCGTGGACTGAGCGGCCCGCGGCCCGGACCGGGTCGGAGGGCGAGGGCCCGCCGAGCACGACGGTGCTCGGCGGGCCCTTCTCGTCCCGGGCGGCAGTCCGGATGCTGAGACAGCGCTGTCCCCCAAACTCCTCCCTTGACACCGAGATCAATACGTGCATGACCTGCAATCAGGACGCGCGGACCGACCGTTCTGTTGAATTCTCGGTGAAATGCGGAGCACGGCATGAGCAGTGAGCTGACGAAGGGGGTTCATTTTGGCGTTCCGGCCGACGGCGCGTCGCCGTTGTCTCACATCGTGAGATAATGACGAAAATGTTTCTTGCGTACCCGTCCTGCCTGGTGGAGGATGAGGAACGTGCCACTTGTCAGGAAGCTCACAGCAATGCCCTGAGCTCCTGGACCACGGATCGGCGGAACCGTGGTCCGGCGGTGGCGCGGTCGCCCTCCGGGGCATCCGGACGGGGCACCCGTCCGCCGATCGACGCAGGAACGAGGGACTGCCAGATGCCAGGTACACCGGGATACGTTCACATCTCCCAGCGCACGCGCGCCGGGGAGGCCCGTGGGGTCCGTCGTCCCCAGCCGGGCCACGACCGCGGGCCGGCGGCGCCGGCCGACTACCGCAGCCTGCGCGGCCCGCTCGGGGCCGTGCCCACCGCCCCCGGCGAGCAGCCGTTGCCCAACCGGCTCCGGCGCGAGGCCCCGCCGCGGCCGCCGGCCCAGGAGCACGAGGCGCGCGGCTTCGTGATCTACGTCGGCCTCGACGAGGAGACCGCCGCCGCCCACGGGACCTCGCTGGTGAAGATGGTGCAGAGCATCCGCGCCTACGCCCAGCAGCTCGTCCCGCAGGCCGACTCCTACGCGGCCGTGGCCCTGGCCCCGGCCGAGACCCCGGGCACCGACCTCGAGGTCGTGCGCAACGCCCTGGGCGACCCGACGACCGGCACGGTCCGGCCCGCGGCCACCGCGGCCCCGGCGCAGGCCCCCGAGACCCGGACCAGCCAGTCCACGGGCGTGCTGATCGACCTCTCCCGCCGCGAGGTGTTCCTGGACGGCAGCGTCCTGAACCTCACGTTCAAGGAGTTCGAGCTGCTGAACTACCTCGTGGAGAACGGCAGCCGCACCGTCGGCCGCCACGAGCTGCTCTCCAGCCTCTGGCGCGACGCCGAGGAGGTGCCCAACGAGCGCACCATCGACGTCCACATCCGCCGGCTGCGCTCCAAGCTCGGGCGCCTGGCCAACACGGTGCGCACCGTCCGCGGCCAGGGCTACCGCTTCTACGAGCACCCCGAGGTCGTCGTCTGGGCGGCCCCGGAGTACTCCATCTGAGCCGGCCCGCGCCCCGTCCGGCCCCGGCCGCGCCCCTGCGGGTCCGGGGCCGTGCCGTGCGCGGACGCCGTGGCACGATGGGACGATGAGCCGCCACGACGTGAAGAAGCTCGTCCTCATGCGCCACGCCGAGGCGGAGCACCCCCTCGGCACGGCCGACCACGACCGCCCGCTGACCCGCCGCGGGGCCGCCGAGGCCGAGGAGGCGGGCCGGCGGCTGCTGGCGGGCGGCCACGCTCCGGACATGATCCTGTGCTCGAGCGCCCTGCGCGCCCGGCAGAGCTGCACGTGGGTGTGCAGCGCGCTGGGCGAGGCCGCCCCGACGGCCAAGCTCGAGGACTCCCTCTACGCGGCGGCCGACGCCCGGATCCTGGCCGTGGTCAACCACGTGCCGGAGACCGTGGAGGCGCTGCTCGTGATCGGCCACCTGCCCGGCCTGCGGGAGGCAGCCCTGCGCCTGGCCACGCCCGACTCCGACTACGACGCCGTGATGGCCCTCGCCGACGGCTGCCCCACCGGCGCCTATGCCGTGCTCGAAGTCCCCGGCCCGTGGGCCGCACTGGACGGGGCCGACGCCCGCCTGGTGGACTTCTCGGTGCCGGGACCCGGTCGCCGCTGACGCGGCGCCGCGCCCGGGGTCGCAGATCGCGGCCCCGAGGACCCGGCACGGACGACGAGCGGACAGGAGCGAGGATGCGGCAGGTGGTGTTCCCCCCGACGGGGCGGCCCGTGGGGGCGATCGGCTACGGGGCCATGGGCCTGAGCTGGGCCTACGACCGGCGGGGCCTGGAGGAGCGGCAGAAGCGGGCGGTGCTCGAGACGGCGGTCGACCTCGGCATGACCGTCGTGGACACCGCCGTCCTCTACGGCGGCGGGGCCAACGAGGAGCTCGTCGGCGCTGCGCTCGCCCACCGGCGCGACGAGGTCCTCCTGTGCTCCAAGACCGGCCTGCGGGCCCGCTCCCTGGAGCCCCCGCGCACGGAGCGCTGCGGGCACCCGGACGAGGTGCGCCGCAGCGCGGAGGACAGCCTGCGCCGGCTGCGCACCGACGTGCTCGACCTCTACTACCTCCACCGCGTGGACCCGGAGGTGCCCCTCGAGGAGACCTGGGGCGCACTGGCCGAGCTGGTCGCGGAGGGCAAGGTCCGCCACCTCGGGCTCTCCGAGGTGAGTACCGCCCAGGCCGACCGCGCGCACGCCGTCCACCCCGTCGCGGCGGTCCAGTCCGAGTACTCCCTGTGGACGCGCGACCCCGACGGCTCCGGGGTCACCGCCGACGGCGAGCCCGCCGGGGACGTGATCGGCTGGTGCGCCGAGCACGGCGCCGCGTTCGTGCCGTTCTCCCCGCTGGGCCGCGGCTACCTCGCCGGCGCGCTCGGCGGGCGCGCCTTCTCCGCGGACGACTTCCGCTCCCGCAACCCCCGCTTCGCGCCCGAGGCGATGGCCGCCCAGGAGACGGTGCTCGCCCCGCTCCGGGAGGTCGCCGAGCGCCACGGGACCTCTCCGGCGGCGGTCGCGATCGCGTGGACCACGGTGGCCGGCGAGCACGTCGTCCCCATCCCCGGCACGAGCGACCTCGGCCACCTGCGCGAGGACGCGGCCGCGGCGGAGCTGCGGCTCACGGCCGAGGACCTCGCGGTGCTCGACCGCGTGGCGGCCCCCGCCCCGCGGTACTGACGCGGACGGGAGGCCCCCGCGGCGGGGGCCTCCCGTCCGGAACGGGGCGCGGGACTCAGCGGGTGAGTGCGGGGGCCTCCTCGGCCGCGGCGTGCCGGTCCTCGAGCTCCTGACGGACCTTGGCCTCGTGCAGGGCGCGCAGGGCGGCGTGCTCGGGGTTGCGGCGCAGCACCAGGTAGCCGGCGCCCAGGACCGCGAACCACAGCGGGGTGAGCAGCAGCGCCGTGCGGGTGTCCGGCTGCGTGGTCAGCGCCCAGAGGACGAACCCGAAGAACGCCAGGACCACCCAGGGCATGAACGTCCCGCCGGGCATCTTGAACGCGCTCGCGGCGTGGACCTGCGGACGGCGGCGCCGGTAGACGATGTAGCTGATCAGGATGATCGACCACACGAACATGAAGCACAGGGCCGAGACGGTGGTCACCATGGTGAAGGCCGCCGCGACGCTGCCCTCCGCGTAGAGCAGCACGACGCCGGCGAGCAGGAACATGCAGGAGAACAGCAGGGCGTTGCGGGGGACCCTGCGGGTCGAGAGCCGGCCGAAGGCCTTCGGCGCGTCGCCCTCCTGGGCCAGGCCGTAGACCATGCGCGAGGTCGAGTAGATGCCGGAGTTCGCCGAGGAGGTCGCCGAGGTGAGGACCACGAAGTTCACCACGCCGGCGGCCCCGACGAGGCCCGCGAGGGCGAACATGCCCACGAACGGCGACTCGGCGGCGCTGTAGGTGGTCCAGGGGCGCACGGCCATGAGCACGATCAGCGCACCCACGTAGAAGACGAGGATGCGGACCGGGATCGAGTTCACCGCCCGCGGCAGGGTCACCTCGGGGTCCTTGGCCTCGGCCGCGGTGGCGCCGACCAGCTCGATGCCCACGAAGGCGAACACGGCGATCTGGAAGCCGGCCACGAAGCCCATGAAGCCGGTGGGGAACATGCCGCCGTGCGCCCACAGGTTGCTCACCGACGCGCGGGCGCCGTCGGTCTCGAAGCCGGTGATGATCATGACCAGGCCGACGACGATCAGGGCGAGGATGGCGACGATCTTGATCAGGGCGAACCAGAACTCGGTCTCCCCGAAGGCGCGCACCGTCGGGAGGTTCAGCGCCAGCAGGAGCACGACGCAGGAGACCGCGGGGATCCACAGCGGCAGGTCGGGCCACCAGAAGGAGACGTAGTGGGCGATCGCGACCACGTCCGCGATCCCGGTGACCACCCAGCAGAACCAGTAGGTCCACCCCGTGAAGTACGAGGCCCAGGGGCCCAGGAGGTCCCCGGCGAAGTCGGAGAAGTTCTTGTACTCGGTGTTGCTCAGCAGCAGCTCGCCCATCGCCCGCATGACGAAGAAGAGCATGAAGCCGATGAGCATGTAGACGAAGATCACCGCGGGCCCGGCGACGGAGATGGTCTTGCCCGAGCCCATGAACAGGCCGGTGCCGATGGCGCCGCCGATGGCGATGAGCTGGATGTGGCGGCTGGACAGGGCTCTCTCGAGATGGGGCTGCTGCGTGGCTGAGCTCATGACGTGGTCTCTTCCTGTCGGTTCCTCGCGGAACACGGAACGGGGTGCTGCACCGGTGCAGGACCGCGCCGGGGTGCGGACAGGGCCCACCGCTCCCCGCGGGGGGAACGGGAACGGCCTGTGCCGGGCCCTGCGGCGGGCAGCGTCGTGCCGTGACGGGAGTCGGTGCCGGGGTGACGGTCGGCGGGCGCCCCTCCACCCGGGCGGGTGGTCGTGGGGAGGGGAGCGGTGATCGTCATGTCTCGGGAGAACTCCAGTGCTCGGCGCGGCCCTGCCGCGCGGTCCGTGGGTCCTCCCCGATCTGTTGCTCTGCCTGAGAGTTTCCGCCCTCCCGGACTGGGGGTGGGGCTTGCTCCTTCGGCGTGCGCGGAGGTGCTCCGCGCCACTTTCCAGATGCGCCTCGGTGCGGCGGTACGGGGGCCTGAGAGTTTCCCGGGGAGGAATTGCTCCTACGGCGCCCGCTCCACGACTGCTGAGCGGGACTCTCCCGCCGCACGTCCACGGCTGTGCTGTGACTGCAGTCACACCATAGGCCGGGTGTGCCGCAGCGCACAACTCGGCCGTTCTGCCGTGTCGTCGCAGGTCGCGACCGTGCCCGCGGCACGGCACGTCCGCGCGGTGCGGAGCGCGACGGCCCCGCCCGGCGTCCCCGGAGGGGCGCCGGACGGGGCCGGGAGGGGCAGGGGAGCTCGCGGTGCGCGGCTCAGCACTCGACGACGTTGACGGCCAGTCCGCCGAGCGCGGTCTCCTTGTACTTGTGGCTCATGTCCTTGCCGGTCTCGCGCATGGTGACGATGACCTCGTCGAGGCTCACCCGGTGGGTGCCGTCGCCCCACAGCGCCATCTTCGCGGCGTTGATGGCCTTGGCGGCGGCGATCGCGTTGCGCTCGATGCAGGGCACCTGCACGAGCCCGCCGATGGGGTCGCAGGTCAGGCCGAGGTTGTGCTCCATGGCGATCTCCGCGGCGTTCTCCACCTGCTCCGGGGTCCCGCCGAGGACCTCGGCCAGGCCGCCGGCGGCCATCGAGGAGGCGGAGCCGACCTCGCCCTGGCAGCCGACCTCGGCCCCGGAGATGGAGGCCTGCTCCTTGTACAGGACGCCCACGGCGCCGGCGGCCAGCAGGAAGCGGACCACGACGGACTCGCGGACCCGCCGCAGCTCCTCGGCGTCCCCGCCGGCCATCGCCCGCCGGATCTCGGGGGCGTAGTGGGTGGCGTAGAACAGCACGGCGGGGATGATCCCGGCCGCCCCGTTGGTCGGGGCGGTGACGACCCGCCCGCCGGAGGCGTTCTCCTCGTTGACGGCCAGAGCCACGAGGTTCACCCACTCCTGCCAGTAGGACGGGTCCCGGTCCGGGTCCTCCCGGCGCAGCCGGTCGTGCCAGGCCGGGGCCCGGCGGGCGACCTTGAGCCCGCCCGGCAGGGTGCCGGTGCGGCGCAGGCTGGAGTCCTTGCACTGCTCCATGACGTCCCAGATGTGCAGCAGCCCCGCCCGGATCTCCTCCTCGGTGCGCCAGGTGCGCTCGTCGGCCAGCATCACGTCGCTGATGGACAGGCCCGTGGCCCGGCAGTGCGCCAGGAGCTCCCGCGCGGTGCGGAACGGGTGCGGGACCTGCTTGCTGGCCTCGTCGAGCTCGGCCGCCGCCGCGTCCTCCTCGCCCTCCTGGACGATGAACCCGCCGCCGACCGAGAACCAGGTCTCGTCGGCCAGCACGGCCCCGTCCGCGTCGAGGGCCTGGAAGCGCATGCCGTTGGTGTGCCGCTCGAGCACGGTCAGCGGGTGCTGGACCATGTCCTCCACGGCGTACGGGAGGTCCTTGCGCCGGCCGAGGGCGGCGCACAGCCGCAGGGTGCCGCCGGCGGCGATGTCCGCCAGGCGCTCCTCGACCTGGTCGGGCAGCACGGTCTCGGGGTCGTAGCCCTCGAGGCCGAGGAGGATCGCGGTGAACGTGCCGTGCCCGCGGCCGGTGGCGGCGAGGGAGCCGTAGACGTCCACGCGCAGGCCGGCGGTCCGCTCGAGGAGCTCCTGCCCGACGAGGGTCTGGGCGAAGCGGCGGGCGGCGCGCATGGGGCCGACGGTGTGGGAGCTCGAGGGGCCGATGCCCACGGAGAAGAGGTCGAAGACGCTGATGGCCATGATGTGCTCCAGACGAGAGGGGTGCGGGGCGGCGCCGGGTGCGGAGGGGATCTCCCTGCGCACCCGGCGCCGCCCGGTGGGGAACCGGTGGCCCGGTCCTCAGCGGCCCGCGGTCAGCGGGGCCAGGCCGGGGTAGAGCGGGTGCGCCGAGGCCAGCGCCCGGACGCGGGACTCGAGGGCGGCCAGCACCGCCGGGTCCACGCCCCCGGCGCCCGCGCGGGCGCCGGCCACGAGGGTCTCGGCGATGATATCGGCCACCTCGGCGAAGGCCTCCGTCCCGAAGCCGCGGGTGGCCAGGGCCGGGGTGCCGATGCGCAGCCCGGAGGTGACCATCGGCGGGCGGGGGTCGAAGGGCACCGCGTTGCGGTTGACCGTGATGTCGACCCGGGCGAGGAGGTCCTCGGCCTGCTTGCCGTCCAGCTCGGAGTCGCGCAGGTCCACGAGGACCAGGTGCACGTCGGTGCCTCCGCTGACCACGGAGATCCCGGCCTCGGCGACGTCCGGGGCGAGCAGGCGCTCGGCGAGCAGGCGGGCGCCCTCGAGGGTGCGCCGCTGGCGGTCGCGGAACTCCTCCCCGGCGGCGATGCCGAAGGCGACCGCCTTGCCGGCGATCACGTGCTCCAGGGGGCCGCCCTGCTGGCCGGGGAAGACCGCCGAGTTGATCTTCTTGGCGACCTCGGCCTCGTTCGACAGGATGATCCCGCCCCGGGGACCTGCCAGGGTCTTGTGCGTGGTCGAGGTGACCACGTGGGCGTGGGGCACGGGGCTGGGGTGCAGCCCGGCGGCGACGAGCCCGGCGAAGTGGGCCATGTCGACCATGAGCCAGGCGCCCACCTCGTCGGCGATGCGGCGGAACGCGGCGAAGTCCAGCTGACGCGGGTACGCCGACCAGCCGGCGACGATGAGCCGGGGGCGGTGCTCCCGGGCCAGGCGGGCGACCTCGTCCATGTCCACCGTGCACGTGGCCTCGTCCACGCCGTAGGCCACGACCCGGTAGAGCTTGCCGGAGAAGTTCAGCTTCATGCCGTGGGTCAGGTGCCCGCCGTGGGCGAGGTCGAGCCCGAGGATGGTGTCCCCGGGGGTGAGCAGCGCGTGCATCACCGCGGCGTTGGCCTGGGCCCCGGAGTGGGGCTGGACGTTGGCGAAGGCGGCGCCGAACAGGTCCTTGACCCGGTCGACGGCCAGCTGCTCGATCACGTCGACGTGCTCGCAGCCGCCGTAGTAGCGCCGGCCGGGGTAGCCCTCGGCGTACTTGTTGGTCAGCACGGAGCCCTGGGCCTGCATCACGGCGCGGGCGGTGTGGTTCTCCGAGGCGATCATCTCCAGCCCGTCCTGCTGGCGGCGCAGCTCGGCGTCGATGCGCTCGGCGACCTCGGGGTCGAGCAGGGCGAGGTCCTGGTCGAGGGCGGAGGTCAGGGCGGTGGCGTCCGCGCTCATCCGAGCTCACCCCCGTTGGCGTCGGCGTACTCCTGGGCGGAGAGCAGCGGGCCCTCCTCGGAGACCTCGACGGTGAACAGCCAGCCGGCGCCGTAGGGGTCCTCGTTGAGGACGGCGGGGTTGTCCACGGCCTCGGCGTTGACCTCGACCACGGTGCCCGTGACGGGGGAGAACAGCTCGGAGACGGACTTGGTGGACTCGACCTCGCCGCAGACCTCGCCCGCGGTGACGGTGGAGCCGGCCTCGGGCAGGTCGAGGTAGACGACGTCGCCCAGGGCGTCGACGGCGACCTGGCTGATGCCGATGCGGGCGGGGGAGGCGGAGTCGATCCACTCGTGCTCCGCGGAGTAGCGCAGGTCGGGCAGGACGGTGCTCATGGTGGGGTCCTTTCGGTCAGGGCTCGGGGTCTACTTCTGGCGCCGGTAGAACGGCAGGGGGACGACGTCGAAGGTCTCGGGCTTGCCCCGCAGGTCCACCTCGAGGACGGTGCCGGGCTCGGCGAACGCGGTCTCCACGTAGGCGAGGGCGACGGGGTGGCCGAGGGTGGGGCTCGGCGCCCCGGAGGTGACCTCCCCGACGCGGCGGCCCTCGGCGAGCACCGGGTAGTGGCTGCGGGCGGAGCGGCGGCCGCGGCCGCGCAGGCCGACCAGGGTGCGGGTGACGCCCTCGTCGCGGCGGGCCTCGAGGGCGGCGCGGCCGACGAAGTCCTCCTCCTTCTTGAAGGACACGACCGGGCCCAGGCCCGCCTCGAAGGGCGTGACCTCGAGGCCGAGCTCCTGGCCGTAGAGCGGCATGCCGGCCTCGAGCCGGAGGGAGTCGCGGCTGGCCAGCCCGCAGGGGACGAGCCCGTGCTCCCGGCCGGCCGCCAGCAGGGCGTCCCACAGCGGGACGGCCTGCGCGTTCGGGACGTAGAGCTCGAAGCCGTCCTCGCCGGTGTAGCCGGTGCGGGCCAGCAGCACGGGGGTCCCGGCGACCGTGACGGTCCCGGCGGCGTAGTACTTCAGCCCGGTCACGGCCTCGTGCTGCCCGTCCGGGACCAGGCCCAGCAGGATCGCCTCGGCGGCCGGGCCCTGGACCGCGACCAGGGAGGTCTCGGCGGACTCGTCGGCGACGACGACGTCGAAGCCGGCCGCCCGCTCCCGGAGGGCGGCGGCGACCGTGGCCGCGTTGCCGGCGTTGGGCACGACGAGGAACTCCTGCTCGGCGAGCCGGTAGGTGATCAGGTCGTCGACGATCCCGCCCTCGGGGGTGCACAGGAGGGAGTACTTGGCCCGGCCCACGGCGATCACGGCGAGGTTGCCGACGAGCGCGGTGTTCAGGAACGTGCCCGCGTCGGGGCCGGAGACCCGCACCTCGCCCATGTGGGAGAGGTCGAAGAGCCCGGCCGCCTCGCGCACCGCGCGGTGCTCGGTGAGCTCGGAGGTGTACTTCAGGGGCATGTCCCAGCCGCCGAAGTCGGTGAAGGACGCGCCGAGGGTGGCGTGCCGGTCGTGCAGGGCGGTGTGCCGGGAGGTGGTGCTGACAGTCATGGTCTCGGTGCCTTTCGTGGCTGCGCCGGGTCAGTTCTCGAAGGCCTCGGGGGCCGGGCAGGAGCAGATCAGGGTCCGGTCCCCGGCCGCACCGTCGATGCGGCCCACGGGCGGGAAGTACTTGTCCTGCCGCAGGGAGGGGACGGGGAAGGCCGCCTGCTCGCGGGAGTAGGGCCGGTCCCACTGCGTGCCGGCGACGGCGACGGCGGTGTGCGGGGCCCGGCGCAGCGGCGAGTCCTCCACCGGGAAGTCCCCGGCGAGGACCTGGTCGATCTCGGCGCGGATCGCGATCATCGCCTCGACGAACCGGTCCAGCTCCGCGAGGTCCTCGGACTCGGTCGGCTCGACCATCAGGGTGCCCGCCACCGGGAAGGACAGCGTGGGCGCGTGGAAGCCGTAGTCGATCAGCCGCTTGGCGACGTCCTCGGCGGTGACCCCGCTGCGGGCCGTCAGCTCGCGCAGGTCGAGGATGCACTCGTGGGCCACGAGCCCGCGGTTGCCGGTGTAGAGCACCGGGAAGTGCTCGTCCAGCCGCGCCGCGACGTAGTTGGCGGAGAGCAGGGCGTGCTTCGTGGCCTCGGTCAGGCCCTCACCGCCCATCATCGCGACGTAGGCCCACGAGATGGGCAGCACCCCGGCGGAGCCGTAGGGGGCCGAGGTGACGGGCGTGCCCGTGCGGCCGTTGGACCCGCCCGCGGCGGCCCCGGGCAGGAACGGCACGAGGTGCTCGGCCACGGCCACGGGCCCGACGCCGGGCCCGCCGCCGCCGTGGGGGATGCAGAAGGTCTTGTGCAGGTTCAGGTGCGAGACGTCCCCGCCGAAGCGCCCGGGCTGGGCCAGGCCGACCAGGGCGTTGAGGTTCGCCCCGTCGATGTAGACCTGCCCGCCGGCGGCGTGGACCTTGTCGCAGACCTCGCGCACGTCGGCGTCGTAGACCCCGTGCGTGGAGGGGTAGGTGATCATGATGGCCGCCAGCCGGTCCCGGTGGGCCTCGAGCTTCGCGTCCAGGTCGGCGGCGTCGATGGTGCCGTCGGCGGCCGTCCGCACCACGACGACCTGCAGCCCGGCGAGCACGGCCGAGGCGGCGTTGGTGCCGTGGGCGGAGGCGGGGATGAGGCACACGGTCCGCTCGCCGGCGCCGTTGGCCAGGTGGTACTGGCGGATGGCCAGCAGCCCCGCGTACTCGCCCTGCGAGCCGGCGTTCGGGGCGATGGACACCCCGGCGTAGCCGGTGATCGCGCACAGGCGCGCCTCGAGGTCGTCGATGAGCTCCCGCCACCCCGCGGTCTGGTGGCCCGGGGCGAACGGGTGGATCCCGGCGAACTCCGGCCAGGAGATCGCCTCCATCTCGGCGGTGGCGTTGAGCTTCATGGTGCACGAGCCCAGCGGGATCATCGTGCGGTCCAGCGCCAGGTCCCGGTCGGAGAGCCGGCGCAGGTAGCGCATCATCTGGGTCTCGGAGCGGACCGTGTGGAAGATCGGGTGCGTCAGGTACTCGGAGCTGCGGGCCACGGCCGGGGACAGGGCGTGGGCGCCGTCCCGGGCCGCCGCCGCGGCGGCGGCCACGGCCGCTCCGGCGTCGCGGATCCCGAAGGCGGTGACCACGGCGACGAGGTGCTCGGTCGTCGTGACCTCGTCGGCCGAGACGCCGACGCTGTCCGCGTCGACGAGGCGCAGGTTCACGCCCAGGGCCTCGGCGGCCTCGACCACGGCCTCGGCGCGGCCGGGCACCCGGGCGCGGACGGTGTCGAAGAACTGCTCGGCGGCGAGCTCGACGCCGGCGCCGGCGAGCGCGCCGGCCAGGGTGCGGGCGTGGGCGTGCACGCGCTCGGCGATGGCGCGCAGCCCGGAGGGGCCGTGGTACACCGCGTACATGGAGGCCACCACCGCGAGCAGCGCCTGGGCGGTGCAGATGTTGGAGGTCGCCTTCTCCCGGCGGATGTGCTGCTCGCGCGTCTGCAGCGCGAGCCGGTAGGCCCGGGCCCCGGCGTCGTCGGTGGAGACCCCCACGAGACGGCCGGGCAGGGAGCGCTCCAGGCCCTTGCGCACGGCCATGTAGGCGGCGTGCGGGCCGCCGAAGAACAGGGGGACGCCGAAGCGCTGGGTGCTGCCGACGGCGATGTCCGCGCCCTGCTCGCCCGGGGGGACGATCAGGGTCAGGGCGAGGATGTCGGCGGCGACGGTCACCATGGCCCCGCGCTCCTTCGCCGCGGCGACGACCGCGGCGTGGTCGACGACGGCGCCGTCGTCGCCGGGCTGCTGGAGGACGATCCCGGAGATCTCCCCCTCGGGCAGGCCCGCCGAGAGGTCCGCGACCTCGACCTCGAAGCCGAGCGCGCGGGCCCGGCCCTGCACCACGGCGAGGGTCTGCGGGAAGAGGTTGGCGTCCAGGACGGTGCGGGCCTCGGCGCGGGCCTTGTTGGTCCGGCGCATCAGCAGCACCGCCTCGGCCACGGCGGAGGCCTCGTCGAGCAGGGAGGCGTTGGCCACGGGCAGCCCGGTCAGGTCCGCGACCATCGTCTGGTAGTTCAGCAGCGCCTCCAGCCGGCCCTGCGAGATCTCGGGCTGGTAGGGGGTGTAGGCGGTGTACCAGGCGGGGTTCTCCAGCACGTTGCGCAGGATCACCGGCGGGGTGAGGGTGTCGGAGAAGCCCTGGCCGATCATCTGCGTGCGCAGGACGTTGCGCGAGGCCATCCGGCGCAGCTCGGCGAGGGCTTCGGCCTCGGAGCGCGGCGCGGGCAGCTCCAGCGGCGCCTGCTGGCGGATGTCCGCGGGCACGGCGGTGTCGACGAGCTCGTCGAGGCCGGTCAGGCCGACGGCCGCGAGCATCGTGGCGGCCGCCCCGGCGTCGGGGCCGATGTGGCGGTCGGCGAAGGCGTCGCCGGCCGGGCGGGTGGTCGTGGGGAGGGGAGCGGTGATCGTCATGTCTCGGGAGAACTCCAGTGCTCGGCGCGGCCCTGCCGCGCGGTCCGTGGGTCCTCCCCGATCTGTTGCTCTGCCTGAGAGTTTCCGCCCTCCCGGACTGGGGGTGGGGCTTGCTCCTTCGGCGTGCGCGGAGGTGCTCCGCGCCACTTTCCAGATGCGCCTCGGTGCGGCGGTACGGGGGCCTGAGAGTTTCCCGGGGAGGAATTGCTCCTACGGCGCCCGCTCCACAACTGCTGAGCGGGACTCTCCCGCCGCACGTCGTCGACTGCAGTCGATGTGACTGTTCCCACACCGTAGCCGAGGTGTTGCGCCAGGTGCAACAGGATCGCCCGGTCCCGCGGGTGCTGTGACGCCGGGAGACGCGCCGGCCCGCGTCCGGCGGGGAGCGCGAGAAGGCCCCGGACCGTGCGGTCCGGGGCCTTCTGGTGGTGCGCCTGGAGGGATTCGAACCCCCAACCTTCTGATCCGTAGTCAGATGCTCTATCCGTTGAGCTACAGGCGCATCGGCTCCGCCCGGCGTCTCCGCCGCTCGAGCCGGGTACAACCTTACATGCGGCCTGCGGTTCTGCAAAACCGGGGTGAAGGGTGCGGGAAGCCGGGGGAACGCGCGGCCGGCGCGACGGGAGCGAGGGGTGCGCCCCGCCGGGGTGCCCGCGGGGCGGGGTGCGGGAGGGCCCGGCCCGCGGGGCGTAACCCTGCGCCCCGGCGCGGGTCCTGGGGGCTAGGATGGGCCGCACATCACAGTAGAGACCGGCCGCCCCTGCTTCCATGCACGCCGCTCGCTGTGGGCCCGGTGCCCCCCGGGCCGGAGCGCTCGACGGCGAGCGCGCACGACGAGGGCCGGGCGGTCGGCGGACGGCCTCAACGAGGAGACATGTCAATGGCTGACAACCCCACTGCAACGACGGAGACCACCGGGCTGAACGAGGCTGTGAAGGACGCGCTGGAGAACCCGCCCACCACCCACGCGCACCTGCTCGGGTGGGTGCGGGAGATGGCGGAGCTCACGCAGCCCGAGCGCATCCACTGGGTGGACGGCTCCGAGGAGGAGTGGGACCGGCTCACCGGCGAGCTGGTGGAGGCCGGCACGTTCGTGCGCCTGGCCGAGGACAAGTTCCCGAACTCCTTCGCCGCCTTCTCCGACCCGGACGACGTCGCCCGCGTCGAGGAGCGGACCTTCATCTGCACCAAGACCGAGAAGGGCGCGGGTCCCACCAACAACTGGGAGGACCCGGAGGTGATGAAGGCGACCCTGCGCAAGAAGTTCGCGGGCTCGATGCGCGGGCGCACCATGTACGTCATCCCCTTCGTCATGGGCCACCTCGACGCCGAGCACCCCAGCTACGGCGTGGAGATCTCCGACTCCGCCTACGTGGTGTGCTCCATGCGGATCATGGCCACGATCGGCACGCCCGTGCTGGAGAAGATGACGGCGCAGAACGCGTTCTTCGTCGAGTGCCTGCACTCCCTGGGCGCCCCGCTGGAGCCGGGCCAGCAGGACGTGCCCTGGCCGTGCAACCCCACCAAGTACATCGTGCAGTTCCCCGAGGACCGCGCGATCTGGTCCTTCGGCTCCGGCTACGGCGGCAACGCGCTGCTGGGCAAGAAGTGCTACGCCCTGCGCATCGCCTCCGCGATCGCCCACGACGAGGGCTGGCTGGCCGAGCACATGCTCATCCTCAAGATCACCGACCCGCAGGGCGGGACGCACTTCATCTCCGCGGCGTTCCCGTCCGCGTGCGGCAAGACGAACTTCGCGATGCTGGACTCCACGCTGGAGGGCTGGAAGACCGAGATGGTCGGGGACGACATCTCCTGGATCCGCTTCGGCAAGGACGGCCAGGCGCGGGTGGTCAACCCCGAGGCCGGCCTCTTCGGCGTGGCCCCCGGCACCGGGTGGCCGACCAACCCCAACGCGATGCACGCGATCGCCAAGGGCAACACCATCTTCACCAACGTGGCGCTCACCGACGACGGCGGCGTGTGGTGGGAGGGGATGACCGAGGAGACCCCGGCGCACCTGACCGACTGGAAGGGCAACGACTGGACCCCCGACTCCGGGCGCCCGGCCGCGCACCCCAACTCCCGCTTCTGCACGCCCATCAAGCAGGTCGACACGCTCGCCCCCGAGTACGACGACCCGAACGGCGTGCCGCTGTCCGCGATCATCTTCGGTGGCCGGCGCAAGACCACCGTCCCGCTCGTCTCGCAGTCCTTCGGCTGGGAGCACGGCGTCTTCCAGGGCGCCACGCTCTCCTCGGAGACCACGGCGGCCGCCAAGGGCGCCGTGGGCGTGGTCCGCCGCGACCCCATGGCGATGCTCCCGTTCATCGGCTACAACGCCAACGACTACCTCGAGCACTGGCTCGACACCGGGGCGCGGGTCGGCGAGGAGAACATGCCGAAGATCTTCTACGTCAACTGGTTCCGCCGCACCCCCGAGGGCGGGTTCGCCTGGCCCGGCTTCGGCGAGAACACCCGCGTGGTGAAGTGGATCGTCGAGCGGCTGCAGGGCCGGGCCGGCGGCCGGGAGACCCCGGTCGGCGTCCTGCCCCGCAAGGAGGACCTGGACCTGACGGGCCTGGAGATCACCGACGCCGAGCTCGAGGCCGCCCTGACGGTCGACGCCGAGGAGTGGCGGGCCGAGCTGCCCAGCATCGACGAGTGGTTCCGCAGGCTCGGGGCCGTCCCGGAGGTCCTGCTCGAGCAGCGCGCCGGGCTCGAGGAGCGCCTGAACCAGGCCTGAGCACCTGCTCCGCGGTCCGCGAGGGGCCCTTCCCGCCACGGGGAGGGCCCCTCGCGGCGTCCCGGGCCGCCGCGGACCCGGGGTCGCTCGCCCGCCCGGGGCCCGCGTGGGAGAATGGACGGTCCGCCCGCGAGTCCCGGGACGGGCGGGAGGACGGGGAGCGATCCCCGGAGGAAGGGGTGCCACCGTGCGGCTGACGGCGTTCTCGGACATCGCCCTGCGGGTGCTGCTGCTGACCGGCGCGGCGCCCGAGGGCGAGAGGCTCACCACGCGCGCCATCGCCGAGGGCGTCGGCGCGCCCTACCACCACGTGACCAAGACCGTGGGCCGGCTCAGCGGGCTGGGGCTGCTCGCCTCCAGCCGCGGGCGCGCCGGCGGGGTGTCGATCACGCCCGCCGGCCTGGAGGCCTCCGTCGGGGCGCTGCTGCGCGAGCTCGAGGCCGGCTCCGCGATGGTCGAGTGCGAGGCCCCCGGCGGCAGCTGCCCCCTGGACCGGTCCTGCCGGCTGCGCCGCGTGCTGGCCGACGCCCGCGAGGCCTTCTTCCGCGAGCTCGACGGCGTCCGTGTGCGCGAGCTCGTGAGCGGGCGCCAGGCCGGGCCGGTGCTCGTCAGCATCGGGCTGCGGCCCCCGGAGCAGCCCGGCAGCACGGCCGCCGCGCCGATTCCTTAATAAAGCATCTCAGATGCTAGTTTTGGGGTGTCCACCACCGGCACCCCAGGAGGCAACCGTGCTGTCCGAGAAGTCCCGCCCCGTCATCGAGCAGACCATCGGCGTCGTCGCCGAGCGCATCCCGTTCATCACCCCGGAGTTCTACCGCTCCATGTTCGAGGCGCGCCCCGATCTGCTGGACGGGATGTTCAGCCGCTCCAACCAGAAGAACGGGACGCAGGCGCAGGCCCTCGCCGGCTCGATCGCGATGTTCGCCTCCTGGCTGCTCTCCCACCCGGACAGCTACCCCGACGAGCTGCTGTCCCGCGTGGCGCACAAGCACGCGTCCCTGGGCGTGCTGCCCGAGCACTACCCGATCGTCCACGAGCACCTGTTCGGCGCGATCGCCCGGGACCTCGGCGACGCCGTCACGCCCGAGGTCGCGGCCGCCTGGGACGAGGTGTACTGGCTGATGGCCGACGCCCTCATCAAGATCGAGGAGGGCCTGTACGCAGCCCAGGCCAACGCCGTGGCGTTCGCCCCGTTCCGGGTCGCGGCCAAGGAGCGGACCGGGGCCACCACCACGGCCATCACCCTCGAGCCCGCCGACGACACCCCGATGACCCCCGCGGTGGCGGGCCAGTACGTGACCGTCCAGGTCCGGATGCCCGACGGCGTGGAGCAGCCGCGGCAGTTCACGCTCGTGCCCGGACCGGAGGGGGCCCGCCGCATCGCCGTCCGCCTCGACGAGCGCGGCGAGGTCACCCCGGTGCTGCACCACGACGTGCAGGTGGGCGACGTGCTGCGGGTCTCGAACCCCTACGGCGACGTCGTGCTCCCCGAGGGGGAGGGCCCCCTGGTGCTGGCCTCCGCCGGCATCGGCGTCACCCCCATGCTCGCGTTCCTGGACCGGCTCGTCCGCGAGGAGTCCCGGCGCGAGGTCCTGGTGCTGCACGCCGACCGCTCGCTGGCCACCTGGCCGCTGCGGGAGCTGCACGAGCTGCTCGTGGCCGAGCTGCCCGCCGCGCGCCTGGAGACCTGGATGGAGACCCCCGGCGAGGGCGACCACCACGGGTTCATGGACCTGACCGGCGTGCCGATCCCCGCCGACGCCCAGGTGGTGCTGTGCGGTCCCCTGCCCTTCATGCGGGCGGCCCGCTCGGCCGCGATCGCCCAGGGCGTGCCCGGCCGCAGCATCGCCTACGAGATCCTCGGCCCCGACCAGTGGATGCTCCACGACGAGGCGCGCGAGGCCGTCGCGGCCTGAGACCGGGGGCCGGGAGCCCCGGCAGCACGGAGCCCCGCCGGACGGTGTCCGGCGGGGCTCCGTGCGCTCGGCGCTCAGGCGCGCACGATCCCCAGCACCCGGTCGCGCACCCGCTCCATGGTCGCGGCGTCCTCGGCCTCGACGTTCAGGCGCAGGAACGGCTCGGTGTTGGACGGGCGCAGGTTGAACCACCAGCCCTCCCCGGCGCTGGTGAACGTGGTCCCGTCCAGGTCCTCGACATCGACCCCGGGGCCCGCGAAGGCCTCGGCGACCCGGCGCACGGCGGCGTCCTTGTCCGCGACCTCGGAGTTGATCTCGCCCGAGGCGGCGTAGGGGTCGTACTGGTGCATCAGCTCGCTCAGCGGGCGGTCCTGCTCGCCCAGGGCGGCCAGCAGGTGCATGGCCGCGAGCATGCCGGTGTCCGCGTTGAAGAAGTCCTTGAAGTAGTAGTGCGCGGAGTGCTCCCCCCCGAACACGGCCCCCTCCTCGGCCATCACGGCCTTGATGAAGGAGTGCCCCACCCGGGTGCGCACCGGCCGGCCGCCACGGGCCGTGACCAGCTCCGGGACGGCCCGGGAGGTGATGAGGTTGTGGATGATCACCGGGGACTCGACGCCCTCGGCCCGGGCCCGGTCGATCTCGCGCTCGGCCACGAGCGCCGTGACGGCCGAGGGGGAGATCGTCCCGCCCTGCTCGTCGACCACGAAGCAGCGGTCGGCGTCGCCGTCGAAGGCGATCCCGAGGTCGGCGCCGTGCTCGCGCACCGCCGCCTGCAGGTCGCGCAGGTTCTCCGGCTCGAGCGGGTTCGCCGGGTGGTTCGGGAAGGTGCCGTCGAGCTCGAAGTACAGGGGCACGATCTCCAGGGGCAGCGGCTCCAGCACGGACCCGCCCAGCACCGCGGGGGTGGTCAGCCCGGCCATGCCGTTGCCGGCGTCGACCACGACCTTCAGCGGACGGGTCCCGGAGAGGTCCACGAGCCCGCGCAGGTAGGCGGCGTAGTCGGCCAGCACGTCGCGCTCGCCCACCGTGCCGGCAGCGGCGGCGGCCGGGACGGCGCCGTCGTCGAGGTAGCGCTGGGCGAGGTCGCGGATCTCGTGGAGCCCGGTCTCCGAGGAGACCGGCACGGCCCCGGCCCGGGACATCTTCATCCCGTTGTACTGGGCCGGGTTGTGGCTCGCGGTGAAGGTCACCCCGGCCGCGTCGAGGGTGCCGCAGGCGAAGTAGAGCTCGTCGGTGGAGATCAGCCCGATCTTCACGACGTCGGCCCCGCGGCGGGTCGCGCCCTCGGCGAAGGCGTCCACGAACGCGGGGGAGGAGGGGCGCATGTCCCCGCCGACCAGCACCGTGCGACCGGCCAGGTCCAGGACGTCCACGAACGCGGCGCCGGTGGCGCGCACGGTGTCCTCGGTGATGGACTCGCCCACGATGCCGCGGACGTCGTAGGCCTTGAACGAAGCTGAGAGATCGATAGTCACAAGGGGTGATCCTATGCCACGGGCTCCCCGGGGCACGCGGATCCCTGTGGTTGGATGAGCGGCATGGGTGAGATCTTCGGCATGCGCAATCCGGTCCAGCACTACGCGTGGGGCTCCCGCGAGGTCCTGGCGCGGCTGCGCGGCGGGCCCGTCCCGAGCCCCGAGCCGGAGGCCGAGCTGTGGGTCGGGGCCCACCCCGCGGCGCCCTCCGCGGTGCTCGTCGACGGGCGGGAGGAGCCGCTGGACGCCCTGGTCGGGGCGGACCCCGGGCGCTTCCTGCCGGAGGGGACGGGGGACCGGCTGCCGTTCCTGCTGAAGATCCTGGCGATCGACGCCCCGCTGTCCCTGCAGGTCCACCCCACCCCCGAGCAGGCCCGGGCCGGCTTCGAGCGCGAGGAGCGCGCCGGGATCCCCCTCGAGGCGCCCGAGCGCAACTACAAGGACCGCTCCGCCAAGCCCGAGACCGTCGTCGCGGTCTCCCGCACCGAGGTGCTCACGGGCCTGCAGCCCGCGGACCGGCTGCGCGCCACGGCCCGGCGCCTGGACCTGGACTGGCTGTGCCGGCTGCTCGACGCGGACCGGCCCCTCCTGCCGGCCGTCCTGGGCCTGGACGACGACGCCGCCCGCACCGCCGTCGCGGCGACCCTCGCCGCGGCCCGCGCCGCGGACCCTCAGGACCCGGTCGCCCGGCTGGTCCGCCACGTCCACGACCGCCACCCGGGCGACCGCGGGCTGCTCGTGGCCGTGTGCATGCACCACGTGGTGCTGGAACCGGGGCAGTCCCTGCACACCCCGGCCGGGCAGCTGCACGCCTACCTCTCAGGGACCGCCGTGGAGGTCATGGCCTCCTCGGACAACGTGCTGCGCGCGGGGCTGACCGGCAAGCACGTCGACGTCGCCGAGCTGCTGGCGGTGCTGGCCCCCGAGCAGGCGGCCCCCGAGGTCGTGGACCCGCCCACCGGGCCCGACGGCGCCCGGCACTACCCGCTGTGGGACGACCGGCTCGAGCTCACCGCCCACGAGCTGGTCCCCGGCCGCACCGCCCGCGCGCAGCTGCGCGGCACCGCGGTGGTCCTGACCGCCGCCGGCACGGCCGCGCTGCGCGCCGGCGGGCGGCAGTGGCCCCTGGGCGGCGGACAGTCCCTGCTGCACACGGGCGGGCCCACGCCCGTGGAGCTGAGCGGCGAGGGGACCGTGTTCACGGCCGGGTGCCGCTGACGGACCCGGCCCCTACACTGGGCCCACCGGTCCCGGAAGGCCCGGGCCCGGCAGGGAGGTCCACCGTGGTCACCACCTCGTCCGACGGCCTGCGCGGCACCACCGCGCCGTGCCCCCGCTGCGGCGGCACGGGCTTCGAGCTCGTCTACGTCCAGATCATGCCCGACGACTGGGACCGGGCCCGCGACGTCGAGCTCGCCTCGCCGTCGATGATGCTGCCGGACGGCCGGGCCCCCGAGTTCGCCTGCCAGGACCCCGCCTGCCGCCACCTGTGGTGAGCGCCGCACCGGCCGCGGCGCCCGCGGCCGGTGCGGTGCGCTGCAGGGGGCCGGTGCTCAGTTCGCGAAGACGTCCTGCAGCCGGTCCTCGTCCGTCCACAGCGCCACGGAGTCGCCGCCGTTGTTGAGCACGGCCGAGGTCCGGTCGCCGAACCAGGCGTCCGGGCCGTCCGTGCCGGGGCCGGTGTGGACCCGCAGCTGCTCGCCGGGAGCCAGCACGTAGCCCTCGCCCACGGTCAGCACGTTGTACGCGGCGTCGCGGATCGTCCAGCCGCTCACGTCCACGCTGCGCTGCCCGGTGTTGGCCAGCACCACGTGCTCGCCGCCCTCGGGGCGGAGGTCGTCGCCGGGGGCGTCGTTGACGGCCCCGGCGATCTCGACCCCGTGGTCGCCCGGGACGGGGTCCAGGCCGTCGAGCAGCCGGTCGGTCTGGACCGGGAAGTCACCGGTGACCATGTCCACGCCCAGGTCCAGCACGTGCCGGACGGCCTCGGGGGAGTTGACGGTGTAGACCCCGAGGTCCAGTCCGGCGGACCGGGCGCGGTCGACGCCCGCGGCGTCGAGGGCGCGGTAGTCGGTGCCCACCGAGTCGACCACCTGCGCCCACCGCGCCAGCGTGGCGGCGTCCGGGACGGTGCCGGAGAGCTGCTGCAGCGGCACGTCGGGGGCGAGCCCGGCGAAGGTGCGGTTGGAGGCCTCGTCGAAGCCGATCACGGTCACCTTGCCGGCCTCGAGCAGCCGGGCCCACCGCGGGTCCTCGGCCAGGGCGCCGGCCACGACCTGCTCGATGCCGGGGGAGCTGCGGGGGGACTTGATCTCGATGTACACGCCGGTGTTGACGGTGGCCACCTCGGCCGCGTCGTCGAGGTGGGGGATCCGCTCCCCGGCCCAGCGCTCGCCGAAGGCGGAGCCGGCGTCGAGGCGCTGCAGCTCGGCCCAGGTGAACGAGGTGACGGGGTCGTCCTCGCGGCCGGGGAAGACCTCCTCGACGTCCGTGGTGCGGGCCGGGGTGTCGTCGTGGAACAGGAACGGGACGCCGTCGGCGCTGAGCTGGACGTCGACCTCCAGGTAGTCGGCCCCGGCCGCGCGGGCGTCGCGGAACGCGGGCACGGTGTTCTCGGGGGCGGTGCCGGCGGCGCCGCGGTGGCCGATCAGCAGGGGGCGCTCGGTCCCGGCCGGGGCGGCGGCCGCGGGGACGGCGGGACCCAGGACGGCGGCGGCGGCCAGGGCGCCGGCGGTCGCGGCGCGCACGGTGCGGGGGGCGGGGGCGGTGCTCACGGGGGGACTCCTCGGGGGACGGCAACGGTGCGGTCCCCAGGCAAGCCGGGCCCGGCGACGGGCGGGAGAACACGGGGTGACGCCCGGATGAGATCCCGGCGGCCGCCGCGGCCCCGGTAGCGTGGGCGCCATGGACTCGGACACCCTCGTCAACCTCCTGCTCGTGCTCGCCTTCGTGCTGATCGGAGGAGTGTTCGCCGGGACGGAGATGGCGATCGTGAGCCTGCGCGAGAGCCAGGTGAAGCGGATCGAGCGCTCCGGGCGCAAGGGCGCGCGGACCGCGGCCCTCGTGCGCGACCCCAACATGTTCCTCTCCGCGGTGCAGATCGGGGTGACCGTGGCCGGGTTCTTCTCCTCCGCCTACGGCGCCTCCACGATCGCCCCGGACCTCGCCCCGCTGCTCGAGGAGCTGGGCCTGGCCCCCGCCGCGGCGCAGACCACCGCGCTGATCGGGATGACGCTCGTGATCGCCTACCTCTCCCTGGTCTTCGGCGAGCTCGTGCCCAAGCGGCTCGCGATGCAGCGCGCCGAGGGGTTCACCCGGGTGCTGGCCCCGCCGCTGAACCTCTTCGCCCGCCTGATGCGGCCGGTGATCCGGCTGCTGTCGGCCTCCACGAACGCCGTGGTCCGGCTCGTCGGCGGCGATCCGCACGCGGCCGGCGAGGAGGTCTCCGCCGAGGAGATCCGGGAGATGGTCGTGGACACCCGCGGGCTGGGACCGGTCTCCCGCTCGATCCTCACCGACGTCTTCGAGGCCGGCGAGCGCCGGCTCGCGGAGGTGATGCGCCCGCGCACGGAGGTGCACTTCCTCGACGGCGACCTGCCGGTCACCGAGGCCTACCGGACGGCCCTGGCCCTGCCGCACTCGCGCTACCCGGTGACGGGCCGGGGCGTGGACGACGTCCTGGGCTTCGTGCACATCCGCGACCTCGTGGTCCTCGACGCCGACGGCGACGGCGTGATCGGCACCCCGCCGCGGACCCTGCGCGACGTCGTGCGGCCGATCCCGTTCCTGCCGCAGACCAACCACGTGCTGCGCACCCTGCACACGATGCGCGCGGAGGGCCGGCACATCGGGCTCGTGGTCGACGAGTACGGCGGGACCGCCGGGATCGTCACGCTCGAGGACCTCGTGGAGGAGCTCGTGGGCGAGATCTACGACGAGTTCGACGCCGGCCGGCGCGAGCACGAGGACACGGTGCTGCGCCGCGGCGAGGCGGTGCTCGTCGACGGCGGGCTGATCATCCAGGAGGTGCCCGAGGAGACCGGGCTGGTCATCCCCGAGGGCCACTACGAGACCGTCGGCGGGTTCGTGATGTCGCGCCTGGGCCGGGTCGCCCGCCCCGGGGACGTGGTGGACGAGGAGGAGTACCGGCTCGAGGTCCTCGCGGTCGACGGCGCCCGGGTGGAGCGGGTGCGCATCTCCCGCCGCCCGGGCAGCACGGCCGCCACGGACACCCCGCCGGACTGACCCGGCCCCGCCCGGTCCCCGCCCGCGGCCCGTCCCGCGACCGCGCCACCGCGCCGTCCCCTCCCGCGGGATCCCACGGCGTTCGCGAGCTCCCGCGCCGCGGACCGCTGCGGCACGGGAGCTCGTGCCGGGCGTGGGATCGCGCGCAGGAGGCGGGGCGGGTGCGGGGGCGAGCGAGGGGTCAGTGGCCCCGGAAGGCCTCCGCCAGCCACCACGACCCGCCGTCGGAGGCGATCTTCGCGTCGACGACCAGGGGCCGCTCCCGCGGGCCGGCGACCCACGCCCGGACCGCCTCGAGGTCCTCGGGGGTGCGCACCACGACCCCCTCCGCGCCGAAGCCGCGGCCGACGGCCGCGAGGTCGGTGTCGGGGAACACCACCGTGTCCAGCGGCACCTCCGGCGCACCGGGACCGGCGAAGTGGTGGACCTCGGCGCCGTAGGCGGCGTCGTCGTAGACCACGCACACCAGCGGCAGCCCCAGGCGCACCGCCGTCTCCAGCTCGGCGACCCCCATGAGGAACCCGCCGTCCCCGGTGCCGAGCACGGGCAGCCGGTGCGGCTGCGCCAGCGCCGCGCCGATCGCGGTGGCCAGCCCGAGCCCGACCGACTGGAACGCCTGGGTGAAGCAGAAGCCGCGCTCGTCCGGCACGTCCAGGTACTGGCTGGGGTAGCCCATGAAGTTGCCGCTGTCCACGGCCACGACCCGCTCCGCCGGCAGGATCTCGTCCAGCGCCCGCGACAGGACCCGCGGGTCGATCCGCTCGGAGGTGGACAGGTCCTCGTGGGCGACGTCCCGCCAGCGGCCCTCCCGCGCGAGCCGCGCGGCCAGCTCCGGTGTGCGCCACGACGACGACGGGGCCGCCGTGCCCTCCAGCCGCGCCAGGACGTCGCGGGCCGTGAGCGCGCAGTCGCCGACGACCCCCAGCGCCAGGGGCCGGTCCGGGTCCCGGTGGGCGCCCAGGGCCTGCTCCTCGAGGTCGACCTGCACCACGGCGGCCTCCGGGCCCAGCAGCCGGCCGTGGCGGGTGGTCCACATGTTCAGGGCGCAGCCCCACCCCACCGCGAGGTCGGCCCCGCGGATCAGCTCGGCGGTGAGCGGGGCGGAGAAGCCGCCGGAGATCCCGAGGTCGAAGACCTCCCCGGCGAACAGGCCCTTGGCCACCGCGGAGGTCGCCAGCAGCGCCCCGCAGCGCTCGGCCAGGGCGATCAGCTCGGCGCGGGCGCCCCGGGCCCCGCGCCCGGCCACGAACACCGGCCGCCGCGCCGAGGCCAGCAGCCCGGCGAGGCGGGCGGCGTCGTCGTCGTGGGGGCGCGGGCGGGGCGGGTCCGGCAGGGCGGGGACGGGGGCGTGCCCGGGCGCCGGCGCGGCCTGGACGTCGAGCGGGACGGAGAGCACCACGGTGCGCCGGTCGTTGCGGGCGCGGCGGTAGGCGCGGGCCGTGTCCGCCGCGGCGGAGGCGGGGGAGTGCACCCGCTCGGCCACGGCGCCGACCGAGCGGGCGAGCCCGTCCTGGTCGATGCGGAAGTTGGAGTGCACCGCCGCGGCCTGCGTGTCGGCGGTGAGCACCACCAGCGGGGTGCGCGACTTCGCGGCCTCCCCGATCCCGGTCGTGGCGTTGGTCAGCCCGCAGCCCTGGTGGGTGGTCACCACGGCGACCTGCCCGCTGGTGCGCGCGAAGGCGTCGGCCATCGTGGCCGCCCCGTTCTCGTGCCGGGCCGCGGTGAAGGGCACCCCGCAGGCGACCAGTGCGTTGACGAGGTGGAAGTTGCCGCTGCCGACCACGCCGAAGACGTGGCCCACCCCCAGCTCGGCCAGGGTGCGGGCCACGAGCGCCGCGACCGTGCCCGTCACGCCTCCGGCTCCTGCGCGGTGCGCTCCACCAGGGCCAGGACCCGGGCGGGGCTGCCCGTGCCGCCGACCACGGGCAGCGGCGCGACGACGAGCTGCGCGCCGAGCACCGGCAGCCGGTCGAGGCCGCGCAGGGAGGTCAGCCCGTACTTGTCGGCGCCCAGCAGGTGGTGGTGGGCGGGGAAGGGCGGGTCGAAGCCGCCGGCGATCCCGGCGTCGATGCCCACCGTCTCCACGCCGAAGCCGCTGACGTGCGGGTGGGCGGCCAGCCACTCGGCCGCCGCCACGGAGGGGCCGGGGGCGTGCAGGCCGTGCTCGTCCGCGTTGAGGAAGCGCTCGGGGTCGTCCCCGCGGGCCGCCCACCCGGTGCGCAGCAGCACCCAGCAGTTGCGCGGCAGGCGCCCGTGCTCGTCCTCCCAGGCCTCGAGGTGCTCGGGCTCCAGGAGGAAGTCGGCGTCCGCGGCGGCCTGCGCGGTGACGTCCACGACCGCGGCCGGGCCCACCAGCCGGGCCGGCTCGATCCGGTCGACCGACCTCCCCCCGCGTCCGGTGATCCAGTGGACGGGGGCGTCCAGGTGGGTGCCGGCGTGCTCGCCCACGTGCAGGTCGTTCCAGGCCCAGGCGGGTCCGGCCTCGTCGTAGCGGCTGACCGGGGTGGTGCTCAGCCCCACCGTGTTCGCGAAGGGCTCCGGCAGTCGCAGGACCGGGGTCCGCGGGCTCAGGGGCGTGGTCAGGTCGACCACCTCGACCGCTCCGGCGGCCAGCGCCGCGCCCAGTCCGTCCAGCACGCTCATGGGGCCTCCTCCTCGCCGGGCCCGCCGGGGCCCTCCGTGTGTGTTCCCGGTCATTCTGGCACCCGCCCGGACCGCCCCCGCTCCCGGCGCCGCGCTCCCGGCGCCGCGAGGGGCGGGCCCCCTGTCGCGAGGGGCGGCGTTCGGCGGTTCAGCCGTGGCCGGAGCCGCCGAACGCCGCCCCTCGCGGGGCGGGGTCCAGTGCCTCGCGCACCAGTGCCACCGCGGTCGGCACCGTGCCCCACGGCGTGGCCGTCAGGGTGCGGAGGTCGGCGGCGACGATGCGCACCTCCCGCCACCCGAGGCGCTCCGTCGCGCGCCGGCGGTGGACGTCGCGCACCCGCTGTCCCCGCAGGTCGTGGTGCGCACCCTCGTACTGGATGCTCAGGCGTGCCCCCGGGATCGCGAGGTCCGGCTGGACGAGCGGGAAGCCGCCCGCCTCGCACAGGGCGAGGTCGGTCTCGAGGCCGTCGATCCCGTGGTCCTCCAGCAGCAGCCGCAGGCGGGTCTCCGGGGCGGAGTCCGAGCCGACCCGGATCCGCTCGAGCGCTCGGCGGGCCCGCCGCACTCCCCGGCGGCCGGTCAGCGCGGCGACGGTCCGCTCCAGCTCCGCGACGGTGGCCTGCGGTCGCACGCCGCGCAGCACGCCGTGGCGGTGGGCGCAGACGATGCCGTCGCCGAGCACCACGAGGGCGTCCGGGCCCAGCTCGGCGGCGCAGTCCACGAAGGTGCGGGCCGGGCTGGTGACGGGGATTCCGTCCAGAAGGGCCAGGTGCCCGCCGGGGATGCGGGAGCGCCGGCAGACGACGCCGGGGCGCTCCAGCGCGCGGGCGGCGTCGGCGCGGGTCAGGTGGAGCACGGGATCGTCCTCCCACCCGGCGGGCACCCTCATCCGCCACAGCACCGCCGCGCTGCGCCTGCTGACCACGGTCCCGGGGAACCGCTCCGTGAGCGCCCTGGCGGCCTCCCGCAGCGGCTCCTCGCTGCGCGCCGGTACGCGCACACCCCGGCCCACGGGTGCGGACAGGTCCCGGGTGCGCAGACGAGCCCGGTCGATCCCGGCGTCCAGGGCGCTCCGGACGGAGAACCCGGTGTCCCGGAACTCCTCCGGCAGCGGTGCGGGCGTTCTCATCCGGTCACGGTGGCGCACCGGACACAGGTCCCGGTTCTCCTCGGCCGTCCCTGTGGACCCGGGTCCGCTCCGATCGCGGGAGGGAGCCCGGTGCAGTGCCGGAGCCGCGGTGCCGCGCCACGTGGTCCCTGTCCTCACCGCGAGGGGCGGCGTTCGGCGGGTCAGACCTGCCCAGAGCCGCCGAACGCCGCCCCTCGCGACCCTATGCGCCCCTCGCGGTGCTCGCGGTGCGGGCGGCTCGGCCTCCCGTGGGCGGGCGCGGGACAATGGGAGGGACCGTGCAGGAGAGCGACCACGAGAGGACGGCAGGACGATGGACGAGCAGATCCGGCTCAGCGGGGCCGACCACCCGCACGTGCCGATCCCGCGGCTGCGGGAGCTCGACGCGATCTGGACGAAGCGGGTCGTCGTCGCGGCCGTGCTCAGCCTGGTCGTGGGGCTGGTCGCCGGCATCGCCGCGGCGTGGCTGGTGGGCGAGGACGCGGCGGGGCTCGGCCCCGCCCAGTGGGGGCTGACCGCGGCGGGGGCCGGGCTCGTGGTCAGCGGGGTGGTGCTGTCCCTGACCCGCGCCGACCGGGCCCCGCGCAACGACCTGATGGACGCCCGCTCCCGGGCCGCCAAGGGCCTGCGCACCTCGGTCCGGCGCGCAGCCGTCCCGCAGGACCCCGTGCTGCGGGAGATGCAGGACTACATGGCCGTGGAGATGGTCCAGTACGCCTGGCCGATCGTGCTCGCGGTGCCGGGCATGGCGCTCGTGCTGTGGGGGATCTTCGTCCCGCTGCCCAGCGTGGTGGTCGTGCTGGCGCTCGTGGTGGTGTGGGCGGCGGTCCGGGTCAACGGCACCGTGGTGGGCCGGCGCTACTACCGGCTGCGCGGCCTGGACTGAGCGCACCGGACCGGCGGGGGCGTGCGCTCAGCGGCGGGGCGGCAGGCGCACGAGCTCGACGTCGTGCAGCCGGCCCTCCTCGGCGACCGCCGTGAGGTAGGTGCAGTGGGGCTGGCGCCGCCGGTCGGTGGGGGAGCCGGGGTTGAGCAGCCGCGTCCCGGCCGGGGTCGTGCTGTCCCAGGGGATGTGGCTGTGGCCGAAGACGAGGACGTCGAGGCCGGGGTGGTCCCGGTCCGCGCGGGCCTCGCGCCCGGCCGCGGCCCCGGTCTCGTGGACCATCCCGAAGCGCACGCCGCCGAGGGTCTCCCGCGCGACCTCGGGCAGGCGCTCCCGCAGCTCGGGGCCGTCGTTGTTGCCCCACACCCCGATCAGGCGGGCCGCTCGGGACTCGAGCCGCTCCAGGGTGTCCAGATCGACCCAGTCCCCGGCGTGGAGGACGACGTCGGCCGCGTCCACGGCGTCCCAGACCTGCGCGGGCAGGTCGCGGGCGCGCTTGGGCAGGTGGGTGTCGGCGAGCAGCAGGAGACGGACCATGCCCCTCAGCCTCCCACGGACGCCCGCAGGGGCCGGCCCCGGAAGCGGTCGAGCAGCCGGGCCCCGAGCCAGGCGAGGGCGAAGAAGACGATCACCGCGACGCCCAGGAAGTTCAGGTCCAGGGCCGCGACGGCGGCGAGCAGCCCGCCGGAGGGGTCCACCGGCTCCGCGAGCACGGAGAGCAGGCCGGTCCCGCCGATCACGAAGGCGATGGCGACCGAGACCGTGGTGACGGTCAGGTCGTAGTCGAGCTTCCGGCGGGCGTCGGTCGAGGCCCAGCCGTAGACCCGGTGCATGAGCACGCCGTCGGCGCTGTCGAACAGCGTCATGCCGGCGGTGAAGAGCACCGGCAGCACGAGCACGGCGTACCACGGCAGCTCGGGGGCGAGCCCGCCGGCCATGACGAACAGCCCGATCGAAGCCGCCGTGTCCAGGCCCAGGCCGAACAGGAAGCCGACCGGGTACATCCGGGCGGGCCGGTCCACGGCCCGGGTGACGGGGTGCAGCACCCGGTGGAGGACCCCGCGGCGGTCGAGCTGGGCCGCGAGCGCCGCGGCGTCCAGGGTCCCGGTGCGCGCGGCCCGGCGGGCCCGGCGCAGGCGCAGCAGCACCCCGAGGTTGAGCACGCCCGCGGTGAGCAGGAACAGCCCGGAGACGGTCCCGCCCCAGATCCCGGCGGCCCGGCGCAGCCCCGACCCCTCGTCGGCGAGCCCGCCGGCGACGACCTCCAAACCCAGTGCGAGGGCCAGCACGGAGAGCAGGACCACGGAGGAGTGGCCCAGGGCGAACCAGAAGCCGGTGGCGGCGGAGGGCCGGCCGCGGGCCGTGAGCGAGCGGGTGGCGTTGTCGATGGCCGCGATGTGGTCGGCGTCGAAGGCGTGGCGCACGCCCAGGGCGTAGGCGCTGAGCGCGAGGCCGGTGAACACCGCGGTGCCGGCGGTGCCGCTGCCCGCCACGAGCAGGAGCAGCGCCCCCCACCCCACGACGTGGAGCAGGACGACGGCGGCGCCGATCAGGGGAAGGCCCCGGCTCCCGGCGGTCGGCGGGGCTGCGGTGCGGGCGGAGCTCACGGGTGGCCTTTCGTCGAGGAGGTCGGGGACGGGGCGGGACCCGCGGGGCGGGGTCCGCCCCGCGGGTCCCCGGCTCAGCTCTCCAGCGGCACGCCGGCCTGCTCGGCCTCGGCGAAGAGGGCGTCGACGTGCACGACGTCGTGGCCCTCCCGCTCCAGCAGGCTGGCGGCGGTGCCCGAGCGGTAGCCGGAGCCGCAGTGGATCCACAGCCGGCCGGCGGGCACCTCGTCCAGGCGCGTCAGCAGCTCGTGCAGCGGGATGTTCACCGCGCCGGGGATGTGGGAGTCCTCGTACTCGTCGGTGCGGCGGACGTCGAGGACCGTCTCGCCCTCGGGGCGCTCGGCGAGCATGCCCTGCCAGTCGACCCGCGGGTAGGAGGAGACGGGCGCGCCGGGGGCGAGCTGCTCCGGGTCCTCGCCGAGGGCGGCGTCGGGGGAGTCGATGCCGATCCGGGACAGGTCCCGCACGGCGTTCTCGACGTCCTCCCGGGAGCCCACCAGCGTCAGCTTCCGGTCGTACGGGAAGATCCAGCCCAGGAAGGCGGTGAAGCTCGAGCCGTCGCCGTACTCGAAGCTGATGGTCCCCTTCAGGTGGTTCGAGGAGTAGGCCACCCGGTGGCGCAGGTCCACGACCCACTCGCCCTCGGCCAGGCGCGAGGTCAGCTCCTGCGCGTCCAGGGAGTCGGGCACGGACAGGTCCGGTTCGGCGGGCCCTCCGTGTTCCCGGGCATCATGTGCACGTAGTAGTTCGGGTACGCGGTGAGGTTGGCGATCAGCTCGGAGACGAAGTGCTCCTCGTCGCCGTCCGTGTAGACGTGGTTCGTGCGCATCTGCTCGCCCAGCGTCGACTCGTCCGCCCCGGTGGCCGGCCCGGAGGAGCAGAAGGAGCCGAACCCGTGGGTCGGGTACAGCGCGGCCTCCTCCGCGGCCTCCTCGGCCAGGCGGCGGGCCGAGGCGTACTGGTCGTGCGTCAGCCCGACCATGTGCTCGCGGCCCAGCAGGTCCGTGCGGCCCACGGAGCCGTAGAGCACGCTGCCGCCGGAGAACACGGCCTGCTCGCCGTCGTGGACGACGACGAAGGACAGGTGGTGGTGGGTGTGCCCGGGCGTGGCCACCGCCTTCACGGTGAGCCCGCCGACCTGCAGCGTCTCGCCGTCGGAGACGGGGGTGCGCACGAAGGAGACGTCGTCGGCGGCGTTGACGAGATACGTCGCCCCGTGCTTGCGGGCGTAGGCCAGTCCGCCGGTCAGGTAGTCGTTGTGGATGTGGGTCTCGGCCACGTGGGTGATGCGCACCCCGGCCTGCTCGGCGGCGGCCTCGACGCGGTCGATGTCGCGCTGGGCGTCCACCAGCAGTCCGGTGGTGCCGTCGTGGACGAGGTAGCTGCGGTCCCCGAGCTGGGGGGTGTCGATGACGATGACGTCCATGGTCGTTCCTCCTGCGTCTCGCCGCGGCGCGGGGGCCGCGGTGTCGGGCGGGTGTGAAGGGAGTGTTCCAGAGAACGCGGCGGGGACGGGGCAGGCGCTGCGTCCCCGGACGGTGGGGGCGGGTCGGTGCTCAGGCGGTGCGGGGAGCGCGCAGCGGGCACCTCGGGACGGCGAACCAGCACGCCAGCGCGGCGACGGCCAGGGCGCCGGCCCCGATGCCCACCGCGGCCCCGGCGGCGCCGGGCAGCTCCTGGACGAGCACGGACACACCCATCACCAGGACGAAGACGCCGAAGCCCTTGCGCAGGGCGGCCTCGGGGACGACCCCGGCCAGGCGGGCACCGACGACCGAGCCTGCGATCGCGGCGGCGGTCACCGAGAGCACGAGCGCCCGGTCCAGCTGCACGGTGGTGAGGTAGCCGGCGAGACCGGCGAAGGACTTCATGGCGATGACCACGAGGGAGGTCCCGACCGCCACGGGCATGGACAGCCCGCCCAGCAGCGCCAGCGCGGGCACGACCAGGAAGCCGCCGCCGGCGCCGACGAGGCCGGTGACGAGGCCGACGACGAGGCCCTCGAGCACGACCTTCAGCAGCGGCAGCTCGCCGTCGTGGTCGGTGGCCGCGGAGCCCCTCCGGCCGCGGATCATCGCGAGGGAGGTCGCGACCATCATCAGGGCGAAGGCGATCATCAGCACGGTGCCGGGGATGTGCCCGCCGAGGATGCCGCCCAGGAACGCCCCGGCCATGCCGGCGGCGCCGAAGACGAGCCCGGTGCGCCACTTCACCCGGCCGTTGCGGGCGTGGTTGACGGCGCTGACGGCGGAGGTCGCGCCCACCACGAACAGCGAGGCCGCGATGGCCTCCTTCGGGTCCAGGCCCGCCACGTAGGTCAGGATCGGGACAGTGAGGATGGACCCGCCGCCGCCGAGCAGGCCGAGCGAGAGTCCGATCAACACCGACAGCAGGAGGGTCAGGACGAGGGTGACGGTCATGAAACCGGATCCTTTGCTGCCCGCGGCAGGCGCGGGCTCGACGGGGGCGATGCGGGCCGGCTCGTGGGCCGGCGGTTCGACCCGAGTATGGAAGATACCCTAGGGGGTATTCAGCTACCCCCGGGGGTATGCGCTCCCCGGGGTGGGCGGGTCCGCCTGATCGCCCAGCGAGAACCGAAGGCCAGGATGCTTCCTTTTCGGTGCCCGTCGTGCCCACAGTGGTCCTGTGACCGTCCGTCCGTCGGGCCGCGCCCTCCGCCGGCCCGAGAAGAGGAGCGCAGCATGAGCTACACCACCGCCGTCGTCGTCCCCCTGTCCTACGAGGACGCCGTCCGGCGCACCCGCGAGGCGCTGTCCGAGCAGGGCTTCGGGATCCTCACCGAGATCGACGTCCGCGCGACGTTCGAGAAGAAGCTCGGCCCCGAGGCCGCGGAGGGCGTCGGCGACTACGTGATCCTCGGCGCCTGCAACCCCGGCCTCGCCGGCAAGGCGCTCGCCGCGGAGCCGGAGCTGGGGGCGCTGCTGCCGTGCAACGTGGTCGTGCGCCGGGGCCCGGAGGCCGGGTCCAGCACCGTCGAGGCGATCGACCCGCAGACCATGGTGCAGCTCAGCGGCACGGAGGCGGTCCGAGAGGTCGCCGACGACGCCGGTGCGCGCCTGCGCGCCGCGCTCGAGGCCCTCGACGGCCGTCCCGCCGGCGCACGGTAGCCCGCGGCGCCCGGAGGGCGCGAGCACCCGACCCCACCACCCCGTTCAGGAGGAACGTCCATGAGCACCGACATCACCGGCAAGAAGATCGCGTTCGTCGCCGTCAACGGCGTCGAGGAGCCCGAGCTCACCGAGCCCTGGAAGGCCGTGCAGGAGGCCGGCGGCACCCCCGTGCTGCTGTCCCGGGAGAAGGGCAGCATCACCGCCATGCAGGGCGACTGGGACCGCGCCGGCAGCTACGAGGTCGACGGCACGCTGGCCGAGGCCCGCGCCGAGGACTTCGACGGCCTGGTGCTGCCCGGCGGCACCCTCAACGCCGACAGCGTCCGCGCCGACCAGGACGTGCTGCGCCTGGTCAAGGAGTTCGACGCCGCGGGAAAGCCGATCGCCGCGATCTGCCACGCGCCCTGGATCCTCATCGAGGCCGGCCTGGCCCGCGGCAAGCGGCTGACGTCCTACAGCTCCCTGGCCACCGACCTGAAGAACGCCGGGGCCGACTGGGTCGACGAGGAGGTCGTCGTCGACGGCCGGCTCGTCACCTCCCGCAATCCCGGGGACCTCGAGGCGTTCAACCGCGAGGCGCTCCAGCAGTTCGCCGGCTGAGCCCGGCGCCGCGCGAAGGCGCAGGCCCCCGGCCCGGTTCCCCGGGCCGGGGGCCTGCGCCTGCGGGCGGGGTCCTCAGGAGCTGCCGCGCGCCTCGTCCTCCTCGTAGACGTCCGGGACGCCGTCGTGGTCCTCGTCCACGGACTCGAGCTTCTCGATCATGCGGTAGCGCTTGTTCCGCGCCCGCAGCAGGACCGAGGCCAGGGCCGCCGCCAGCACGGACGCGCTGAGGATCGCGACCTTGGCCTGGTCGCCCGGCAGGCTGCCCGGGGCGAAGCTCAGCTCCGCGATCAGCAGGGAGACGGTGAAGCCGATCCCGGCCAGCAGCGCCACGCCCACGAGGTCGATCCACTGGAAGGCCGGGTCGAGCCGGGCGCGCGTGAGCTTCGTGACCAGCCACGTGGCGCCCACGATGCCGATCGGCTTGCCCAGCACGAGCCCGGCGACGATGCCCAGCGTCACCGGCGAGGAGAGCGCGGAGGTCAGCCCGTCCCAGCCGCCCACGGCCACCCCGGCCGAGAAGAACGCGAAGACCGGCACGGCGAAGCCGGCGGAGAGCGGGCGGAAGCGGTGCTCGAAGATCTCGGCGAGGCCGGGCCCGGCCCCGGGGCCGCCGCCGGCCTCGCTGCGGAGCACGGGCACGGCGAAGCCCAGGAGCACACCGGCGACGGTGGCGTGGATGCCGGCCTCGTGCACCAGCACCCACACCACGATGCCGATCGGCAGCAGGATCAGCCAGGCGGCCGGGGCCTTCAGGCCGAAGAACCGGCGGTACTTCTGGGCGAGGAACAGGTACAGGGCGTAGGGGACCAGGGCCAGCAGCAGCGGGGAGAAGCTGACGTCCTCCGAGTAGAAGACGGCGATGATCGTGATCGCCAGCAGGTCGTCGACCACGGCGAGGGTCAGCAGGAACAGCCGCAGCGCCGCGGGCAGGTGCGAGCCGATGATGGCCAGCACCGCCACGGCGAAGGCGATGTCCGTGGCGGTGGGGATCGCCCAGCCGCCGGAGGTCTCGGGGTCGGCGGCGTTGAGGGCGGCGTAGATCAGCGCCGGGACGACCACGCCGCCCACGGCGGCCGTGATCGGGACGACGGACCTGCGGAACTCGCGCAGGTCCCCGGCCACGAACTCGCGCTTGAGCTCCAGGCCCACGAGGAAGAAGAAGATCGCCAGCAGCCCGTCGGCGGCCCAGGCGCCGAGGCTGAGCCTCAGGTGCCAGGGCTCGTAGCCGACCTCGAGGTCGCGCAGGGCGAAGTAGCTGTCGGCGAAGGGGGAGTTGGCCCAGACGATCGCGACCAGGGCGGCGGCGACCAGGAGCAGGCCGCCGACGGTCTCCTTGCGCAGGATATCGCCGACGCGCAGCACCTCGCGGTAGCTGCCGCGGCGCAGGGTGTCGCGCGAGCCGTCCTGGGCCCGGTGCTCCGGGGCGTCCTCCGGGCGGACCGTGGGGTCGTGGCTGGACATGGGGTGTGCCTCCGTCAGGGGTCGTCGAACACGGACATGCCGACCAGACTTCCCGGCTCACCTGAGGTGCCAGTCTACGGGCCGGCGTGGCGCGCGCCACCCCGGGCGGGCCGGCCGTGCCCGGGCGGGGCTCAGCCGAGGAGGTCGCGGCGTCCGGCGCCCGCTGCGGCGGCCGCCGTCAGGACGAGGGCCGCCGCGGCCAGGCCCGCGAGCGGGGCGGCGGCCCAGTCCTCGGAGGGCAGCAGGGGCGTGAGCTCGACGGGCGAGAGCCGCCGGGCCCAGCCGGGCAGCTCGAGCAGCTGCCCGAACCAGGCCACGAACACGATCCACGCGACGACCGCCCAGCCGACGGCCGCGGCCGCCCGCGGGGCGAGCCCGAGCAGGGCCGCGACGAGCGCTGCGACGGCGAGCACGGCCGGCAGGTAGGCGAGGGCGGCCAGGGTCAGCTCGCCCGCCCACCGGGCCTCGCCGGTGGTCGCGGCGACCCCGGCCCCGAGCGAGGCCCCGCAGGCCGCCAGCAGCACGAGCACCTGCACGACGACGACGCCCAGCCAGCCCAGCAGGCAGCGCGCCCGGGGCACCCCGGCCGTGAGCAGCAGGGCGGTCCGGCCCTCCTCCTCCTCGGTGCGCAGCCGCAGCACCGCCGAGACGGCGAAGGCGCTCACCCCGAGCACGAGGTAGGACAGGGTCGCGGCGGCGAAGGACTCCGTGAGGGCGTCCATGTCCACCACGAGCCAGTCCTCGAGCGTGGGGATGTCCGCGGCGCTGTCCTCGAGGGAGTCGGCGAGCGTGCCGAAGGCCAGGCCGAACAGCATCAGCCCGGCCGCCCACCCCAGGAAGGTCCCGCGCAGCAGGCGGCGGGCCGTCCCCGGCACGGACAGCAGCCCGCGCCGGGCCGCCGCGGGCCCGGGGCGGCCCTGCCACAGGCCTGCGCCGAGGTCGCGGCGGCCGGCCAGCACCACGGCGGCGCCGAGCAGCGCCGCGGCCGCCGCCGCGGAGAGCGTCAGCGGCCACCACCGCAGGTCCACGTACATGCGGGTCTGCTGGGCCCACGCGATCGGGGACAGCCAGGACAGCCACGACCCGGAGGGCTCCAGCACGTCCCCGATCCCGCGGGCCAGGAACGCGGCGCCCAGCACGGCCAGCGCCAGGCCGGTCGCGGTGCGGGCGTGCCCGCTGAGCTGGGCGGTGACCGCCGCGACCGCGCCGAAGACCAGCCCCGTCAGGGCGGTGGCGGCGCCCCAGGCCACGGCGTCCGCACCGCCCAGTCCGGCCGCGGCCAGGGCGGCCGCCACCCCGGCGCCCACCGCGGCGTCCGCGACCGCGACGGCCCCGAGGGCGGCCGCGGGCGGGGCGAAGCGGCCCACCGGCAGCGCCAGCAGCACCTCGAGGCGGCCGGACTCCTCCTCCGCGCGCACGTGCCGGCCGGCCAGTAGGATGCTCATCACGGCCGCCGCCACGAGCACCGACAGGCTCAGCTCGTTGACCGTCATCGCGCCCAGGGTGTAGTCGTCGGCGCCGAAGGCCGGGCCGGTCATCATGATCGCGGCGGGGTTCTCCAGCAGCGCGGCCCGGGCCTGGCGGGCCTGTCCGTCCGGGAACGTCTCCCGCAGGGCCCCGACGGTCCCGTACACCGTGCCGGCCAGGGCGAGCACCCACACGAGCAGCCGGACCCGGTCCAGGCGCAGGTTCAGCCGCAGCAGCCGCCCGGTCGCCGTCCACGGGGCGCCGGTGCTCACCGCGCCCGCCCGCTCCCGGTGGGCGCCGGCCCTGCGCCGTCCCGCCGGCCCGCGCCGTGGCGCGGCTCCGTGCCCCCCGGCCGGTCCGCAGGCTCCCCGGGCCGGTTCCCGTAGTGGCGCAGGAACAGCTCCTCGAGGGAGGGCGGGGCCACGGCGAGCTCGCGGACCCCCAGCCCGGCCAGCACCGGCAGCACCTCGCCGGCGCGGGCGTCGTCGAGGTCGAAGGACAGCCGCCCGTCCTCGTGCACGAGCCGGTGCACCCCGTCCAGCCCCGCCAGCGGGGCCGGGTCGGCGTCGGTCCTCGCGGTCACGGCCGAGCGGGTGAGGTGGCGCAGCTGGGCGAGGGTGCCGCTCTCCACGTCCCGGCCCGCGCGGATGATCGTGACCGTCCCGCACAGCTTCTCGACCTCGGCGAGGATGTGGCTGGAGAGCAGGACCGTGGCCCCCTCCTCGGCGAGCCGGCGCACCTCGTCGGTGAACACGGCCTCCATGAGCGGGTCCAGGCCGGCCGTGGGCTCGTCGAGGAGGTAGAGCTGCGCCTGGGCGCTCAGCGCGGCGACGAGGGCCACCTTCTGCCGGTTGCCCCTGGAGTAGCTGCGGGCCTTCTTCGAGGGGTCCAGCTCGAAGCGCTCGATCAGCTCGTCGCGGCGGCGGCGCCGTCGTCGTCCGCCCCGCACACCGGTGAGCAGGTCGATGATCTCCCCACCGGTGAGGGCCGGCCACAGGTTCGTGTCCCCGGGGACGTAGGCGGTGCGGCGGTGGACCTCCACGGCCTCCGCCCACGCGTCGCGGCCCAGCACCCGGGCCGAGCCCTCGTCGGCGCGCAGCAGCCCCAGCAGCACGCGGATCGCGGTGGACTTGCCCGAGCCGTTGGGGCCCAGGAAGCCCGCAACCTGCCCCGGGCCCACGGTCAGGTCGAAGCCGTCGAGGGCGCGGGTGCGGCCGAAGGTCTTCACGAGCCCGCGGGCCTCGATCACCGGGGTGTCCATGGGGGCCTCCTGGGGGGATCCGGGGCCGGCGCCGCCGCGCCCGCCCGTCGTGCGTTCACGCTAGGCACCGCGCCGGGCTCCGGACAAGGCCGCCCGGCGCGGCCCCTCACGGCGCCGGGGGCGCGGCGGGCCGGCCGGGCCCGCCGCCGGCCGCGGACCTCCCGGCCGGAGCCGTCCCGGCGGGGACGGCGCCGGGCGGGCGCCGGCCGGAGCGGTCGCGGGGGTCGAACCAGGCCTTGGCCCGGAGGGCGGGCCGCTCGACGAGCCGCCACGACAGCAGGGCCAGCGGCAGCGTCAGGGCCAGCACCAGCGCGGTGTTGGCGGCGACACCCCACGAGGCCGTGCCGAGCAGCACGAGCAGCTGCTGCACCGGGTAGGCGTAGATGTAGACGCCGTAGGACAGGTCCGTGCGGGTGGTCCAGTCCCGGGCCGGAGCGGCCCCCAGGCCCAGGAGCAGCACGGCCAGGGGCAGCTGCCCGTACAGGTCGGCCCAGCCGAGGTCCGTCAGCAGAGCGTAGACCGAGGCAGCGGCCACCACGTGGCTCGGGGTCGGGCGCCAGGTGCCGGCGAAGGCCCACACCGCGGCCCCCGCCAGGAAGTAGCCCGTCAGCCGGGCCGCGCTCAGCCACAGCCCGCTCGAGACCTCCAGCGGGCCCTCCGCCAGGGCCCGGAGGGCGACCACGGCCAGGAACATGCCGGGGAGCACCCACCGGGCGCGGCGCACCGCGACCGCGAGGCTCAGCACGAGGCCGATCAGCAGGTAGGCGAGGGCCTCGTGGAACAGCGTCCACAGCGAGCCGTTCCAGGAGTCCGGCGCGGGCACCCCCACGAGGGTCCCGTCGATGCCCCACTGGGAGATCCGCAGGTCGGCGTTGGCCAGCACGAACCCGGCGGCGGAGGCGGGGACGAGCGCCGTGCCCTCCAGCGCCGCGGCGACCGGGGCCAGCACGACCGCCACTACGAGCAGGCTCACCAGGAAGCCGGGGTAGATCCGCAGGAACCGGCGCCACAGGAACGGCACCAGGCCCGTCCGCACCCGGCTCTGGGCGATGAGGAAGCCGCTGAGGACGAAGAAGCCGTTGACGGCCACGTCGGAGACGACCTCCAGGCTCGGGCCCTCCGCGCCGGTCAGCGGCCAGGCGTGGCCGAGGACGACGAGCGAGGCCAGGGCCAGGCGGATCGCGTTGAGGCGGTTGGTGCGGCCGTCCAGACGGTCGTGGAGCGTTGTGGCCACGGGAGGTGCCTTCCGTCGGTGGTGGGCAGCGCGGCCGGCGCGGTCCGCTGCGGGACGCGGGACGGTCCCCGGCGCGGGAGCGGGCTGCGGCGTGCCCCCCGCACGTCCGAGCACGAGCATAGAGATGCAGATGCATGTTCTGACCCGGATGCCCCCGAAGTGGGGACGGGCGCTCATCGGGGGACGGGCCCCGGGGAGGAAGGGTGGCGGCGGTGCCGGCTGTCACAAAAAGCCCCGGTGAGCGCGGGATTGACGCCCGGGTCGGGAGGCGTGGGAGTCTGTGGGCAGATCCGCTCGAGGAAGGGGGAGTCCCGTGCTGGAGACCCGCAGCGCCACCCAGGACCACACCGCCGGGAAGGGCCGGGGCGCGCCCGTGCGCGCCGTGCCGCCGCGGCGCCCGAGCGCGGCCCCGGCCGTGCTGCTCGGCCTCGGGGCGGCGCTCGCCGTCGTCGCGGTGGCCGCCGGGCAGGCGTGGTCGGAGCTGGCCCTGGACGCCGCGGTCGTGCTGCTGACCGTCGGCGGGGTGGGGCTGCTCCTGGACGCCGCCCTGGCGCGCCGGCAGGCCCCTCCGCCCGCCGCGGCGCCCCCGCCGCCGGAGCCCGTTCCGCCGGCGGTCCGCGAGGACCGGCTGGGGCTCGCCGGGGTGCGCGAGGAGCTCGACACGGTCGACGTGCTGCGGGGCGTGCGGCCCGGGCAGGAGCTGTGGTGGATGGACACCTTCCCGCTGACCCTCGCGGGCGACCTCGACGCCATCCACAAGGCCCTCGGCGCGGGGGTGCGCATCCGCCTGCTGCTGCTCGACCCCCGCTCGCCGGCCCTGGCCTCGCTGCTGCGCGACATCCGCCACCGCTACGGGCTCTCGCCCATGGACCTGCGGCGCGGCTTCGACACGCTCAGCCACCAGCTGCGGGCCCTGGGCGCGATGGACCCGGTGGTCGCCGAGCGCCTCGAGGTGCGCGTCTACGACGGCCAGCCCGGGGCCCCGGTCTTCGTCGTGCTCGACGACGGCGCCGCGGGCGCCGACGACGACGCCGGCCGCGAGCCCGAGCTGGTGCGCGCCTACAGCAGCTACTACCTGCTCGACGCCAGCCAGGACATGCCCTACCTCGAGTGGCGGCCCGGGGCCTTCGCGGAGAAGCTGCGCGCGTTCGTGGCGCACAAGTGGTCCGAGGCGCACACGGTCTTCCCGACCGACACGGGCGAGCGCTCGGCCTCGGCCTTCCACCTGGGGGAGCGTCCCTGAGGCGTTCCCGCCTGCGCCGGGCGGGCGGGGTCGTCCCCCCACGGGACCGGTGCTGCGACCACGACCACGCCTCGCCCCGGCGCTGCGGGCGACGCCGCCGCGGGGGGCCGAGAGCCTCCTGACCTGCGGCGGGACACGTCAACCTTAGCATGCTGACCGTGTCCGGCCCCTCCGGGTCCGTCCCCGCGCGGCCTCGCACTACTGATCAGTAATGACTGGCGGTCCCCTCGCCCGCCCTCCGGCGGCGCGCCCCGAGGAGCGGCGTCCGGCGGGAACGAGGCGCCCGGAACGACCGGTCGCCGCTGCTCGGCGCGGCGGGGGAGGGGCGGGACTAGCATGAGCCCATGAACGAGCCCTCCCGCTGCCCCGTCCCCCACGGCGACCGGCGCCGGACCGTGCCGCCGGGCGAGCCCGCGGGCCCGCCGGTCGAGGTCGTGGACGGCGTGTGGCACCTCCGCACCCTGCCCCTCGTGCGGGAGGTCCTGCGGGAGGCCGACGCCACCGTCCAGGCCGGCTTCAACGCCGAGGCCGCCGCGCAGGGGCTCACCGGCGACCACCCGCCGGTGCTCTACGCCGACGGCCCCGAGCACCGCCGCCAGCGCAGCGCCACCGCCCGGTTCTTCACCCCGGCCGCCGTGGGCCGGCGCTACCGGGGGCTGATGGAGGAGCGCGCCGACGAGCTGGTCGCGCGGATCCGCGCCGAGGGCGGCTGCGAGCTCTCGGCGGTGACGCTGCGCTACTCGGTGGAGGTCGCCGCCCAGGTGGTGGGGCTGACCGACTCGGGCACCGAGGGCATGGCCCGGCGCCTCGAGCGCTTCTTCGCGATCCCGGCCCCGCCCGGGGACCGGCCCCGGGGCGTGCCGGGCCGCGCCCGGGCGGCGGCCGCGGCCGTGCGCCCGGCCTGGGCGATGGGCGCCTTCCACCTGCTCGACGTGCGCCCGGCGATCAGGGCCCGGCGGGAGCGGCCCCGGGAGGACGTCGTCTCGCACCTGCTGGCCGAGGGGTACACCGACCGGGAGATCCTCGTGGAGTGCCTCACCTACGCGGCCGCGGGCATGGTCACCACCCGCGAGTTCATCGCCGTGGCGGCCTGGCACCTGCTCGACGACGACGCCCTGCGGGCCCGCTACCTCTCGGCGGAGGAGGCCGGGCGCCACGCGATCCTGCACGAGGTGCTGCGCCTCGAGCCGGTCGTGGGGCACCTGCGCCGCCGCACCACCCGGGAGCTCGTGCTCGAGCACGAGGGGCGCCGCCACGAGGTCCCCGCCGGGGCCCTGCTCGACCTCTCGGTGCGCGCGGCCAACACCGACGCCCGTGCCCTCGGCCCGGACGCCGCCGCGCTGTGCCCGGGGCGGGCCCGGCCCCGGGGCGTGCGCGCCGAGGTGCTGTCCTTCGGGGACGGCGCCCACCGCTGCCCGGGCGGGTTCCTCGCGATCCAGGAGAGCGACGTGCTCCTGCAGCGGCTGCTGCGCCTGCCCCTCGAGCTCGTGCACCCGCCGCGCGTCGCGTGGCTCGAGACGATCGCCGCCTACGAGGTGCGCGAGCTCGTGCTGCGGGTCGGGGCGGCTCAGGAGTGGCGCTCGCCCTCCCCGGCGAGCACCGCCCGGTAGCCCTCCCGGTAGGTGGGGTAGCGCAGCGCGAAGCCGGACGCGCGCAGCCGCCGGTTCGACAGCCGCTTCGAGCCCCGCCGCGGGGCGTCCGCCTCCGGCACGTCCTCGGGCGGCGGCGCCCCCAGCTGCTCGGCGAGGAAGGCCAGGACGTCGCGCTCGCGGGCCGGCTCGTCGTCGACCCCCAGGTAGAGGGTCAGCGGCTGCGCCGCCGTGGTCAGCAGGTGCACCGCGGCGGCCGCGGCGTCGTCGCGGTGGATGCGGTTGGTCCAGGCCGCCCCGGCCGCGGCGCCCGCGCGGGCCCGGTCGATCAGCCGCGTGCGCCCGGGCCCGTAGATCCCGGCCAGGCGCAGGACCGTCCCGTGGGGGAAGTGCTCGTGGAAGATCTCCTCGGCCTCCAGCAGCACCTCGGCGGTCGGGGTGGCCGGCGCCGGGGGATCGTCCTCGGTGACCTCCTCGCCGTCGCCGTCCCCGCACACGGCCGTGGAGGAGATCAGCAGGGCCCGGCGCGGCAGGGCCCCGGCCTCGAGCACCCCGGTGAGCAGGTTGCGCAGCCCGTCGACGTAGGCCGCCCGGTAGTCCTCGGGGGTGCGCCCGTCGGCGGCGGTGGCCACCAAGAGCAGCTCCACGTCCCCGGGCAGCTGCGGCACCTCCGTGCGCAGGTCCACCGGCAGGCCCGTCAGGGGCGCCGGCACCCGCTCCGCGTGCCGGCGCAGGCCCACCACCTCGTGCCCCTGCTCCGCCAGCCGCAGCCCGATCTCCGTGCCCAGGTCTCCGCATCCCGCGATCACCACGCTCATGGGCCCATCCTCGCACCCGCGGGCCCCGCGCGGGGCGTCACGCGGCGACCCGTCCGCCGGTGGGCCCCGGTCCCGCCGTAGGCTGGACCCGGCGCGCGCGGACACCGCGCGGAAGCGGCCGGGAAGGACGGGCAGGAACCGTGCAGTGGTACCACGAGGACGTGGCGGTGCTCTCCGCCGAGGAGTGCTGGGCACTGCTGGGCCGGGCCGGGATCGGCCGCCTCGCCGTCGTCGTCGACGGCGCCCCGGAGGTCTTCCCCGTCAACTACGCCGTCGAGGGGCGCACCGCCGTCTTCCGCTCCGCCGAGGGCACCAAGACCGCCGCGGCGCTCGAGGCGGCGCCCGTGGCCCTGGAGGCCGACGGGTACGACGAGGCCGCCGGCCGCGCGTGGAGCGTGCTGCTCAAGGGCCGCGCCGAACCCGTGCCGCGCGGGCACGCGCTGTTCCGGGCCCTCGAGCTGCCGCTGTACCCGCTGCAGGCCGGGATCAAGGACCGGTTCGTGCGCATCGTGCCCACCGCCGTGACCGGCCGCCGCTTCCCGGTGGTCGAGCCCGGCGCCTGGGAGTCCTGGGCCGCCGCGGGCCGGCGCACCGCCACCGGCTCCGCCCGCTGGACCGAGGAGCGCCCCGGCCGGGACTGAGCCCGGGCGCCCCCGCACCGCCGGGGATCATCAGTAGGGTGGGGGCATGACCGGGCACACCGTCTACACCGTGGGGCACTCCACGCGCTCCGCCGAGGAGTTCGTGGCGCTGCTGGCGGAGGTCGGCGTGGACCACCTCGTGGACATCCGCACCGTCCCGCGCTCGCGCACGAACCCGCAGTTCAACCTGGACGTGCTGCCGGCGACGCTCGAGCGGGCCGGGATCGGCCACACCTACTGCAAGGGACTGGGCGGGCTGCGGCGCACCTCGCCGGAGTCGGTCAACACCGCCTGGCGCAACGCGTCCTTCCGCGGCTACGCCGACCACATGCAGACCGAGGAGTTCCGCGAGGCCCTCGCCGGGCTGGAGGAGCTCGCCGCCGAGCACACGGTCGCGATCATGTGCGCCGAGGCCGTGTGGTGGCGCTGCCACCGCTCGCTCGTGGCCGAGGCGCTGCTCGTGCGCGGCCACGACGTCCAGCACGTCATGGGCCCCGGCAAGCTCACCCCCGCCCGGCTGCGGGACTTCGCCGTGGTCGACGGCGACCGGATCACCTACCCAGGAGGAGAACCATGCAGCACCTGAACGAGATCGCCATGCAGCACCTCAACGAGGCCCGGCACAGCGCCCACGGGCGCAGCGCGGCCCAGCTGCTGCACCAGAAGGTCCTGCGCCAGACCCTGATCGCGCTCCGGGAGGGCGCCGAGCTCGCGGAGCACAACGCCCCCTACGCGGCCGCCCTGCAGGTGCTGCACGGGCGGATCCGGCTCGCGGCGAGCACCGACGTGGTCCTCGAGGCGGGGCAGCTGCACGAGATCCCGCAGGAGCGCCACGCCGTCACGGCGCTCGAGGACGCCGTGTTCATCCTGACCACCGTCACCGGCATCGAGCACGCCGCGGAGTAGGCCGCCGCGGAGCGGGCCGCCTGGCGGGCCGCCGACCGCGCGGGAGCGGGCGGTTCAGCGGCGGCCCGCGCGACGGTCCCGCCGCCAGGCGACGAGCACCCCGGACAGCGCCACCACGAGCATCATCGTGGCCAGCAGCGCGAGCGTCCCCGAGCCGTCCAGCAGGGCGAGGACGAGCAGGACCAGGGCGATCAGGGTCAGCAGGAGCTGGAAGAGCAGCACGGGGACCTCCGGGGACGGGACGGGCAGCCGCACCGACGCTACCGCACGCCGGGCGGACCCCCGCATTCCCGGTTTCGCCCTGCGCGTGAGGCGTTCCCCCGCCCCGCGGGGCGGGGCTAGCGTCGACGACGGACGACCCGCACACCCCTCTTCCCAAGGAGCACCCCATGTCCCACGTGACGATCCTCGGCGGCCACGGCAAGGTGGCCCTCATCCTCGCCCGCCTCCTGCAGACCGGCGGCAACGACGTCACCAGCGTCTTCCGCAACCCCGACCACACCGACGAGGTCGAGGCCACGGGCGCGACCGCCCGCGTCGCCGACCTCGAGCAGCTCTCCACCGAGGAGATCGCCCGGCTGCTGGAGGGCCAGGACGCCGTGGTCTGGAGCGCCGGCGCCGGCGGCGGGAACCCGGAGCGGACCTGGGCCGTGGACCGCGACGCCGCGATCCGGGCGATCGACGCCGCCGAGCAGGCGGGGGTCAAGCGCTTCGTGATGATCTCCTACTTCGGCGCCGGACAGGACCACGGCATCCCCGAGGACGACTCCTTCTTCGCCTACGCCCAGGCCAAGGCCGACGCCGACGACCACCTGCGGGCCTCCGGCCTCGACTGGACGGTGCTGGGCCCGGGCGCCCTCACCCTGGAGGAGGCCACCGGCAAGATCGACGTCGCGGACGGCGGCGAGCGCGAGGGCGAGCAGCACACCTCCCGCGCCAACGTGGCCCTGGTCGCCGCCGCGGTGCTCGACGACCCCTCGACCGTCGGGCGCACCATCGACTTCTCCGACGGCGGGACCCTGATCGCGGAGGCCCTCGGCGAGCCGAAGGCGGCGGACCGGTGAGCCTGCCGCCCATCCACCAGGGACCCTCCGGGGGACGCCGGCGCGAGGAGCTCGATCTCAACGAGCCGCTGCGGCTGACCGCCGTGGTCCACGGCTCCGTGCAGGGCGTGGGCTTCCGCTACTGGACCTGGCGCCACGCCGAGAAGCTGGGCCTGCGCGGCTCCGCGGTCAACAACGCGGACGGCACCGTGGGCGTGATCGCGGAGGGCCCCCGCTGGGCCGTGGGCGAGCTGCTCAAGGCGCTCAACAGCAACGACACCCCCGGCGCGGTGATGCGCGTGGACGCGCACTTCGGGGCCGCCACCGGCGGGTTCGCGGAGTTCACCACCGGCTGAGACCGGCCCCCGCGGCCGTGCCCGGCCTAGGATGGGACCATGGCTGAGGCGCATCCCGCGGACCCCGGGCACGAGGGCCACGCGCACGGTCCCGGGCACTCGCACGCCGGGCCCGGCACGGACCGGTGGCGGATCGCGACGGCCTTCGGGATCACCGCGGGGCTGTTCGTCGTCCAGCTGGTCGGCGCACTGTGGACCGGGTCCCTGGCCCTGCTCCTGGACACCGCCCACGTGCTCACCGACGCCGGCGGGCTGCTGCTCGCCCTGGTCGCCGCCCACCTGAGCCTGCGCCCGCCCACGGCCCGGCGCACGTGGGGCTGGCGGCGGGCGGAGATCGTCGCCGCGGCCCTGCAGGCCGGGGTGCTGCTGGCCGTGGGGCTGTTCGTGCTGGTCGAGGGGGTGCGGCGGTTCTTCGACCCGGAGCCGGTGGCCTCCGCCGAGATGGTCGTCTTCGGCGTCGTGGGCCTGCTGGGCAACCTCGTCGCCATGGTCGTGCTCTTCGGCGGGCGCCGCTCCAACCTGAACCTGCGCGCGGCGATGCTCGAGGTGCTCAACGACGCCCTGGGCTCGGTGGCCGTCGTCGTGGCGGCGGTGGTCATCACCCTCACCGGCTGGGTGCAGGCCGACGCCCTGGTCGCCCTGCTCATCGGGGTGCTCATCGTGCCGCGCACCATCCGGCTGCTCACGGAGTCGCTGTCGGTGCTCATGGAGAGCGCCCCGCCCGGGCTCGACCTCGCCGACGTGCGCGGGCACATCCTCGAGCTGCCCCACGTCGTGGAGGTCCACGACCTGCACGCCTCCCGCATCTCCTCGGACCTGCCCGTGCTCACCGCCCACGTGGTGCTCGAGGACGAGTACTTCTACTCCGGCGGCTCGGCCGAGGCCCTCGGCCGGATCCAGCGCTGCGTGGCCGAGCACTTCCCCGTCTCGGTCCAGCACTCCACGATCCAGCTCGAGCCCGCCGACCACGTCGAGCCGGAGGTGTGCACCCCCCATGAGCACTGAGCCCGCCACCCACGCCCTGGTCGTGTTCGTGCCGGCCGGCCACGCCGAGCAGGTGCTGCAGGCCCTCGGCGACGCCGGGGCCGGGCGCGCCGGGAACTACTCCCACGCGGCCTTCGTCTCCCGCGGCACGGGCCGGTTCACCCCGCTGCCCGGGGCCCACCCCGCGGTCGGGACGGTGGGGCGGCCCGAGGAGGTCGACGAGGTCCGCATCGAGGTCCTCTACCCGGCGGCCGACCGCGAGACCGTGCTGCGGGCCATGGCCCGCGCCCACCCCTACGAGGTGCCGGCCTTCCACACCTTCCCCGTGCACGGGCGCGGCCCGTCCTTCGACGACGAGGGCCGGCTGCGGGAGGGCTGACCGGTCCGGTCCCGCCCCCTAGGCTGGGCCCATGACGATCACCGGCACCGACCTCCGGCACCTGCGCCGCTGCGCCGAGCTGGCCCGCGAGGCCCTCGAGGCGGGCGACGAGCCCTTCGGCTCCCTGCTCGTCTCCGCGGACGGGGAGGTGCTGCTCGAGGACCGCAACCGGGTCGCCGGCGGGGACGCCACCCGCCACCCGGAGTTCGCGATCGCCCGCTGGGCCGCCGCCCACCTCGACCCGGGACAGCGGGCCGCCGCGACCGTCTACACCTCCGGGGAGCACTGCCCGATGTGCGCGGCCGCCCACGCCTGGGTGGGCCTGGGCCGGATCGTCCACGCCGCGTCCGCCGCGCAGCTGGTGCAGTGGCTCGGCGAGCTCGGCGTCCCGCCCGCGCCGGTGGCCCCGCTGCCGATCCGCACCGTGGCCCCGGGCGTGCCCGTCGACGGGCCGTGCCCCGAGCTGGCCGAGGAGGTCCGGGCGCTGCACCGGGCGCACGCCGTCCGCCGCTGACGCCCGCCGGACCCCGGCCGGCGCTCAGCCCGGCAGCAGGGACGAGCGGATGAGGAAGCGCCTGCCCTCGGGAGCCTCGACCGAGAAGCCCGAGCCGCGGCCCGCCACGACGTCGACCGTCAGGTGCGTGTGCCGCCAGTACTCGAACTGCTCGCGGGAGATCCATAACTCCAGCTCCGCCGTGGCGGGGTCCCCGGGCAGCCGGAACACCCCGAGCAGCACGTCGGCGGGTCCGGTGAGGAAGTCCCCGGCCGGGTAGCACATGGGCGCGGAGCCGTCGCAGCACCCGCCGGACTGGTGGAACATCAGCGCGCCGTGGACCTCCCGCAGCCGGCCCAGCAGCTCGACGGCCGCCGGGGTGAGGGCCACCCGGGAGAAGTCCTCGCCCTCGATCGCGGGGGCGGACTCCAGGATCTCGGTGCTCTCGGCGGTGCTCACGGGGGCCTCCTGCTCGGTTCGGGGCGGGCCGGACGGGCCCGGTGGTGGCCCCACGCTACCGCCGGGCGATCAGCTCCTCCAGACCCAGGCCGTCGAGCACGCCCGCCGGGTGGGGGCCCGCCGCGGCGAAGCGCTCGGCCCACTCCCGCGGCAGCGGCCGGGTCCCGCCCACGAGCACGAGGTTGCCCGGGTAGCGGCCGGTGAGCATTCCCCGGTCGGCCAGGCACCACACGTCGGCCAGGGCCGCGCGCACCGCCCGCGCCTGCGCGGCGAAGAAGGCCAGGCCGGGGTCGTCGCCCACGTTGACGGCGAGCACCCCGCCCGGGCGCAGCAGGGCGGCCGCCTCGGCGTAGAAGGAGGGCTCCGTGAGGTGGGCGGGGGCGTCGCGGCCCGCGAAGACGTCCAGCACCACGAGGTCCGCGCTGCCCGGCGGGACCAGCCCCGGCAGCGCCGCCCGGGCGTCGTCGACGACGACGCGCACGTCCGCCCCCGCCGGCAGGGGCAGGGCCTCCAGGACGAACGCCGGCAGCTCCCGCTCGAGCTCCACGGCCACCTGCACCGACCCCGGCCGGGTCACCGCGACGTAGCGGGCCAGGGTCAGCGCCCCGGCGCCCAGGTGCACCGCCGCGACGGGCCGGCCCTCGGGGGCCACGGCGTCGGCGACGTGGCCGATCCGCCGCAGGTACTCGTAGAAGATCTCCTCCGGGTGCGCGAGGTCCACGTGGGACTGCTCCGCCCCGCCGATGCTCAGCACCCAGCCGCCCTCGGTGAAGCCGTCGGGGGCGATCTCGGCGTGCACGCCGGCGTCCTTGAGGAATCTGCGCATGCCCGTCATTGTCCCTCGCCGCCCCGGGGCGGCGCACCCGGGCCGGACCTCTATGCTCGTGCGGTGACATCCTCCCCCCGCACCGCGCCCGTCCCCGAGGAGCCGGCGGCCCCCGCCCCGCCCGTGACGACCGCCTCCTCCGTCCCGTCGGCGACGACGGAGCCCGCCGCCCCGCCGCACGCCCCCGACCGGGCCTCCCGCGACCGGCTGGTGCTCGGGCTGCTGCTGGTCTCCACGTTCGTGGTCGTCCTCAACGAGACGATCATGGGCGTGGCGCTGCCGACCCTCATGCAGGCCCTGTCGATCACGGCGCTCGCCGGGCAGTGGCTGACCACCGCCTTCATGCTCACCATGGCGGTGGTCATCCCGGTCACCGGGTTCCTGCTCCAGCGCCTGGCCACCCGTCCCGTCTTCCTCGCGGCGATGGGCCTGTTCAGCCTCGGCACCCTCGTCTGCGCCCTCGCCCCCGGCTTCGGCGTCCTGCTCGCCGGGCGGGTGGTGCAGGCCTGCGGCACGGCGATCATGCTGCCGCTGCTGATGACCACGGTGCTCGCGCTCGTGCCGGCGGAGCGGCAGGGCCGGGTGATGGGCAACATCTCCGTGGTCATCTCGGTCGCCCCGGCCGTGGGCCCCACCGTCTCCGGGCTGATCCTCAGCGTGCTGGACTGGCGCTGGATGTTCGGGGCGGTCCTGCCGATCGCCCTCGGGGCCCTCCTGCTGGGCGCGCTGCGCATCCCGGACGTCACCGAGCCCCGACCGGCGCCGCTGGACGTGAGCTCGGTGGTGCTCTCCGCCCTGGGCTTCGGCGGGCTCGTCCACGGGCTGAGCACCCTCGGGGAGGGCGGGTCCGCCGCCGTGCCCGCGTGGCTGCCCCTGGCGGTGGGGGCGGCGGCGCTGGCCGGGTTCGTGCGCCGGCAGCTGCGCCTGCAGCGCGCGGACCGGGCCCTGCTGGACCTGCGCACCTTCGCCGCCCCGACCTTCCGCGCGGCCACCGCCGTGCTGGGGGTCAGCGTCACCGCCCTGTTCGGGACCCTGCTCGTGCTCCCGATCTACCTGCAGGACGTGCGCGGCCTCGACCCCCTGGCCACCGGGCTGTTCCTGCTGCCCGGCGGGATCGTCATGGGCGCGCTGGCCCCGGTCGTCGGGCGCGCCTACGACCGGTGGGGGCCGACCCGCCTGCTCGTGCCCGGCACGGCCGTGGTCAGCCTCGCCCTGTGGTGCCTGGCCCTGGCCTCGCCCGCCACGCCGGTGGCCGCGGTGCTGGCCGTGCACGTGCTGCTGAGCACGGGGCTGTCCCTCGTGTTCACCCCGCTGTTCACCGCCGGGCTGGGCTCGCTGCCACCGCACCTGCACGCCCACGGCTCGGCCGTGGTGGGCACGGTCCAGCAGGTCGCCGGCGCCGCCGGGGCCGCCCTGTTCGTCGCCGTGCTCACCCTCGGCGCCGAGGCGGCCCCGGCCGCGGCGGGGGAGGCGGGCGCGGTCGCCGCCGGGGTGCGGCTGGCGTTCCTGTGCGGGGCGGTGCTGTCGCTGCTCGCCGTCGCCGGCGCCGTGCGGGTCCGCCGCCCGGCCGGGGCGCAGGCCCCGTCCGTCCCGGCGCCCTGACCCGGGGCCCGTGCACGGGATCCGCCCCGTGCGCCGCGCCCGTCCGGGCGCAGGGCCCGGGGGCCTCCGCCCGGACAGCCCGCCCGTCCGCTCCGCCCGGGGCAGCCCGCCCGTCCGCTCCGTCCGGCCCGGGGCCTCAGGAGCGCACGCGCTCCCGGATCCCGCCCGCCAGCTCGGCGGCCGCGGCCACGGTGCGCTCCCCGAGGCCCACGGCCTCGGCGAGCGCCTCCCGCTCGGGCCCGTCCCGCAGGGAGCGGAGGTTGATCTCGAGGGTGACCAGGCCCGTGGCCGCCGCGGCCCGGGCGGCCTCGGCCGCCGCGGCGAGATCGCTGAGGACGTTGGGGTTGCACCACTGCGCGAGGTCCCGGGCGAGCTCGAGGACCTCCGCGGCGACCGCGATGAGCTCGCGCGGGGGCTGCGCGGCCCCCGCCGTGGCCGCCTGCACCGCCCGGGAGCGCTCGGCGCGCTGCGCCTCGTCGTCCGCGGGCAGGGCGTAGGCGGCGGAGAGCTCCCGGAAGGCGGCCGCGTCCGCGTCGGCCAGGCCCAGCGCCCCGGGCACGACCGCGTCGGCGCGGGCGGCCGCCCGCTCGGCGTCCGCGGCGCGCTCGTCCCCGTGGGTGTAGCGCGCCGACATCGCCACGAGGGCCGCGCCCAGGGCCGCCTGCAGCGCCCCGGCGGCCCCGCCGCCGGGGGCGGGCTCGCCCGAGGCCATCCGCTCGACGTAGGCCCGGACGTTCTCGGACCCGATCCGCGGGCGCTCCCCGCGGCCCTCGGTGGCGGACGGCTCGGCGGACGGCTCGGGGCGGTGCTCGGATCCGGTCACGGTGGTCCCTCCCGGGGTGTCGACGGCGTGGTGGGCCCGAGCCTAGCCGTCCCGCGGCCCGTCCGCGCCGCCCGGCTCGGCCCCGGGCACGACGGGTCCGGCCGCGCGGCGGCGACGGGTGGGCACGGGGAGGGCGGATCCGCGGCGGGACGGCCGGGCCCGGCGGGGCGGGCGGCCCCCGGGCGTTCAGCCGGCGTTCGCCCGGGCGGGCTACGGTGCTGTCCGGACGACCCGCAGGAGCGCCGGGCACCCCCGGCCGGAGCACGAGGAGGACCCCATGGGCGCGAGCCGCAGGACCACGGAGCCGGGCGGATCCCGCCGGGAGCGGGCCGGGGCGCTGCTGGACCGGGTGCTGGCCCTGGTCGACGTCGTCGTGCGCGCCCGGGAGCGGGCCGCCCCCGACCTCGAGCGCGTCATCCCCCGCCACCGGGCCTCCGCGCTGAACCTCGTGGACTACGTCGCCGTGCGCAGCCAGGACGTCCGGGAGCTGCAGCTGGAGCTGCGCGCCCTGGGCCTGTCCTCGCTGGGCCGCATGGAGGCGGGCGTGCTCGAGCACCTGCGCGCCGTCGTGACCACCCTGCAGGTCCTCGCCGGGCGCACGGACGAGGACCTGTCCCTGCCCGAGGCCCCCGACGGCACGGGGGAGCAGGGCCACGACGTCCTCGTGCGCAACGCCGAGGCCCTGCTCGGGCCCGGCGGCCCCGGGCGCAGCACCCGCATCATGGTCACCCTCCCCTCCGAGGCGGCCGGGGACCCGGCCCTGGTGCGGGACATGGTCGCGGCCGGCATGGACGTGGCCCGGGTCAACTGCGCCCACGACGGCCCCGCGCAGTGGGCGGCGATGATCGACCACGTCCGCTCCGCCGGGCGCGAGCTCGGCCGCGACGTGCGCGTGGCGATGGACCTCGCCGGGCCCAAGCTGCGCACCGGCCCCTTCGAGCCCGGTCCCCAGGTCGAGAAGATCAAGCCGGTGCGGGACGCCTCCGGCCGGGTCGTCGCGCCCGCCCGCCTGTGGCTGGGGGACCCGGACCCCGCCGTCGACGACGACGCCCCCGCCGTCCCGCTGGCCGACCCCGCCTGGGCCGCCGCTCGCGTCCCGGGGGAGCGGCTGCGGCTCAAGGACGCCCGCGGCTCCGGGCGGACCCTGCGGGTGCTGGAGGCCACCGGCCCCGGGGTGCTCGTGGAGTGCGCCAAGACCGTGTACTTCGCCACCGGCCTTGCCGTCACCGCCCCCGACGGCACGCGCGCCCGGCTCGGCGAGCTGCCCGCCGTGGAGCAGTCCGTGCGGGTGCGCACCGGGGACACGGTCGTGCTGACCCGTGACCTCACCCCCGCCCCGGCCCCCGCGGAGGGCCCGTACCGGATCGGCTGCTCCCTGCCCGAGGTCTTCGCCGACGCCCGGCCCGGGCAGCCGGTGTGGATCGACGACGGGCGCATCCGCTGCCGGATCCGCACGGTGGACCCCGACGAGATCGAGCTCGAGGTCCTCCAGGCCGGCCCCGGCGGGGCGAAGCTCAAGGCGGAGAAGGGCATCAACCTCCCGCAGACGCAGCTGCGGCTCGAGGCCCTCACCGACGAGGACCGCGCCCACCTGCCCTTCGTGGCCGAGCACGCGGACGTCGTGAGCATGTCCTTCGCGCGCTCGCGCCACGACGTCGCCGCGCTGCTCGAGGAGCTCGGGGCCATCGGGCGCCACGACCTCGACGTCACGCTCAAGATCGAGACCGTGGGCGGGTTCGAGGCCCTGCCGCTGATGCTGCTCGAGGCGATGCGCTGGGAGGACGTGGGCGTGATGATCGCCCGCGGGGACCTCGCCGTCGAGGCCGGGTTCGAGCGGATGGCCGAGGTGCAGGAGGAGATCCTGTGGCTGTGCGAGGCCGGGCACGTGCCCGTGGTGTGGGCCACCCAGGTGCTGGAGTCCCTCGCCAAGAAGGGCCTGCCGTCCCGGGCCGAGGTCACCGACGCCGCGATGGGCCAGCGCGCCGAGTGCGTGATGCTCAACAAGGGTCCCTTCGTGGTCGACGCGATCGAGGCCCTCGACGACATCCTCGTGCGCATGGAGGGCCACGCGCGCAAGAAGTCGGACCTGCTCCGCCGCCTCGAGGCGTGGTCGCCGCTCGTGGACTGAGCGGACCGGACGCGCCCCCCCGGGCGGGGTGGTCCGTGCCACACTGGTGGGCATGGCCGCCCGTGACACCGCCGTCCTCCGCTTCCTCGCCGCCCCGACCGACGCCGGGCGCACCGGCACGGTCGACGGCGGCCGCGTGCTCGAGTGGATCGACAAGGCCGCCTACGCCTGTGCCGTGGGGTGGTCCCGCTCCTACTGCGTGACCGCCTACGTGGGAAACATCCACTTCGACCGCCCCGTGTGCGTGGGCGACATGGTCGAGGTCGTCGCGAAGATCGTGCACACCGGCCGCTCCTCGATGCACATCCGCGTGGAGGTCGCCTCCGCGGACCCGCGCGCCGAGGGCGTGGTGCTCAAGGACACGTGCCTGATCATCATGGTCGCCGTCGACGGCGAGGGCCGGCCCACCCCGGTGCCCCAGTGGGCACCCGAGACCGAGCACGAGCGCGGCCAGCAGGCGGTGACGCGGCGGCGGATCGCCCTGCGCAACCGCATCGAGGAGCTCATGGCCGAGCAGAAGTACACGGACGAGGGCACCGCCGAGGAGACCGTGCTGCGCTTCCTCGCCGCGCCCACGGACATCAACTGGGGCGGGAAGGTCCACGGCGGCACCGCGATGCGCTGGATCGACGAGGCCGCCTACGTCTGCGGCTCCCGCTGGGCCGGGCGGCCGGTGATCGCCGTCTACGCCGGCGGCGTGCGCTTCTACCGGCCCATGCACATCGGCCACCTCGTGGAGCTCCGCGCCCGGCTCATCCACACCGCCGCCCGCGGCCTGCACATCTCCGTCAACTGCTTCTCGGGCGATCCCGCCACCGGGCAGCTGCAGCTGACCACCAACTGCCTGATGGTCATGGTGGCCCTCGACGACGAGGGCCACGCCCTGCCGGCCCGCCCGTGGGAGCCGGTCAGCCAGGAGGACCGGGACCTCGACGCCTTCGCCCGGGAGCTCGTGCGGCTGCGGGCGGAGTTCCCGGACTCGTTCCAGCAGGTCGACCCCACCGTCTCCCGGCTGCCCGGCGCCTGACCGGCCCGGCCCGCCCGCGCCCGGCCCGCCCGCGTGCTGTGCGCCGAGGGCGAAGCCCGGCACCTGCTCAGCCTGCTGTGCATAGAGTGGGGGCAGCCAGAGCCGTTCCCGTCCCGAGGAGAGCACGTCCCATGGACCTCAACCCCCTGAACAAGGCGTTCGACGACCAGGGCAGGCCCAGGCCCGCCATGAACAAGGTTCTCGACACGCTGCTGCGCGTCCAGCGCCCGGTGGTGCTGGCGTTCGTGAAGAAGGAGCTCGCCGAGCACCCCGGGGAGACCCCGGAGCAGATCGCCAGGCGGCTCGAGAAGATCTACGTCCGCTCCGTGACCCTCGGCGGCGGCGCCGTGGGCGCGACCGCCGTGGTCCCCGGCATCGGCACGGTGGCCTCCCTCGGGCTGTCCTCCGTGGCGGTGGTCGGCTACCTCGAGGCCACGGCCCTCTACGCCCAGGCGGTCGCCGAGCTGCACGGCGTGCACACCGAGGACCCGGAGCGCACCCGCACCATGGTCATGGCCCTGATGCTCGGCGAGGACGGCCGGCAGGTGATGAACCAGATCCTCATGAGCGGCACCAAGGGCAAGGGCATGGTCTCCTCCTGGGGCCTGATGATGGGCAAGGACGACTCCAGGACCTTCGACGTCGGGCGCACCATCCGCAACATGTTCGTCAAGCGCTTCATCGCCAAGCAGACCGGCGCCGTCTTCGGCCGCGCCCTGCCCTTCGGCATCGGCGCGGTCGTCGGCGGCGGCGCGAACCTCGCGATGGCCAAGCAGGTCATCGCCGCCACGCACGAGGCCTTCGGCCCCCTGCCGGCCGCCTTCCCGGACGAGCTCGCCGCGGTCCACCGGGCCCCGAGGTTCCGGGGCGGCGGGGACGCGGCCGGCCAGGACGGGCCCGAGGGCACCGTCCACGGGGAGATCACCGCCGAGCGCTGAGCCCGCAGCCCCCCGCCCCTCCCGGCGCCCCGCGGCCCTCCCGGGCGCGGGGCGCCGGCCGTGCCCGGGCGGGGCCGGGCCCGTCGCCGGGTCCGCCGCACGTCCCGCCCTCCCGCCGGCGCCCCGCACCCTCCCGGGTGCGGGGCGCCGGCGGTGCACGTCCCGTTCCCGGCCCGTCACCGGGCCCGCCGCCCGTGTTGGCCCGGCGTTCACCCCCGGCGCCCAGACTCGGGTGCGGGCGGCCCGAACCGCCGCCCCGAGCGAGCCGAGGGAGCGCCGTGCGACCGACCGTCTACGCCCACCGGGGAGCCAGCGCCGCCTACCCCGAGCACACCCGGGCGGCCTACGTCCAGGCCCTGCTCGACGGCGCCGACGGCGTCGAGTGCGACGTCCACCTCACCCGCGACGGGCACCTGGTGCTGCACCACGACGCACGCCTGGGCCGCACGAGCGACGGCCGCGGGGCGGTCTCCGCGCACACCCTCGCCCAGCTGCGCCGGCTGGACTGGACCTCCTGGAAGGGCGTGCCCCTCCCGCCCACCCACGGCGCCGCCGACCGGCAGCTGCTGACCCTGCCCGAGCTCATCGACCTGCTGCACGACGCGGGCCGGCCCGTGGGCCTCGCCGTCGAGACCAAGCACCCCAGCCCGTACGGCCACCGCCTCGAGGACGAGGTGCTCGCCCTGCTGCTGCGCGAGGGCTGGGACCCGGGGACCGGTCTGCTCGGGCGCCTGCGGATCTCCCTGATGAGCTTCCACCCCGGCGCCGTGCGCCGCCTGCTGGAGTCGGTCCCCGCCCGGCACGTGTGCCAGCTGGCCGGGACCACCACCCGCCGCACCGTCGGCGAGAGCCTGCGGGTCGGACCGGCGGCCGCGGCCGTGCTGCACGCCGGGATGCGGCTCGTGGTGCCCCCGGCCCTGCCGGTGATCGGCGCCGGGCTCGTGGAGATCGCCGGACCCGGCATCGGCCTCGTGCGCGAGCGCACCGACCTCGTCCGCCGGTGGGCCGCTCGCGGCTGTGTGCTGCGCGTGTGGACGGTCGACGACCGGCGCGACGTCGAGCTGTGCCTGGCCCTGGGGGTGCAGGAGCTGACCACCAACCGCCCCGCGGACGTGCTGCGCTGGGTGGGCGCCGCCCGCGCGGCCGCGCCCCGGGAGGACGCCGCTAGCATGAGCCCATGAGGATCGTCATCGTCGGCGGGGTCGCCGGAGGAATGTCAGCAGCCACCCGCCTGCGCCGGCTGGACGAGGACGCCGAGATCGTCGTCCTCGAGCGCAGCGGCCACGTCTCGTTCGCCAACTGCGGGCTGCCCTACCACGTGGGCGGGGTGATCGAGGAGCGCTCGGCGCTGCTGCTGCAGACCCCCCAGTCCCTCGGCGCCCGCTTCGGCCTCGACGTGCGCGTGGGCCGGGAGGCCGTGGCCCTCGACCGCGCCTCCCGCACCCTGCGCGTGCGGGAGGTCGCGACCGGGGCGGAGGAGGAGCTCGGCTACGACGTGCTGATCCTCTCGCCCGGGGCCACCCCCGTGCGCCCGCCCGTGCCCGGCATGGAGCGCGCGCTCGTGCTGCGCGACGTCGAGGACACCGACGAGGTCGTGGCGGCGGTCGCCGGGGCCCGCAGCGCCGTCGTCGTCGGCGGGGGCTTCATCGGCGTGGAGGTCGCCGAGAACCTCGTGCACCGCGGCCTCGACGTGGCCCTCGTGGAGGCCACCGGGCAGATCATGGCGCCCCTGGACCCCGAGATGGTCGAGCCCGTCCACGCCCGGCTGCGCGAGCGCGGCGTGGACCTGCGCCTGGGCTCGGCGGTCACCGCCGTGGGGGAGCGGACCGTGAGCCTCGCCGACGGCACCGAGCTGCCCGCCGACGTCGTGCTCGCGGCCGTGGGCGTGCGCCCCGACAGCACCCTGGCCCGGGCCGCCGGGCTGGAGACCGGCCCGCGCGGGGGGATCGTGGTCGACGAGCACCTGCGCACCTCCGACCCGCACGTCTTCGCCGTGGGCGACGCCGTGGAGAAGCGCGACGCCCTCGACGGCTCGCCCTCGCTCGTGGCCCTGGCCAACACGGCCAACCTGCAGGGCCGGCTGGCCGCGGACGTCATCGCGGGCCTGGACGTCGCCGACCGCCCCGTGCTGGGCACCTCCGTGGTCGGGGTCTTCGGCCTGACCCTGGCCTCCACCGGGTGGAGCGAGAAGCGCCTGCGCGCGGCCGGGCGGGCCCACCGGGCGATCCACACCCACCCGGCCAACCACGCCGGCTACTACCCGGGCGCGGAGGGCATGGCCCTGAAGCTGCTCGTGGACCCGGAGACCGACGCGATCCTGGGCGCCCAGGGCGTGGGCGGGGCCGGGGTGGACAAGCGCATCGACGTGATCGCCACCGCCATCACGGGCGGGCTGCGCGCCGCCGACCTCGCCGAGCTCGAGCTGGCCTACTCGCCGCTCTACGGCTCCGCCAAGGACCCGGTGAACATGCTCGGCTACATCGACCGCAACCACCGCGACGGCCTCGTGGAGACGATCCAGTGGCACGAGCTGCAGGACCGGCTCGAGGCCGGGGCCGTGCTGCTCGACGTGCGCACCCCGGCCGAGCACGAGGCCATGCCGATCCCGGGCGGGATCAACATCGAGCTCGACCGGCTGCGCGAGCGCCTCGGCGAGCTGCCCGAGGGCGAGCTGGTGGTGCACTGCCAGGCCGGCCTGCGCGGCTACCTCGCCGCCCGCGTGCTCGCCCAGCACGGCCGCCGCGCGGTCAACCTCGACGGCGGCTACCTCACCTGGGCCGCCCGCCCCGGCCGCGACGAGGACGAGACCACCGCCGCCGGCGACGACACCGACCGCGGCAGCTCCGCCGGGTAGACCCGGCCGCCGCGGCCCGCCCGCCACGCCCGGCCCCGCGGCCCGGCCCCGCGGCCCGGCCCCGCGCCCTGGCCCCGCGGTGCCGCCCTCCGGCGAAGGACCCCCGTGCCCCGGCACGGGGGTCCTTCGCCGTGCCCGGGTGCCCCGGCCGTGCCCGGGGAGCAGGCCGTTGCCGGGCCCCGCCGTGCGGACCGGCCCCGCACGGTGGGTGTTCACGATCGGTAACAGAGGAGAAATCTTTCCCGACCGCGAACGCTCCTGGTCCCGGACGGGTTCCGCCGTCGGCAGCGCACCGGGATCCCCTCCTGTCCGCCGTTCGGGGGCCCCGGGCCCGCCCGGGCGCTCCCGACCGGCCCGGGAGCGCGGTCGGGAGTGTGATTTTGCACACGAGAAGTAACGGGAAGGTTACGGCTGATCGCCGTGCCGCCAGGGGTTCCGTCGAGCGATGACGCATCGATAACGCAGTGGTGACGGAGCGGTCATGGAGGGGTGAGGGGGGCGTGACGGGGGCGCCCGTACAACGGACGGAGCCGGCTGTGCCGGTGCACACGCACCCGATCAGCACCTCGACAGGACTCGAAAGGAGTTCACCATGACCTCAGCCACAGAACGCTCGCACGAGGCCGGCCGGGGGCCGGCCGAGCGGGCGCTGTGGGGCGGAGCTGCGGTGAAGGGGAACACCGCCGGGGGGAGCCGCCGCGCCGAGCCGTCGGCGCGGAGGGTCTCGGGGACCGAACCACCGGCCGCCCGGCTGCACCACTTCTTCGAGCGCAGCGTCGACCGCGCCCCGCACGCCACCGCCCTGCACGCGGAGGACCGCGCGTACACCTACGCGGAGCTCGACGCCCTCGCCAACCGCCTCGCCCACCTGCTCGCCGAGTACGGTCTCGAGCCGGGCGCGCGCGTGGGGCTGCTGCTGCAGCGCTCCACGATGCTCTACGTCTCCCTGCTGGCCGTGCTCAAGGCCGGCGGGACGTTCGTGCCGATCGACCCGGCCTCGCCGGGGGACCGCGTGCAGTACATCGCCGACAACGCCGAGCTGGCGATGATCCTCACGGCCGGCGACCACCTGGCGCTGGCCGAGGACGCGGACGCCGACGTGCTGGACGTGGAGGCCCTGCGCCGGGACCTGCCCGAGGCCCCGGAGCACCGCCCCGAGGTCCACCACGAGGGCGACCCCACCTGCTACATCATCTACACCTCGGGCTCGACCGGGCGCCCCAAGGGCGTCGAGGTCGCGCACTCGAGCATCTGCAACTTCATCGACGTGGTGCCGGAGGTCTACGACGTCCGGCCGCACGACCGCGTCTACCAGGGCATGACGATCGCCTTCGACTTCTCCATCGAGGAGATCTGGCCGACCTGGGCCACGGGCGCGACGCTCGTGGCCGGGCCCACCGGCGACGCCCGTCTGGGCCAGGGCCTCGTGGACTTCCTGGTCCGCCACGAGATCACGGTGCTCTACTGCGTGCCCACCGTCCTGGCGACCCTCGACCACGACCTGCCCGCCATCCGCAGCATCCTCGTGGGCGGCGAGGCCTGCCCCGCCGACCTCGTGGAGCGCTGGGCCACGCCCGAGCGGCGGATGCTCAACACCTACGGCCCCACCGAGGCCACCGTGACCTGCACCTGGGGCGAGCTCTACCCCGGCAAGCCCGTCACGATCGGGCGCGCGATGCCCACCTACGAGGTGTTCGTCCTCGACGAGGACCTCCGGGAGGTCCCGCACGGGGAGACGGGCGAGATCTGCGTGGCCGGCCCCGGCGTGGCCCGCGGCTACGTCAACCTGCCGAAGGTCACCGCCGAGCGCTTCCGGGTCCACCCCGAGAAGCCGCACCTGGGGAGGATCTACCGCACCGGCGACCTCGGGCGCGTGCTGCCCGACGGCGAGATCGAGTACCTGGGCCGCGCCGACAGCGAGGTCAAGATCCGCGGCCACCGCGCGGACCTCCAGGAGATCGAGAACGTCCTGCGCCGCGACGACGCCGTGGCCGACGCCGCCGTGAAGCTCGTGGCCGGCGAGGACGTCGCGGCGTTCGTCACCCTGCGCCAGCCGGTGCGCGACGAGCGGGCGTTCTTCGAGCTGCTGCACGCGGCCGCCTCGGCGTCGCTGCCGCCGTACATGGTCCCCGCCTTCTACGAGGTCCTGCCGGCCATGCCGATGATGGTCAGCGGCAAGGTCGACCGCAAGGCCCTGCCCGACCCCACGAGCCCGCGCTTCGTGACGACCGTGGGCCTCGTGCCCCCGGAGACGCCCACGGAGCTGGACCTCACGGACGTGTGGTCGCGGGCCTTCCGCATCCCCGCCGACCAGCTCTCGGTCGAGGCGGACTTCTTCCTGGACCTCGGCGGGCACTCCCTGCTCGCCGCGACCGTGGCCTCCGAGCTGCGCCGGGAGCACCCCGACCTCGACATCGCGATCGCGGACCTGTACTCCTACCCGACCGTGCGCTCCCTGGCCCGGCACCTCGACACGCTGCCCGTCGCGGCCCACCCGGGCCCCGCGGCCCCGGAGCTCGAGCCGCTGCGGCACAGCAGCGCCCGCGTGCTGGCCTGCGGCACCGCGCAGCTGGTCACGCTCACGCTCGCGGCCATGGTCGTGGGCGCCCCGATCGCCGCGGTGATGCACGCCTCCGGCGGCGAGTTCAGCTACGGCCTGATGTGGAACCTGCTCGGCTGGGGCCTGGCCGTGTTCGTCCTCGCCCGCGTCTTCCTGCCGCTCGTGGGCGCGCGGGTGCTCGGCCGGTTCGTCCGGCCCGGCGACCACCCGCTGTGGGGCCGGCAGTACTACCTGCAGTGGTGCATCGACGGGCTGATGCGGCTCTCGCCGCTGAGCATCCTCGCCGGGACCCCGCTGGCGGCCCGGTACCTGCGCCTGCTGGGCGCCGAGGTCGGGCCCGAGGCCCACGTCGGCACGGCGGCCGTGGGGCTGCCGTCCATGCTGCGGATCGGGGCGCGCGCGAGCATCGGCTACGGCGCGACCCTCGAGACCTCGCGCGTCGAGCGCGGGTGGATGACGATCGGCCCGGTCGAGATCGGCGAGGGCGCCTTCGTGGGCGCCGCCGCCATGGTCCAGCCCGAGGCCCGGGTGGAGGACGGCGCCCGCCTGGCGGAGCAGTCCCTGGCCGCCCGCGGCCAGGTGATCCCGGCCGGCGAGCACTGGCTCGGCTCCCCGTCGCGGCCCGGACCCGGCGACGAGCTGCTCGACCGCATGGAGCGCCGTCCCTTCGGCGGGCGCCGCACGGGCGCCGTGCGCGCCGGGTACCTGCTCGGCTGGCTCGGCTTCGAGGTCCTCCCGTGGGTCCTCGTGCTCCCGTCCTTCCTGATGATCTGGATCGTGGCCCTCGAGTTCGGCCTGCAGGCCGGCCTCGCGCTGACGCCCGCGGTCGGGGTCGTCTACGTCCTCACCGTCTGCCTCGTGGTCGCCGGCACCCGGGCGCTCGTGCTCCACCGCACGCCCACCGGCATCCACCCGGTGCGCAGCGGCCTGGGCGTGCGCAAGTGGATGGCCGACCGCCTGCTGGCCACCAGCCTCGAGACCACCAACTCCCTGTACGCGACGCTCTACACCTCCCCGTGGCTGCGGCTGCTGGGCGCGAAGGTGGGCAAGCGCTCGGAGGTCTCCACGGTCGGGCACATCGACCCGGACCTGCTGGTCCTGGGCGAGGGCAGCTTCGTGGCCGACATGGCCAGCGTGGGCAGCGCCGTCTACCACCACGGCCACGTGCACATGGAGCGCACCGTGGTCGGGGACCGTTCCTTCGTGGGCAACGCGGCGTTCGTGCCCTCCGGCACCCGGATGGGCGAGGGCTCCCTCGTGGGCGTCCAGTCCGTTCCCCCGGCCGACGTGCCGGACGGCACCTCGTGGCTGGGCTCCCCGGCGATCTTCCTGCCGCGCCGCCAGGACAGCGGCAACTACGACGAGGGCCTGACCTACCGTCCCTCCGCCGGCAAGGTCGCCGGGCGCCTGGTGATCGAGGCGCTGCGCATCACGGTCCCGCCGACCCTGATCGGCCTGCTCGGCTACCTGGGCCTGCTCGTGTCGATGTCCCTGGTGCCCAGCACCAGCGTGCTCGGGTTCGTCGTGCTCGCCCCGTTCCTCGCGGCCGCCGTGGGCGTCGCGGTGGTCCTGTCCGTGGTCCTGCTCAAGTGGGCCGTCGTGGGCCGCTACCGCCCGCGCGTGGAGCCCCTGTGGGACATGTTCGTGCGCCGCAGCGAGTTCGTCACCGGCGTCTACGAGTCCGCGGCCGTGCCCGCGCTGCTGGGCGGGCTGGTCGGCACCCCGCTGATCGGGCCGTTCCTGCGGCTGTTCGGCGCCCGGATCGGCCGGCGCACCTACATCGGCACCACGTACCTGACCGAGTTCGACCTGGTGCACATCGGCGACGACGCGTCCGTCTCGAGCGAGGTCTCGCTGCAGACCCACCTGTTCGAGGACCGCGTGATGAAGATGTCCGACGTGCGCATCGACCGTCAGGCCAGCATCGGGGCCCGGGCCGTCGTCCTCTACGACACGACGGTCGGGGAGGCCGCCTCCGTGGACGCGCTCTCGCTCGTGATGAAGGGCGAGCAGCTGCTGCCCGGCACCAGCTGGCGGGGCATCCCCGTGCGCGCGGCCTCCGACACGGTGGTGCAGGCGCGATGACCCACGAGGGCGGGCCGGTGCCCGCGCGGCCCCGTCGGGGGCGGCGCGGGCACCGGCCCGCCCTCGTCGTGGGCGCGGTGCTCCCGCGGCCGGGAACCGGCCGCTCAGGCGCTGCGGATCCCGCCCATCAGCTGCGTGATCTGCGGCGAGGGCGGGGCGCCGAGCTCGTCGGCCATCACGGAGCAGAACTCGCGGTAGGTCTGCAGGGCCGGGGCGTGGTTGCCCAGCCCGAGGTCGGCCTCGATCGAGACCCGCACCGCGCTCTCGCGCAGGGGTGCCAGGGCCCGGACGTTCTCGGCCAGGACCTGGGCGCGGTAGTAGTCCCCGCGCTCGAGGGCCAGCCGGGCCAGGTGCTCCACGGCGTTGACGTACTGGGCCCGCAGCCGGTCCTGCTCGGCGCTCACCCAGCCCTCGTACCAGCCGGGCAGCAGCTCGGCCCCCTCGGGGCGCACGAACCAGGGGATCTCCGCGGGCGCCTGCTGCGCGGCGGCCGCCGCGTCCAGGGCCGAGCGCAGCTCGTGCAGGTCCACCCGCACGTCCTCGCCCAGGGCGATCGTGGCCCCGCGGGTGCGCAGGGCCCCGGGCAGGCGCCGGGAGATGTTGAAGACGGTCGTGCGCAGGCTGCCCATGGCCCGCTCGGCCGGGCGCTCGGACCACAGCAGCTCCCCGAGGAAGGACCTCGGGCGCGGGCCCAGCACCGCGAGGGCCGCCAGCAGGCGCTGCTGCCGGATCCCCGGCGAGAGGACCTCCCCGTCCTGCTCGACCTCGACGCTGCCCAGCAGGCGCAGCTCGATCGGCGCGCGCGCGCCGGGTTCCTCGTCCACTGCCATGATCCCCCCAAGAGATGCTCGGTGCCGTCGCCGACGGCGTCCCCGGTGCGACCGGGCCGGCCCTTCCCCCGAAGGTCCTGCGCCCGGTGCTCGTCCCCTCCGCCGCCGCACCCGCGGGGCGCGGCACGTGAGGGTCCTGGTCCCGATGATCCCGGGATCCGCGGAGCTAGTCAAAAGTGAATTCGTCCGGCGTCGCCGGACGCCGGCGTCCCGCCGGGTCCGCGGGCACCCGCCGTCCGGGCGGGCCCCCGGCCCCGGCCCATGGTACAAGGCCGTCCCCGGCCCGCCCGGGGGCGGGAGCACAGGAGAGATCCCGATGACCGACCGGCCCGTCACGGGGGTCCGCACCGACCCCCTCGGCAACATCGTCGCCCTCTGCAACCCCGCGGAGCGGTGGTCCCCGCGGACCACGACGCAGATCATCCGCGACATCGAGAGCGAGCTGCACCGCTACTACGTCCCCTGCGCGCGCGGGTCCGTCAGCGTGCGCGTGGTCCCGGAGGGCCGGGGCAAGCGGCTGTGGGCCGCGACCGGGGACGCGGTCTGCAGCGACCTGCACGACCTGCCCTCCGTGTGAGGGCCTGTCCCCGGCGGGACCCCGCCCGGCGGGCCGGGCGGGGTCCGCGCATGCCCGGGCGGTGCGCCCGGGCCGGGCTCAGAGGTAGCGCAGCAGCTGCGCGGCGACCCCGGTGTAGCCGGCGGGGGTGAGGGCGCTCAGGCGGGCCTCCGCCTCCGGGGAGAGCCCCAGCCCGGCCACGAACTCCTGCATCCGCCGGCCGTCCACGCGCCGGCCGCGGGTGAGCTCCTTGAGCCGCTCGTAGGGGTTGTCCATCCCCGGCACCCCCGCCAGGGCCTCGGCGCGCATCACCGTCTGCACGGCCTCGCCCAGCACCTCCCAGTTCTGGTCGAGGTCCGCCGCGAGGACGTCCTCGGCGACGTCGAGGCGGGCCAGGCCCTTGACCACGTTCGAGACGGCGAGCAGCGAGTGCCCGAAGGCCACGCCGATGTTGCGCTGCGAGGAGGAGTCGGTGAGGTCCCGCTGCCAGCGGGAGGTCACCAGGGTCGCCCCGAGCACGTCCAGCAGGGCGTTGGAGAGCTCGAGGTTCGCCTCGGCGTTCTCGAAGCGGATGGGGTTGACCTTGTGCGGCATCGTCGAGGAGCCCGTGGCGCCCTCGACCGGCACCTGCTGGAAGTAGCCGATGGAGATGTAGGACCACACGTCGGTGCACAGGTTGTGCAGGACCCGGTTGAAGCGGGCGAGGTCGGCGTAGAGCTCCGCCTGCCAGTCGTGGGACTCGATCTGGGTGGTCAGCGGGTTCCAGGTCAGGCCCAGTCCCTCCACGAACGTGCGCGAGACCTCGGTCCAGTCGGTGTCCGGGGCGGCGGCGTAGTGGGCCGCGTAGGTGCCGGTGGCGCCGTTGATCTTGCCCAGGTACTCGGTGCGCCCGATCCGGTCCAGCTGCCGGCCCAGGCGGTGGGCGAGCACGGCCAGCTCCTTGCCGAGCGTCGTGGGCGTCGCGGGCTGGCCGTGGGTGCGGGAGAGCATGGGGGTCTCCGCGGCCGCGCGGGCGAGCTCCTGCACGTCGCCGACCAGGGAGCGGGCCGCCGGCAGCCACACGTCCTCGACCGCGTCCCGGATCCCGAGGGCCCACGCGAGGTTGTTGATGTCCTCGGAGGTGCAGGCGAAGTGCACGAGCGGCACGAGGTGCTCGAGGCCCAGGCCGGGCAGGCGGCGGCCGATGTAGTACTCGACGGCCTTGACGTCGTGGACGGTCACGGCCTCGATCCCGGCCAGCTCCGCGACGGCCTCCGGGCCGAAGTCCGTCACGAGGGCCCGCAGGCCCGCCCGCTGGGCCCCGTCGAGCGGGGAGAGGCCGGGCAGGGCGCGGTGGTCGGTGAGGTGCAGGACCCACTCGACCTCGACGTGGACGCGGTTGCGGTTCAGCGCCGCCTCGGAGAGGTGGTCGACCAGCGGGGCGACCACGGGCTGGTAGCGGCCGTCGAGGGGCCCGAGCGCGACGGGCGGGACGGCGGCGGCGAGCGCCGCGCGCCCGGAGGACAGGGTGTGCTTCGTGGTGGGCATGGCCCCCATTCTCCCACGCGCCCGCGGGGCCCCGCCGGTCGGGGGCGCGACGGCGGGCACGGACGGAGGGCGGGGCAGGAGGGCACGGCCGGGTCCCGCCGCGCCTTGTCGTGCACCGACAGGATCGGGCGGGCCCCGTTGTAGCTTTCCCGCCGAATCCCCGGCGGGGTCCCGGCGCGGGCGTCACGCGCCCGGGGAGGGCCCGGGCCGGGCGATACGATGACCCCCATGAACACCCGTGATGCCGCCCACACCCTCGCCGGGCACCCCCCGGCCGGGGGGCCGGCCGACGCCACCACCCCGGCGCCGCGGCCCCGTCCCGCGCTCACCCGGCTCCCGCGCTACGCGGCCGGCCGCCCGCCGGTCGTCGTCGAGGGGCTGACCGCCTACAAGCTCTCCTCCAACGAGAACCCCTTCGGCCCCGTGCCCGCCGTGCGGGAGGCCATCGCCCGCTGGGACGGGGTCAACCGCTATCCCGAGACCACCTCCGCGGCGCTGCGCGAGGTCCTCGGCGAGGTGCTCGGGGTGCCCCCCGAGGACGTCGTCGCCGGGGCGGGTAGCCTGGGGGCGCTCAACCAGCTGCTGGCCGCGTTCGTCGGCGCGGCCGAGGACGGCGCCCCGGACGAGGTCGTCCACGCGTGGCGCTCGTTCGAGGCCTACCCGATCAGCATCGGGCTCTCGGGCGGGCTGGGGGTGCCCGTGCCCAACCGGCGCGACGGCTCCCACGACCTGGACGCGATGGCCGCGGCCGTCACCGCCCGCACGAAGGCCGTGCTCCTGTGCACGCCCAACAACCCCACCGGGCCCAGCCTGACCACCGCGGAGGTCGAGCGGTTCCTCGCCGCGGTGCCGCGCGACGTGCTCGTGGTGATCGACGAGGCCTACCAGGAGTTCCAGCGCCGCGACGACCTCGTCGACGGGATCGAGGCGTACCGCCGGCATCCTAACGTCGTCGTGCTGCGGACCTTCTCGAAGGCCCACGGGCTCGCGGGGCTGCGGATCGGCTACTCCGTGGCCCGCCCGGAGATCACCCGGCACCTGCGCCAGGCGGTCCCGGCGTTCTCCGTCACCGACCTCGCCCAGCAGGCGGCCATCGCCTCGCTGCGCCACCGGGACCAGGTCGCCGAGCGCGTCCAGCGCGTCGTCGACGAGCGCGAACGGGTCCTGGCCGGGCTGCGCGAGCTCGGCTGGGCCCACCCCGAGACGCAGGCGAACTTCGTGTGGCTGAACCTCGGGGAGCACAGCGAGGCCTTCGCGGACCTGTGCGACGCCCACGCGCTGTCCGTGCGCCGGTTCGGCGCCGAGGGCGTGCGCGCGACCGTCGGCGAGCCGGAGGCCAACACCCGCCTCCTGGAGCTGTGCGCGCGCTTCCCCCACCCGCCGGTCCTCTGACCGGGGCCCACCGGAGCCCCGCTCCGTCCGAGCACCACGAAAGGACGTCCGCACCATGGATGCCGCACCGTCGTTGAAGGCCGCCCGCGGGGCGGCCCCCCGCGCGCCCGAGCCCCGCACCCGCCTCGTGCGGCTGCTGGACAGGGAGGGCGCACTGCTCGAGGACGCCGACTTCTCGCCCTGGGTGGCGGACGTCGACGCCGAGCAGCTGCGCGGGCTCTACCGCTCCATGGCCCTCGCCCGCCGCTTCGACGAGGAGGCGACGAACCTGCAGCGCCAGGGCCAGCTCGTGCTGTGGGCACCGCTGCGCGGGCAGGAGGCGGCCCAGGTCGGCTCCGTGCGGGCGCTGCGCCCCGACGACCACGTCTTCCCCACCTACCGGGAGCACGCCGTGGCCATCGAGCGCGGGGTCGCGGCCGCGGAGCTGCTGGGGGTCTTCCGCGGCCACGCCGCCGGGGGCTGGAAGCCCAGCGAGCACCACATGAACGTGTACTCGATCGTGCTCGGCTCCCAGGTCCCGCACGCGACCGGCTACGCGATGGGCGTGGCCATGGACCGCCGCGCCGCCGAGGCGGAGGGCCGCGAGGTGGAGCCCACCGCCGTGATCGCCTACTTCGGGGACGGCACCTCCACCCAGGGCGAGGTGCACGAGGGCATGGTCTTCGCCGCCTCCTACGACGCCCCGGTCGTGTTCTTCGTGCAGAACAACCAGTGGGCGATCTCCGTGCCCTTCTCCACCCAGTCGCGCGTGCCGCTGGCCGAGCGCGCCGCCGGCTACGGCTTCGAGGGCGTGCGGGTGGACGGCAACGACGTGCTGGGGGTGCTCGCCGTGACCCGCTGGGCGATGGACCGGGCCCGTCGCGGGGAGGGGCCCGTGCTCGTGGAGGCCGAGACCTACCGGCTCGGCGCCCACACCACCGCCGACGACCCCACGAAGTACCGCGACCGCGAGGACGAGCTGCGCTGGGCGCAGCTCGACCCGCTCGTGCGCCTCGAGGCCCACCTGCGCACCCGTCACGGCACCGGCGACGCGTTCTTCGAGGACGTGGCCCGGGCCGCCCAGGATTACGCCGACGAGGCCCGCGCCACCGTGCTGTCCCTGTCCCCGCCGCGCTTCGAGCAGTTCTTCGACACCGTCTACGCCGAGCCGCACCCGCTCGTGGAGGAGGAGCGGGCGTGGTATCGCGACTACGTCGCCGGCTTCACCGACGCCTCCCCGGACGGGCAGGACCCGCCCGCGGACGGGACCCCCGACGACGACGGCGCGCCGGCCGCTCCCGGCGCCCCGACCGCCGGCCTCACCGTGGCCGCCGACCCCGACCGTCCCGCGGAGGGCACCGCCTCCGGCACCGAGGAGGACCTCGCATGACCGAGCCGACGACGCTGACGCTGGGACGGGCCGTCAACTCCGGGCTGCGCCGGGCGATGGAGGAGGACCCCAAGGTCCTGCTCATGGGCGAGGACATCGGCTCCCTCGGCGGGGTCTACCGGGTCACCGAGGGGCTGAAGAAGGACTTCGGCGCCCACCGGGTCCTGGACACCCCCCTGGGGGAGGCCGGGATCGTGGGCACCGCGGTGGGGCTCGCGCTGCGCGGGTACCGGCCCGTGTGCGAGATCCAGTTCGACGGCTTCACCTTCCCCGCGTTCAACCAGATCACCACCCAGCTCGCGAAGATGCACAACCGCACCGCCGGGGACGTCAGCGTGCCCGTGACCATCCGCATCCCCTACGGCGGGCTGATCGGCTCCGTCGAGCACCACTCCGAGTCCCCGGAGGCGTACTTCGCCCACACGGCGGGGCTGCGCATCCTCACCCCCTCCAGCCCCCAGGACGCCTACTGGATGACCCAGCAGGCGATCGCGTGCGAGGACCCCGTGATCGTCCTCGAGCCCAAGCGCCGGTACTGGCTCAAGGGCGAGGTGGACACCGGCCGCCCGGGCGCCGACCCGTTCTCCGCGCAGGTCCTGCGGCCCGGGGAGGACGCCACCGTGGTGGCCTGGGGCCCGCTCGTGCCCGTCGCGCTCGCCGCCGCCGAGGCCGCGGCGGAGGACGGCCGCAGCGTCGAGGTGATCGACCTGCGCTCCCTCTCGCCCGTGGACTTCGACACGCTCGAGGACTCGGTGCGCCGCACGGGCCGGATGGTGATCGCCCACGAGGCCCCGACCTTCGGCGGGCTCGGCGGGGAGATCGCCGCCCGCCTCACCGAGCGGGCGTTCTACGCGCTCGAGGCCCCCGTGCTGCGGGTCGGGGCGTTCCACCTGCCCTACCCGGTGGCCGCCGTCGAGGACCAGTACGTCCCGGACCTCGACCGGATCCTCGAGGCGCTGGACCGCTCCTTCGCCTACTGATCCCCGCCCGCACCGCACCGTCGACGGGCCGCGCGCCCGTGAGGAAGGAAGTGCCCAGATGCCCCAGATCTTCGAGCTGCCCGACGTGGGCGAGGGCCTGACCGAGGCCGAGATCCTCGCCTGGCGGGTGGCCCCCGGCGAGAGCGTGCGGATCAACCAGGTCCTGGTGGAGATCGAGACTGCCAAGTCGGTCGTCGAGCTGCCCTCGCCCTACGCCGGCACGGTCCTGGAGCTGCTCGTGCCCGAGGGGCGCACGGTCGAGGTCGGCACCCCGATCATCGCCGTCGGCAGCCCCGAGGAGGCCGCGGCCGCCCCCGCCGGCCCCGGGGCCGCCGGGGACGCGGGGGAGGGGGCCGCGCAGCCCGCCGCGGCCGAGGACTCCCGGCCGCTGGTGGGCTCCGGGCCCAAGGCCGACCCCGTGCGCCGCCGGCGCCGCGTGCCCGGCCCCTCCCCGACGGCCGGCACGGCGCCCGCCGCCGGCCCGCCGCCCGAACCGGCCCGGCCCGCCGGGTGGAGCGGCCGGCTCGCCCGGGGCCCGCTGGGCGCCGGGCTGAGCGCGGGCCTGGGCGGGGGCCTGGGCGCCGCCCAGGAGCTCGCCGGCCGCGCCGCGCGGATCGCGGAGGACCGGGGCGTGTGGCGCCGCCCGCGCGGCGAGGAGCCCGCGGGCCCGCCTCCGCGCCGGCCCGCGCTGGCCAAGCCCCCGGTGCGCATGGCCGCCCGGGACCTCGGCATCGACCTGGCCGACGTCCCCGCGACCGGCGCCGCCGGGCAGATCACCAAGCAGGACCTGCTCGCCCACGCGGCCCGGCTGCGGGAGCAGGGCGCGCGCCGTGCCGTCCCGGCCGACGACGCCCGGATCGAGCGGATCCCGGTCCGGGGGGTGCGCAAGGCGACCGCCCAGAACATGGTGCGCAGCGCTTTCGGGGCCCCGCACGCCTCGGTGTTCGTCGACGTCGACGCGACGCGCACCATGGAGTTCGTCCGGCGCCTGCGCGCGTCCCCGGACTACGAGGGCGTGAAGGTCACCCCGCTGCTGGTCCTGGCCAAGGCCGTGCTGTGGGCGGTCGAGCGCCACCCGCAGGTCAACGCGACGTGGACCGACGAGGAGATCCTCGTGAAGCACTTCGTGCACCTGGGCATCGCGGCGGCCACGCCGCGCGGGCTGATGGTGCCCAACCTCAAGGACGCCCAGGACCTGTCCCTGCGGGAGCTCGCGGAGGGGCTCGAGCAGCTGACCACGACCGCCCGCGCCGGGCGCACCCAGCCGGCGGACATGCAGAACGGCACGATCACGATCACCAACATCGGCCCGCTCGGGCTGGACACCGGCACCCCGATCATCAACCCCGGGGAGGTCGCGATCATCGCCTTCGGCAGCATCAAGCAGAAGCCCTGGGTCGTGGACGGCGCCGTGGTGCCCCGCTGGGTCACCACCCTCGGCGGGTCCTTCGACCACCGGGTCGTCGACGGCGACCTCGCCGGCCGCTTCACGGCCGACGTCGCCCGGATCCTCGAGGAGCCGGCGCTGCTGCTGGACTGAGCGCCCGCCCCGGAGGAGGGCCCGGATGCGGACGGGGCCCGCACCACTCGTGGTGCGGGCCCCGTCCGCATCCGGGCGCGGCTCTCCCCGCCGGGCCCCCCGGCCCGGCACCGCGCCTCCTGCGCCGCGGGCGGGCACCCAGAGGTGCCCGCGGCCCACCGGTGACCGGATCCGTGATTGAAATCCCCCCAGACACAATCACACATCTCATTCACGACGGTCACGCCGTGGGCCGCGCGGACCGCTCGGTGCGACCCGCCCGCTGCGGCCACCGGTGCTGCCACCGGCGGCCTCGTCCCCCCGCGCCGGCCGCCCGCCTCAGCGCGGGCCCCGGCGTCCAGGACTGCGTCCAGTATCGCCCGCCGCTGGACGAAAGTCTGTCCCCCGATGGGCCCATGACCGGCTGTGACGGGGATCGCACCACCGGGCGGGCCGTAGGGTGGGGCCATGCCCCGCGCCGTCCCGCTCCGCCCGTCCGCCCGCTCCGCCGTCCCGGGCTTCCGGGTGATGGAGATCCTCGGGGAGGTCGAGCGGCTGCGGGCCCGCGGCCGCGACGTCGTCTCCCTGTGCGCGGGGGAGCCCTCCGGCGGGGCCCCCGCCGCCGTCGCCCGCGCCGCCGCCCGGGTGCACGAGCGCAACGAGGGGCTCGGCTACACCCCGGCCCTGGGCATCGAGCCCCTGCGGCGGGCCGTCGCGGGCCACTGCGCCCGCTGGTACGGCCTCGAGGTCGACCCGGCGCAGGTCGCGATCACCACGGGCGCCTCCGGGGCGCTGCTGCTGAGCTTCCTCGCCGCCTTCGACCCGGGCGACCGGGTGGCGGTGTGCCGGCCCGGCTACCCCGCCTACCGCAACACCCTCGCCGCGCTGGGCGCCGAGGTGGTCGAGCTCGACTGCGGTCCGGGCACCCGGTTCCAGCCCACGCCGCAGCTGCTGGACGCCGAGGTCGCCGCACACGGGCCGCTGCGGGGGCTCGTGGTCGCGGGACCGGCCAACCCCACGGGCACGATGCTCGCACCGGAGGAGCTCGCGGGCCTGGCCGGCTGGTGCGCGGCCCACGGCACGCGCCTGATCAGCGACGAGATCTACCACGGCATCGTGCACACCGCGCCCGCCGGGGCCCCCGCGGACCGGGTCCACCGGGGCACCAGCGCGTGGGAGCACGACCGGGACGCGGTGGTGATCTCCTCGTTCTCCAAGTACTGGGGGATGACCGGGTGGCGGCTGGGCTGGGCCCTGCTGCCCCCGGACCTCGTGCCGGCCGTCGAGGCCCTGGCCGGCAACGTCAGCCTCTGCCCGCCCGCGGCGGCCCAGCTCGCCGCGCTCGAGGCGTTCACCCCGGAGGCCTACGCCGAGGCGGACCGGGCGGTCGAGGGCTTCGCGCGGTCCCGGCGGCTGCTGCTGGACGCGCTGCCGGCGCTCGGCTGGGGCGCCACGGCCCCGGCGGACGGGGCCTTCTACCTCTACGCCGACCTCGGGGAGCAGCTGGCCCGCCACGGCAGCTCCCTCGAGTGGTGCCGCCGGCTGCTCGAGGCGGAGGCGGTCGCGGTCGTGCCGGGCCTGGACTTCGACCCCGCCCGCGGCCACCGCTCGGTGCGGCTGTCCTTCGCCGCGGGCCCGGCCGCGGTCGAGGAGGCGGTCAGCCGGATCCTGCGCTTCCAGTCCCGGCCCTGAAGCACCCCGCGAGGTGACCGGGCAGCACCCCGGTCCGCAGCAGGACCTGGTGGGCGGTCGTGGGGCCCACGAAGACGACACCCCGCTGCCGGAGCCGCCCGGCCAGCGTCCCGCCCGCCGCCGAGCGGGCGGGCAGCTCCAGGGCCGTGCGCGGGGCGACCGGGTGCTCCGGGCGCAGGTCGGCCACGAGCTGCTCCCACTGCGCCGCCCCGAGACCGGCGCAGGCGCGGGCGTCGTGGACCAGGGCCTCGAGCTTGACCCGGTTGCGGATCACCCGCGGGTCCAGCACCAGGTCGTCGACGTCGTCCTCCGTCAGGGCCGCCAGGGCGACCGGGTCGAAGCCGCGCAGGGCCTGCTCCAGCCCCTCCCGGCGCCGGGCGAGCGCGCCCCGGGCCAGCCCGGCCTGCAGGATCTCGAGGCACAGGGCCTCGAACCAGCCGGCGGCGTCGCGCGGCGGGTCGCCCCACCGGTGGTCGTGCTCGGCCAGCGTCCCGGGGTCCGCCGGGGCCCAGGGGCAGCGGCGCAGGCCGTCGCCGCACAGCACCGCGCGGAAGGCGTCGCCGGGGGTGGTCTCCGTGGTGTCCATGGGCCCACGCTAGGCGGCTCCGCCGCGGCCGCGGACCGGGCCGCCGCCGCCGGTGGACGCGAGGGGCCGGGGCGGGGCCGGTGCAGTGCGGACCCGGCGGGGGAGGCCCGCGGAGCTCAGAAGCGGGAGACCTCGCCGGTGCCGTCGGCGATCTCGATCGCCACGGGCTCGTCGTCGCCCGGGCCGCGGTCGTGGACGATGAGCACGGCGGCGGGGTCCCCCGCCGGCAGCGCGCGGATCGTCACGGCCCCGCTGCGGGCCGCGCCCAGGACCTCCATGGCCTGCCGGGTCGCCGAGCGCAGCACCGGCCCGGGCAGGGTCCCGCCGCGCTCGTCGAGGACGTCGACCTGCACGCCGCGGCCGCGGGCCGCGCGCGCGGCCTCGAGCAGGTAGGGCGTGGCCACGGAGCGGCCCCGGATCGAGTCCCGCAGCTGTGCCTCCGTGAGCCGGAACTGCTCGAGCTCGCGGTCGGTGACGGGGGAGGGGTCGTGGGCGATCCGCTCGAGCAGCCCGCCTGCCAGCCGGCGGACCTCCTGGACCCGGCGCACGGAGGCGTGGACGGTGCCCTGCTCCGCCTCGTCGTGGGCGCGGGCGGAGCGGACCATGCCGCTGGCCTCGATGAACGCGACCGAGGCGCGGTCGTACTCGCGGGCGATGAGCTGGCTGGCCAGCAGCAGGGCCGCGGACGCGGCGTTGCTCAGGGCCGCCTCCCAGGCCCCGACCGCGGAGCGGGCCCCCCACGTCGTGGAGATCGCGGCGGCGATCACGAGCGTCGCCCACCCCCACCCGCCGCGCCGGCGCACGCCCAGGGCCACCAGGAAGCCGTCGAAGCCCAGGGTGAACCACTGTCCGCCGAAGAGCTGGGCCTCCGGGGCCAGGGCGTCGTAGGAGCGCTGGATCGACACGAGCATCAGCAGCACGCCCAGCACGGTGGGCACGTCCGGCAGCCGCCGCTGCCGGTGGGGGAAGACGACGAGGGCCACCGAGACCACGTAGGTGACCAGCGCGGCGCGCATCAGCTCCGGCTTGTCCATCTTGTCCGTGAGCAGCACGCCGAGCACCAGCGGGATGAGGAAGAAGACGGCGGTGGCGACCGTGGTCAGCCGCCCGAAGATCGCGTGGGAGATCACGGCTGCGCGTCCCGCGGCCACAGGACCGTCACGCGGGTGCCGCGCCCGGGGGCGCTGTCCACGTCCACCGCCCCGCCGACGTGCTCCACGCTGCCCACGATGGACACGCGCAGACCGAGCCGGCGGGAGTCCACGCCGCGGACCTGGAAGCCGCGGCCGCGGTCCACGACCTCGAAGCGCAGGTAGTAGCCCTCCGGGTTGAGGGGGGTGGGCGGGCAGGTCCCGCCGTCCATCGTCACGAAGGTCTCGGCGGTGCCCGAGTGGCGGGCGCTGTTGGAGACCGCCTCGGTGACCGCCTGCACGAGGGCCTGGGCGGTCTCCACGGGGATCAGCGGGCGCGGCTCCCCGGGCGGGCGGATGTAGGGGGTGAAGCTGTTGAACCGCACGCGCCCGCGCCACGGGGAGAGGGCCTCGAGCAGGTCGTCGAGCAGGGTGTGCACCATCGTGGTGCCCGAGCCCCGGGCCCGCCGCTCCTCGAGGGCCAGCACGTCCAGCGCGCGCTGGGCGAGGGTGCGGGTGCGGCGCTGGACGGGCCCCGGGGCGCGCCCGGCGTCGAGCAGGGCCGCCATGACGTTGTCGTGGATCAGCCCGTCGAGCCGCTCCTGCTCCTCGGCCTGCGAGCGGGTGCGGGTCAGCTGCAGCTCCCGGGCGATCGCCTCCGCGTAGGTGCGGTCGGCGTTCTGCCCGCCCCGGTAGACGAGCCCGACGAGCACGGCCAGCACGATCCCGAAGGCCACCCGGCTCATGCCGTCGAAGACGAGGCCCATGGTGTCGACCCCGCGGGCCGTGTGCACCATCGCGGCGACGTAGCCGGTGGTGACGACCACCAGGAACGCGACGGCCACCTGCACCCGCCACACCACCACGGTGGCCGCCGCGGCGAGGAGGATGAACGGCTCGACCCACGGGTCCTGGGGCGGGGCCTGCCCGGTCCAGGCCAGGGGCAGGCCCAGCACGGCCAGCACCACGAGCACGGGGGTCACGAGCACCGGCCAGCGCCGCACCTGCTGCCGGGCGCCCTGCACGAGCAGCACGCCGCCGTTGAGCAGCAGCGCGAGCAGCAGGAGCAGGTGCCAGCGGGCGAAGGCCTGCACCTGGTCCTCGAGGATGGTCAGCGCCTCGAGGAAGAGGGCGACGACGACGAGGCCGTGGCAGGTGTTGGCGAGCAGGTGGATCCGGTACGAGTTCACGCCCAGCTCCGCCGGCGCGGCCTTGGCCAGGCCGGAGGCGCGGCGGGGACGGGCCGGGACCCGCCGGTAGGCGAGGCCGGGACGCGGTGCGGCGGAGCTCACGGGGCGGGCCGCCTCATCGGCGGCGGCGGGGCGTCACAGGTGCTTCTCCGCCGTGGTGATGTCCGCGGTGGGCTCCACGAGCCCGTCCTCGATCGCGCGGATGCGCAGGTCGATCTTCGTGGGCGCCGGACGGCCGATGCGGGCGTACTTCTCGCGGATCCGGTCGATGTTGGTCTTCACGGCGCTCTGCTTGATCCCCATCCGCCGGGCGACCTGCACCTGGGCGAAGCCCGACGCGTAGAGGCGCAGGGTCTCCTGCTCGCGGGGGGAGAGGTTGGCGCGGGCGAACTCGACGTCGCCGTCGATCGCGGCCGCCAGCTCCTTGGTGATCACCGGCCTGCCCTCGGCGATGTTGCGCGCCTCCTCGATGGCGTGCTCGAGCGGGTCGGACTTGCGCACCAGCCCCAGCGCCCCGGCGCGCAGGGCCTCCCGGATCAGCGCGGCGTTCTCGCCGATGCTGAAGATCAGCACCTTCATGCCCGCGGCCCGCAGCGCCTCGACGTTGGCCGAGGGCCGGGAGCGGTCGTTGAGGGAGAGGTCCAGCAGCACGACCTCGCACTCGATGCGCTTGGCGCCCTGGCCGGTCAGCGCCGGGTTCCCGGGGTCGCGGCCCAGCTGGTCCAGCAGGTCGGGGACGGTCGAGGCGGAGCCGACGAGCTTGACGTCCGCCTGGGAGGTCATGGAGACGAGGCGGACGCCCTCCCGGACGACCTCGTGGTCGTCGACGACGGCGACAAGCGTGGACGGCATGGTGAATTCCTCCGGGGTGCTGCTCGGGGCCGGACGCAGGTCTCTGCGTGGGGGAACGGCGCGGACCGAGGTGGTCCGATTCTCGCCCGCCGCCCCGCGGGACCCGAAGCCGACACGGCCTTCGTGGCGCAACGTTACCGAACGGTGTCGCCCCAGCGGTCGACCCGGCGGTGGTAGCGGGTGCCCCACAGCCCGCCGAGGACGGCGCCGAGCAGGTCCACGGCGAGCACGGCCACGACCGCGAGCAGCCCCGGCACGAGCAGCTCCCCGATCAGCGCCTGGGCGGAGACCCCGACCGGGGCCAGCCCGATCGTGTCCGCCCACACGAGACCCGCGACGGTCGCCGCGGAGCGACCCAGCAGCGACCACAGCCACACGGAGACGCCCTGGCGGGCGCCGGAGAAGCGGGCCATCCGGCCCGCCGCGTAGCCGCCGCCGACGAACGCGAGCAGCTCGACCGCGCCCAGCGCGGCCGCGGCCGTCCACGCGGCGGGGGACCCGGCGGCGAGCTCGTCGACGACCCCGCCCATCCCCTCCTGCAGCCGCAGCCCCAGCGCGGCGGCCGCCAGCCCGGCCAGGGCCAGCAGCAGCCAGGTCAGGGCGAGCGCGCTGAGCCAGCCGAAGAAGCCGGGCACGAGCTGCATCCCGCCGAACTCCTCGCGCTGGTGCGCGAGCCGGGCCGCCGGGTCCGGCTCGCCGGTCCGCCACTGCTCCCCGCCCCCGGCGTACGGTGCGGCGGCCTGCGGGCCCGGCGCGGGGAACGAGGCCGCCGAGAGGACCCCGGCGGAGGGGGCGGCGGCGTGGACGGCGGTGTCCTGCGCGGAGCCGCCGCCGTGCACCGGCGGGACCGGGGCGGTGTCCTCGTCGCGGCCCCGGGCGCTCACCGGCGGCAGCGGCCGGGTGTGCTGCTCGTCGTCGTCGTACCAGCTCCAGTCCTCGTCGGCGCCGTGATCCGCGGCGCCGTGGTCGGCAACGCCGTGGTCCGCGGCACCGGGCTCCGCGGCACCGGGCTCCGCGCCGGCGCGGTCGGCGGCGTCCCGGTCCCCGCTCCGCGGCAGCCGGGAGACCGGCGGCAGCGGCCGCGTGGCGTCGTCGCCGGCCCCTGGGCCGGGAGCGGAGGAGGGGCCGGTCCCGGCCCAGGGGGCGGGGCCGTCGGCGTCGTCCGGGACGGGGGATCCGGGGGTCGAGGAGGGGGTCATGGTCCCGCAGTCTACGGAAGGGAGGACCCCGGGCGGGCGGGCCCGGCGGGTAGTGTCGGGGACATGCCCGACGCCTCCACGCGCGAGTTCCTGCGCGCCCGCCCCTGGACCGCCAGCTACGACCCCGGCGTGCCCGCCGACCTCGAGCTCCCGGAGACCTCGCTGGTGCACATGCTCGAGCGCTCGGTCGCCCGCCACGGCCCCCGCCCGGCCCTGGAGTTCTTCGGCGCCCGCACCAGCTACGCCCGCCTGGGCGAGCAGGTCGAGCGCGCCGCCGAGGGCCTGCGCCGGCTCGGCGTGGCGGCCGGGGACCGGGTCGCGATCGTGCTGCCCAACTGCCCGCAGCACATCGTGGCCTTCTACGCGGTGCTGCGCCTGGGCGCCGTCGTCGTCGAGCACAACCCCCTGTACACCGCCCCCGAGCTGCGCCACCAGTTCGAGGACCACGGCGCCCGCGTGGCGATCGTGTGGGACCGGGCCGCCGACCGGATCCGCTCGCTGCCCGAGGACCTGCGGCTCGACGCCGTCGTGGCCGTGGACGTCACCGAGGCGATGCCGCGGCGCACCCGGGCGGCCCTGCGCCTGCCCCTGCCGGCGACGCGCGCCGCCCGCGCCCAGCTCACCGGCCCCGCCCCCGGCACGATCCCGTGGCGCCGGCTGGTGGCCGCCGAGCCGCTGGCCGCCGACCACCCCCGGCCCACCGCCCACGACCTCGCCCTGCTGCAGTACACCTCCGGCACCACCGGCCTGCCCAAGGGCGCGATGCTGACCCACCGCAACCTCGAGTCCAACGCCCTGATGGGGCAGCACTGGCTGCACTCCGGGGAGGACGAGGTCGTCCACGGGGTCCTGCCCCTCTTCCACGCCTTCGGCCTGACCCTCGGGGTCACCTTCGCGATGTCCCTCGGGGCGCGGCTCGTGCTCTTCCCCACCGTGCGGGCCGATCTCGTGCTCAAGGCCCTCCGGCGCTCGCGGCCCACCGTCCTGCCGGCCGTCCCGCCCGTCTACGAGAAGCTGCTCGACGCCGCCGAGGAGCGCGGCGCCGACCTGCGGGGCATCGCCGTGGCCGTCTCCGGGGCGATGACCCTGCCGGTCCCGCTGGTGGAGCGCTGGGAGCGGGCCACCGGCGGGATGCTCGTCGAGGGCTACGGGCTCACCGAGTGCTCCCCGCTCGTGGCCTGCAACCCGCTCAACGACTCCCGCCGCGCCGGGTCCATCGGGGTGCCCTTCCCGTCCACGGAGATCCGCCTCGTGGACCCGGAGACCCTCGAGGACGTGCCCCGCGGCCGCGAGGGGGAGCTGTGGGTGCGCGGCCCCCAGGTCTTCCGCGGCTACTGGAAGCGCCCGGAGGAGACGGCCCGCGTGCTCGTGGAGGACGGCTGGCTGCGCACCGGCGACGTCGTGACGGTCGACGACGACGGGTTCCTGCGCGTGGTCGACCGGATCAAGGAGGTCATCATCACCGGCGGGTTCAACGTGGCCCCCACCGAGGTCGAGACCGCCCTGAAGCTGCACGACGACGTGGCCGACGCCGCCGTGGTCGGCCTCGACGACGGCCGCGGCGGGGAGGCCGTGGTCGCGGCCGTGGTCCTGGTCCCCGGGGCCGTGCTCGACGAGCAGGCCCTGCGCGAGCACTGCTACGGCAAGGTCACCCGCTACAAGGTGCCGCGGCGGATCGTGGCGGTCGAGGACCTGCCCCGCACGATGCTCGGCAAGACCCTGCGCCGCGAGGTGCGCGCGCGGCTGGAGGCCCTCGGCGTCCAGGTCTGAGCCGCGGGGCGGGGCTCAGGGCAGGTCGGCCTCCGGGTCCGCCTCCCGGTAGGGGACGCGGCGGATCGAGCGCACCGGCCCCAGCTCGGCCCACTCGTCGTAGCCCAGCCGGGCGAGCGGGCGCAGCGCGGTCGCGAGCGGGCCGCGCCCGTCCATGGCCTCCTCGGCCACGGCCACGTGGGTGACCTCGCCGAAGACGAGGAACCCGTCCCCGATCCGCAGCGGCTCCCGGTGCAGGCGGCACTCGACGGCGGCGGGGGACTCGGCCACCCGCGGGGCGGCCACGGTGCGGGAGGGCTCGCGGGTCAGGCCCACGGCGTCGAACTCGCTGACCTCGGCCGGGTAGTCGGTGCCCGTGGCGTTGACCTGCTCGAACAGGTGCGCCGGGGCCAGGTTGACCACGAACTCCCCGGTCTCGCGCACGTTGCGCAGGCTGTCCTTCTCCCCGGTCGAGACGAACTGGACGATGGTGGGGCTCGTCGAGGCCACCGTGAAGAACGAGTGCGGGGCGAGGTTGTCGACCCCCGCCGCGGAGAGGGTGCTCACCCACGCGATGGGGCGCGGCAGGACCAGGGCCTTGACCGCCCGGGCGAACGAGCCGTGCCGGTCGGCGGGGATGTCGGTGCGCATGGCCCCATTGGACCACGCCGCCGCCCGCCGGACCACGGGCCGGAGAGGCCGGGGGACCACCCGAATGATCCCTCACACTGTCCTAATCGGCCGCATTGAGGGTAGTCTGTGGATCAATCAGTGTCGTCGGGCGTGCCCGGGCCCCCGCCCGGGACGGACCGCGGCGCCCGGAGGAGGACGTCCGCCGTGGAGATCCGGCAGCTCAACTACTTCATCGCCGTCGCCGAGGAGCGCCACTTCGGCCGCGCCGCCAAGCGCCTGCACATGGCCCAGCCGCCCCTGTCCCAGCAGATCCGCCAGCTCGAGGAGCAGCTGGGCGTGCGCCTGCTCGACCGCACGACCCGCCGCGTCGACCTGACCGCGGCCGGCGAGGTGCTGCTGGAGCGCGGGCGCCGGATCATCAACGAGATCGAGGGGCTCAAGGCCGACGTCTACCAGGTCGGCCAGGGCGCCACCGGCGTGCTGCGGGTCGGCTTCTCCGGGTCGGCGACCTACGGGGTGATGCCCGGGATCGTGCGCCGGGCCAAGGAGGCCATGCCGGGGCTGTCCCTGACCCTGCACGGCGAGATGCTCACCCCCGCCATGGAGGCCGGGCTGCGGGAGCACACCCTCGACGCGGCGCTGCTGCGCCCGCCCGTGGCCTTCCCCGAGATCGAGTACCGCACCGTGGCCCGCGAGCCGCTCGTGCTCGCGCTGCCGGCCGGCAGCCCCCTGGGCGGGGACCGCCCCGTCGCGGTGCACGAGCTGCAGGAGCACGGCTTCGTGGTCTACCCGCCGGAGTCGGTGCTGCACCGCACGGTCGCCGACCTGTGCCGGCGCTCCGGCTTCCAGCCCCGGATCGCGCAGGTCGCGGGGGAGACCTCCACGCTGCTGTCCTTCGTGGCCGCCGGCGGGGGCGTGGCGGTCGTGCCCGCCAGCGTGCGCGCCTTCCAGCTGGAGGACGTCGTCTACTGCGAGATCGAGGACGCCCCCGAGATCGAGCTGGCCGTCGCGTGGCGCCGGGAGGACCGCTCCGTGCTGCTGCACAACTTCCTGGACCTCGTCCTCGCCGACCGCCCCGCACCCTGACCGGCCGGCCCGCGGCGCCCGCACCCCGCAGGGGCGGCGGAGCGGCGCGGACCGCCGGCCGGTGCGCAGCACCGACCGACCCAGACCCGCAGACCCACCGCGCAGCCCCGGCCCGCCGGAGCGCGCGGACCGTCCCCGAGAAAGGCACAGGCCCGCCCATGAAGATCGCAGCCGTCGAGGCGATCCCGTACACCATCCCCTACGTCCACCCCCTGCACTTCGCCTCGGGCGCGGTGCACGAGGCCGACCACGTGCTGGTGCGCATCACGACCGACGACGGGATCGTCGGCACCGCCGACACCCCGCCGCGGCCCTACACCTACGGGGAGACGCAGAAGTCGATCGTGGCGGTGGTCCAGGACCTCTTCGCCCCCCAGCTGGTGGGCCTCGACGCCCTCGACCGCGAGAAGGCCCAGGCGGTGATGGCCCGCACGGTCCACAACGAGACCGCCAAGGGCGCGGTGGACATCGCCCTGTGGGACGTCATCGGCCAGGCCCTGGGGCAGCCGGTGTCGAAGCTGCTGGGCGGGTACACCGACTCGATGCGCGTCTCCCACATGCTCGGCTTCAAGCCCGCCGCCGAGCTGCTGGACCTGGCCCTCGAGTTCCGCGAGACCTACGGGATCACCACCTTCAAGCTCAAGACCGGCCGCCGCCCGCTGTCCCTGGACGTCGAGGCCGCCCGGGTGCTGCGCGAGGGCCTGGGCGAGGACGCCGAGATCTACATGGACGCCAACCGCGGCTGGTCCGCCAACGAGGCCGCCGAGGTGCTGCGCCGCACGGCCGACCTCGGCCTGCAGTTCCTCGAGGAGCCCGACGACGCCCGCGAGGTCCTCGGCCGGCGCCGGCTCGTGGAGCGCTCCCCGATCCCGATCGCCGCCGACGAGTCCGCCCCCAACCTCGGGGAGGCCGCCCGGGAGATCCTCACCGGCGGGGCGAACCTGCTGGCCGTGAAGACCGCCCGCACCGGCTTCACCGAGTCCCTGAAGATCGTCGGCATGGCCGAGGGCATGGGCGTGGACGTCTACGTCGGCAACCAGATCGACACCCAGGTCGGCACGGTCGCCTCCGTGGTCCTCGGCGCCGCCCTGGCCCACACCTCCAAGCGGGCCGGTGAGCTGTCCAACTACCTCGACATGGCCGACGACCTGCTGGCGGAGCCGCTGGTCATCGCCGACGGCCGGATCCGCGTGCCCGAGGTGCCCGGCGTGGGCACCGCCGTGGACGAGGACAAGCTCGCCCACTACCGCACCGACCGTCCGGCCCGCGTGCACGCCTGAGGCGCGCCCACCGACCCGGCCGGCCCGCCGGCCACCACCCGGCGGGGGCGCCCCGCTCCCGCCCGCACCCGAGAGGATCCCGCATGAAGTTCCTGGTCCACATGGACGTCAACCTGCCCGTCGACATGCCCGCCGAGCAGGCGGCCGAGCTCAAGGCCACCGAGAAGGCCTACTCCCAGGAGCTCCAGCGCTCCGGGAAGTGGCCGGAGATCTGGCGGGTCGTCGGCGAGTACGCCAACTGGTCGGTCTTCGACGTCGAGACCAACGACGAGCTCCACGACCTGCTGCAGAACCTGCCGCTGTTCCCCTACATGGACATCACCGTGGTGCCGCTGGCCAAGCACCCCTCCGACGTCAAGTAGCACCGGGGCGGGCCGCCCCGCCCGGTCCCGCGCGGGCCGCGGCCGCCGCTCCCGGTGGCCGCGGCCCGCGCCGTCGTCGGGGGTCCCCGGCGGGCCCCGCCCGGGCGCGCGCCGGGGACCCGCTCGCACGGGACCTGCTCGGACGGGCCGGCTCAGCCGGGGTCGCGGTAGCGGGCGGCCAGCTCGCTGCGCGAGCGCACCCCGAGCTTCCCGTAGATGCGCGTCAGGTGGTACTGGACCGTCTTCTCGGCGAGGAACAGCGCCCGGGCCGTCTCCTTGTTCGTCGCCCCGCCGGCGACCAGCTCCGCGACGGCCTGCTCCTGCGCGGTCAGCTGGACCTGCGGACCGCCCAGCGCGGCGAGCACCGGGTCCGAGGGGTCGGGCACGGCCCCCGGGTCCAGGCCCGTGGCCTTGAGCTCCCGGTCGCAGCGCTCCACGTAGGTGGCCGCGCCCAGGGTGTCGTAGAGGTCCCGGGCCGTGCGCAGGACCGACGACGCCAGGCGGCGCTTGCCGGCCCGGCGCATGGACTGCCCGAACGCGAAGCTGATCCGGGCGCGCAGGTAGGGCCGGTTCAGCCCGCGCAGCCGCCCCAGCGCGTCCTCGAAGCGCTCCCGCGCCGCGTCCGGGTCGCCCTGCGCGGCGAGCAGCCGGCCCCGGGCCCAGGCCAGCCGCGCCTGGTCCGAGGGGATCTCCCGCTCGCGCGGGACCGCCTCGAACGCCTCCAGGAACTCCTCGGCCCGGTCCAGCTGGTCGGTCATCACGAGGGCGTTGACGTAGCTGTCCTGCCAGGGCCAGAAGGAGACCCGCTGCGCGGTCCACGGATCGATCTCCGTGAGCGGGTGCAGCGCGGCGAGGGCGCTCTCGTAGTCGGCGCGCGCCTCGTGGAACCGGGCCCGGGCCAGGTGCGCCGGCACCTGCATGGCCCGGTAGGTCCCCGGCTGCACGGCGGCCTGGGAGACGTAGTGCCGGGCCCGCTCCCAGTCCCCGCGCATCGACCACAGCTCGGCGGCCGTCCAGTACAGCAGCGGGCGCACCAGGGGCATGTTCGCCGACTCCAGGCGCACCGAGGCCCGGGAGACCGTGGCCGCCGCGGCGTCCCAGTCGCCCAGCACCAGCTGGGTGCGGGCCAGCCACGCCTCCGACCACAGCGAGATCCGCAGCGAGCCCCCGCGGAACTCGGTGGGGGCGGCGGCCTCGAGGTTGCCCAGCGCGGACTCGACGTCGTCGGCGCGCAGCGCCAGCCACCCGGCGCCCATCTGCACGCGCTGCTTCTGCGCGTTCTCGTCCGCCTGCTCCGCGGCCCGCTCGTAGGAGGCCTCGGCCTCCCGCAGCCGCCCCTGGGCGTAGAGCCCCAGGCCGTAGATGGCCAGCGACTCCACGTGGGCGGGGGTCGCGGGCTCGGTGAGGGACATCGCCGTCTCGGCCCAGCGGGTGATCACCGGCCCGTCCCACGAGGACAGCCCGTGCAGCACCAGGCGCTGGGCGATCCGCGCGGCCTCGACGGGCTCCTGGGCGACGTTGGAGGTCCGCCACGCCATCTCCAGCTGGGCCTGCGCGCTGCGGTTCTGCCCCGAGACCGTGGAGAAGTAGCCCAGCACCGACGAGCGCAGCGGCGAGGGCGGCATGGCGTCCACGGCGGCCGTCCACGTCTCCGCCTCGGCGATGTTGCCCGACCCGACCAGGGCGTCCACGGCGCGCAGCAGCCGGTCGTTGCGGGTCCGCTCGTCGTCGGACAGGCGCGAGGCCGAGAACAGCGCGGTGGCGACGTCCTGCCAGGCGCCCGCGAGCGCCCGCCGCCGGGCGTGCTCCTCCAGGCGCAGCGCCAGCTCCGCGTCGGCGCCGGGGGTCGCGGAGACCAGGTGGCCGAGGCGCTCGCCCTCGTCCCGCACGGTCGCCGCGGCGGCGCGGTGCAGCGCGATCCGCCGGCTCGGGACCATCAGCTCGTAGACGGCCTCCCGGGTGCCGGGCTCGAGGAAGCGCACGGCCGAGCCCGCCTGCGCCGTGGTCAGCGAGAGCAGCCCCGCCCGGTGCCCCTCGTCGAGTGCGGGCAGGGCGTCGTCGAGCCCGGCCACGGCCCGGACCTCCTCGAGCCCCGTGCCGGGGCCGAGGACGGCCGCGGCCTCCGCGACGGCCACGAGGCCGGGGGAGGCCCCGCCGAGGACGCTGCGCACGCGGGAGCGCACGCGCGAGCTCGCCGGCAGGTGCGGGAACCAGGAGTGCCACGTCTCGGGCGGCAGCTCCGCGAGCAGCTCCTCGACCTGCCGCGGGGAGCCGCCGGTGTGCCGGGCGAGGCCGTGGGCGGCGGTGGTGCTGAGGTCGAGCCCGAAGCGGGAGCGGGCCAGGTCCTGGACGTCCCGGGGGCTCAGCGGCTCGAGCGGCAGCCGCAGCACCCGGTGGCCGGTGAGGTGGTCGAGCACCCCGGCCGGCACGGACGCGGCGTTGGTGGGGTCCAGGGTGAGCACGAAGAGCACGCGCTTGCCGTGCATCCGCCGCAGCACGAAGACCAGCACGCGCAGACTGGCCTCGTCGAGGTGGTGGGCGTCGTCGACGGTGACGACCACGGTCCCGCGGGTCTGCAGGCTCTCCAGGTGGGTGCCGAGGGTCGTGGCGTAGTTGAGGACCTGGTCGGGGGTCAGCTCCGCGACGGGGGCGGAGGGCGGCGGCGGGGCGCCGTCGTCGCCCCCGGCCGGGCGCAGCGGGGTGGTGCGCATCAGCTGGGAGTAGCCGGCCAGGGCGAGCCGGGACTCCCACTCGTCGCCCGTGGCGCCGAGGACCCGCACCCCGCGGGCGGCGGTGCGGCAGTGCTCGATGAGCAGGTCGAGCACGGCGGTCTTCCCGGAGCCGGGCGGTCCGCTGAGCACGACCGTGCGCACGTGCCCCTTGCGCACGGTGCGCAGGGTCTCGAGCAGCTGCTCGACGAGCTCTGCGCGGCCCACGAGGGGGAGCTCCTCCCCGGGATCGGTGTGAGGAGGGCCCGCCGTCATGCCCGCGAGTCTAGCCCGGCGGGCTGCTGCGGCGGTACGGCGGGCCCTGCTCACGGGTGCCCGTGGGCCTCAGCCGAGGTCCCCGCCGGCCACCGGCAGGACGCTGCCGGTGACGTAGGAGGCCTCGTCGGAGGCGAGGAACACGATCGGGGCGGCCTGCTCGTCCAGGGTGGCGTAGCGCTTCAGGAAGGAGGACTCCGTCACCTGCTCCACGACGTCCCGCACCCACTGCTCCTCGCGCTCCCCCTCGGGGCCGGGCCCGCGCTGGACGGTGCGCGGTGGGGCCTCGGTGCCGCCGGGGGCGGTGGCCACGACCCGGATCCCGCGCCCGGCGGTCTCCATGGCCAGGGCCTGGGTGATGCCGTTGACCCCGGCCTTGGCCGCGGAGTAGGGCACCCGGTGGATGCCGCGGGTCGCGTTCGAGGACACGTTGACGATCGTGCCGCCGCCGGCCTCGAGCATCGCCGGGAGCACGGCCCGGCACATCCACAGCGTGGGGAACAGGGACCGGGTGATCTCCTTCTGGATCTGCTCGGGGCCGAAGGTCTCGAAGGGGCGCATCCAGATGGCCCCGCCCACGTTGTTGACGAGCACGTCGACCCGCCCGTGGGCGGCCAGCGCCGCCTCGACGGCCTGCTGGGCGCCCTCGAAGGTCTCGAGGTCCGCGGTCGCCGCGGTGGCCGACCCGTCCGCGGCCGCGGCGTCGATCTCCCGGGCGACCTCGTGCACGAGCTCGGCCCGGTCGACGAGGACGACGGCGCCGCCCTCGGCGGCGATCCGCTCGGCCACCCGGCGGCCGATGCCCTGGGCGGAGCCCGTCACCAGGACGGCCTTGCCGGCGAAGCGGCCCGGGGTCGTGAACTGTCCCGCGTACGGTGCGGGCATCAGCGGCCGGCCTCCTTCGCGTCGATCGCCCCGGACATGGTCTCCTTGGCGTCCCGGGCGTGGGCCATGATGACCTCCCGGGCCCGCTCCTTGTCCCCGCGCTCGAAGGCCTCGACGACGTCCAGGTGGTCCTGGGCCACGCGGGCGAAGATCTCGGTGCCCTTCTCGAAGGTCGCCGCCATCTGCTCGCGCACGTCCAGCCGGCGGTAGGACTCCAGCAGGGTCGGGTTGTCGCACACCAGGAACAGGTACTCGTGGAACTCCTCGTTGGTGCGCACGTACTCCTCCGGGTCGGAGACCGTCCCCTCGCCCACGGAACGGGTGGTGGCCTCGGCGAGGCGGCGGAACTGCTCGAGCTGCTCCTCGCTGAGCCGGCCCGACATCAGTTCCGTGACGGCGAGCTCGAGGCCCATGCGCGCGTCCAGGTGGGCGAAGCTGTCCTCCTTGCGGAACTCCAGGATCCCGGTCTCCAGCGAGGACACGGCCTCGGAGCGGGTCATGGTGTCGCCCTCGGCCGCGATCTGCTCGGGGCTCGGGGGCGCGCCCGTCTCGGCGTCGCCGCCCGTGGTCTCCTTCGGGGCGAAGCGCTCGAAGTAGAAGTTCGCCGGCTGCACGCCCTCGTCGTCGAGCCACTTGGAGACGGCGTTGACCATGGGGGGCGGGCCGCACAGGTAGATGTCGACGTCGCCGTCGTTGAGGTGGGCCGGCTCGATGATCTGGGTGACGTAGCCGGTGTGGGGGGCGGAGGTGCCCTCCTCGGAGGCGATGTAGTCCCAGGTGAAGGCCGGCAGCTTCTCCTCGTAGGCGCGGATCCAGTCGAGGCCCACGATGTCGGCCTCGCGGGTCACGCCGTAGATCAGGTGCACGGGAGTGGACGGCGGGTTCTCCGAGAGCTTCTCGAGGATCGACAGCAGCGGGGCCAGCCCGGTGCCGCCGGCCAGCAGCAGCAGCGGGCGCTTGGGCTCGCGCAGGAAGAAGGAGCCGTAGGGGCCGGAGAACTCCACGGTGTCGCCGACCTGGGCGCGGTCGCGCAGGTACTCCGACATCGCGCCCTGCGGGGTGATGCGGACCATGAACGAGCAGTCCTGCACGGCGGGGCCGCTGCTGAACGAGTAGGAGCGCTCGGCGTCGGTGCCGGGGACCTTGATGTTGACGTACTGGCCCGGCAGGAAGGCGAGGTCCTCCCGGTCCGGGAACTCCAGGGTGAAGGAGATCGTCGACTCGGAGTGCTTGTCGAGCTCCTTGAGGGTCGCCGTGAAGGACGAGGCGGAGGTCTTCGCGGACTCGGAGGTCGCCGGGATCTGGATGGACATGTCCGACTCGGGGACCGCCTGGCAGGTGAGGACGTAGCCCTTCTCGAGCTCCTCCTCGGTCATCGCGTCGTCGATGAAGTCCCCCGGGTCGAAGGAGCCGGAGTCGCAGAAGGCCTTGCACGTGCCGCAGGCGCCGTCCCGGCAGTCCGCGGGGATGTTGATCCGCGCCTTGTACGCGGCGTCCATGACGGTCTCGAAGTCGCCGACCTTGACGACCTTGGTGACGCCGTCCTCGAAGTTGAGGGCTACCTGATGGCCCATGCTGTCCTCCTGGGGGTGGGACCGGCGGCGGCCGGCCCGGGGAAAGTGCGTGCGGTGGCGCCCGCGGGCGGCCGCGGGCGGGACGGGGCGGCCGGTGCCCGGCGGGGAGCGCCGGGCACCGGCCGGTGGGGCCCGTCAGATCATGTAGATGTCCACGACGTGGTGGATGTAGTCGTTCTTCAGGACGACCTTCTTCTTCGTGATCACCGGCTGCTCGCCGGAGAGGTCGAGGTCGACGAAGGTCGTGCCGAAGTAGGTGTCCGTCGTGTTGTAGCGGAAGTAGAGGGTGAACCAGTTGTAGCGGACCTGCACGGTGTCGCCCTCGTGCGCCAGGATCTCCACGTCGGTGACGTTGTGCCCGGTGCGCGGGTCCGGCAGGGAGGTCGCCGAGGAGCGGTCCGTCTTGATGCGGAACACGCGGTCCTCGAGCCCGCCGCGGTTGTCGTAGTAGATGAGGGAGATCTCGGACTGGGGGTCCTCGGTCAGCTCGTCGTTGTCGTCCCACGCGGGCATCCAGAACTCGGCGTCCGGGGAGTAGCACTCGAGCCACTCGTCGAAGCGGCGGTCGTCCAGCAGGCGCGCCTCCTTGTAGAGGAAGGCGCGGACGGTCTCGAGGGTGGCGATCTCGTCGGCGGTCTTCAGCGCGGCGACGGGGTTGAGCAGATTGGCCATGGTGGAAGCTCCTTGATCCGGGGGAAGAGGGGTCAGGCGGTGACGGGGGCGGCGTGCTCGGCCTCGCGCTCCTCCTCGGCCAGGCCCTTGTCCATGACCTCCTTCCAGAAGGTGTGCTGGATCGGGTAGAGGCCCTCGTCCTCGGTGCGCACGCCGGAGGCGATGACGCGGTCCATCCCCAGCGCCCGGGCCTGCTCGTCGGGGCCCTGGATCTCGTGGGCGGAGCCGCGGGTCATGTCGTTCCACTTGGCGGTCTTGGCCCAGTAGGTCTTGTTGCAGGAGCGGAACTCCTCGAGGTCGTCCGGGGTCGCCATGCCGGTCGCGTTGAAGAAGTCCTCGTACTGGCGGATGCGCTTGGCGCGGTTCTCCGCGGACTCGCCCTTGGGGGCGATGCAGTAGATGGTCACCTCGGTCTGGTCCGCGGAGATCGGCCGGAAGTGGCGGATCTGCGAGGAGAACTGGTCCATGATGTAGACGTTCGGGTAGACGCACAGGTTGCGCGAGATGTTGATCATGAAGTTCGCCATCTCCTCGCCGTACTTCTCGACGAGCTCGTCGCGGCGGTCCCACAGCGGACGGTCCTGGGGGTTGGTCCACTCCTGCCACAGCAGCAGGTGGCCGTGCTCGAACGAGTAGAACCCGCCCTTGACCTTGCCCCACTTGCCGGCGTCCATGGCCTTGGTCTTGTTGGCGGAGTCGCCGGCGGTGCGGCGGGCGGTGGTGGCCGCGTAGTTCCAGTGCACCGAGGTCACGTGGTAGCCGTCGGCACCGTTCTCCGCCTGGACCTTCCAGTTGCCGTCGTAGGTGTAGGTGGAGGCCCCGCGCAGCACCTCGAGGCCCTCCGGGGACTGGTCGACGATGGAGTCGATGACCTTGGTGGCGTCGCCCAGGTGCTCCTCGAGGGGCAGCACGTCCGGGTTGAGGGAGCCGAAGAGGAAGCCGCGGTAGGACTCGAAGCGGGCCACCTTGGTGAGGTCGTGGGAGCCGTTCTTGTTGAAGTTCTCGGGGTAGCCGCCGTTGCGGCCGTCCTTGACCTTGAGCAGCTCGCCGGAGTTCTTGAAGGTCCAGCCGTGGAACGGGCAGGTGAAGGTGGTCCGGTTGTCGGTCTTGCGCCGGCACAGCATCGCGCCGCGGTGGGAGCAGGCGTTGACGATGCAGTTGAGCTTCTCCTCCTTGTCGCGGGTGATCACGACGGGGGTGCGCCCGATGTAGGTGGTGAAGTAGTCGCCGACGTTGGGGATCTGCGACTCGTGGGCGAGGTAGACCCAGTTGCCCTCGAAGATGTACTTCATCTCCAGCTCGAAGATCTCCTCGTCGGTGAAGATCTCGCGCTTGGCGCGGATGACGCCGTTCTCGCGGTCGTCGACCACGGCGTCGGAGAGGACCTCGCGGACGTGGGTCAGGTTCTCGGTCATGACGTGCTCCTTCGTCGGGGGACGGTGCAGGTCGGCCGGGGTCCGCGCGGAACCCACGCCGAATGGTGTGCCCTCCAGTCTGGGCGCTCGTGACCACGCTCACATCAGGCGAACCCCTAGGACTGACCCAGGGGGTGTTTGTGCCGAATTCTGTGCACAGAACAGGGCTAATCGATATTTGTTTCGTCCTGATCCGGGTCGCTACGCTGAACGGGACGTTCCCGTGTGTCGGCAGTCACAGCCGGCGCGGCGCCCCGTCGGGGCGCCGGCGGGACCATCCGCGAACACAGACCGTCCAGGGAGGACACCATGACGCAGACCGGTGCGGACACGCGCAAGGAGAACGAGGGAACGGCGGTGGAGGCCGGCTCCAAGGCCACCGAGCGCTTCACGGCCTCGGGCAAGCTGGCCAAGCTCGACGTCCCCAAGGAGCGCGTGTCGCTGCTGGCGGGCGCGGCGATCAAGGCGATCAACGACATCGCCGTGGAGCACCAGGTCACCTACGAGGAGTACAACGCGCTCAAGGCGTGGCTGATCAAGGTCGGCACCGACGGCGAGTGGCCGCTGTTCCTGGACGTGTGGCTGGAGCACACCATCGAGGACGTCAACTCCCAGGAGCGCCCGGGTGCGGTCGGCACCATCGAGGGCCCCTACTACGTCCCGGACTCCCCGGTGCTGCCGACCCCGGCCACGCTTGAGATGCGCGAGGACGAGGAGGGCACCCCGCTGCTGTTCAAGGGCCACTTCACCGACACCGAGGGCAACCCGATCCAGGACGCCCAGGTGGAGATCTGGCACGCCGACGCGGCGGGGTTCTACTCCCAGTACGCCCCGGGGCTGCCGGAGTGGCTGTTCCGCGGGACCGTGAAGGCCGACGAGAACGGCTACTTCGAGATCAACACGATGCGCCCGGCTCCCTACCAGATCCCCACCGACGGGGCCTGCGGGCAGCTGATCGCCGCGGCCGGGTGGCACGCCTGGCGCCCGGCGCACATCCACATCAAGGTCTCGGCCCCGGGCTACCAGCTGGTCACCCAGCAGCTGTACTTCCCGGGCGACCCGCACAACGAGGACGACATCGCCTCGGCGGTCAAGCCCGAGCTGATGCTCGACCCGAAGCCGCGCACCGACGGCGGGGTCGGCGAGGAGGTCGTCTACGACTACGTCCTCGCCAAGGAGGGCCAGACCAGGTAGTCCGGTCCCGGGCCGGCATCGGCCCTTGTCGGCGGGCGGTGGCCCCGCGGTTGCGACCGCGGGGCCACCGCCCGTCCGCGCTGGTTAACAGAATATGAAAATTCACCGACCAGCTTGCCCGGGCATTCCCCTGCGTCTAAAGTAAAGGTGTCGCCGGCGTTGGCCCGGGTGCGATCCCCCCATCGGCACCCGGATGGTTCCTGCCGGCGACCCGGTGTCCCGTTCCCCCGATAGGGACGCCTGACGGGCCCTGCCGATCCCCCCATGCGGCAGGGCCCGTCCCATGCCCGCACGCCGCCCCGCGGCACCTTGTCCGCCCGGCGGCCCCGGCCGGTTCCGCGGGATCCCACGCCTGCCGCGAGTTCCCGTGCCGGCGCCGTCGCCCGCGTGGGGACCCGCCGCCACCGTGGGGCCTCGCGGAGCGGGGTGCGGGCCGGGTCAGGCCAGGCCCAGCTCGCGCAGGCGCGGCAGCACCTTGTGCGCCACGGACAGCAGTGCGTCCATCTCCTCGGGGGTGAGCTGGTCGATCAGCGCCGCGCGCACCGTCTCCAGGTGTCCCGGCGCGGCGGCCTCGATGGCGCGCCGGCCCTCGGCGGTGAGCCGGACGTCGAGCCCGCGGGCGTCGGTGTCGCAGGTCAGGCGCTCGAGCAGCCCGCGCCGGGCCATCCGCGAGAGCAGGTGGGAGAGCCGGCTGCGCTCCCAGCCGAGCCCGTGCAGCAGGTCGCGGGAGCGCACCACGCCCGTGGGGCTCTCCGAGAGCAGGACGAGGACCTCGTACTCGGAGCTGGAGAGCGAGCTGTCCCGGGTGAGCTGGCGGTCGATCGCCGTGGCCATGCCGCGCGAGAGCGCCAGGAACGCGCGCCACACGCGCTGCTCCTCGTCGCTGAGCCAGTCGACGTCTGCGGGCTCGGCGGATGCGGGCGTGCTCATGCGGGACTCTCCTCGGGTCGGGGAAGAGCCATATTATATTGACGTATCAACAACCGTCAAGCCGGGTCCTGCGGTCCGCCCCGGTCCGGCGACGGCCCGTCCGGCCCGCCGTCCGGACCCGTGCCGCGGTCGTTCCGGCGGTCGTGGCGCTGCGCGCGGGAGACCCATCCCGGGTCGTAGAGCTCGGCCGCGGAAGGAGCCGGCCGCCGCCGCAGCGACTCGGCGTAGCCGGTCGGGCGCAGCGGCGAGTCGTCGTCGTCCGGGCGCGTGAACGAGGTCGTCGCCACGAGCCCGGCACCCAGTCCCGCGGCCACGACGAGCGTGGCGCCCGAGACGACGAGGACGCTCACCCACTGCTCCGCGAGCGCCGCCTCCGGGGTGCCGGCCGGGGCCGGGCCCACCGCGAAGACGGCCGCGAGGCAGGCCGCACCGGCCGCCAGCAGGGCGGCCGGGATCAGCCACAGCTTCGAGCGCGAGCGCAGGGGGGCGGTGCCGGGATCGCGCAGGGCGGGGTGCAGCTGGGCCTGGACGGCGGTGAAGCCCGCGGCGCCGGCGAGCACGAGCGGGAGCCCGGCCGCCGCCCATCGGCCCGCGCCGGCGGCGGCCAGCCCCGCGCCGAGCAGCAGGCCCAGCAGCACGAGCGTGAAGGACAGCCCCCGGACCATCCGCCGGGCGGCCCGGGGCGAGGTGGTGCGCGGTGCGGCGGGGCGCGCCGCGGCGCGGGCGGCGAGCTGCTCGGGGCTGAGGCGCTGGCCGTACTCGGGCTCGTGGCCGTGGGTGCTCATGGCGGGTGGTCCGGAGGTGTCGGGGGATGGGATCGTCTCCACTGTAGACCGCGGCTCCGACGTCCGCCCCTGGCGCCCGTGCCATTGGTGACATATCATCAAAATTTGGGTCCGCCGCCCGTCCGACCCCACCCGAGACCCCCAGGAGCGATCATGTCAGAGCGCAGCACCAAGGACTCCGAGCACAGCACGGCAGGGGCCTACGTGCACCCGGGCGAGGAGTTCACCCGCGACACCGCCTACATCGAGGACCGGATCGTCCGCGACCCCGCCCGGGCGCAGCTGCCCGAGGGGGCCAGGGCCTGGCCGGTGGAGGCCGGCCGGTACCGCCTGGTCGCCGCCCGGGCCTGCCCCTGGGCCAACCGCACGCTCATCGTGCGGCGGCTGCTGGGCCTCGAGGACGCCGTCTCGGTGGGCCTGCCCGGACCCGTCCACGACGCCCGCTCGTGGACCTTCGACCTCGACCCCGGCGCGAAGGACCCGGTGCTGGGGATCGAGCGGCTCCAGCAGGCGTACTTCGCCCGCTTCCCCGACTATCCCCGGGGCATCACCGTGCCCGCGGTCGTGGAGATCGAAACCGGCCAGGTGGTCACCAACGACTTCCCGCGGATCACCGAGGACTTCGCGAAGGAGTGGACCGAGCACCACCGCGAGGGCGCCCCCGACCTGTGGCCCGCCGCGCTCGAGGAGGAGATGCGGCAGGTGATGCACCACGTGTACACGGAGGTCAACAACGGCGTGTACCGCTGCGGCTTCGCCGGGTCCCAGCAGGCCTACGAGAAGGCCTACGCCCGCCTGTGGGCCGCGCTCGACGGGCTCGAGGAGCGGCTCGCGACCCGCCGCTACCTCATGGGCGAGCACATCACCGAGGCGGACGTGCGGCTGTTCACCACGCTCGTGCGCTTCGACCCCGTCTACCACGGCCACTTCAAGTGCTCCCGCCACAAGCTCACCGAGATGCCGAACCTGTGGGCCTACGCCCGCGACCTGTTCCAGACGCCGGGCTTCGGGGACACGGTCGACTTCGAGCAGATCAAGCAGCACTACTACGTGGTCCACGAGGACATCAACCCCTCGCAGATCGTGCCGGCCGGCCCGGCGCTGGAGAACTGGCTCGACCCGCACGGGCGGGAGTCCCTGGGCGGCTCCCCGTTCGGCGAGGGCACCGCACCCGGGCCCGTGCCGGAGGCCGAGCGCGTGGACCCCGCGCACACCCCGCTGCCGGCCTGAGCCCGGCGGGGCGCGCGCCCGGGCCCCGCGGGCACGCGGGGCGGGAGGGGCCTAGACTGGTCAGCTCCGGAGCCCGGCCGGCGCCGTCCGGCCGGGCCGATCCGTCCGCACTTCCCCGAAAGGACCACGGTGTCCCCCTACCGCAACCAGCGCGCCGCCGCGCTGCCCGCCCGCCTCTCGCGCTCGTGGCTGCTCGTCTCCGCCACCGATCCCTCCGCCTTCCCCGCGGCCCTGGCCTCGGAGGCCGACTCGGTGATCTTCGACCTCGAGGACGCCGTGCCCGCCGAGGGCAAGGAGCAGGCGCGGCACGACGTGGTCGAGGCCCTTAACGCCGGGGCCAGCGCGTGGGTGCGGATCAACGACATCTCCACCCCGTACTGGGAGGAGGACCTCGCCGCGCTCAGCCGCGTCGAGCACCTGCGCGGGATCGTGCTCGCCAAGACCGAGCACCCCGACCACATCACGAAGACCGCGATGATGGCCGCCGCCGGCACCCCCGTCGTCGCGCTCATCGAGTCCGCCGTGGGCCTGGTGAACGCCAACGACATCGCCCGCGCCCCGGGCGTCTTCCGCCTGGCCTTCGGGGTCGGCGACTTCCGCCGCGACACCGGCACGAGCGCGGACCCGATGGCGCTGGCCTTCGCGCGCTCCACGCTCGTGGTCGCCTCCCGCGTCGGCGAGCTGCCCGGGCCGATCGACGGCCCCAGCGTGGGCGCCGCGGGGGAGGAGCTCGCCGCGGCGTGCGAGGTCACCCACTCCATGGGCATGACCGGCAAGCTGTGCCTGGACCCGGCCCAGACGGACGGCATCAACCGGGCGCTGGCCCCCAGCGACCAGGAGATCACCTGGGCCCGGGAGCTGATCGCCAAGCACGACGCCGGGGAGACGGTCGGGGACGGCAGCTACCTCCCGCGCCTGGCCCGCGCCCGCAAGGTCTCGGAGCTGGCCCAGACCTACGGGCTCTGGAACCGCTGAGCCCGCGCCGTCCACCGCGGGCGCGGCGGCCCCGCCCGGGCCCGCCGGTCCGGGCGGGATCCGCGTCCGGGGCCGACGGCGTCGGGGCGCTCAGCCCAGCCAGCGCTCCAGCAGCGCCCGGAACGCCGGGTCGGTGAGGGAGGCCACCGCGAGGTGGCCGGGCACGGGATCCCCGTCCGGCACCGAGGGCACGGCGGTCACGACCAGGCCGGCGGCGAGCGCCGAGGTGGCGCCGATGACGGAGTCCTCCACGGCGAGCACCTGCGCCGGCTCCAGGCCGAGCCGGCGCACGGCCTCCGCGTAGACGTCCGGGGCGGGCTTGCCGCGGGCCACGTCCTCGGAGGAGACCCACGTGCTCAGGTGCGGCGCGAAGCCGGCGGTCTCGAGCTTGACCCCGAGGATCGTGCGGGTGGAGTTGCTGGCCACGGCCACGGGCAGCCGCTCGGCGAGCGCGCGCACGGTCTCGACCGCGCCCTCGATCGGCTCGATGCGCCCGTCGAGGAACTCCTCCTCGGTGCGCAGCACCTCGGCGTGGACCGCGGCCCGGTCGGCGCCGGCGGCGCGGACGATCTCGTCCGTGACGTCCGCGGCGGACCAGCCCATCATGCGGCGCTGGACGTCGTCGGACCAGGCCAGGCCGTGGCGCCCGAACAGCTCGCGCTGGACCCGGGCCCAGACGGCCTCGGTGTCCATGAGGATGCCGTCGCAGTCGAAGACCACGCCCTCCGGGGACCAGCCGGGGGCGGGAGCGGCGAGGTCGGGGAAGGCCTCCGTGGGGACGGCGGCGGGGGCGGGGACCGGGTGCGGCGCGGACGTCATGGTCCCATGGTGCCCCACCGCGGCGGGCCGGCGCGGCGGATGTGAGCAGGCCGACGTGCCGGACGGGCCCGGAATATCCCCGCCGCCCGTCGGTGTTGCCGCCACCGGGACCCACCCCGTCCCGTCCCCGTCCCGATCCGGAGGAAGCCCCTGGTGCCCGACGCCCCGCACGTCCCGCTGTCCGCCCTCGACCTCGTCCCCCTCGCCGAGGGCCGCACCGCCGCCGACGCCCTGCGCGAGGCGACCGACCTCGCCCGCCGGCTGGAGGCCGCCGGCTACCGGCGGCTGTGGTACGCCGAGCACCACAACACGGAGGCCTTCGCCTCCTCGGCGACCGCCGTGCTCATCGGCCAGGCGCTGGCCGCGACGGAGCGGATCGCGGTCGGCTCGGGCGGGATCATGCTCCCCAACCACGCGCCCCTGGCCGTGGCCGAGGCCTTCGGGACCCTCGCGAACCTCTACCCGGGCCGGGTCGAGCTGGGGCTGGGGCGGGCCCCCGGCACCGACCTGCGCACGGCGCTCGAGCTGCGCCGCGGCCACCCCGGCCACGACGACTTCGAGGCCGGGATCCGCCGGCTCGTGCGGCTGTTCGGCGGCCAGGAGCAGGAGGTCGTGCGCGCCCCCGTGGCCCGCGGCACGGACGTGCCGCTGTGGATCCTCGGCTCCTCGACCGGCGGAGCCGAGGTCGCCGCGCGGCTCGGGCTGCCCTACGCCTTCGCCTCCCACTTCGCCCCGGCCATGGTCCTCGACGCGATCGCCCTCTACCGGCAGCGCTTCGACGCGGGCGCGCCCACCGCCACGGTGGAGCGCCCGCACGTGATGGTCGCCGCGAACGTGCTGGCCGCCGACACGGACGAGGAGGCCCGGCGGCAGTTCACGACCCACCAGCTGCTCGTGCGCGGGATCGCCCGCAACGACCGCCGCCCTCTCCAGCCCCCGGCCGACCGGGTGGAGCTCACCGCCGCGGAGGCCGCGACGGTCGAGCAGCACCTGGCCGTCTCCGCGGTCGGCACCCCCGAGCGGGTCGTCGCCGACCTGGAGCAGGTCGTGGAGATCACCCGCGCCGACGAGCTGGTGCTCAACAGCTACGCCCACGACCCGCAGGTCCGCGCCCGCTCCTACGAGCTGGTGGCGCAGGCCTGGTGAGCCGGCCCCGGAGCTCCCGGCCGGCGAGCGCCCCGCGCGGGCGCCCCGGACCGCGCCGCACCGCGCCGACGGGCGGCGCCGCGCCGGGAACCGGCACGACAGCGCCGGCGGGCACCACCGCACCGCCGGCGACCACCACCGACCAGCACCGCACCGACGAACCAAGGAGCACCGCATGAGCACCGTCCCCGCCCTCGAGGCCGTCTCCGCCGATTCCGGCTTCCGCCGCACCGAGATCGAGCGCCGCCCGGTGGGCCCGCGCGACGTCGAGATCGAGATCGACTACGCCGGGATCTGCCACTCCGACATCCACACCGTGCGCGACGAGTGGGGCGGGGCGCGCTACCCCGTGACCCCCGGCCACGAGATCGTGGGGCGCGTGCGCTCCGCGGGCGAGGAGGTCGAGGGCCTCGCCACGGGCGACGTCGTCGGCGTCGGCTGCTTCGTGGACTCCTGCGGGCGCTGCGAGCAGTGCACGGCCGGCCTCGAGCAGTTCTGCGCCGAGGGGGTCGTGGCCACCTACAACACCCCGCTGCCCGACGGCACCACCACCCGCGGCGGCTACAGCGGCGCGATCGTGGTCGACGAGCACTTCGTGCTGCGCGTGCCCGAGGCCCTCGACCCGGCCCGCGCCGCCCCGCTGCTGTGCGCCGGGATCACGACATACGCCCCGCTCAAGCGCTGGGGCGCCGGGCCCGGCCGGAAGGTCGCCGTGCTCGGCATGGGCGGGCTCGGCCACGTCGCGGTGAAGATCGCCGCGGCCATGGGCGCGGAGGTCACCGTCCTGAGCCAGTCGCTGTCCAAGCAGGAGGACGGTCTCGCGTTCGGGGCCACCGACTACTTCGCGACGAAGGACCCCGCCACGTTCGAGGACAACCGGGGCCGCTTCGACCTGATCCTCAACACGGTCTCCGCCGACCTGCCCGTCGAGGACTACCTGTCCCTGCTCGGGGTCAACGGCGTGCTGTGCTCGGTGGGCCTGCCCACCGAGCCCTACAGCGTCCGCCCCGGCGCGCTCGTGGGCCCGCAGCGGGTGCTCACCGGGTCGATGGTCGGGGGGATTCCGGAGCACCGCGAGATGCTCGAGTTCTGCGCCGAGCACGGCGTCGAGGCCGAGGTCGAGCTGATCGGGGCGGAGGACGTCGACGCCGCCTACGACCGCGTGGTCGCCTCCGACGTCCGCTACCGCTTCGTCATCGACGTGACCCGGGGACTCGGCTGAGCCGGGCGGGGCGGCGCGGCCGCATCGTCAGCAGCCTGCGCACCGCCGGGGGCACTGGTTAGAGTGGGGCCCATGGCCCACACCACCACTCCCGACGCGCTGCGCCGGCTCGCCGAGGCCCACCGGGTGTCCACCACCTACGCGGGCTTCGACGGCCAGGAGCGCGAGGTCCCGGAGGACACCCTCCGCGACGTCCTCACCGCCCTCGGGGCGGACGCCGCCGACGACGCCGCGGTCGAGGCCGCCCTCGCCGAGCGGGAGCTCGCCCCGTGGCGGCGGACGCTGCCGCCCGTCGTCGTCGCCGTCGCCGGGCGCGGGGACCGCTTTCCCGTGCACGTCCCCCACGGCTCCCCGGTGCGGGTGAGCGTGGTGGCCGAGGACGGCACCGCGCGCTCGGCCGCGCAGGCCGAGAGCTGGCGCAGCCCCCGCGACGTCGACGGCGAGCTCGTCGGCCGGGCCACCTTCGAGGTGCCCGAGGACCTGCCCGTCGGCTGGTACGAGCTGCGGGCCGAGTGCCCGGACGTCGAGGGGGGCCGGCCCGTCACGGCGCCGCTGGCCGTCACCCCGGCCCGGCTGGCCACCACGGACCGCCTCCACTCCCGCCGCCGCTGGGGCTACATGGCCCAGGTCTACTCGGTGACCTCCGGGCGCTCGTGGGGGGTGGGGGACCTCTCGGACCTCGCGGGCCTCGCCGCGATCTCCGGGGAGCAGGGCGCCGACTACCTGCTCGTCAACCCGCTGCACGCCGCCGAGCCCGTCCCCCCGGTCGAGCCCTCGCCGTACCTGCCCACGAGCCGCCGGTTCTTCAACCCGCTGTACCTGCGCATCGCCGAGATCCCCGAGTACGCCTACCTGCGCCCGGCCGACCTCGAGGTCGTCAGCACCCTCGCGGCCATCCAGCGCAAGGCGAACCTCGACACCTCCACGATCGACCGGGACACGGCCTACGCCGCGAAGCTCAAGAGCCTCGAGCTGCTGTTCACGGTCCGCCGCTCCCCGCACCGCCAGCAGCAGCTGCGCCGCTTCGTGGCCGAGGGCGGGCAGGGCCTGCAGGACTTCGGCCTGTGGTGCGCGCTGCGCGAGGAGCTGGGGGAGGACGCCCCCGAGTGGCAGGACGGCGCCGCGACCCCGGACTCGCCCTACGCGGCCGAGGCCCGGCAGCGGCTGGCCCGCCGGATCGACTTCCACGTGTGGATGCAGTGGCTGCTCGACGAGCAGCTCGAGGCCGCCCAGCGCGCCGCCCGCCTCGCCGGCATGGACGTCGGGGTGATCCACGACCTCGCGGTGGGCGTGCACAAGCACGGCTCCGACGCCTGGACGCTGCAGGACGTCCTCGCCCTCGGCGTCAGCGTGGGCGCCCCGGCCGACATGTACAACCAGAAGGGCCAGAACTGGTCCCAGCCGCCGTGGCACCCCGAGCGCCTGGCCGAGGCCGGCTACCGGCCGTGGCGGGACATGCTGCGCACGATCTTCCGCCACGCCGGCGGGATCCGCGTGGACCACATCCTGGGCCTGTACCGGCTGTGGTGGATCCCCGACGGCCGGGAGGCCTCCGACGGCGCCTACGTCTACTACGACCACGAGGCCATGGTCGGGATCCTCGCCCTCGAGGCGGAGCTGGCCGGGGCCGTGGTCGTCGGCGAGGACCTGGGCACCCTTGAGCCGTGGGTGCGCGAGCACCTGGCCGAGCGCGGCGTGCTGGGCACCTCGATCCTGTGGTTCGAGCTCGACGAGGACGGCGAGCCCCTGGACCCCGCCGAGTACCGGGAGCTGAGCATGGCCTCCGTCAACACCCACGACTTCCCGCCCACCGCCGGCTTCCTCGAGGGCGTCCAGGTGGACGTGCGCGAGCAGCTGGGGCTGCTGGCCCGGCCCGTCGAGGAGGAGCGCGCGGAGGCGGCCCGGCAGCTGGAGACGTTCTTCGGCGCCGTGGCCCGCGCCGGGCTGCTGCCGGAGGGGCAGGCCACGGACGAGCAGGGCCGGGTCGAGGCGCTGCACCGGTGGCTCGCGCGCTCGCCGGCGCTGCTGCTCAACGTCTCCCTCGTGGACGCGGTGGGGGAGCGGCGGATGCAGAACCAGCCCGGCACCGGCGACGAGTACCCCAACTGGCGGGTGCCGCTGGCCGACGGCGAGGGCAACCCGGTGCTGCTCGAGACCCTGCCCGAGAACCCGCGGGCGAACGCGCTCGTGCGCGCCGTCAACGAGGCCCTCGGCACCCATCCGCGCCTGCAGCACGTCGGCGAGCCGCGCCAGCCCCGCACGCGCGACCGCTCGGCGCCCGAGGACGGCCCCGGGACCGAGGGCCCCGGCGGGCCCGCGGGGGCGGGACGGTGAGCGCGACGACGGCGCCGGGCCCGCTGCGGCACCCGGTGCGCTGGGTCGCGCTGGGGGACTCGATGACCGAGGGGGTCGGCGACCCCGACCCCGCCCGCCCCAACGGGGTGCGCGGCTGGGCGGACGTGGTGGCCGAGCAGCTCACGGCCGCCCACCCCGGCACCCGCTACGCCAACCTCGCGGTCCGGGGCCGGCTGCTGCGCGGGATCCTCGAGGAGCAGCTCGAGCCGGCACTGGCCCTGGAGCCGACGCTGGTGAGCCTCTACGCCGGCGGCAACGACACCCTCCGGCCCCGGGTGGACGTCGACGCCCTGATGGCCGACTACGCGGAGGCGGTGGCCCGGCTGCGCGCCGCCGGGGCGCAGGTGGTGCTGTTCACCGCCTTCGACCCGGGCAAGGACGCGCCCACCTCCTGGACCCGCCCGCGGCAGGCCCTCTACAACGAGCACGTGCGCGAGATCGCCGACCGGCACGGGTGCCTGGTCCTCGACTACTGGCGGATGCGCGCCCTGCAGGACTGGCGCTACTGGTCCGTGGACCGGCTGCACATGTCCCCGGCGGGCCACGAGTACGTCGCCGCCCGCGTGCTGGAGCTGCTCGGCGTCGAGCACGGCCTGCGGACGCCCCCGCCGGAGCGGCTGCCCGTCACGGCGCGGCCGGGCGTGCTCCGGGAGGACCTGTACTGGGCGCGGGAGTACCTGCTGCCCTGGGTCGGGCGCCGGCTGCGCGGGACCTCCTCCGGGGACGCCGTCCGGCCCCGGTACCCGCGGTGGACCGAGCTGAGCCCGCACCCCGTGCGCCCGGCGGGACCACAGCCCGCGGTCCCGCCCCGCTGACCCGCGGCGCGCCCGGGCCGCCGGTTTGCGGGGTGGCGGGCAGGGGGTAGACTGACCGGCAGACTGCTCACGCCTGACGTCAAGTTGCGGCCCAGCCCGCTCCGGCCTAGGATTTAAGGCTGTCGTGTGGTGGAGTCCACCTTCCGGCACCTTGATCCTCACCGTCTTCATCGTGGCGAGGTCCCGTCGGCTGGCGCCGCGGGTCTCACGAGAGGGCCCGGTTGGCGAACGGTGGCAATCCTGAAGGTGACGGGACGCCCTGCCGCAGGTGATGCATCATCCGCGGCGCCCACTGCGTGCCGTCGCTTCGTCAACATTGGAGGAGAACACTATGGCAGCGCACTGCCAGGTGACCGGAGCTCAGCCGGGCTTTGGCCACAGCATTTCGCACTCGCACCGCCGCACCAAGCGCCGGTTCGACCCGAACATCCAGAAGAAGCGTTACTGGGTGCCCTCGCTGCGCCGCAACGTGACGCTCACCGTCAGCGCCAAGGGCATCAAGGTCATCGACGCCCGTGGCATCGACGCGGTCGTCGCCGACATCGTCGCACGTGGGGAGAAGATCTGACATGGCCAAGGACAAGGACGTTCGTCCCATCATCAAGCTGAAGTCCACCGCGGGGACCGGGTTCACCTACGTGACCCGCAAGAACCGCCGCAACGACCCGGACCGCATGGTGCTCAAGAAGTACGACCCGGTCGTCCGCAAGCACGTCGATTTCCGCGAGGAGCGCTGACCCATGGCCAAGAAGTCCAAGATCGCCAAGAACGAGCAGCGCAAGGTCGTCGTCGAGCGCTACGCCGCCAAGCGCGCCGAGCTCAAGAAGACCCTGGTCGACGAGAACGCGACCCCCGAGGCCCGCGAGGAGGCCCGCCTGGGCCTGCAGAAGCTGCCGCGCGACGCCTCCCCGATCCGGGTGCGCAACCGCGACCAGATCGACGGCCGCCCCCGCGGAACCCTCCAGAAGTTCGGGATCTCCCGCGTGCGCTTCCGCGAGATGGCCCACCGCGGCGAACTGCCGGGCATCTCCAAGTCCAGCTGGTAGTTTCGACTGGCAGGAGCGCCGATCCGCCCCCGGACCTGCGCTTCCCCACGACCCCGAGTCCAGGAGGACAAGAACATGGCTAAGAACCGCAGTGAGCTCGTCGCCGAGGTCGCCGAGAAGGCCGGCACCACCAACGCCGCCGTCAACGGTGTCCTGGACGCGCTCTTCCAGGTCTTCGAGGAGTCCGTCTCCGCCGGTGAGAAGATCACCATCCCGGGCTGGCTGTCCGTGGAGCGCACCGACCGCGCGGCGCGCACCGGTCGCAACCCCCAGACCGGCGAGAGCATCGAGATCCCGGCCGGCCACGGCGTCAAGCTGACCGCGGGCTCCAAGCTCAAGGCCGCCGTCTCCGGCAAGTAGTCCTCCGCCGGCCCCACGGGGCACCACGGCTTCGTCCGAAGGGGCGGTTCCCGAGCACCGGGAACCGCCCCTTCGGCGTTCCCGAGGGGCCACCGGGCACGGCGCGGACGCGGTCCGGGGGCGTCGCCGGGGCCCCGTTCCCGCCCCGAGTGGTCCCGCCCCGGCGCCGCCGCGCATAATGGGACCACCGGCCGTCCGGCCGGGACCCAGGGAGGTGAGAGCGTGACCGCACGCGCGCAGCGCCTCGCCCGCGGCTGGACCGGGGCGGGCATCGCCATCTCCTTCGCCGTCGCCTCCCACGCCGTCGCCGGCGGCCAGGCCCCGGCGCCGCTGCTCGTGCTGCTCTCCCTCGCGCTCTCCGGTCCCCTGTGCATGGCCTTCGCCGGCCGGGTGCTCTCGCGCTCGGCGCTGCTGGCGGGGCTGGTGCTCAGCCAGGGCATCTACCACCTGCTCTTCGCGGCCTCGGGCACGGCGCACGCCGTGACGCAGGCCTCCGGGCACGCGGCCCACACCGGGCACGCCGCCGCGGCCCCCCTCCTCGTCCTCGAGGCGGCTCCGCCGGTCGCCCACGAGGGACCGGGCATGGTCCTCGCCCACGTCCTCGCCGCCGCGGCCGCCTGGGTGCTCATGCGCCGCGGCGAGGTCGCCGCGGTGGCGCTCCTCGACGCCCTGCGGCTGCGCGTGCGGCGGCTGCGGGCCGCGCTCGCCGCGCCTCCCGTGACGGCCCGCCCGCGCCCGGTCCCCGCCGGGCGCCCGCACGTGCTCACCGACCAGTCGCTGCTGCGGCCCGTGCGCTCCCACCGCGGCCCGCCGGCGGCCCGCCGTCGCCCCGTCCCGTTCCTCCCGGCACCGTCCGTGCCGCTGCCGGCCTGACCCGGCCCGGCACCGCGAGGAGGGACCCGCCGGGAGCGACCGCCCGCACGGCCCCCGTGCCCACCGCCCCGCCGGTGCACGGCCGCCCGTGCGCGTCCGACGACGTCCCTCCCGAAGGAGCCCTCCCCGCATGCGCACCACCCGCCCGACATCCCGCACCTGCGCCCGTGCCGCCGCCGCCGTCCTCGCGGCGGGGGCGCTGACCGGCCTGACCGCCCTGCCCGCCACGGCCCACGACGAGCTGACCGGCGTGGCGCCCGAGCCCGGCGCCGTCCTCGGGACCGCCCCCGAGGAGCTGGAGCTCAGCTTCTCCGGGCAGATCATGGACATCGGCCACCAGGTGGCCGTCACCGACTCCGAGGGCCGCTCGGTCACGGCCGGCGAGCCGCGGCCCGAGGGCACCCGGCTGGTGCAGCCGCTGAGCGACGCCGGCACGGAGGACGAGACCTACGACGTCGTGTGGCGCGTGGTCTCCAGCGACGGCCACCCCATCGAGGGCAGCTTCCGCTACGAGGTCGGCGACGGCGCCGGGAACGGCACGGCCGCGCCGGAGGACCGGGGCGCCGGCGAGGACGCCGCCCCGGCCGAGGACGCCCCGGCCGCCGAGGCGCAGGACGCGGCCGGCGGCACCACCGGCTCGGACGTGCCGCTGTGGCTCGTCGCCGTCGCCGGCGCGGCCGTCGCCCTCGCCGTGCTGGGCGGGGTCAGCCTCCTCTCCCGCCGCCGCGGGCGCTGAGCGCACCCCGTCCCTCGTCCCGCGCCCTGACCGGCGCGGCCGCGCCCGCGCCCTGACCGGCGCGGCCGCGCCCGCGCCCTGACCGGCGCGGGCGCGGCCGGCCCGTCCGCGGTCC
>NZ_JAJMZI010000005.1:0-346638 GCF_021012935.1 Kocuria sp. LUK
GATCCTGGCCTCGACCAACCCGGCGGTCGTCCACTACGACCCCGCCTACGGCTACGAGATCGCCCACATCGTGGAGCGCGGGCTCGAGCAGATGTACGGCACGGGCGACGAGGACCACGACGTCATGTACTACCTGACGGTCTACAACGAGCCCTACCAGCAGCCGGCCGAGCCGGAGGACGTCGACGTCGAGGGCATCCTCAAGGGCATCTACCTGCTCGCCCCCGCGCAGAAGGAGGGCCCGCGCACGCAGCTGCTGGCCTCCGGCGTGGCCGTGCCGTGGGCGCTCGAGGCCCAGCGGCTGCTCGCCGAGGACTGGGGCGTCTCGGCCGACGTGTGGTCGGTGACCTCCTGGGTGAACCTGCGCCGCGACGGCGTGGCCGCCGAGCAGCAGGCGTTCCTGAACCCGGGCGAGGGCAGCCGCACGCCGTACGTGACCCAGCAGCTGGCCGGGGCCACGGGCCCGGTCGTCGCGGTCTCGGACTTCAGCTCGGAGCTGCCGGACATGATCCGCCAGTTCGTCCCGAACGAGTTCGCCTCCCTGGGCGCCGACGGCTTCGGCTTCTCGGACACCCGCGCCGGCGCGCGCCGGCACTTCAAGATCGACTCCCACTCGATCGTGGTCCGCGCCCTGGAGATGCTCGCCAAGCGCGGCGAGGTCGACTGGCGCGCCCCCGGCGAGGCGATCGAGAAGTACCGGCTGAACGACGTCACGGCCGGCACGAGCGGCAACGCCGGCGGGGACGCCTGAGGCCTGCCCGTCCCCCGCGCCCCGGCAGCCCCTCGCGGGCGGCCGGGGCGCGGCCGTGCGTGCTCTAAGCTCGAGGGCATGGCCGGACAGGACGGGAACACCACGACGCGCTGGCTGCGCACCCCCCGCCGGCGCACCCCGGGCACGGACCGCTCCCGGTCCCGCCCCGTGGCCCCGCCCCACCCCCGCACCCTGGAGAACCTCAAGGCGCACCTCGGGGCGATCTCCACGGCCGCCGTCCGGCGCCTCGAGACCGACCTGCCGTGGTTCGGGCAGCTGCGCGCCGACGAGCGCTCGGAGCTCGGGCTGGTCGCCCAGCGCGGGATCTCCTCCTTCGTCCGCTGGTACGAGGACCCGGAGGAGCCCCTGTGGGTGCTCACCCAGGTGTTCCGCGAGGCGCCCACCGAGCTCACCCGGGCCATCTCCCTCCAGCACGCGCTGCAGCTGCTGCGCATCGTCGTCGACGTCGTCGAGGACAAGGTGCCCGAGCTCGCCAAGCACCACGACGAGACGGCCCTGCGGGAGGCCGTGCTGCGCTACTCGCGGGAGGTGGCCTTCGCGGCCGCCGACGTCTACGCCCGGGCGGCCGAGAACCGCGGCTCCTGGGACGCCCGGCTGGAGTCCCTCGTGGTCGACGGGATCCTGCGCGGCGAGCACTCCGACTCCCTGCGCTCCCGCATCGCCGCCCTGGGCTGGGCCTCGACCGGCCCCGTGACGGTCCTCGCGGGCCCCGCCCCCGAGGGCACCGGCCCCACCACGGTCGCCCGGGTGCGCAAGCTCGCGGGCCGGTGGGCGAAGGACTCGCTGGTCTCCATCCAGGACGACCGGCTCGTGCTGATCCTGGGCGGGGTCGAGGAGCGCGAGCAGGCCCTCGAGAAGCTCGCCGCCGCCTTCGGCCCCGGCCCCGTGGTGCACGGGCCCGAGGCCCCGTCGATCTTCGAGGCCGGTGCGGCCGCCCGGCTCGCCCACGCCGCCCTGTCCGTGGCCCCCGCGTGGCCGGCCGCCCCGCGGCCGGTGCCCTCCGAGGACCTGTGGCCGGAACGGGCCATGGCCGGGGACGAGGCCGCCCGCACCGCCATGGTGGAATCGATCTACCGGCCGCTGACCCGCTCGGCGACCGGGCTCGTCGAGACCCTGTCCACGTACGTGGCGGTCGGCCACTCCCTCGAGGCGACGGCACGGGAGCTGTTCGTCCACGCCAACACGGTCCGCTACCGGCTGCGCCGGATCTGCGACCTCACCGGGTGGGACCCGCTGGTCCCCCGGGACGCCTTCGTCCTCCACTGCGCTCTGGTCGCCGGGCGGCTGGCGGACTCGTGCCGGCCGATCGACACCTCCGCGCCCGCCGCCGCGGCCGTCTTGTAGCTTCCCTACAAACGGCGCCCCGCGGCTTGGTGGCCTCCGCGCCACGTCACGGGAGGGCGTTCTTGCCAAGCTGGGACGGTGATCGCCATCGTCTGCCCTGGACAGGGCTCCCAGAAACCCGGATTCCTCACCGACTGGCTCGCGCTCGACGGCGTGCGAGCCCACCTCGGGCGGCTGAGCGAGGCCGCCGGGCTGGACCTCGTCCACTTCGGCACCGAGGCCGACGAGGAGACGATCAAGGACACCGCCGTGGCGCAGCCGCTGATCGTCGCCGCGGGCCTCGTGGCCGGGCGCCTGCTCGCGGACCGGCTCGGCGCCGAGCGCGAGGACCTGGTCTACGCCGGTCACTCGGTCGGGGAGATCACCGCCTCGGCGCTGGCCGGGGCGCTCACGGAGGACGACGCCATGGCGTTCGTCCGCACCCGGGCCACCGCGATGGCCGAGGCCGCCGCGGCCGTGCCCACCGGCATGAGCGCGGTCCTCGGCGGCAAGGAGGACGAGGTCCTCGCCGCGATCGAGGCCGCCGGGCTGACCCCGGCCAACGCCAACGGCGGCGGGCAGGTGGTGGCCGCCGGGACCCTCGAGCAGCTGGCCGCCCTGGCCGAGCACCCGCCGGCCCGCGCCCGGGTGGTGCCGCTGAAGGTCGCCGGGGCCTTCCACACCGAGCACATGGCCCCCGCCCTCGAGCCGCTGCGCGCGCTGGTGGACCGGCTCTCCCCCGCCGACCCGGTGCACCCGCTGCTCTCCAACGCCGACGGCGCCGCCGTGGCCTCGGGCGCCGCGAACCTCGACTCCCTCGTCGCCCAGGTCTGCCGGCCCGTTCGCTGGGACCTGTGCATGGCGGCCCTGCTCGAGCGCGGCGTGGACCAGCTCGTCGAGCTGCCCCCGGCGGGCACGCTCACGGGCCTGGCCAAGCGCGGCATGAAGGGCGTGCCCGCCCTGGCCGTCACCTCGCCGCAGGAGCTGGAGCAGGCACGGAGTATCCTTGCCTGACGTCCACCAGCACACCGGCCCCGCCCCCGGACCGGACCAGCCGAACGCCTGCCGCCCCCCGTGGGGCCGGCCCGCCGCGCCCGGCCGCACGAAGGAGCAACGACACCCGTGGTGACCCTGCAGCAGAACAAGACCAACGCGCACTCGCGCATCCTCGGCCTCGGCGCCTACCGTCCGGACGTGATCGTCACCAACGACGACGTCTGCCAGTGGATCGAGTCCTCCGACGAGTGGATCCAGCAGCGCACCGGCATCCGGACCCGCCACCGGGCCCCGGAGGACGTGAGCGTGCTGGACATGTCCGAGCACGCCGCCCGTGAGGCCCTGGCCGCCGCCGGCATCGAGCCGGGCCGGCTGGGGGCCGTGATCGTCTCCTCGATCTCGTTCCCCTACCTGACCCCGTCCGCGGCCGCGGCCCTGGCCCACCGCCTCGGCGCCACCCCCGCCCCGGCCTACGACATCTCGGCGGCCTGCGCCGGGTACTGCTACGGCATCGCCCAGGCGGACGCCCTCGTGCGCTCCGGCGCGGCCGAGCACGTGCTCGTCGTCGGCGTCGAGAAGCTCTCGGACGTCATCGACAACGGTGAGCGCTCGATCTCCTTCCTGCTCGGCGACGGCGCCGGCGCGGCCGTGGTGGGCCCCTCCGACACCCCGGGCATCGGCCCCTCGGTGTGGGGTTCCGACGGGTCGAAGTGGGACGCGATCCGCATGACCCACCCGCTGACGGACATCCGCGCCGTGGAGCAGGGCCGTGAGCGCACGCCCTCCGCTGACCTCGAGGACCCCGCCACGGGCCGGATGCGCGAGGACGCCACCCTCTGGCCGACCCTGCGCCAGGACGGCCAGACGGTGTTCCGCTGGGCCTCGTGGGAGGTCGCGAAGCGGGCGCAGGAGGCCATGGACGTGGCCGGCGTGCAGCCCGAGGACATCGCCGCCTTCGTCCCGCACCAGGCCAACATGCGCATCATCGACCAGATGGCCAAGACCCTGAAGCTGCCGGAGTCCGTCGTGATCGCCCGCGACATCGCGGAGGCCGGCAACACCTCCGCGGCCTCCGTGCCGCTGGCGGCCCACCGGCTCCTCGCCGAGCACCCCGAGCTCTCCGGGAAGCTGGCCCTGCAGATCGGCTTCGGCGCCGGGCTCGTCTACGGCGCGCAGGTCGTCGTCCTGCCCTGATCCGGCACGGGCGCCGCCCGCCGCGGCGGCCCCCGAAGTCGTCGTAGGGTTGGACCGCACACCCGTAGTCCCCCGCCCCGGCCGGGGCGGGACAGATGCACCCGGCACCCGTCCGGGAGCGACCGCGACCGGCTGCCCCGCAGCCGAACAGAAAGGAAGCCACCATGGCGAGCAAAGAAGAGATCCTGACCGGCCTGGCCGAGATCGTCAACGAGGAGACCGGCCTGGAGACCGAGGCCGTGCAGCTCGACAAGTCCTTCACCGAGGACCTCGACATCGACTCGATCTCGATGATGACGATCGTCGTCAACGCCGAGGAGAAGTTCGACGTGACCATCCCCGACGAGGAGGTCAAAAACCTCAAGACCGTCGAGGACGCCGTCAACTTCATCGACAACGCCCAGGCCTGAGCCGCCCGGTCGCCGGGGCGGGCAGGGCCCGCACGGCCCGCCCGCCCCACGACCCCGCACCCCGGGGCTCCCCCGCCGCCGCATCCCCAGGACACGAGGAAGTGCACTCATGACCCGCAAAGTAGTCGTCACCGGCCTCGGTGCCACCACGCCCATCGGCGGAACCGTGCCGGAGGTGTGGCGTGCCGCCACGACCGGCGTCTCGGGCGTCCGCGCCATCGAGCACGACTGGGTGGACACCTACGACCTCGGCGTGCGCATCGCCGCGCCCGTCTCGACGCCCGCGAGCGAGGTCCTCTCCCGGGTGGAGGCCAAGCGCCTGGACCCCTCGGGTCAGCTCTCCGTGATCGCCGCGCGCGAGGCGTGGGCCGATGCGGGGTTCTCCGCCCCCAACGCCGAGGACGCGGACGAGGTCGACCCCGACCGATTCGCGGTCGCGTTCGGCACCGGCATCGGCGGGGTGTGGACCCTGCTCGACGCCTACGACACCCTCAAGTCCCGCGGCGCCCGCCGCGTCATGCCCCTGACCGTGCCGATGCTCATGCCCAACGGCAACGCCGCGGCCGTGGGCATGGACCTGCGGGCCCGTGCCGCGTCCATCACCCCCGTCTCGGCGTGCGCCTCCGGCACCGAGGCCTTCTACCAGGGGATGAACCTCATCCGCTCCGGCAAGGCCGACGTCGTGGTGGTCGGCGGGGCCGAGTCCGCGATCCACCCCGTGACCATCGCGGCGTTCTCGTCGATGCAGGCCCTCTCCCGCCGCAACGACGAGCCCGAGCGCGCCTCTCGGCCCTACGACACCGCCCGCGACGGCTTCGTCATGGGCGAGGGCGCCGGGGCCGTGGTCCTGGAGTCGGAGGAGTTCGCGGCGGCGCGCGGCGCGCGGGTCTACGCCGAGCTCGCCGGCGCAGGGCTGACCTCGGACGCCTTCCACATCACGGCCCCCGACGAGGAGGGCCGCGGCGCCGCCCGTGCGCTGCAGGAGGCCATGACCACCGGGGAGTTCTCCGCGACCGACGTCCGGCACGTCAACGCCCACGCCACCTCCACCCCCAAGGGCGACGCGCCGGAGGCCAACGCCCTGCGGCGGGCCTTCGGCGACGCCGTGGACTCGATGTGCGTCTCGGCGACGAAGTCCATGACCGGGCACATCCTGGGCGGTTCCGGCGCGGTCGAGGCGGTGCTGACCGTGCTGGCGGTCCACCACCGGCTCGCCCCGTGCACGATCAACCTGGAGAACCAGGACCCGGAGATCGACCTCGACGTCGTGACCGAGGCCCGCGAGCTGCCGGCCGGCGATTTCGTGGCCGTCTCCAACTCCTTCGGCTTCGGCGGGCACAACGCCGTGGCGGCGTTCCGCACCGTCTGAGCCCGACCGCACCACCCCGCACGACGACGGGCCGCCCTGGGAGCAGGGCGGCCCGTCGTCGCGCAGCCGGCCCGGCTCCGGTGGGGCCGACGCTGCGGCGTCCTCGCCGCCGACCGCACCGGGGGCCGGGTGCCCGCGTCGCCGTCGCACCGGCGCCCGGTCGCCCCGGAGGCCGGCGAGGGGACGGCGGTGCCCGGAGCGCGGCCGGGGCCCCGACGAGCGCCCCGGGGGCGGGGACCGGGAGCGCCGGTCAGCTCACGCGGTGCAGCCAGCGCACGGGCGCGCCCTCGGCGGCGTGGCGGAAGGGCTCCAGCTCCTCGTCCCAGGCCTCCCCCAGCGCGAGCGAGAGCTCGTTGAGCACGAGCAGGGGGTTGCCGCCGGCGGTCTCGTAGGCGAAGCGGATGCGGTCCTCGGAGACCACGATGTTGCCGGCGGTGTCCGTGGTGGCGTGGAAGATCCCGAGGTCCGGGGTGAAGGACCACCGGGCGCCGTCGTGGCCACGGGAGGGGTTCTCGGTCACCTCGAAGCGCAGCCGTCCCATGGTGCGCAGGGCCGAGGCGAGCAGCGCGCCCGTCCCGGCGGGGCCGGACCACTCGAGCTCCGCGCGCACGGATCCGGGCTCGGCGTTCTGCGGGGTCCACTCGAGCTCGGTGCGCTGGCGCGCCACCGACTCCAGTGCCCACTGGATGTGCGGGCACAGGGCCCGCGGCGCGGAGTGCACGTAGAGCACACCGCGCGTGCTGGGTGACGACATGACCTGTTCCTCCGTCGTGTAGGTACGTCTTCCCCGACGCCCTGCACGGGGCTCGCCGACCCGTGGGGCCGGTCGCGCGCGGCGCGGCCGGCCATGCAGTTGTCCGTCGCGTCCGCGGTGCCGTGCGGGGTTCGAGGTCCGCGCGGGTGCGGTCGCTCCGCCGGTCGCCCCCGGTCCCGCCGCCGGCCCCGGGTTCTCGGGGTCGGGGCCGTGCGCCGGGTCGTCGAGGACGATCCTGAGCTCATTCTTTAGCACGTTTCACCGGGGCGTCAACCGTGGTGCCCCTGCCCGCGTCGGCGCGGAGCGGCCGCGGGCAGCCCCGCGGGGGCCCGGTCCGCTGCGGCACCCGTCGCTCAGGCCCGCGGGTGGGCCTGCCGGTAGACCGCACCGAGGCGGTCGACGGAGACGTGCGTGTAGATCTGGGTGGACGCCACCGAGGAGTGGCCGAGCAGCTCCTGGACCGTGCGCAGGTCGGCGCCGCCGTCGACGAGGTGGGTCGCGGCGGAGTGGCGCAGCGCGTGCGGTCCGCGCGCCGCCGTGTCCGGGACGGTGCCCAGCTCGCGCTCGACGACGCGGCGGATCTCCCGCACGTCGATCCGGCCCCCGCGGGAACCGAGGAAGAGGGCCGGCCCGCCGTCCGGACCGGCGAGCACCGGACGGCGCCGCAGCCACAGCTCCAGCGCGTCGTCGGCGGGGACGCCGAAGGGCACGCTGCGCTGTCTGTCCCCCTTGCCCACGACGGTGAGCACCCGGCGCGTCCGGTCGACGTCGTCGACGTCGGCACCGGCCAGCTCGGCGACCCGGGCGCCGGTCGCGTAGAGCAGCTCCAGCAGGGCGCGGTCGCGGGCGGCCAGCGCGGCCCCGCGGGCGTCCTCGCCCCCGGCGCGGGCTCGGTCGGCGAGGTCGTCGAGCAGGGTCCGCACGGCGTCGGCGGGCACGACGTCGGGCAGGTGCCGGCCCCGCTTCGGCGCGGCGAGGCGCAGGCTGGGGTCCGTGCCGATCATCCCGGTGGCCGCGGCCCAGCCGAAGAAGCCGCGGACGGACGCCGTCCAGCGGGCCATCGACGACCTCCCGGCCCCGTCGGCGTGGCGGGCCGCGAGCCAGGCCCGCAGCATCTCCAGCTCCACGTCGGCGGGCGAGGCGACGCGGTGGTGGGCGTGCAGCCAGGTGAGCAGGGACCGCACGTCGGCGGTGTAGGCCTGCACCGTGCGCGGGCTGCGGGCCAGCTCGTGGGCGAGGTGGCCGGCCCACCGCTCCACCGCGCGCGCGAGCGCCGGGGGCAGGGGGGGTGCCGCGGGCGTGTCGCTGGTCATGGGCGGCAGTCTAGCGGCGGCGCCACCCCTCCCCCGTGCCCTCGGCCAGGCCGCGCTCCTCGAGCCGGCGCAGCCCGCCGAGGACCTCGCGGGCGGACAGGCCCGCGACCCGGGCCAGTCGCTCCGGCCGGCTGCGGGCGCGCAGCGGCAGGGCGTCGAGCAGCCGCCGGTCGGGCTCGTGCAGGCCGTCGACGTCGGCGGCCGGCGCCTCCGGCTCCGGTGCGGGCGCGGCGCCGAGGGGCTGGAGGAGCTCGAGCACCTCGTCGACGTCCGTCACGAGCACGGCCGCGCCCTCCCGCACGAGGCGGTGGCAGCCGGCGGAGGTGCCGGCCTGGACGCTGCCCGGCACGGCACCGACCGCCCGGCTGAGGGCGTCGGCGTGGTGGGCGGTGCTCAGTGCCCCGGAGCGCCACCGCGCCTCGACCACGACGGTCCCCGCGGACAGGGCGGCGATGAGGCGGTTGCGCTGCAGGAAGCGGAAGCGCCCGGGGGTCCCGCCCGGGGCGATCTCGGAGAGCAGCAGCCCGGACTCCGCGACCCGGGCGAGCAACTGGGCGTTGCCCCGCGGGTAGAACCGGTCGACGCCCCCGGCCATGACCGAGACGGTCGGCGGCCGGGCCGTGCCCGTGGCGAGGGCGGCAGCGTGGGCGGCCTCGTCGATGCCGTAGGCCCCGCCCGAGACGACCGTCCAGCCGCGGGCGGCGAGCGCGCCCGCCAGGTCGAGGGCGACCCGGCGCCCGTAGTGCGAGCAGTCGCGGGCCCCGACGACGGACACGGCCCGGGACGCGGGGAAGCCCAGCAGCGCCCGGTCCCCGCGCCCCCACAGGCCCAGGGGGGCGGCGGCGCCCAGGTCGGTCAGCGCCGCGGGCCAGTCCGGGTCCTCGGGCACGGCGAACCACCCCCCGCACGCCCGCACGCGGGCGAGGTCGGCGGCGGGCTCGAGGGCCGCGGCGCGGCCGGACCACCGCTCGAGCGACCGGCCCAGGGAGGCCTGGCGCGGGGGCAGGCCGGCCTCCGCGGCGGCGCGGACGTACGCGGCGTGCTCGGCCGCGCGGATGGGCCGCCGCCCCGCGGCGATCTCGAGGGCGGCGACGGGGCCCAGGACGGCGGGCAGCAGGGTGCCGGGCAGGTCGCCGGGCTCGAGCAGCCGGCAGAGCCCGGCGCGGGCCAGGCGCACCGTCTCGGGGGCCAACGGGTCGGGGTGCACGGGCGGGTCCTCTCCTCGGGTGCGGGGTCTCAGGCGGGCACGAGGGAGCGGAACCACAGGGCGGTCTCGACGTCGTCCGCGTCGGGGGCGGCCCGCCCCTCGAGGTCGGCGAGCGTCCACGCGACGCGCAGGACGCGCTGGTGGCCGCGGGCGGTGAGCTCGCCCCGGTCCATGGCCCGCTCCAGCGGCGCGGTGACGGCCCGGCCGGGGCGCAGCGGGCCCTGCAGGAGGGCACCGCCGAGCTCGGCGTTGGTGCGCACCCCGTGCCGGCGCAGCCGCTGGGCCTGGGCGGCGCGCGCGGCGGCGACCCGCCGGGCCACGGGGGCCGTGGCCTCGCCCCTGCCGGTCTCCGCGGCGAGCTCCCCGTAGGAGACCCGGGGCACGGCGATCTGCAGGTCGATGCGGTCGAGCAGGGGGCCGCTGAGCCGGCCGAAGTAGCTGCGGCGCTCGCGCGGAGTGCACCGGCACTCGGCTCCGCGGCCCCCGGAGAGGCCGCAGGGGCAGGGATTGGCCGCGAGGACCAGCTGGAAGCGGGCGGGGTAGGTCGCGGAGGCGATCGAGCGGTCGATGCTCACCCGTCCGGACTCCAGCGGCTGGCGCAGGGCGTCGACGACCCGGCGGTCGAACTCGGGGGCCTCGTCGAGGAACAGCACGCCGCGGTGCGCCCGGGAGGCCGCCCCGGGTCGGGGGATGCCGGAGCCGCCGCCCAGCAGGGCCGGGGCCGAGACGGTGTGGTGGGGCGCCTCGAAGGGCGGGCGCCGCACCAGGGCCGTGCACCGGCCGGCGGCCCCGTTGAGCGAGTGCACCGCGGTGACCTCCATGGCGGCGGCGTCGTCGAGGTCGGGCAGCAGCCCCGGCAGCCGCTCGGCCAGCATCGTCTTGCCGGAGCCGGGCGGGCCGACCATCAGCAGGTGGTGCCCGCCGGCCGCGGCGATCTCCAGCGCGAGCCGCCCCTCGGCCTGACCGGCCACCTCGGCGAGGTCCGGGCCGGGCCGGACGGCGTCCTCGTCGTCGGACCCCGGTGCCGGGCCCGGGGGCGGCCCGGCGGGCGCGGGCCGGCGCAGCGGAGCGGGGTCGGCCCCGGCGGCGACGAGGACGTCGGCGAGACAGGCGTGGCCCGCCACACGGGCGCCCGGCACGAGCCGGGCCTCGGCGGCGTTGGCGCCGGCGACCACCACGTGCTCGTGCCCGGCCCGCACCGCCGCCATCACGGCCGGGAGGATCCCCCGCACGGGGCGCAGCGCCCCGTCCAGACCGAGCTCGGCGAGGTAGACGGTGCGGCCGGTGGGCGGGACCTTCCCTGCCGCCTGGAGGGCACTGACCACGATCGCGAGGTCGAACAGGGAGCCGCGCTTGGGCAGGGTGGCCGGGGTGAGGTTGACGGTGAGCTTGCGGGGGCTCAGGGGCAGGCCGGTGTTGCGGGCCGCGGCGCGCAGCCGCTCGCGCGCCTCGTTGAGCGCGGCGTCGGGCAGGCCCACGATGGAGAACGCCGGCAGGGTCTGGCCGATGTCGGCCTCCACCTCGACCATCGAGCCCTCCAGGCCCACGAGGGCCACCGCCCACGTGCGCGCGAAGCCCCTCACGGGGCCGTCTCCCCCGCGCGCACGGCCCCCGCGACGGCACGTCGGACGGCAGCAGGATCATCGGCGCCGGGACGGTCGTGGCCGCACGACGGTCGGGAGCCGGCAGCGGACCGGGTGCCGAGGGTGCGCCCGGCGCCGGGGCGGAGCTCGACGGCGGCGGCCGGCCGGGCACCGCGGGCGTGCGCGGAGCAGCCGGGACGCAGCGGCTGCCCGCGGGCGGGACGGGGCGGAGTCGCCCCCGCGGGGCGGCGGCCCCGGGTCGCGGTGCGGGACGGGAGGAGCGGGGCGGTGGCGGCGGGACGAGGCATGGGACCCATGCTGGCCGTCGCCGCCCGTGCCCGGCGGCGGCCGGTGGCGCCTGTGGAGGGGCCTCCCCGTTCAGTCCTGCCCGAGCAGGATGGGGAGCGAGGCCGCCGGGGCCTGTACGGGGTCGCCGTCGGCCGCCGCGGCGACGGCCGCCACGAGCGTGGCCGCGGCCGTGGGAGCCGCCGTCGCCGCGGGCGGGTCCGCCGTCCCCTCCGGGATCGCAGCGGTCACGGAGGGAGCGGGCTCGGGGACGGCCGTCGGCTCGGGCGGCGGCCACGCCCGTCCGGAGGGTCGTCCCGTCGGCTCGGCCGTGGGACCCTGGGCGACCTCGAGCCCGTCCGGCGCCGCGGCGGCGGACCCCGCCGGTGAGGGCTCGGCGACCTGCGTCCGGTCGTCGGACGCCGTCCCGCCCCCGTCGGAACCCGGGGCGCCGGCCGGAGGCACGGTAGTGGGGGTCGGCGACGGTGTGGGGGTGGGGCTCGGCGCCGGGAGGGTCGGCACCGGGAGCGGGTCGCCGGCCGGTTCCCCGGCGGGTGGCTCGGGCACGACGGGGGCGGGTGCCTCCGGCGCCGGGGCGTCCGGCGCGGGGGCCTCCTGTGCGGGTTCCTGCGGCGGCGGGGCGTCCTGGGCGGGCGCCTCCTGCGCCGGCCGGGCCGGGGGTGCCGGGACGGGCTCCGCGAGCGGGGCCTCCTCCTCGACGACGGGCGGGGGCACGTCGTCGCCGGCGCGCTCGCGGCGCTGCTCGACGGTCGTGCCCACGGGGGCGGGACCCAGGGCGCGCTCGTGCGGGTAGGGCTTGAGCTCGACGTCGTCGAAGGACTCCGGCAGGGACTCGAAGTCCCCGATCAGCAGCTCCCGGCCGGTGGCGCCCGCGGGCACCACCCCGGTGTACTCGGCGACCAGCCCGTGCAGGCGGGCGTCGAGCGCGGCGCCCTGCGCGGGTTCGGGCACGCTGCCGTCCGCGCGCCAGTACCCGGCGGCGGTCGCCCGGTGCGGGTCCCAGTCCTCGAGGACGTCGACGGCCGGCTCGAACGGGAAGAACCCGCCCATGTGGCTGACGACCTTCAGCGACTCGATCTCCACGGGGCGGGTGCCCTGCGAGTTGTCGATGTGCAGCTCGACGTAGGTCACGGGCTCGACGCGCAGGTCCTGGCGCAGCTGCTCGACCTCGTCGTCCGGTGCGGGCACGGTCGGCAGGTCGAAGGTGATGACGGCGCCGTCCGGCGTGGCCAGCTCGTAGGCCCCCTGCTGCAGTCCGGACTCGGCGGCGGTGACGGTCCCCGGGCGCTCGACCGCCCGCGGCTCGGGCGGATCCAGCAGGCTGCACCCCGCGAGCGCGAGCGCCACCGCGGTGGCCCCCAGTGCGGCCAGGGCTCGGCGTCGCCCCACGGTGCACCTCCGTCGTCGTCCCCGGTCCTCGACGGTCCCACAGTGGCACGTCCGGCGGGCCGTGTCACGCCGGACGGGAGGAGGGGTGTCTCACTCGATCTGGCGCAGCACCTCGATCCCGGCCGGTCCGCGGGCGGGCAGGAGCACGGCCACGGCGTCGACCCTGATCAGGAGGGGGTCCCGGCCGTGACGTCGGGCCCAGGCCGCGGCGAGGCGGTGGAGGCGGGCGGACTTGCCCGGCGTAACGGACTCGAAAGGATGGCCGTAGCGCAGGCTCGAGCGGGTCTTGACCTCCACGACCACGAGCACGCCCTCGTGCTCGGCGACGAGGTCGGCCTCCCCGCGCACGCCGTCGCGGGCGGGGTCCGCCCGCCAGTTGCGGGCGAGCACCCGGTAGCCGTGCTCCTCGAGGTGGGCCGCGGCGAGCCGCTCACCGCGCGGGCCGAGGGCTTCGGGCACGGGGTGCCTCCTGCGTGTCGTCGCGGGCCGGGACGGGGCCGTCCCCACCCAGCGTGGCCCGGCGCGGCCGTGCCCGGCGCACCGGCGCGGGGGCTGTGCAGTGGCCGTGCGGCTCCCGCCCGGGCTGCGCAGCGGCCGGGCGGGAGCCGCACGGCTCAGGGCGGTGCGGCCGCAGACCACCGCGGGGCCGGGCAGCGCTCGTGCGGACGGCACCGGGTGGGAGCCGCAGGGAAGCCGAGGGGGGGCGCCCGTGCGGCCCCGGCCGCGCCCGCGCCGTTCCCGGGAGGCGGGCTCAGAGCCCGGCGGGGCTCTCCGGTCCGTCCCCACCCGCGGGACCGGTCCCGGGCACGGCGAAGGGGTCGGCGTGGGCGAGCTCCTCCACGTTGACGTCCTTCACGCTGAGCACGCGCACGTTCTTCACGAACCGGGCGGAGCGGTAGACGTCCCAGACCCAGGCGTCCTTGAGCTCGACGTCGAAGTAGAGGGTCCCGCCGGTGTGCACCGGCTCGACGCGCACGGAGTTGGCGAGGTAGAACCGGCGGTCGGTCTCCACCACGAAGCGGAAGAGCTTGGCCACGTCCCGGTACTCCCGGTAGAGCTGCAGCTCCAGGCCCGTCTCGAAGTTCTCGAGCTCCTCGGCGCTCATGCCGTCCCCTCTCGGTCGGTGCGTATGGGTCCGGGCCCCGGGCCCAGCCGCCAGCTCAGCCGGTGGTGCGGGCTGGGCCCGTGCGCGGCGAGGGCGCTGCGGTGCCCGGCGGCCCCGTAGCCCATGTTGGTCCCCCAACCGTACTGCGGCCAGTCCGCGGCGAGCTCGCTCATGATCCGGTCCCGCTCGACCTTCGCCAGGACGCTGGCGGCCGCCACCGACGCGCAGTCGAGGTCGGCCCGCACGCGGGGGACGACCTCCCCGGCCCAGGCCGGCTCCGGAGCGGGCCCCCCGCCGGGCTCCCCCGCGGCCGGCTGGTCCCCGGGGCCGGGACCACCCGGACCGGGGTCCCCGAACAGGGCCGGTGCGCCCGGGGGGCTGAGCCAGTCGTGGCGCCCGTCCAGCAGCACGACGTCGGGGGCCGCGGCGGCGGCCGCGGCGAGCGCGCGGTGGCCGGCCAGGCGCAGGGCCGCGGTCAGGCCGAGACCGTCGATCTCGGCCGGCGAGGAGTGGCCGACCCCGGCGGCGGCGCACCATGCCAGGACCCGGGGCACGAGCTCCTGCCGCCGGGCGGGGCTCAGCAGCTTGGAGTCGCGCAGCCCGGGCACGCCGCGGCGGGTGCCGGGGTGCAGGACGACGACGCCGACCGTCACGGGCCCGGCCAGGGCGCCGCGGCCGACCTCGTCCATCCCGCCCACGCGGCGGGTGCCGTCCCGCGCGAGCTCGTGCTCGAGGGCGAGCCCGGGGGCGCGGCCCGGCAGCCGTCCGCGGCGCGACGGGTCAGGAGCCACCGGAGGGGGCGGGCACGCCGTCGAAGACGTCCTCGGGGTTGCGCAGGAGCTCGAAGCGGTCCAGGGGCCAGGCGATCACGAAGGCCGTCCCGACCACCTCGTCGTGGGCGATGAAGGCGCTGTCCTCGGCGGCGTCGCCGAGGTGGACCCGGGAGTCCGCGGAGGCGTTGCGGTGGTCGCCCATCACGAAGTAGTGGTCCTCGGGCACGACGACCTCGAAGGGGATGTCGGAGGGGGCGGCCCCGGGGTACAGGTAGGCCTCCCGCTCCTCGAGGGGGTGGCCGTTGACGGTGACGCGGCCGGAGGCGTCGCAGCACACCACCCGGTCCCCGCCCACGCCGATGACGCGCTTGATCAGGTGCTGGTCGGTGCGGTCGGGCAGCACGCCCACGAAGGCGAGGGCGTCGTAGACGGTGTCGGAGAGCCCGCCGTCGCCGTCGTCCTGGGGCGGCAGCCACCCCTTGGCGTCCTCGAACACGACGATGTCGCCGCGCTCGAGCGGCCCGACGGTCGGCTCGACCACGTTGACGAAGATGCGGTCGTTGAGCTGGAGGGTGTTCTCCATCGACCCGGAGGGGATGTAGAAGCCGCGCACGAGCAGGGTCTTGACGACGAAGGCGATGAGCACCGCCCACAGCAGCACCAGCACGATCTCGCGCACCGAGCCCCACAGCGTGTCGGGGCGCTCCTTGCGGGGCCGGGAGGACCCGCGGCGGCGCCGGCCGGTCTCCTCCGGCGCGGCGGGGGCACCGGGGGCGCCGGCCTCCTCGGGGGCCGGGTCCTCCGGGGTGCCGCCGTCGCCGGTGGGGAGGGTCCTGTCGGCCACTGCTGCCGTCCTTCCTGGGCGGGCGCCGGCCGGCGCCCGGGTGCGGATCCCGCGGGATCGGGTCAGAGCCGTCCGGCCCGGTCGAGGGGCCACAGGACGGCGTCGGGAACTCCTACGACCTTATCCGCTCGGACCATCCCGCCGCCGGGCGCGCCGAGCAGACTTCGCGAATCGACCGACACGGAGCGGTGGTCGCCCATCACCCACAGCCGGCCCTCGGGCACGACCGCGGTGAACTCGAGCTCGCTGGGCCGGTCCCCGGGGTGGAGGTAGTCCTCCTCGATCTCCTCGCCGTCGACGACGAGCCGGCCCGTGGGCCCGCAGCACTCGACGACGTCGCCGGGGGTGCCGATCACGCGCTTGAGGTAGACCGTCCCCGAGCCGGTCAGCCCGGCCCAGCGCCCGAGCGTCCGGGCGGCCTGCAGCGGCCAGGGGGCGTCGTCGTGCAGGGGATCGAAGCTGCCGCGGCCGTCGAAGACCACGAGGTCCCCGCGCTCGAGCTCGTTCCCGTCCACGAGCTTGCCGACCAGGACCCGGTCGCCGGGCTCGATCGTGGGCTGCATGGAGTCGGAGCCGATCCAGTAGACGTCGACCACCCACGTGCGCAGCGCCCCGGTCAGCAGGACGGTCAGCAGCAGGGCCAGGACGACGGAACGCCAGCCCCGGGATCGGGGCTGGCGTTCGCGCCGCACGGCGCGGGACCCGGTGCGGGCCGCGGCCGGGATGTCGGTGGGCACCGGCGTGCGGGCCGTCCTACTTGCCGGGCTTGGCGGACTTGGCGCCCTTGCCGGGAGCCGTGTTCTCGCGCTTCTCGCGGATGCGGGCGGCCTTGCCGTGGCGGTCGCGCATGTAGTACAGCTTCGCGCGGCGGACGTCACCGCGGGTGAGGACCTCGATCTTGTCGATGACCGGCGAGTGCACCGGGAAGGTGCGCTCCACGCCGACGCCGAAGGAGACCTTGCGGACGGTGAAGGTCTCGTGCACGCCCGCGCCCTGGCGGCCGAGGACGAAGCCCTTGAAGACCTGCACGCGGGAGCGGCTGCCCTCGACGATGTTCACGTGCACGTTGAGGGTGTCGCCCGGGCGGAAGTCGGGGACGTCGTCGCGCAGGGACTTGGCGTCGAGCTGGTCGAGGATGTTCATGCTGCTTCTCCTGGTGAACGCCGCAGGTCGCTCACGTGGGTCGGTGCGGACCCGTGCTGGGGCCCGGCGGGCCCGGTGCGGATCCGGAAGACGTGGTGCCGGGAGCCCGTCGGGCGGTCCCGGGTGCCTGCTGTTGGTCGCTCATCCCCCTGCGGCAGGGGCGTGCCCAGCAGACGCACAGCTGGTCATTATGCCACAGGCGGGCACGGCTGCGCACGCACGAGCCGGTCGCCGGCGACCGCCCACCCCTCGGCCGCGAGGACGGCGCGGTCGGCGCGGTCGAGGGCGGCCGGGTCGAGGGCGGCGACGAGGTCGGGCCGGCGCGCCGCGGTGCGCCGCAGCTGCAGGTCGCGCCGCCAGCGGGCGACCCGCCCGTGGTGGCCGGAGAGCAGCACCTCGGGCACCGGCCGGTCCCGCCACACGGCGGGCTTGGTGTAGACGGGGTACTCGAGCAGCCCGTCCGCGTGGGACTCCTCCACGAGGGACTCGGGGTTGCCGATCACGCCCGGCACGAGCCGCCCGATCGCCTCGACCATGGCCAGCACGGCGACCTCCCCGCCGTTGAGGACGTAGTCGCCCAGGCTCGTGGGGCGGACCTCGAAGCGCTCCCGGGCCCAGTCGACGACACGCTCGTCGATGCCCTCGTAGCGCCCGCAGGCGAAGACGAGGTGCTCCCGGCCGGCGAGCTCGCGGGCGACCGCCTGGGTGAAGACCTCGCCGGCCGGCGACGGGACGACCAGCACGGGCCGCTGCCCCTCAGCGGCGGGACCGCGGGCCAGCACGTCCTCGAGGGCCTGCGCCCAGGGCTCGGGCTTCATGACCATCCCGGCCCCGCCGCCGTAGGGGGTGTCGTCCACGGTGCGGTGCCGGTCGGTGGTGTACTCGCGCAGGTCCGCCACGGACAGCTCGAGCAGCCCCTGCCGGCGGGCCTTGCCGATCAGCGACAGGTCGAGGGCGGCGAGGTACTCCGGGAAGATGCTGACGACGTCGATGCGCATCAGCGGTCCCGGCCCCCGGGCCCGGGGGCCCCGTCCTCGCCGGCGTCCTCGAGGCCGAGCTCGAGCAGCCCCGGCGGCGGGGTCACCACCACGTGGCCCGCCGCGGGGTCGACGACGGGGACGATCTCCTCGACGAACGGCAGGACGGCCGTGCGGCCGTCCTCGTCGAGGCGGATCTCGAGCAGGTCCTGGACGGGCATGGTGACGAGCCCGGTGACGACCCCGATGCGGGGCCCGGAGCCGTCCTCGGCCCCGGTGCGCACCTCGAGGTCCACGAGCTCGTGCTCGTACCACTCCTCGGCGTCCTCGGGGGCCTCCTCCTCCGCCTCGGCGAACAGGCGGGAGCCGCGCAGGGTCTCCGCCCCGTTGCGGTCGGGGACCTCCTCGAGGCCGACCACGAGCACGGCCTTGTTCCAGCGGGCGGAGCGGACCGTGACCTCCCCGCCGGGGGCCAGCGCCGGGGCGGGCTCGACCAGCAGTCGCGTGCCGGGGGCGAAGCGCTCCTCCGGGGCGTCGGTGAACAGCTGGACGGTGACCTCGCCGCGGATGCCGTGGGGCTTGCCGATGCGGGCGACCTGGACCTTCATGGTGCTCCTGGGGTTTCGGGCCCGGACCGTCGGTCCGGGGTGCGGGCGGGGCCGGGAACGCGCACGGTCCCCGCATCCGGGGGATGCGGGGACCGTGGGGGCGGGGCCGGCCCGGACCCGCCTCAGCGGGTGCGGCGGTCGGTGTCGACGACGTCGATCCGGACCGGTCCGCCGTCGGCGAGCGCGCCGATCACGGTGCGCAGCGCCTTGGCGGTGCGGCCCTGGCGGCCGATGACCCGGCCGAGGTCGTCGGGGTGGACCCGGACCTCGAGGGTCTCGGCCCGGCGCCCGCTCTTGAGACGGACGTCGACGTCATCGGGGCTGTCCACGATCCCGCGGACGAGGTGCTCCAACGCGTCGGCGAGCACGACTACTCGGCCTTCTCGGCGTCAGCCGCGGGGGCGTCGTCGGAGCCGGCGGGGGCCTCGGCCTTCTCGGCCTTGGGGGTGATGGCCTCGGGGACGATCACGGAGCCCTTGTCCGGGGCGGTGAACTCGGGCTTGGCCTCGGGCTGCTTCAGGGTGCCCTCGGCGCCCTCCTCGCCCTTGAACTTCTGCCAGTCGCCGGTGACCTTCAGGATCGCGGCCACGGACTCCGAGGGCTGGGCGCCGACGCCGAGCCAGTACTGGGCCCGCTCGGAGACGACCTCGATGTAGGAGGGGTGCTCGGTCGGGTGGTACTTGCCGATCTCCTCGATGACACGGCCGTCGCGCTTCTTGCGGGAGTCGACGACGACGACGCGGTAACGGGGGTCGCGCATCTTGCCCATGCGCTTGAGACGGATCTTGACTGCCACTGGTGTGGACTCTCCTGGTTCGTGGATGGGGCGAGCCGTCTGGTTCCGCTCCCGTGGGGCGGGCCGGTCGCAGGGGCTCTGTGGACACGAGAAACGTGCGGCGAGAGGGACCGCACGCATCGAGTACCCGTCCAGTATGCCAGACGGCGTCAAGTCCGCGGCCCGCCGCGCTCACTGCTCGAGGCGTGCGGCCTCGCGCCACCCGAGGGCGCGCCCGCCCTGGAGGACGGCGCGCCGGTAGATCCGCTCCCCCAGGAGCAGCAGGCCCCGGGCCGCGGCGAGGGCCAGGGCCAGGGCGAGCGCGGGCTGCCACCAGGGGACGTCGCCGGCGAGGAGGCGGACGGGCATCGCCACCGAGGAGACCACCGGCACGAAGGACGCGGCCGTCAGCCACGGCCCCTCGGCGTAGAGGCCCAGGACGAGGGCGCCGACGAGCACGGTCAGCACCGGCCCCGAGCTGGACTGGAGGTCCTCCGGGCGGGCGGCCAGCGCGCCGAGCACCGCCCAGACGCAGGCCTGGGCGGCGAAGCCGGCCAGGAAGAACGCCACGAACCAGCCGGAGGCGGCCAGGGCCCAGCCGACGTCGGCGGCGGCGCCGGCGGCGTTGACGCCCACGAGGCCGACGGCGGCGTAGAGGCCGAGCTGCCCGAGGGCGAGCAGGCAGCTGCCGAGGACCTTGCCGTGGAGCAGGTGCCGGACGGGCACGGCGGTGGCGAGGATCTCCACGACGCGGTTCTGCTTCTCCTCGAGCACGGAGTTGGCGATGGCGGTGCCGAAGAGGACCGCCGCCAGGTAGAACAGGAACGCGAAGACGAGGCCGAGCACGAGCCGGGCGGGGCCGCGGTCCTGCCCGCCGTCGAGCAGCTCGGTGCGCACCTCGGTCCCGGCGGTGAGCTCCTCGGCGCTGGTGCCGGCCGCCCGGGCGTTCGCGGCGAGGACGGTCTCGGCCACGGCCTCCTCGAGGGCGCGGGCCAGGGCGGGGTCGACGCCGTCCCGGCCGACCACGGTCCACCCGTCGAGCCCGCGCAGCAGCGCGGCGTCGGCGGTCTGCCCGGCCACGGCGGCGCGGGCCGCGTCCGGGGAGTGCGCGGAGTGCACGGTGAGGGTGTCCTCGCCCTCCTCGGCGAGCACGGCGGCGGCGCGGGCGGCCACGGGCCCGGCCTCGGGGGCGGCGGTGGCGAGCACGTGCTCGGCGGCGCGCCCGCCGAGCAGGGCCGAGGCGGCGATCGAGCCGGCCACGAGCAGCACCGTGACGGCCGTGGAGACCAGGAAGGAGCGGTCGCGCAGGCGCACGGACAGCTCCCGGGTCGCGACGACCCACCAGGGGCGCGGCAGCGGCGGGCGGGGGCTCACCGGGTCACCTCCCGGTAGACGTCGGCGAGGCCGGGGACGATCTCGGCGAACTCTACCAGGCCGCGCTCGACGGCCGCCCGCAGGAGCCGGCGGCGGGCGTCGTCGTCGTCGAGCTCGAGGACCGCGTCGGGGCCGTCGACGTCGACGGCGCGCACCCCGCGCAGCCCCCGCACCCACCCGGCGTCCTGCTCGCAGCGCAGCCGGTGCCGGCGCGGACCGGCGCGGCGCAGGTCCTCGACCGTGCCGGCGGCCAGGACCCGGCCGGCGGAGAGGACGACGAGGGAGTCGCACAGCCGGTCGACGAGGTCGAGCTGGTGGCTCGAGAACAGCACCGGCACCCCCTGCTCCAGCCGCTCGCGCAGCAGCCCGGTCATGGCGTCCACGGCCACGGGGTCCAGCCCGGAGAACGGCTCGTCCAGCACGAGCGCCGTGGGCCCGTGCAGCAGGGCGGCGGCGATCTGCACCCGCTGCTGGTTGCCGAGGGACAGGGTGCCCAGCGGGTCCCGCTCCCGTCCGGCCAGGTCGAGGCGCTCGAGCAGCCGCCGGGCCTCGGCCAGGGCCGCCCGCCGGTCCATCCCGTGCAGCCGGCCGAGGTAGCACAGCTGGTCGAGCACCGGCTGGCGGGGGTAGAGGCCCCGCTCCTCGGGCATGTACCCGAAGCCCGCGCGGTCGGCGGCGGTGACGGGCCGGCCGTCCCACAGGACCTCCCCGGCGGTGGTGCGCAGCACGCCCGTCAGCATCCGCATGGTCGTGGTCTTGCCCGCCCCGTTGGCGCCGACGAAGCCGGTCATCCGGCCGGGCTCGACGCGGAAGGAGACGTCCTCGACCACCGTGCGGCCCCCGAAGGCGCGGCTCAGCCCGCGCGCCTCGAGGACGTGGCCGGCGGGGCGGGCGCGGAAGCGGAGGGTGGTCGCCGCGGGGCGGGTGCCGGCGCTCATGGGCCCGTGCTCCTCTCGGCCGGTGGCGCCCGCCCGCGGGTGCCGGGGGGCTCCTCCCCAGCCTACGGAGGGCGGGGCGCCGGGGCGTCCCCACCGGGGCGGATCCCGGGGCGCGGCCGGGGCGGGGTCTCCGCCGCGGGGCGGAGGCCGCTCAGCCGGCCAGGCCGGCGCGGTGGGCGAAGACGACGGCCTGGACGCGGTCGCGGGAGCCCGTCTTGGCGAGGATGTTGGACACGTGCGTCTTGACCGTGGCCGGGCCCAGGAACAGCCGCTGGGCGATCTCCGCGTTGGACAGCCCCTCGGCGACGAGCCCCAGCACCTCGTGCTCGCGCTCGGTCAGGGACGCGGCGGCGCGGCGCTGCCCGGGGTCGGCCGGGACGGGCCCGGCAGGTGCCGCCGCAGCCGGCGGCGGGGCGGCCGTCAGCGCCCGGATCACCCGCAGGGTCGCCTCGGGCGCGAGCAGCGCGTGCCCGCCGGCGACGGCGCGCACGGCCTCGACGAGGTCGTCGGGGTCCGCGTTCTTCAGCAGGAACCCGCTGGCCCCGGCCGCGAGGGCGTCGAAGAGGTAGTCCTCCCGGTCGAAGGTCGTCACGATCACGACCTTCGCGCAGCCCGTGCCCACGATCCGGCGGGTCGCCTCGATGCCGTCCGTGCCGGGCATCTGCACGTCCAGCAGGGCGACGTCGACGTCGTGGGCGTGGGCCGCGGCCACGGCCTGCGCGCCGTCGGCGGCCTGGGCGACGACCTCGATGTCGTCCTCGACGGAGAGGACCATGGCGAAGCCGGAGCGGACGAGGGCGTGGTCGTCGGCGAGCAGGACGCGGATCATGCCTCCGATCCTCCCACGTCCGGTCCGGGCGCCGGCGCGGGCGGGCCGGCCGGGGGCAGGGGGCAGCGCACGCGCACCCGCCACCCCGGGCGCCCGGACCGCGGGCCGATCTCGGCCTCGCCGCCGTGCAGCCGCACGCGCTCCCGCAGCCCCTGCAGGCCGAAGCCGGTGCCGGCGGTGCCGCCGCGGGGGCCGCCGTCGTCGAGCACCTCGAGCTCGAGCCAGGGCCCGTCCGGGCCGCGCCCGGTGCGCAGGGCCAGCGAGACGGTCCCGGCCGTGGAGTGGCGCAGGACGTTGGCCAGGGACTCCTGGGCGCACCGGTAGACGGACAGCGCGAGCCCCTGCGGGACGCGGGCGAGGTCCCCCGGGACGGCCTCGACGGTGCGCAGCTCGACGGCCGGCCCGTGCGCGGCGTGGTGGCGGGCGAGGTCGGCGATCTCCCCCAGGCCGGGCTCGGGCCCGCGCCCGGCCGCGTCCCCGGAGTCCTCGTCCTCGGCGCGCAGCACGCCCAGCAGCTGGCGCATCTCCCCCACGGCCGTGCGGGAGGACTCCTCGATGGTGCGCAGCGCCCCCGTGGCCGCCTCCGGGTCGCGGCCGAGGACCTTGCGCGCGGCCCCGGCCTGGATGCCGATCACGGAGACGTGGTGGGCGACCACGTCGTGCAGCTCCCGGGCGATGCGCATCCGCTCGTCGACCACGGCGCGGCGGGCGATCTCGGCGGACTGCTCGCGGATCCGCCGGGCCTGGGCCGTGCGCCGGTGCTGCTGCAGGGCGGCCCGCCAGGAGGCCCGTCCGGCGAGGACGGCCCCGCCGAAGTAGGCGGCGTTGACGAGCAGGGTCGAGGCGGCGTAGGCGGGCAGCTGCGGCAGCGGACCCTCGACCTCGCCGAGGCCGTCCAGGAACTCGGCGTAGGCGTTGGTGACCGTGAAGGCCCCGAGCAGCCACAGGCCCATGGTCCCGACCACCACCGACATCGCCACCCACAGGGCCTGGCGGTCGCGCGACCAGGCGACCGCCGCGTAGAGGGCCGCGAAGTAGGCCCCCTGGAAGCTCAGCGTCAGCGCCGCCGTGGGACTGGCGTAGGTCAGCCCGAGGAACAGTGCCGATGAGGCGATCACCACCGGCACGGGGTGGCGCCGCCGCACGGCCAGGGGGACCACGATCAGCGCGGTGCTCAGGTAGTAGCGCCAGGGCTCGTCGCCCTCCGCGAGACCGGCGTAGCTGTGCATGAGCACGGACATCAGCAGGGCGACGCCGAGCAGGCCGAGCGCGGCGAGGACGTCGCGGCGCTGCTGGGCCGCCGTGGGCGCGGGCCGGCGCCAGTACGGGTCCTCGGGATCGTTGAGCCAGGCGGTGACGCGCTCCGGCCAGGGCAGGCGCCGGACCGGGGCGGCGTCCTCGGCGGCGGGCCGCCGGGCGGGCTCCGCGACGGGTGGGGGATGCAGCACCCCACCACGGTACCGGGCGCCGGCGCGCACGGGACTCCGCCGCGGGGCGGAGCCCGCGGGCTCCCGCGGGCGCTAGTCCAGGCCGAAGAAGCGGCGCAGGCCCGTGCGCGCCGCCGACGGGCGGGGCGCGGGCCCCGGGTCGGCGGGCCCGGCGGCGCGGGCCCGCTCGCGGCGGGCCGCCCGCAGCGCCGCCCACCAGGCGCCCTCCGCGGCGGCGTCGGCCAGCAGCGCGGCCGAGAGGGTCCCGAGCACGCGAGCCCCGGCCCCGCCGCGGCGCGCGGCCCCGGCGAGCCCGACCCCGACGGCCGTCTCGGCCCCGGCGACCGCGAGCACGAGCCCGGGCCGGTGGACGAGGGCGCGCCGGCAGCGGTCGAGCAGCCCGTCCCCGGTGGGGGCGATGGTCATCGCCCGCAGCACGGCGGGCCCGACCCCGGTGGGCGCGTAGTGCTCGGCGTCCTCGAGCTCGGCCAGCTCGCGGCGGCCCTCGACGACCTTCGCGGCGAGCACCGGCAGGCCCAGCAGCTGCAGCACCGACTCCAGGACGAGCTCGGTCGAGTCCCCGGCCACGTAGTTGCGCAGCCGGTTGGTCTCGGCCGGGTCGAGGTCGAAGACGGAGGCGACGGACTCGACCTGCAGCTCCGAGGTCCCCGCGGCGCACAGGCGCACGAGGTCGTCCTGGAAGCGGGCGGCCGGGGTGTCGCGGCCGGTCCCTGCGGGCCCGCCGGCAGGGCGCCACTCCGGCCCCCACTCCAGGGCGCACACGGCGTCGGCGGCCTCCAGGTCCGTCACGTCGGCGGGGTCCTCCCCGGCGAGCAGGACCTCCGCCGAGCGGGTGGCGCCGTCGGAGGAGAGCACGACGGCGGGCTCCCCCAGGCCCGTGCGCACGGCCCAGTAGTCGACCTCGTCGTCGAAGACGACCACGGACCAGCCGTGCCGGGAGACGGCGGTGAACCCCGTCTGGGACAGGGCGGCGAGCACGGGCAGCTCCGGGGCGTCGAGGCGCACCAGCAGCACCCGGCGCAGGCCGGGGTGCTCGGGCTGCAGTCCGCGCCCGGTCTGCCGGGCGAGGTCGGCGGAGAGCTCGTCGAGGGTGCACCCGGGCTCCACGGTCCCGTCCTCGGCGGCCCGGGCCAGGCGGCCCCCGGCGTCGGCGAGGAACATCAGCTGCAGCGCCCCGGGGCCCTCGGCGAGGGCGCCGATGAGGCGGTGGCCGGCCACGATCCGGGCGACCGCGTCCGCGGCGGGGGCGTCGGCGCCCTCCGGGTGCGGCACCGTGGCGGGGGCCAGGTCCCACGCGGAGGTCGGGGAGGCGACGTCGTCGGCGGGCAGAGAGGTCATGGTGCCATGCTACGCCGTCGCCCGGGCCGCCCCGGCGGCGCCCGCCGCCGGGGGCCGGGGCTCAGCCGTCCCCGTTGACGGTCTCCACGACCGTGCCCTCGCGCAGGGCGTCGAGCGCCCGGCGCAGCCGCAGGGCCAGCCCCGGGCGCAGCCAGCGGTCGAGCTCCTCGGGGGCCGCCCAGCGGTGGCTCAGCAGCTCCTCCTCCTGGATCCGCAGGGGGGTGTCGGCGGCGATCGTGCCGCCGTCGTAGACGAAGGACACGGAGTCCCCCCACACCCCCATGGCCACGCCGTGGGCGACCACGAGCAGCCGGCCCGGCGGCAGGTCGAGCCCGACCTCCTCGGCGACCTCCCGGAAGCAGCCGGTGCGGGGGTCCTCCCCCGCCTCGACGGTGCCGCCGGGCACGGTCCAGTCGGGCTTGTAGTTGGGCTCGACGATGAGCACGCGGCCCTCGGGGTCGCGGATCAGCGCCTCGGCGGCCAGCCGGCGGGTGGGCAGGGAGTCGACGAACTTCCTCAGCTCGGTCTCGGAGAGGTAGGAGCTCACGGCCGGGTCACTTCCCCAGGAACTTTTCGAAGCCCTTGGGCAGGTTCAGGTCGGCGGGGTCCGGCTCCTGCTGCGCGGCGCCGAAGGACGAGCCGACGGGGGCCTTCTGCTTGCGCTGCTGCTCGAGGGCCGCGTTCTCCTGGGCCCGCTTGGCGGGGTTGCCGGAGCGGGAGCCGCCCTTCTTCTTGGCCGCGGCCTTGCCCTTGCCCTTCTTCGCCCCGCCCCCGGCGGCGCCGGGCATCCCGGGGATCCCCGCGGGCATGCCGGGCACGCCCTTGCCCTGGGCCAGGCGCTTCATCATCTTCTGCGCCTGCGCGAAGCGCTCCATCAGCTGGTTCACCTCGGAGACGGTGACGCCGGAGCCGCGGGCGATGCGGGCGCGGCGGGAGCCGTTGATGATCCTCGGCGCGACCCGCTCGTGCGGGGTCATGGAGCGCACGATCGCCTCGACGCGGTCGATCTCGCGCTCGTCGAAGTTCTCCAGCTGCTCGCGCATCCCGGCGGCGCCGGGCATCATCATGAGCATCTTCTTCATCGAGCCCATCTTGCGCAGCTGCTGCATCTGCGCGAGGAAGTCCTCGAAGGTGAAGTCCTCCTGGTCGGTGAACTTCCGGGCCATCTTCTCGGCCTCGGCCCGGTCCCACTGCTGCTCGGCCTGCTCGATCAGCGTCAGGACGTCGCCCATGTCCAGGATGCGCGAGGCCATCCGGTCGGGGTGGAACTGCTCGAAGTCGTCGACGTTCTCGCCGGTGGAGGCGAACATGATGGGCTTGCCGGTCACGGAGGCCACGGACAGGGCCGCGCCGCCGCGGGCGTCGCCGTCGAGCTTGGACAGGACCACGCCGGTGAAGTCCACGCCCTCGTTGAAGGCCTGGGCGGTGTTGACCGCGTCCTGGCCGATCATCGCGTCGATGACGAAGAGCACCTCGTCGGGCTGCACCGCGTCGCGGATGTCGCGGGCCTGGGCCATGAGCGCCTCGTCGATGCCGAGGCGCCCGGCGGTGTCGACGATGACCACGTCGTGCAGGCGGGCGCGGGCCTGGGCCACGCCGTCGCGGGCCACCTGGACGGGGTCGCCCGTGGGGTCGTCGAACTCGGAGGTGGTGCCGGGGTGCGGGGCGAACACGGGCACCCCGGCCCGCTCGCCCACGACCTTCAGCTGGGTCACGGCGTTGGGCCGCTGCAGGTCCGAGGCCACGAGCAGCGGGCGGTGGCCCTGGCCCTTGAGCCACTTGCCGAGCTTGCCGGCCAGCGTCGTCTTGCCGGCGCCCTGGAGGCCGGCGAGCATGATGACGGTCGGACCGGTCTTGGCCATGCGGATCCGGCGGGTCTGCCCGCCGAGGATGCCCTGGAGCTCCTCGTTGACGATCTTCACGACCTGCTGGCCCGGGTTGAGGGCCTCGGAGACCTCCGCGCCGAGGGCGCGCTGCTTGACCGCGGCGGTGAACTCGCGCACGACCGGCACGGCGACGTCGGCGTCGAGCAGCGCCCGGCGGATCTCCCGCACGGTCGCGTCGACGTCCGCCTCGGACAGGCGGCCCTTGCCCTTGAGGTTCTTGAAGGTGGCGGTCAACCGGTCGGACAGTGAATTGAACACGGGTCGAAAGCTGCTTTCGTCGAGGGAGGCGGCCGGGGCGCCGCGGGGGTGCACTGCGGGGCGCGGCGCCGGCCCGAAGGCATCGGGTCGGTAGTCCAGGGTACCAACGCGGGGCCCGTCCTGCGCGGCGCACCGGCGCCCTCCCCGCGGGGAGGGCGCCGGTGCGCCGCGCGGCTGCCGCCCGCCGCCCGGGGCGGGCCCGTCCTACAGGGCGGTCTCGTCCCGCTCGCCGGTGCGCACGCGCACGGCCTCGGCGACGTCGAGGACCCACACCTTGCCGTCGCCGGCGCGGCCGGTGTTGGCCGAGGAGACGATGACGTCGACGATGTCGGTGGCCTGGTGGTCGTCGACGAGGATCTCCAGGCGCACCTTCTCGAGCAGGTCCACCGTGTACTCGGCGCCCCGGTAGACCTCGGTGTGGCCGCGCTGCTGGCCGTAGCCGTAGACGTTCTGGACGGTCATGCCCTGGACGCCGTAGGACTCGAGGGCGGACTTGATGTCCTTGAACTTGTCCGGGCGCACGATCGCGGTGACGAGCTTCATGGGAGGGCCTTTCTCGCAGGTGGTGGGTCGGGGCGGGGCGGGCGCGGGCTCAGCCCGGCACCCGCTCGGAGCGGGCGGCGGGGGCGGTCTCCGGGGCCGCGCCCGCCGGGGCCTCCGGTGCCTCCGGTGCCTCCGGGGCGGCGGGCGGGGCCGCCGCGGCGTGGCGGCCCGGGGTGAAGGAGCCCGTGGCGTCGCCGGCGAAGGAGTACCCGGTCTCGGCGTGCTGGGTGATGTCGATGCCGTCGATCTCGTCGCGCGGCGGGATGCGGAAGCCCACGGTCCGGTCGATCGCGACGGCGACGAGCAGGGTCAGGACGGCGCAGTAGACGACCGAGACGAGCACGGCCACCACCTGGGTCAGCAGCAGGCCGGGGCCGCCGCCGTAGAACAGCCCGGCGGTGCCCTCGGAGGGCAGCGCCACGAAGCCCAGGGCCACGGTCCCGACGACGCCGGAGACCAGGTGCACGCCGATGACGTCGAGGGAGTCGTCCATCCGCAGCCGGTACTTCAGCCCGACGGCGAGCGCGGAGGCGGTGCCGGCCAGCACGCCGATGCCGATCGCCCACACCGGGGAGACGTTGGCGCAGGCCGGGGTGATGGCCACGAGGCCGGCGACCGCGCCGGAGGCGGCGCCCAGGGAGGTGGGGTGGCCGTCGCGCACGCGCTCGGTGAGCAGCCAGGCGAGCATCGCGGCGGCGGGGGCGACCAGCGTGTTGACCCAGATCAGCCCGGCCTGCTCGGCGGTGGCCGCGGCCCCCGCGTTGAAGCCGAACCAGCCGAACCACAGGATCGCGGCACCCAGCATCACGAGCGGGAGGTTGTGCGGGCGCTGCCCGGGGTCCTTGCCGAAGCCCTGCCGGGCGCCGACGACGGCGATGAGCACGAGCGCGGCCACGCCGGCGTTGATGTGCACCACGAGCCCGCCGGCGAAGTCGATGGCCTCGCCCAGGGCCGCGCCGATGGCCCCGTCCTCGGTGAGCAGCCCCCCGCCCCAGACCATGAAGGCCAGCGGGGCGTAGACGAGGGTGGTCCACACGGGCACGAACAGGGCCCAGGCGCCGAAGCGGGCGCGGTCGGCGATGGCGCCGGAGATCAGCGCCACGGTGATGATGGCGAAGGTCCCGCCGTAGGCGGCGCCCAGCAGCCCGTCGGTGCCCATGAGGTCGCCCAGGGCGAAGGAGGGCACCGGGCTGGCGGTGAGCCCGCCGAGCAGCGGGTCCCCGCCGCTCATGGAGTAGCCCCACAGCACCCACACGACCGAGACCATGCCGATCGCGATGAAGCTCATCATCATCATGTTCAGCACGCCCTTGGCGCGGGTCATGCCGCCGTAGAACAGGGCCAGCCCGGGGGTCATGAAGAAGACCAGGGCGGCCGCGACGATCGTCCACACGTGTCCAGCGGTGATGTCCACGATCTGCACCTCTTTCTCGAGTCCGTTGCGTTGCGGGTCCGGCGCCGCCGGCCCGTCCCCCTGCTGCGGGGCCGGTCGGCGCTCACCGTCGCTACGAGTCTCGGCAAGAGATGTTTCGGGCACGCCCGCGGGCCGTTGCGGACATGTTTCGCGCCCGCCGCCACGGTTACGGGTCCGTGAAGTGCGGCGGGCGCGAGGCGTTCCTGTGGGCCCTCGTGGGGACGGGCTCAGTCGAGCAGGGCGTCCACGAAGGCCTCGGGCTCGAACGGGGCGAGGTCGTCGGGGCCCTCCCCCAGGCCGATGAGCTTGACGGGCACGCCGAGGCTGCGCTGGATCGCGACGACGATCCCGCCCTTGGCCGTGCCGTCGAGCTTGGTCAGCACGATCCCGGTGATGTGCACCGCCTCGGCGAAGACCCGGGCCTGGGTCAGGCCGTTCTGCCCGGTGGTGGCGTCGAGCACGAGCAGCACCTCGTCGACGGCGGCGGCCTTCTCGACGACGCGCTTGATCTTGCCGAGCTGGTCCATCAGCCCGGCCTTGTTCTGCAGCCGCCCGGCGGTGTCCACGAGCACGACGTCGGCCTCCTGCTCGATGCCGGCCGAGACGGCGTCGTGGGCGACGGAGGCGGGGTCGGCGCCCTCGACGTCGGAGCGGACCGTGGGCACGCCCACCCGGGCGCCCCAGGTGGCCAGCTGGTCGGCGGCGGCGGCGCGGAACGTGTCCGCGGCCCCGAGCAGGACGTCCTTGTCCTCGGCCACGAGCACGCGGGCGAGCTTGCCGACCGTCGTGGTCTTGCCCACGCCGTTGACGCCGACCACGAGCACGACGGCGGGCAGCGGCCCCTTCCGGTCCACGGCCAGGGAGCGGTCCGCGGCGGGGTCCACGAGGCGCACGAGCTCCTCGCGCAGCATGGCCTTGACGTGGGCGGGGTCGTTCGTGCCCTCGACGCGCACCCGGCGCTGGAGCGCCTCGACGAGCTCCGTCGTGGCGTCGGTGCCGAGGTCGGCCAGCAGCAGCGTCTCCTCGATCTCGTCCCAGACGTCCTGGTCGATCCGGTCGCGGGAGAGCAGGGCGAGCAGGCCCTTGCCGAACACGGAGTTGGACCGCGCCAGCCGCCCGCGCAGCCGGGCCATGCGGGAGGCGGCGGACTCGGGCCGCTCCAGCCGCGGGGCGGGCTCCTCCGGCGGGGCCTGCGCGGTGCCGGGGCGCAGGTCCCCGGGGGCCTGCACGGGGTCGTCCGGGTCCCGGGTCGAGGGGTAGCCGCCGCGGGGAGCCCTGGGCCCGCGCAGCAGCACGAGGCCCAGCAGGCCGAGCACCACCACGGCGACGAGCACGTACGCGATGACGGGTATCGATTCCACGCACAGAAGCTTCTCACACCGTCCCCGCCGGTCCCGGGCGGTCACTAGACTCGTCGGGTGCCGACCCAGCCCGCCGCCCCCGACCGTGACCGCGTGCCCCAGCAGATCACGGTGCTCATCGCCGCCGCCTTCGTGATCGCCGTGGGCTACGGCATCGTCGCCCCCGTGCTCCCGCAGTTCGCCACGACCTTCGGCGTGGGCGTCTCCGCCGCGGGCGCCGTGGTGAGCGCCTTCGCCCTCGCCCGGCTGCTCTTCGCCCCGGCCGGCGGGCGGATCCTGGCCCGGATCGGCGAGCGCCCCACCTACGTGGTGGGCGTCCTCGTCGTGGCGGTCTCCTCGGCGGCCACCGCGTTCGCGCAGTCCTACTGGCAGCTGCTGGTCTTCCGCGGCCTGGGCGGGATCGGGTCCGTGATGTTCACCATCTCCGCGATGGGGCTGATCGTGCGCCTGGCCCCGCCCCGGATGCGCGGCCGGGTCTCCGGCTACTACGCGAGCGCGTTCCTGCTCGGCGGCGTCCTCGGGCCCGTGATCGGGGGCCTGCTGGCGGGGCTGGGGCTGCAGGCGCCGTTCCTGATCTACGCCGCGGCGCTGCTGGTGGCCGTGGCCGTGGTGCACTTCCGGCTCAGGGACGAGGTCCTCGGCGAGGGCCGCGCGGGCGCCGCCCAGCCGGTGCTGACCCCGCGCGAGGCGTGGTCGGTGGGCGCCTACCGGGCGGCGGTGGCCTCGAACTTCGCCAACGGGTGGACCTCCTACGGCATCCGCGTGGCCCTCGTGCCGCTGCTGGCCGTCGCGGTCCTGGGCGCGGGCCCGGGCGTGGCCGGCCTGGCGCTCGCGGTCTTCGCGGCCGGCAACGCGCTGGCGCTGACGGTCACCGGCCGGCTCACCGACCGGTTCGGCCGCCGGCCCCTCGTGCTCGTGGGGCTGGTCGTCAACGGGGTGGCGACCACGGCCCTGGGTCTGTCCGGGGACGTGGTGACCTTCGTGGTCCTGTCCCTGGTGGCCGGGATGGGCTCCGGCACCATGAACCCCGGCCAGCAGGCGGCGGTCGCGGACGTGATCGGCCCCGACCGCTCGGGCGGGCCCGTGCTGGCCCGCTACCAGATGAGCGCGGACGCCGGGCAGATCCTGGGGCCGGTCGTGGCGGGGGCGCTGGCCGACGCCGCCGGCTTCGGGTGGGCCTTCGGGGTCTCGGGGGCCCTGATGCTGCTGGCCGCCCTTGCGTGGCTGCCCGTGCGCGACACCCTGCCGCGCGCCGCGGACTGAGCCGCCGGCCCCGGCGCGGCGCCGGCCTCAGCGCAGCTCGGCGAGGCGCTGGCCGACGACCGTGGTCACCCCGTCCCCGCGCATGGCGACCCCGTAGAGGGCGTCGGCGATCTCCATCGTGCGCTTCTGGTGGGTGATGACGATCAGCTGCGAGGTCTCCCTCAGCTGCTGCAGCACGGTCAGCAGCCGCCCGAGGTTGCGGTCGTCGAGGGCGGCCTCGACCTCGTCCATGACGTAGAACGGGGAGGGCCGGGCCCGGAAGATCGCCACGAGCAGCGCGATCGCGGTCAGGGACCGCTCCCCGCCCGAGAGCAGGGACAGCCGCTTGACCTTCTTGCCGGCCGGCCGGGCCTCGACCTCGATGCCCGTGCTGAGCAGGTCGGTGGGGTCGGTCAGCCGCAGCCGGCCCTCCCCGCCGGGGAAGAGGGTGGCGAAGACCTGCTCGAACTGCGCCGCGGTGTCGGCGAAGGCCGCGCCGAAGACCTCCTCGACGTGCCGGTCGACGTCGCGGATGATGGCGCGCAGGTCCGCCCGGGAGCGCCGGAGGTCCTCGAGCTGCTCGGCCAGGAAGCGGTGGCGCTCCTCCAGGGCGGCGAACTCCTCGAGCGCGAGCGGGTTGACCCGCCCCAGCGCGGCCAGCTCCTTCTCCGCCCGGCGCAGCCGCCGCTCCTGCTCGGCGCGCACGTAGGCGGTGCCCGGCTCCTCCGCGAACAGGGTCTCCTGCCCGTCCGTCCCCGGCGCGCCGTCCTCGGCGCCGGTCGCGGCGGGCACCGGCAGGTGCGGGCCGTAGTGCTCCACGAGGGCGTCGGGGGTCAGGCCGAGCTCCTCGAGGGAGCGGGCCTCGAGCGCCTCGACGCGGGTGCGCCGCTGGGTGCGCGCGAGCTCGTCGCGGTGCACGGAGTCGGTGAGCTCGGCGACGCGGGCGGCGAGCCGGTCGTTGCCGGCGCGCAGGTCGGTCAGCTCGGCGTCCAGCCCGGCCCGCACCGCCTCCGCGCGCTCGCGGGCGGCCTCCGCGGCGGCCACGGAGCCCGCGACCCGGGCCAGCAGGGCCTCGGCCGCCGCGTGCACCGCCTCGGCGGTGCGCGCCTGCGCGCGGCGCCGGCGGGCCCGCTGCTCGGCCTCCTCGCGGGCCCGGCGCTCGGCGGCGGCGGCCCGCTCCTGGGAGGCCGCGCGGGCGCCCAGGGCCCTCGCCTGCTCCTCGAGGGAGCGCAGGGCCAGGCGCGCCTCGGTCTCGGCGGCGCGGGCCGCGGAGGCGCCCCGCTGGGCCTCCTCGCGCCGGGCCGCGGCCTCGAGCTGGGCGGCCTCGTCGTCGCCGGGGTCCTCGGCCTCGGCCGCGGCCAGCCGCCCGAGCGCCTCCTCGAGCCGGCGCTGGTCCCCGGCGAGGCGCTCCCGGGCGGCGGCGAGCTCGTCGTCGGCGCGGCGGGTCTCGGCCTCGGCGGAGCCGAGCACGGCCCGCACCCGGTCGAGCTCGGCGGCGGCCCGGTCGGCGTCGCGCTCGGCCGTGCGCAGGGCCGCCGCGGCGGCCTCGGCCCGGGCGCGGGCGGCGGTGCGCGCGGCGGCCGCGGCGGTCTCGGCCTCCCGGGCGGCGTGCAGGCGCCCGGCCAGGGCGGCGCGCTCGGCCTCGGCGCGCTCGGCCGCGGCGCGGGTCTCGAGCGTGCCCGCGGCCTCGGCGGCCCCGCCCCGGGCGCTGAGGGCGGTGAGCACGTCGCCGTCGCGGGTGACGGCCGTCAGCCGCGGGTCGGCGGCGACGACACGGGCGGCGGTGGCGGGGTCCTCCGTGAGCACGGTGCGGGCCAGCGCCATCCGCACCGCGGCGGCCGCGCGCCCGGCGTCGTCGTCCGCGTCCCGGGCCGCGCCGCCGGGGGCGCGCAGCACGTCCACGGCGGCGAGCGCGCCGGGCAGCTCCGGTACCGCGGGGGCCTCGGGGCCGGTCCCGGCCGCGGCCACGAGCAGCTGCACCCGGCCGCGGCCGGCCTCGCGCAGGGTGGCGAGCACGCCGAGGGCCGCCCCGTGGGAGCGCACGGCCAGCGCGTCCGCGAGCGGGCCGAGCGCGGCGGTCACGGCACGCTCCCAGCCCGGGGCGACGCCCACGAGCTCGGCCACGGCGCCCACGACGTCCTCGGGGTGGGCCGCGCGCACCGCCGCCGAGCCGTCGGGCTGGCGCAGCGCGGCGCGCAGCGTCTCGGCCCGCGCGGCCTGGGCGTCGTGGGCGCGCAGCAGCTCCTGCGCCGCGGCCCCGGCCTCCCGGGCCGCGGTGCGCGCGGCGTCGTGGGCGGCCGCGGCCTCGTCGTGGGCGGCGCGGGCGGTCGCGGCGGCCTCGGCGGCGCGCCCGGCGGCCAGGCGCAGGCGGTCGGCCTCCGCCCCGGCGCCCTCCCGGCGCGCCCCGGCACCGGCGTGGGCCTCGTGCAGCCGGGCCAGGGCCTGCTCGGCGGCCTCGACGCGGGAGCGGGCGGCGGCCACGGCCCCGGTGAGCCGGGCCGCGCCCTCGCGCCGGTCCGCGGCGGCGCGCAGCAGCCCGGTGACCACCGCGTCCTGGTCCCGGGCGGCGGCCTCGGCGGTCTCGCGGTCCTCGATCGCGGCGGCCAGGGCGTCCGTGGCGTCCTCGACCTGCTCGAGCAGCCGGGCCTGCTCCTCGCGGGTGCGGGCGGCCTGGGCGGCCAGCCGGCCGGGGTCGCGGGCGGGCTCGGCGGGGGCCTCGGCGGTGCCCAGGAGGCGGCGGCGCTCGGCGGCCAGGCGCGCCAGCGAGCGGCAGCGCTCCTGCACGGCGGTGAGCCGGTACCACGTGTCCCGGGCGGCGTTGAGGGCCGGGGTCGCCCGGGCGGCGCGCGCCTCGACCTCGGCCTGCCGGGCGCGCCCGGCGTCGAGGGCCCGCTGCGCCTCGTCCCTCTCGGCCCGCAGGCGCCGCTCGAGCTCCTCGTCGGCGGCCAGGCCGGTGCGGGCCTGCACGAGGTCGTCGGCCAGCAGCCGGGCGCGGGCGTCGCGGGCGTCGTGCTGGATGCGCTGGGCGCGGCGGGCGGTGCGGGCCTGCCGGCCCAGGGGCGCGAGCTGGCGGCGCAGCTCGGCCGTGAGGTCCTCGAGCCGGTCGAGGTTGGCCTGCATCGCCTCGAGCTTGCGCAGGGTGCGCTCCTTGCGGCGGCGGTGCTTGAGCACCCCGGCGGCCTCCTCCACGAACCCGCGCCGCTCCTCCGGGCTGGCGTGCAGGATCCGGTCGAGCCGGCCCTGTCCGACGACGACGTGCATCTCCCGGCCCAGCCCGGAGTCGGAGAGCAGCTCCTGGATGTCCAGCAGCCGGCAGGGCCGGTTGTTGATCGCGTACTCGGAGCCGCCGGTGCGGAAGAGGGTCCGGGAGATCGTCACCTCGGCGTAGTCGATCGGCAGGGCGCCGTCGGCGTTGTCGATCGTCAGGGACACGTGGGCGCGGCCCAGCGGGGCCCGCCCGGCGGTGCCCGCGAAGATCACGTCCTCCATCTTCCCGCCGCGCAGCGACTTGGCGCCCTGCTCGCCCATCACCCAGGCGAGGGCGTCCACGACGTTGGACTTCCCGGAGCCGTTGGGGCCCACCACGGCGGTGACCCCGGGCTCGAACTCGAAGGTCGTGGCCGAGGCGAAGGACTTGAACCCGCGCACGGTCAGCGTCTTCAGGTGCACGGGGGCGGCTCCAGGGGCGGGGGCGGTCTCGGACCCGCACGAGTCTAGCCGCGCCCCCGGACGGCCCGCGCGGGGGCGGGGCCCGCCCCGGCGTGAGACGATCAGCCTGCAGAGAAACCGGCCGGTGCGCGCCGGGGCCCCGGGAGCGCGCCACTAGACTGGCGCCGACCAGCCCCGCACCGTCAGCCCGCCCGGTCCCGCACCGGACCGTTGCGCGGCGACGAGCCCCGAAGGAAAGCCAGAGACCTTGACCGGTAATTCCACGATGCGCCACCGCAACGCCGCCCTCCTCGCCATCACGAAGGTCGAGGCGGACGAGGTCGTCCCCTCCTCGCAGGCCGACGAGGTCCTGGCCGGCACCTTCGAGCGGCTGAGGATGCCCAAGGGGCTGCTCGAGCGGCTCGCGGGCGTGAAGGAGCGGCGCGAGTGGGCGCCGGGCCGCCACTTCACCGACGGCGCCGTGGAGGCGGGGCAGGCCGCGCTCGAGCAGGCCGGGGTGCGCCCGGAGCAGGTGGGGCTGCTGATCAACGCCTCCGTGACCCGCGACGGCTACGAGCCGGCGGTCTCCGTCTCGGTCCACCACCGCCTGGGGCTGCCCTCCTCCGCGCTGAACTTCGACGTCACCAACGCCTGCCTCGGCTTCGTCAACGGGCTCACCATCGCCGCCACGATGATCGACGCGGGGGCGATCGACTACGCCGTCGTCGTCGCCGGCGAGGACCCCCGGCCCTGGCACCGCGAGACCTACGAGCGGCTGCAGGCCCCCGGCGTGACCCGGGCCGACGTCGTGCGGGAGTTCGCGACCCTGACCCTCGGCTGCGGCGCGGCCGCGGCCGTGGTGGGACCCGCCGACCGCCACCCGGAGGGCCACCGCGTGGCCGGGTCGGTGACCCGCTCCGCGACCGAGCACCACGGCCTGTGCATCGGCGGCTTCGACGGGATGTTCACCGACGCCACCGGGCTGCTCAAGCACGGCGTGGGCCTGCTCGAGCAGGCCTGGAACGACGCCCACGCGGACGGCTGGGACTGGCAGGAGATGGACCGCTACATCGGCCACCAGGTCTCCATGTCCCACACCAACAAGCTGTTCGCCGACGTCGGGATCGACCCCGACCGCTTCCCGGTGACCTTCCCCTTCTGGGGCAACGTCGCCGCGGCCGCGCTGCCCATGACCCTCGCCCTCGAGGCCGAGTCCCTGGGCGCCGGGGACCGCGTGCTGCTGCTGGGCGTGGGCTCCGGGCTGAACGCGACGTACATGGAGATCGACTGGTGAGCCGCTGAGAACCCGCACCACCCCGCCGCCCCGACCCGTGAGGAGCACCCCGCCCATGGCACGCACCCGACCGTCCACGCCCCCGCGCCGCGCAGGAGCCGGCCGAGGTCCGGAGGGGGCGCGGCTGCCCGGGACGGAGGTGCCGCTGCCGGGGGTGGACCCCGCCTGGTCGCGCACCCTCACCGTGGCCTCCACGGCCCCCGTGGAGCCCGTGCCGGGCCGGCGGCGCCGCTGGCACGTGCTGGACAACGCCGCCTCCCTGGAGGCGGCCGGGCTCACCCCGCGCGGGACGGTCCTGGCGGTGCACGGCAACCCGACCTGGTCCTACCTGTGGCGCACCGTGCTGGCCGCCGCCACCGACCCCGCCAACCCCTGGCGCGTGGTGGCCGTGGACCAGCTCGACATGGGCTTCTCCGAGCGCACGGGCCTGACCCGGCGCCTCGCCGACCGGGTGCGCGACCTCGCCGACCTCACCGCCGCCCTCGGCCTCGACGACGGCCCCGGGCCGGTGGTGACCCTCGCCCACGACTGGGGCGGGCTGATCTCCTCCGGCTGGGCCCTCGAGCACCCCGGGGTGCACGCCGGGACGGTCCTCACGAACACCGCCGTCCACCACGACGGCGCCGAGCGGATCCCGGCCGCGCTGCGCCTGGCCCTGGCTCCGGCCGCCCACGGGCTGCTCACCGACCGCACCTCCGCGTTCCTGGACGTCACCCTGCGCCTGGCCGACCCGCCGCTGCCCCCGGAGGTGCGGGCCGCCTACCGGGCGCCCTACGCGACCCGCGAGCGGCGCCGGGCGATCCGCGACTTCGTGGCCGACATCCCCGTGCCCGCGGGCCACCCCTCGCACGAGTCCTTCGAGCGGATCGCCGCGGGCGTGGCCCGGCTGCAGGGCCCCGCTCTGCTGCTGTGGGGCACCGGGGACCCGGTCTTCCAGGAGCGCTACCTCGCCGACCTGATGCACCGGCTCCCGCACGCGGACATCCACCGCTTCGAGGGCGGCAACCACCTGGTCGCCGAGTCCCGGGACATCGCGACCCCCGTGCTGGCCTGGCTCGCCGACCGCTTCGGCCCCGGACCGACCCGCCGTCAGCGCCACCTGCAGGCGCGCGCCCGCGCGGCGGAGCCCTTCGTGCCGTTCCACGCCGGGCTCGAGGAGCGCCGCGCCGACCCCGGCCTCGCCGTCGTCGACATGGCCCCCGCCGGGGACGGGCCCGCGGACGGGACGCCGCCGGTGCGCGCGTCGCTGAGCTGGGCCGGGCTGGCCGAGCGCGTGGAGCGCCTCGCGGCCGGGCTCGCGGCCGCCGGCGTGCGCCCCGGCGACCGCGTCAACCTCATGGTCCCGCCCGGCTCGGAGCTGACCGCGCTGCTCTACGCGTGCCTGCGGATCGGCGCCGTGATCGTCGTGGCCGACACCGGACTCGGGCCCAAGGGCCTCACCCGCGCGCTGCGCGGGGCGCGCCCCGCCTGGCTGGTGGGGATCCGCCGGGCGCTCGTGGCCGGCCGCGCGCTGGGCTGGCCCGGCACCCGGATCGCCGTCGAGGACCTCGACCCCGTCTCCCGGCGGGCCCTGGGCGCGGTGGCCGACGTGCCCGGCCTGCTGCGCACGGCCCCGGACCCGGAGCTGCCCGTCCCGGACCCCGACGACGACGCGGCGGTGCTGTTCACCTCCGGCTCCACCGGCCCGGCCAAGGGCGTGGTCTACACGCACCGCCAGCTCGCGGCCATGCGCGACGCGGTGGCGGCGACGTGCGGGCTCGTGCCCGGCACGGGCCTCGTGGCCGGCTTCGCCCCGTTCGCGCTGCTCGGCCCGGCCCTGGGCGTCACCTCGGTCACCCCCGACATGGACGTCACCGCCCCGCGGACCCTCACCGCCCGGGCCCTGGCCGAGGCGGCGGCGGCCATCCGCGCCACCGCGGTGTTCCTCTCCCCCGCCGCGATCGACAACGTCCTGGCCACCCAGGACGGGCTGGACCCCGCCGGGCGCGCGGCGCTCGGGGACGTGCGGATGCTGCTCTCCGCCGGCGCCCCGCTGCCCGAGCCGCTGCTGGAGCGCACGCAGGCGCTGCTGCCCGCGGCCGAGCTGCACACCCCCTACGGCATGACGGAGGGGCTGCCCCTGACCGACGTCACGCTCGAGGGCATCCGCCGGGCCCGCGCCGACGCCGGGCCCGCGGACCTCGCCGGCGAGCTCACCGGCGCCCCGGCCGTGGCCGGGGCGGGCAACGGGGTGTGCGTGGGCGCCCCCGTCCCCGGGGCCGAGCTCGCGATCACCCCCCTGGGCCCCGACGGCGTCCCCGGGACGGAGCCCACCCGGGAGGCCGGGACCACCGGGGAGATCCTCGCCCGGGCCCCGCACGTGAAGGACCGCTACGACCGGCTGTGGGCCACCGAGCACGAGGCGACCGCGCTGCCCGGCTGGCACCGCACGGGCGACGTCGGCCACCTCGACGCCGCCGGGCGGCTGTGGGTCGAGGGCCGGCTGGCGCACGTGGTCGTCACCGCCGACGGCGTGCGCACCCCGGTGGCCGCCGAGCACGCGGCCCAGGACGTCCCGGGCACCGGCCGGGTCGCGGTCGTGGGCGTGGGCCCGCGCGGCCGCCAGGTGCCCGTGGCCGTGGCCGAGACGGTCCCGCCGGCGCGGCGCCCCGGTCCCGCGGACCCGGAGCTGGCCGGCGCCGTGCGGGCCGCCGTGCGGGCGGCCACGGGCCTGGACCTCGCGGCGGTGCTCGTGCTCCCCGAGCACCCCACCGACGTGCGGCACAACTCCAAGATCGACCGAGCCCTGCTGGCCGGGTGGGCCGAGGCCGCCCTCGCCGGAGGAAGGATCAGCACCCCGTGAGCGCGAAGCACCGCAGCACCGAGGTCCCCGTCCCCGACCCCGCGGCGGCCGAGGCCGCCGCCGCACCGCCCCCCGCGGGCAGCCACGACGCCGGGCAGGGCCCGCCGGAGCTGCGCGGGCAGGGCCGCCGGGTCCTGGTCACCGGCGCCTCGGGCATGCTCGGCGAGCACGTCGCCCGCCGGCTGGTCGCCCGGGGGTGGACGGTCCGGCTCCTCCAGCGCGGGCACGCCGCGCTGGCCGACCAGCGCAACGTCGAGGAGGTCCGGGGCTCCGTCACCGACCCCGACGCCGTGGCCCGGGCGATGGAGGGCGTCGACGACGTCGTCCACCTCGCCGCCAAGGTCTCCTTCGCGGGGGACTGGGACGAGTTCGTGCTCACCAACGTCACCGGGACCCGCACCGTGCTGGAGACCGCCCGGCGCGCCGGCGCCCGCAACGTGGTGTTCGTCTCCTCGCCCTCCGTGGCCCACACCGGGACCTCCCTCGTGGGCGAGCCCGCCCGCCCCGCCGACCCCGTGCGGGCCCGCGGCCACTACGCCCGGTCCAAGGCGGCCGCCGAGCTGCTGGCCCTCGACGCGGACGGCGAGCAGCTGCGCGTGACCGCCGTGCGCCCGCACATCGTGTGGGGCCCCGGCGACACCCAGCTCGTCGAGCGCGTCGTCGACCGGGCCGCGGCCGGACGGCTGCCGCTGCTCGACGCCGGGGCCGCGCTGATCGACACGACCTACGTCGACAACGCCGCCGAGGCGGTCGTGCGGGCCCTCGAGCGCATCGAGCAGGCCCACGGGCAGGCGTTCGTGGTCTCCAACGGCCAGCCGCGGCCGGTGGGCGAGCTGATCGCCGGGTTCTGCCGCGCCGCCGGCGTCGAGCCGCCCCGGCGCCGCGTGCCGGGCTGGGCCGCCCGCCTCGCCGGACGGGTGATCGAGCGGGTCTGGGCCGTGCGCCCGGGCCGGGACGAGCCGCCCATGACGGAGTTCCTCGCCGAGCAGCTGTCCACGGCGCACTGGTTCGACCAGCGGCGCACCCGCGAGGTCCTCGGCTGGCGCCCGGAGGTCACGGTCGAGGAGGGCATGGCGCGCCTGGCCGAGCACTACCGGTCCCACCCCCGCGGCGGCGCGGCCCTGCCCGCCACGGGCTCCACCTCCGCCGAGCCCGCCTGAGGGGGCGCGGCCCGCGGTTCCCCCGGGGCCGCGGGCCGCAGGGGCCGGCCGGGCTCAGAACCGGGCGTTGCGCGGGGTGCGCTGGCAGGCCGGGCAGCGGTAGGAGGAGCGGTTCATGAACTGCTCGCGCACGATCAGCGTGCTCCGGCCCTCCTCGGCGCACCGCCGGCACGCCCGCCCGGCCCGGCCGTAGGCGTCCAGGGAGCGGGCGAACCACCCGGACTCCCCGTTGACGTTGACGTAGAGGGAGTCGAAGCTCGTGCCGCCGGCGGCCAGGGCCTGCTCCATCACCGCCCGCACCGCGTCCAGCAGCCGGACGGTCTCCGGGCGCCGCAGCGTGTCGGTGGGCCGGGCCCAGTGCAGGCGGGCCCGCCACAGCGCCTCGTCGGCGTAGATGTTGCCGATCCCCGAGACCAGCGACTGGTCCAGCAGGGCCCGCTTGAGCCCGGTGCGGCGGCGGCGCAGGCGCGCGTGCACGGCGTCGGCGTCGAAGGCCGGGTCCAGGGGGTCCCGCCCGATGTGGGCGGCGCGGGCGGGCACGAGCGGCAGGCCGGTGGACCCGAGGCCGCCGGGAGCGGCGTCGTCGGTGGGCACGAGCGGGTCGAGGACCATGCCCCCGAAGATCCGCTGGTCGACGAAGCGCAGCTCGTCGGGGACCCCGGGGCGGGGTCCGAGGCGCAGGCGCACCTTCAGGTGCTTCTCGTCGGGCCGCCCCGCGTCCTGGACGAGCAGCTGCCCGCTCATCCCGAGGTGCACGAGCAGCGCCTCCTGCGGGTCCGCGCCGTCCGCGCCTGTGAGGGGCAGCCAGAGGAACTTCCCGCGGCGCACGGCGTCGGCCACGACCGCGCCGGCGAGCTCGTGGGCGAAGTGCGCGGGGCCGGCCTCGTGGCGGCGCACCGAGCGGGGGTCCAGCACCCGGACCTCCTCGACCGTGCGGCCCACGACCCAGCGGGCCACCCCCCGGCGGACGACCTCGACCTCGGGCAGCTCAGGCACGGGGCTCCCCCGGGGCGCCGGTGCGCACCGGCTCAGACACCCGTGCGGGCGGCGAGGGCGGCGCAGGCCTGGGCGGCGGCGGAGCGCTCGGCCTCCTTCTTCGTGGTGCCGGTGCCGGTGCCGTGCTCGGCCCCGCCCACGAGGGCGCGCGCCTCGTAGCGGCGGTCGTGGTCGGGGCCGGTGCCCTCCACCGCGTAGCGCACGGGGCCCAGGCCCCGGGCGGCGGCCAGCTCCTGGAGCTCGGTCTTCCAGTCCCGGCCCTCGGTCACCACGAACCCGGCCTCCAGCAGCGGCACGACCAGGCGCAGCACGAAGGCCCGGGCCGGCTCGAGGCCCGCGCAGACGTAGACGGCGCCGATGAGCGCCTCCATGGTGTCGGCGAGGATCGAGGCCTTCTCGTGGCCGCGGGTGCGCACCTCGCCCTTGCCCAGCCGGATGTGCTGCCCCACCCCGAGGGAGCGGGCGAGCTCGGCCAGCGTGCGGGTGCTGACCACCGCGGCGCGGATCTTCGCGAGGCTGCCCTCGGAGTCCTCCGGGTAGCGGTGGTAGATCTCGTCCGTGACGGCCAGGCCCAGCACCGAGTCGCCGAGGAACTCGAGGCGCTCGTTGTGGGCCTCGCCCTCGTGCTCGTAGGCGTAGGAGCGGTGGGTCAGGGCACAACGGAGCGTCCCGGCGTCGATGTCGACGCCGAGACGCTCCAGAAGGTCCTGACTGCTCTCGGTGGGGGTCACCGTGGTCAGGCGTCGGCCACCTTGCGGCCCTTGTACTCCAGGAACAGCGCGGTCCCGGCGGAGTCGGTCACGACCTTGGCCTGGTGCGGCAGGCTGTAGGTCACCTTGCCGTTCTCGACGGTCTTGACCAGCTTCGGCGCGGACGCCTTCCACTGGGAACGGCGGGCGCGGGTATTCGCGCGGGACATCTTCCGCTTGGGAACAGCCACGGCTAACTCTCTTCTCTCGGTTCGGTCGTCTGGGCCGGGGTGCCGTCCTGCTCGAGCAGGCCCGCGAGGGCGCTCCAGCGAGGGTCGGTCACCTCGTGGTGGTGCCCCGGGTCGTCCTCCAGGCGCGCGCCGCACTGGGCGCACAATCCCTGGCACTGCTCCCGGCACACCGGTTGGAACGGCAGCTGCGTGATCACTGCGTCCCGAAGCATGGGTTCGAGGTCGATGCTCTCGTCCCGAACGTCATACAACTGGTCGTCCTCGGACTCCTCCCCGCTCTCGCCGGCGGAGTCGAAGACGTAGAGCTCCTGCACGTCGACGTCCAGATCGTAGTCGATCGGGTCGAGGCACCGGCTGCACTCGCCGTGGACGGCGACGCCGGCGGTGCCCGAGACCAGGATCCCGTCGTGGACGGACTCCAGGCGGAGGTCCAGAGCGATCTCCGATCCCTCCGGGACGCCGATCAGCGCGTTGCCGAAGTCCTTCGGCGCGGGCACGGCCTCCTCCAGGGTTCGCATGGTCCCCGGACGGTGCTCGAGGTCCCGAACACCGATGATGAGGGGCGAACTGTTCTCGCGGCTGATGACAAACTCCTGGTGGATTTCTGCTCGACGGACCATGGTAGCGTGCCGCGCCGCACGTTCTCAACCGCGCCCGCGGCGCGGGCCTCAGCGGCCGAGGGCCGCCAGCACCGGCGCGGGCACGAACGGGGCCACGTCCCCGCCGAGGCCGTGGACCTCCTTCACGAGCGTGGAGGACAGGTGCAGGTAGCGGGGGTCCCCGGGCAGGAACACGGTCTCCACGCCGGTGAGGTGGCGGTTCATCGTGGCCATGGGCACCTCGTAGGCGTAGTCCTCGCCCGAGCGCAGGCCCTTGACCAGGGCCACGGCCCCGCGCCGGGCCGCGTACTCGGCCAGCAGCCCCTCCCCCATGGGCTCGACGACGACGCCCCGGACGCCGGCGAGGCTGCGCCGGACGAGCTCGAGGCGCTCCTCCCGGTCGAAGCGGTAGCGCTTGTGCGGATTGGTGGAGACGGCGACGACCACCTCGTCGAACAGCGCCGCGGCGCGCTCGACCACCTCGACGTGGCCGAGGTGGACGGGGTCGAAGGATCCGGGGCAGACGGCGCGGCGCATGCGCCCCATCCTAGGGGCGCGGGCCCGGGCGCCCGGCCCGCGCCCCACCCGCCCGCCGCGGGGCCTCCCCCTAGACTGGCCGCATGGACGCCTCCGGACCGACCGAGACCCCCGCTCCCCTGCCCTGGGAGCGCATGGCCCGCGGCGGGGGGCTGCTGGGCGCGGACGGGCGGCCGGGCGGGACGGTCTTCGAGCGGATGTCCCGGCTCGCCGCGCGCACCGGGGCGATCAACCTGGGCCAGGGCTTCCCCGACGTCGACGGGCCCCCGCAGATGCTCGAGGCCGCGGTCGCGGCGCTGCGCGGCGGGGGCAACCAGTACAGCCCCGTGGCCGGGACCCCGCAGCTGCGGGAGGCCGTGGCCGAGCACCAGGCCCGGTTCTACGGGATCGACGTCGACCCCGAGCACGGCGTGCTCGTCACCGTCGGCGCCTCGGAGGGCATCGCCGCGGCCATGCTGGCCTTCCTGCGCCCGGGCGACGAGGTCGTGGTCCTCGAGCCCCACTACGACCTCTACGGGGCCGTGGCCGCGTTCGTCGGGGCGCGGCTGGTGACGGTGCCCCTCGAGCCGCCCCGCTTCGCGCCCGGGCCCGACCGGCTCGCGGCCGCGTTCGGGCCCCGCACCCGGATGGTGCTGCTCAACGACCCGCACAACCCCACGGGGACGGTGCTCGACGACGCCGCGCTGGGGCAGGTCGCGGCCCTCGCCGCGGCCCACGACTGCGTGGTCGTCACGGACGAGGTCTACGAGCACCTGCGCTACCCCGGCCCGCACCGGCCGCTGGCCGCGGTCCCGGGGGCGTTCGAGCGCACCCTGACCGTCTCCTCCGTGGGCAAGACCTTCTCGGCCACGGGCTGGCGCGTGGGCTGGGTCAGCGGGCCGCGGCGGCTCGTGGAGGCCGTGCGGGCGACCAAGGCCTATCTCACGCACAGCGCGGCGACCCCGCTGCAGCTGGCCGCGGCCACGGCCCTGGGCAGCCCCGACGCGTTCTACGCGGAGCTGACCGAGGACTTCCGGCGCCGCCGCGACGTGCTCGTCGCGGGGCTGGCGGCGGCCGGGGCGCACCCGGCCCGGCCGCAGGGGACGTTCTTCGTGGTGGCCGACGTCTCGGCGCTGTGCGCCCGCCACGGCGCCGCGGACGCCACGGCCCTGGCCCCGGTGCTGGCCGAGGAGGCGGGGGTGGTCGGCGTGCCGGTCTCCGCCCTGGCCTCGGCGGCGCGCGCCGGGGACTACGGCGACTGGATGCGCTTCTCGTTCGGCAAGCGCCCGGAGGTCCTCGAGGAGGCGGTCCGGCGCCTGGCCGGCTGAGCCGGCCGGGCGCCGGACCGCCCTTCCCGTCAGGCCACCGGCAGGGCGCGGCGCCCGAGCGCGCGGTAGGTGAAGCCGCCGGCCTCCCACTGCTGCGGGTCCAGGACGTTGCGCCCGTCGAGGATCTGGGGCACGGCCACCAGCGGTTCGAGCTGGGCCGGGGTCATGGCCTTGAACTCGGCCCACTCGGTCAGGAGCACCACGACCTCGGCGCCGGTGACGGCGGCCTCGAGGGAGTCCACGTAGTCCAGGCGGGGGTAGCGCTTCGCGGCGTTGGCGTTGGCCTTCGGGTCGTGGACGGCGACCTCCGCGCCGATCGAGTGCAGGCGCGCGGCGATGTCCAGGGCCGGGGAGTCGCGCACGTCGTCGGAGTCGGGCTTGAAGGCCGCCCCGAGCACCGCGACCTGCTTGCCGACCACGGACCCGCCCAGCATCTCGGTGACCGCCTGGACCGTGGCCCCGCGGCGGCGGGTGTTGACGTCGTCGACCTCGGCGAGGAAGCGCACCGACTGCTCGACGCCCAGCTCCGCCGCCCGGGCCCGCAGCGCCCGGATGTCCTTGGGCAGGCACCCGCCGCCGAAGCCGACGCCGGCGTTGAGGAACTTCCGCCCGATGCGCTCGTCCAGACCGATCGCGTCGGCGAGGGTGCGGATGTCGCCGCCGACGACCTCGGTGAGCTCGGACAGGGCGTTGATGAAGGAGATCTTCGTGGCCAGGAAGGCGTTGGCGGCGACCTTGACCAGCTCGGCGGTCTCGTAGTCCGTGACGATCAGCGGCACCCCGGACTCGAGCTGGCGGGCGTAGACGCGGCGCATCACGGCCTCGGCACGGTCCCCGTCCGCGCCGTCCAGGCCCAGGACCATGCGGTCGGGGCGCAGCGTGTCGGCCACGGCGAAGCCCTCGCGCAGGAACTCGGGGTTCCACACGAGCTGCACGTCCACGCCGGGGCGGGCGGAGGCGCGGGCGATGCCGGCCAGGCGGCGGGCGGAGCCCACGGGGACGGTGGACTTGCCGGCGATCACGCAGTCCTTCGTGGCGGCCGCGGCGATCGAGCCCACGGCGGCGTCGACGAAGCGCATGTCCGCGGCGAACGCGCCCGGGCGCTGCGGGGTGCCCACGCCCACGAAGTGGACGTCGCCGAAGGCGCCGGCCTCCTCGTAGCTCGTGGTGAAGCGCAGCCGGCCGGACCCGACGTGCTCGCGCAGCAGCTCGGCGAGGCCGGGCTCGTGGAAGGGCAGCTCACCGCGCGAGAGCGCGTCCACCTTCGCGGGGTCCACGTCCACGCCCAGCACCTCGTAGCCCAGCTCCGCCATCGAGGCGGCGTGCGTGGCCCCCAGGTAGCCCGTGCCCAGCACCGTGATCTTCATGAATTCCCTCTCGTCGTCGGACCGTAGTCAGTATGCATCGTCATGGGTCCCCGTCCCGGCGGGCGGGGTCCCGGCCGTGTCCCCGGCGGGGGCCTCGTCCGCCTCGGCGAACCACGTGGCGGTCTCCCCGTGGCGGGCGTGCGCGAAGCGGCGCAGGCCCGCGGGCCACCGCGGCTCCGGGGAGCGGGCGGAGCGCTCGACCACGACCACGCCCCCGGGGCGCAGCCGCCCGGGCAGCCGGGCCAGCACGGCCGTGAGCTCCCGCTCGCCCAGCGGGTAGGGCGGGTCGGCCAGCACGAGGTCCCACGGGCCCTCGGCGGGGTCGGCGAGGTAGGTCTCCACGCTCCCGCGGTGGACCGTCACGACGTCGTCGCGGCCCAGGGCACGGTGCACGAGCGCGGCGTTGTCCCGGCACACCCGGGCGGCGGGGCCGTGGCGCTCCACGAGGGCGACCTCGGCGGCCCCGCGGCTGGCGGCCTCGCAGCCCAGCGCCCCGGAGCCGGCGTAGAGGTCCGCGACGGCGGCGCCGGCGAGCATGTTCCACGCCTCCAGCCGCGCGAACAGGGCCTCCTTGACGCGGTCGGTGGTGGGCCGGGTGCCCTGTCCGGGCACCGAGCGCAGGCGCAGCCCGCCCGCGGCCCCGGCGACGATCCTGCTCACGGGCGTCCTCCTGCTCGTCCTCGGGCGCGCACCGGCCTCAGCCCCGGTCCAGGAACGCCTCGGCGTCCGGGTCGAGGTAGCGCCCGATCGCCTCGGCCAGCTCGGGGTGCTCGTCCAGCCCGGGGTCCTCGGCCAGGATCGAGACGGCGTCGCGGCGGGCCCGCTCGATCAGCTCGGCGTCGTCGAGGGCGCGCAGCAGCCGCAGCGTGGAGCGCCCGCCGGACTGGGCGGCGCCGAGGATGTCGCCCTCGCGGCGCAGCTCGAGGTCGGCCCGGGCCAGCTCGAAGCCGTCCGTGGAGGCGGCCACGACGTCCATCCGCTCCCGGGAGGGGTGCTCCGGCGGGCGGCGGGTGACGAGCAGGCACGTCCCGGCGTGCCCGCCGCGGCCGATCCGCCCGCGCAGCTGGTGCAGCTGGGAGATCCCGAACCGGTCGGCGTCCACCACGACCATCAGCGTCGCGTTGGGCACGTCCACCCCCACCTCGACGACGGTCGTGCACACGAGCACCCCGACCGCGCCCTCGGCGAACTCCTGCATCACCCGGGTCTTCTCGGCCGGGTCCAGGCGCCCGTGCAGCACCTCGGTGCGCACGCCCGCCAGGGCCGGCTCGCGCTCCAGCAGCTCGGCCAGCCACGCCACGGAGGCCAGGGGGGCCTCCGCGTCCTCGGGCTCCGCCGCCGCGGCGGCGGCCGCCTCGGCGAGGGTGGGCCGGGGCGCGGGGGCGTCGTCGTCCTCGCCGATCTTGGGCACCACGACGTAGACCTGTCGCCCGGCCTCGACCTCCTCGCGGGCCCGGCGCCACAGCCGACGCTCCCAGGCGGGGTGCTCCACGAGGCCCACGACGTGCGTGGTGACCGGGCGCCGCCCGGCCGGCAGCTGGTCCAGGACGGAGACGTCGAGGTCCCCGAAGACGGTCATGGCCACGGTGCGCGGGATGGGGGTCGCCGTCATCACGAGCAGGTGCGGGGGCCGGCCGGCCTTGTCCCGCAGCCGGTCGCGCTGCTCGACGCCGAAGCGGTGCTGCTCGTCCACGACCACGAGCCCGAGGTCGGCGAACTGGACGACCTCGGAGAGCAGGGCGTGGGTGCCGATGACGATCCCGGCCTGCCCCGAGGCGATCTCCAGCAGCGCCCGCTTCCGGGCCGCGGCTCCCACGGAGCCCGTGAGGAGCACGACCCGGGTGCCGTCCGGGTCGCCGTCGAGCTGACCGCCCCGGCCCAGGGGGCCCAGGGCGGCGAGCACGGAGGCGTGGTGCTGGGCCGCGAGGACCTCGGTGGGCGCGAGCAGGGCCGCCTGCGCCCCGGAGTCCACGACCTGCAGCATCGCCCGCAGGGCCACGAGGGTCTTGCCCGCGCCGACGTCGCCCTGCAGCAGCCGGTTCATCGGGTGGGACCCGGCGAGCTCGGCGGCCAGCTCCTCGCCCACGGCCCCCTGCCCGGCGGTGAGCTCGAAGGGCAGGGCGGCGTCGAAGCGCGCGAGCAGCCCGCCGGGGCGGCCCGGGCGGGCGGTCGTGGGGTGGGCGGCGAGCTCGGCCCGGCGGCGGGCCAGCGCGCACTGGAGCAGGAAGGCCTCCTGGTAGCGGAAGCGGCGCCGGGCCTCGGCGTGGGCGGCGGCGTCCCGCGGCCGGTGGACCTGGCGGTAGGCCTCCTCGAGGCCCATCAGCCGCTCCCGGCCGAGCACGGCGTCGGGCAGCGGTTCGGGCACGGCCCCGAAGTCCACGACCGGCAGCAGCGCGTGCACGGCGCGGGCGATCTTGTCCGTGGTCAGCTTAGCGGTCGCGGGGTAGATGGGGATGGGCCGCTCGGCCCGCTGCTCGGCGGTCTCCCCCGCCTCGGGGTCCTCGGGGTCCAGGATCGCGTAGTGGGGGTTGGTCATCGTCAGCGCGCGGTCGTAGAGGCCGACCTTCCCGGAGAACAGGGCGTGCGTCCCGGGGCGCAGGTCCTTGGCGGCGGTCCAGGCGTTGAAGAAGCTCAGGCGCATCGTCCCGCCCGTGCCGGCGCCGGTGTCGCCGTCGTCGGCGAAGAGCCGGCGGGGGTCGGCCGAGGCCCGGTCCGTGATGACGACGTCGGTGATCGACCCGCGCCGCGAGCGCATCCGGCGGGTGGACGTGGAGACGACCTCCGCGACGATGGTCACCTGCTGGTCCAGGCGCAGCTCGTCGAAGGGGGTCAGCTCCCCGCGCGGCATGTAGCGGCGGGGGAAGTGGTCGAGCAGCCCGCCGATCGTGGTGATGCCCAGCTGCCGGTCGAGGGCCTCGGCCGTGCCCCGGCCCAGCAGCGGGGCCAGGGGCTGGTCGAGCTCGGGGACCGGGTCGGGGAACGCCCCGCCGCCGTGCCGTGCGGTCACGGCGGCCTCAGCCGTCCTCGGCGCCGGCGGCCCCGGCCGCCTCGGACAGCGAGGTGACCGACAGCGCCACGGGCTCCCCGCGCGGGGAGATGACGGCCAGGGCGTCCTCGGGTCGCTCGACGTGCACGTGCACGCGCCACCGGTAGGCCTCCCCGACCTCGGTCACGGCGCTCATGATGACGCTGGACCCGACCTCGCTGAGCTCGTGGCGCAGCTCGGCGGCGTCCAGGGGGCTCAGCTCCACCGTGCACATCACCTCGACGCCGCCGAGCACGGCGTGCGGGGCGTCCGCGGGGCGGGGCGCGGCCGCGGCGGCGGTGTCGAGCAGGCGCTGGACGGCCGCCTCGGCGACCAGGTCCTCCCCGCCGACGGTGCGGGCGAGGGCGTCGAGGACCACGAGCATGCCCAGGGCCCCCGCGTCGACCGTGCCGGTCTCCCGCAGCACCTCGAGCTGGCCCGTGGTGGCCGGCACCGCCTCGAGGGCCGCGGCGCGCACGTCGTGCAGGAAGTCCTTGAGCTGCTGGTTGGTCCCCTCCCCGACGTCCTCGGGCACCGGCACGGCCGCGGCGGCCTCGAGGACGGAGAGCATGGTCCCCGGCACGGGGTCGGTCAGCACGCTCCAGGCGCGCACGTGCCCGGCGTGCAGGGCGAGCCGGGCGGTCTCGGCGCTGAGCCGCGTGCTGCCCTCGAGGGAGCGCCCCACGGCGGTGAGGAACACGGAGAACAGGGTGCCCGAGTTCCCGCGGGCCTCCTCGAGGGCCGCCTGGCCCGCGAGGGCGAGCAGCTCCCCGACGTCGGTGGTCTCGATCACGGCGGCGGCCTCGGCGGCCGCCCGCACGGTCGCGGCGAGGTTCGTGCCGGTGTCGGCGTCGGCCACGGGGAAGACGTTGAGGGCGTCGAGGACGGGGGCGTGCCGGACGAGGTCGCGGTGGGCCAGGTCGAGCCACCGCCGCATGACGGCCGCGTTCGATCCGATCCTATGGTTCAAAGTGATCCCATCCTTCGCCGGTGCGGTGCCCGAGGGCCAGCTCCGGCGCTCGTCCGTCGAGCAGCACCCGGGGGCGGGGTCCTGCCGGTCCCGGGGGCGCGGGCGCACACGAGCCTATCGCACGGAACGGACGCGGCAGCGGCGCCCCGGCGGGCAGGACGGCGAGCAGCCCGTGGTCCTCGCCGCCGGTCAGCACCCAGTCCCGGGGGTCGGCGTCGAGCAGCGCGGCCGCCGGGTCCAGCGGCCGGGCGAGCCCGCCGACGGCGGCGGCGTCGAGGTCGACGACGACGCCGCTCGCGGCGGCCAGGCGCCCGGCGTCGCGCAGCAGCCCGTCGGAGAGGTCGATCATGGCCAGCGCCCCGGCGCGCGCGGCGGCCGGTCCCGCCGCGACGGGCGGGCAGGGGCGCAGCTGCGCGCGGGCGAGCTCGTCGAGGCGGGGGTCGGCGCCGGGGCGGTAGCGGGCGTCCTCCAGCAGGGCGACCCCGGCGGCGGCCCGCCCGGTGGTCCCGGCCAGGGCCAGGACCCCGCCGGCGGCGGCGCCCGAGCGCAGGACGGGGTCGCGGCCCTCGAGGTCGCCGGTGACGGCCGCGGTCACGGACAGCTCGCGGCCGGCCCCGAGGTCCCCGCCGACCACGGCGCAGCGGTGCGCGCCCATCGCCTCGCACCCGGCCACGAAGCCGCGGGCGAAGTCCTCGGGCCAGGACACGGGCGTGGCCGGCGGCAGGGTCAGGGAGACGACGACGGCGGTGGGCACCGCGCCCATCGCCGCGACGTCGGCGAGGTTCTGGACGGCGCACTTCACGCCGGTGTCGAAGCCCGTGGTCGGCGTCCCGCAGGGCCAGGCCAGCCGGAAGTCCTGGTCCTGGACCTGGGTGTCGACGGTGAGCACGAAGCGGCCGTCCGGGGCGGCGACCACGGCGCAGTCGTCGCCGGGGCCGGTGAGCACGTGCGGGAGGGCGGGGCGCTCGAGCAGCGGCAGCACCCGGGCCAGCAGCTCCGCCTCGGAGAGCTCGCCGACGACCGGCTCGCCGGGCGCCGGGACGGGCAGGGGGGCCGCCGGGGGTCGGGTCATGGCGCCATCCTAGCGACGGGCCCCGGGGCCCCGGCCGGCGCCGGGGCCGATTACGCTGGGGGCATGGCCCTCCCCCGCCCCGCCCGTGCCCTTCCGCCCGCCCTCGCCCTGGCGGCCCTGCTGAGCGGGTGCACCCCCGCGGTGACCGTGGACCCGGCCGAGAACGCCGCCGACCCCGGCTGCGCGCCCGCCATGGTGGCCGTGCCGGAGCGCATCGGCGACCACGACCGCCGGGAGACGACGAGCCAGGCGACGACGGCCTACGGGGACCCGACCGCGGTGGTCGTCCGGTGCGGGGTGACCCCGCCCGGGCCCACGACCGACCCGTGCTCCTCCGTCAACGGGGTCGACTGGCTGCTGCGCCAGGACGAGGGCGAGACGTGGACGGCGACGACCTACGGGCGCGACCCGGCCGTCGAGGTCGTCTTCGACAGCGGGGCGGTGGCCTCCTCGACGCTGCTCACGGAGCTGGGCTCGGCGGTGGAGCGCATCCCCGCGGAGCGCCAGTGCGTGGACCTCGCCGACGCCGCCGAGGGCCTCTGACCCGTCGCCCTCTCTCCTCCTCCCGGCGTCACATCCGTCTTCGCTATTGCCAATCGCCGGGAAACGGTCATAGTGGACTGCACAGCCGTCCTCCGGCACGCCCGCCCGGCCCGCACGCGCCGGGGGCGGGCCGGGGCGCGCGGGACGACCGGCCGGGGCGCACGGGGGTGCGCGCCGGGTCCCGGGACCGGCCGCGCGGCCGGCTGCCGGCCCCGGACGGAGCCGGGTCCGCATGGGGGAACAGGAGAACCAACGCATGACCGCTCTCAAGAGGCTGGTGGCCGCCGGATCCACGACCACCGCACTGATCGGGGGGCTGCTCGTGGCGGCACCGGCCGCCGTCGCCGAGGAGGTGCCCGCACCGGCGGCCGAGCTCGCGGCACCGGCGGCCGCCGAGGCGCCCGTCGTCGAGGCCCCGGCCGCCGAGCCGGCCGCGCCGGTCCTGCCGGAGCCCGCCGCACCGCCCGCCGAGGCCGCCGTCGCTCCCGCGCCCGTCGCGGAGGCCCCCGTGGCGCCCCTCGTCGAGGCGCCCGCGGCCCCGGCCGCCGAGCCGGCCGCGCCGGTCCTGCCGGAGCCCGCCGCACCGGCCGCCGAGGCCGCCGTCGTGGAGGCCCCGGCCGAGGTGGCCCCGGCCGCACCGGCCGCCGAGGTCGCGCCGGCCGAGGTGGCCCCGGCGGCACCGGCCGCCGAGGTCGCGCCGGCCGAGGTGGCCCCGGCCGCACCGGCCGCCGAGTCCCTGCCGGACCTCGGGACCAACGCCGGGATGGCCGTCGACACCTTCCTGACGGCGGCCCCGCCGGAGCAGGCGGGCGCCGGGCTGATCACGGCGCTGCTGGCCGCGGCCGTCGCACTGCCCGGGGCGCTCGCGCTGCGGGCCCGCCGGACGGGGCGCGGCCGCGCCTGAGCCCGGTCCGGGGCCGGGGCCGCCCGCGGGCGGCCCCGGCCCCGGAGCGCGCCGCCGCACGAGCTGCCGCAGGCACCGCCGATGAGCACGAGCACCCGCCCCGCACCGGGCACGACGACCGCACCGGCACCGCGCCGCGCCCCCGACCGCCTCGCCCGCTGGGCGGCGGTCGTCACGGTCTGCGCGGCCGTGCTGTGGGTCGCGCTGATGAACCAGTGGTGGATCGCCCAGCACGTCCTGGGCCACGTCCCGCAGGCCGCCCCGCCGGTGCGGCTGAGCATCGACGAGGTCGGCTTCGACACCGACGTGCTGCCCTACAGCCCGTCCGAGGAGGAGCTCGCCGAGGACGCACTGGTGCCGCCGCAGACCTACAGCGGCTACTTCCTGACCCGCTACGGCATGCCCGGGGAGGGCTCGGAGAACACCACCTACGTCGCCGGGCACAGCTGGGACCGGATCGAGCTGCCCTTCAACCGGCTCTCCGACCCGTCGCTGGTCGGGATGCGGCTGGAGGTCGAGACCCTCGACGGCACCCTGGACTACGTCGTGGACTCGGTGGCGACCTACGACAAGGACGAGCTCGCAGGGTCGCAGATCTGGCGGATCGTGCCGAACCGGGTCGTGCTCATCAGCTGCTACACCCGGGACGCGGTCGAGAAGAACGTCGTCGTCGTGGCCTCCCCGGCGGACCCCTGAGCGGGCGCCGCGGGCTCAGCGCAGCCCGACCGGCCGCTCCAGGGCCAGGCTCAGCAGCTCGTCGATCAGCGCGGGATAGCTCAGCCCGGAGGCCGCCCACATCCGCGGGTACATCGAGATCGGCGTGAAGCCGGGCATCGTGTTGATCTCGTTGATGACCACGCGACCGTCGTCGGTGTAGAAGAAGTCCGCGCGGCACAGCCCCTCGCCGTCGAGGGCCTCGAACGCGCGCACCGCCCCGGCGCGCACGGCCTCGGCGGCCTCCGCCGGCAGGTCCGCCGGGCAGCTCAGCCGGGCCGAGGCCTGGGAGACGTACTTGGCCTCGAAGTCGTAGAAGGCGTGCTCGTCGACGATCTCGATCTCCCCGGGCATGGAGGTGCGCACCGGGTCGGTGCCGCGGCCCTGCAGCACGGCGCACTCGATCTCGCGGCCCGTGATCGCCGCCTCCACGACCAGCTTGCGGTCGTGCTCGCGGGCGGTGGTGATCGCGGCGTCGAGGTCCTCCGGGCGCTCGACCTTCGTGATCCCGAAGGAGGACCCGGCGCGGGCCGGCTTGACGAAGACCGGCAGGCCCAGCCCGGCCACGCGCTCGCGCACGGCGTCCGGGTCGGCGCGCCACTGGCGGTCGGTGACCACCTCGTAGGGGCCCACCTCGAGTCCGGCCGCCTCGAAGGCGAGCTTCATGAAGTGCTTGTCCATGCCCATCGCCGAGGCGGTGACCCCGCAGCCGACGTAGCGCAGATCGGCCAGCTCCAGCAGGCCCTGGAGGGTCCCGTCCTCGCCGAAGGGCCCGTGCAGCAGGGGCAGGACGACGTCGACGTGGCGGTCGCGCCCGACGGTGCCGCCGCACGGGCCGTCCTGGCGCACGAGCAGCTCGGACTCCCCCACCTTCAGGGGCAGGCTCACGAGGTCCTCGCCCACGGGCAGCTGCGCGATGGGCTGCTCGTCGAGCAGCCGCTCGAGCTCCTCCTGCGGGTAGAGGAACCACTCGCCGGAGGGCGCGATGCCGACCGTCACCACGTCCCACTTCTCGCGGTCGATGGCCCGCAGCACCCCGCGGGCGGTGATCAGGGAGATGGCGTGCTCGCTGGAGCGCCCGCCGAAGAGCACGGCCACGCAGGGCCGCGCGGACGGGCTCCCGGCGGGGGCGGCGGGGTCCGGGGTGTGGGTCATGGGGCGGTCCCTTCGGATTTGAGTTCGCGGCCGAGCAGCAGGGGGGCGAGCTCGTCGACGGAGATCCGCTCGCGCAGGATCGCCACGACGGCCTCGGTGATGGGCATCTCGACGCCGTGGCGGCGGGCCAGCTCGAGCACGGCGGGGGCGGACTTGATGCCCTCGGCGGTCTGGGTCATCTCCTCCCGCACCTCGGCGAGGGTCTTGCCGAGGCCCAGCAGCCGGCCGGCCGTGCGGTTGCGCGAGAGCGGGGAGGAGCAGGTGGCGACGAGGTCGCCCATGCCGGCGAGCCCGGAGAGCGTCTCGATCCGCCCGCCCAGCGCGAGCGCCAGGCGGGTCGTCTCGGCCAGCCCGCGGGTGATGATCGAGGCCTTCGAGTTCTCCCCGAAGTGCCGGCCGTCGGCGATGCCCACGGACAGGGCGATGACGTTCTTCACGACCCCGCCGATCTCGGTGCCGACCACGTCGGTGTTGGTGTAGGGGCGGAAGTAGCGGGTGCGGCAGGCGTGGGCGACCCAGGCCGCGAGCGCGGGGTCCGGGGCGGCGACGACGGAGGCCGTGGGCTGCTCCTCGGCGATCTCCATCGCCAGGTTCGGCCCGGAGAGCACGCACGTGCGCGCCCGCCAGTGCTCGGCGCCCAGGCCGGTGCCGCGGCCGAGCTCCTCGGCGACGACCTCGCTCATCCGCAGCCCGGTCCCGCCCTCGAGGCCCTTGGCCAGGGAGAGCACGACGGCGTCCGGGGCGACGTGCCGCGCCACGGCGGGCAGCTGCGAGCGCAGGGACTGGGCGGGCACGGCCAGGACCACGAGGTCCGCGCCGGCGACGGCCTCGCCGAGGTCGCCGGTGGCGGCGAGCAGCTCGGGCAGGCGGATGCCGGGGACGTAGCGGTCGTTGACGTGCGTGCGGGCGAGGTGGCCCATCGCGGCGGCGTCCCGGCCCCACAGCACGACCGTGCGGCGCAGCGGCTCGTGGCGGGCGTGGGCGGACTCCCGGGCGCTGTCGGCGAGGACCTTCGCGAAGGTCGTGCCCCACGAGCCGGCCCCGAGCACGGCGACCTTGCGCGGGCCCGGGCCGGTCGGGACGACGGCCGGGGCGGCGGCACCCGGAGCTGGGGCCCCGGCGCCTGCCGCCCCCGCTGCCGGGGCACCGGGCGCGGCGGCCGGGGCGCCCCCCTCCGGACCGGGCGGGACCGGACCGGTGCGGGCCGGGTCCGTCCCCGCCGGGCCGGTCACGACCGGCCCCCGCGGCGGGCGTCCCACGGGCGGTCGGGGGCGGGCTGCCCGCGCAGCACGGCCAGCTCCGCGGTCACGGCGCGCATGATCGCCGCGGTGGCCTCCTGCAGCCGGTCCCGGTCCCCGCTGCCCGGGCGGGCCAGGTCGGGGCTCTCCCGTCGCCAGGGCGAGAGGTCGACGGGCGGGCCGAAGCGCACGCGCACGTCCTTGCGGGGCACGAGGCTGACGCGGCGGCGGCCGGCGGCGTCGCGGCCGAGGACCTCCTGGTCGCCCCAGTGGGCCACGGGCACGACCGGCACGCCGGCGGCCAGGGCCAGCCGGGCCGCCCCGGTGCGGCCGGTCATCGGCCAGCCGTCGGGGTCCCCGGTCAGGGTGCCCTCGGGGTAGACGACGACCGCCCCGCCGGCGTCGAGCACCGCGCGTGCGGCGGTCAGGGCGGCCGCGGCGTCGGCGGTGCCGCGCATCACGGGCACCTGGCCGGTCGCGCGCAGCAGCGTGCCCACGACGGGGACGCGGAAGAGGGAGTCCTTGGCCAGGAAGCGGGGCAGGACCCCGTTGTCGTAGAGCGCCCAGGCCACGGTCAGCGGGTCCAGCTCGGTGAGGTGGTTGGGCGCGACCACGAACCCGCCCGAGGCGGGCAGGTGCTCCTGGCCGCTCCAGCGCACCCGGGCCACCAGCCGGTAGGCGGGCCGGACGATCCCGGCCAGGACGCGGAAGAGGACGCGGTCGGCAGCACGGCTCATGGGGCGGGGCTCACTCGTCGTCGAGGTCGAAGGACGCCCCGAGGCCGCTGAGCTTGTCGGTGAAGTGCTCGTAGCCGCGCTTGATCAGCTCCACGCCGGTCACGTGGGAGGTGCCCTCGGCGGCCATGGCGGCGATCAGGTGGGAGAAGCCCCCGCGCAGGTCGGGGATGTTGATCTCGGCGGCCCGCAGCGGGGTGGCCCCGGAGATGACGGCGGAGTGCACGAAGTTGCGCTGCCCGAACCGGCACGGCACCGAGCCCAGGCACTCGCGGTGCAGCTGGATGGTGGCGCCCATCCGGTTGAGCGCGCCGGTGAAGCCGAAGCGGTTCTCGTAGACGGTCTCGTGCACGATGGACACGCCGCTGGCCTGGGTGAGCGCCACCACGAGCGGCTGCTGCCAGTCGGTCATGAACCCGGGGTGCACGTCCGTCTCCACGATCAGCGGGTTCAGGTCCCCGCCGGGGTGGTGGAAGCGGATGCCGTCCTCGCCGATGTCGAGCCCGCCGCCGACCTTCCGGAAGGTGTTGAGGTAGGTCATCATGTCGGACTGCCGGGCACCGGCCACGAAGATGTCCCCGCCGGTGGCCAGCGCGGCCGAACCCCACGAGGCGGCCTCGATCCGGTCGGGCATCGCCCGGTGCCGGTAGCCGGTCAGCTCGGGGACGCCCTCGATGCGGATCACCCGGTCGGTCTGGACGGTGATGATCGCGCCCATCTTCTGCAGGATCGCGATGAGGTCCATGATCTCGGGCTCGGTCGCGGCCCCGCGCAGCTCCGTGTGGCCCTCGGCGCGGGTGGCGGTCAGCAGCACCTGCTCGGTGGCGCCGACGGAGGGGTAGGGCAGCTCGACCTTCGCGCCGGTGAGCCCGTACGGGGCGCTCATCCGGATGCCGCTCTCGACCTTCTCGACCCGGGCCCCGAAGTGGCGCAGGACGTCGAGGTGGTAGTTGATGGGGCGGTCGCCGATTCGGCAGCCGCCGAGGTCGGGGATGAAGGCCTCGCCCAGGGCGTGCAGCAGCGGCCCGCACAGCAGGATCGGGATCCGGGAGTCGCCGGCGTGGGCGTCGATGTCCGCGTGGTGGGCGGTGGTGACCGCCGAGGGGTCGAGCTCGAGCACCCCGTCCGTGCGGGAGACCTGCACGCCGTGCAGGGAGAGCAGGTTGGTGACGACCTCGACGTCCTTGATCTCCGGCACGTTGGCGAGCGTGGACGGCGTCGACCCCAGGAGGGCGGCCACCATGGCCTTGGGGACGAGGTTCTTGGCACCTCGCACGGTGACCTGCCCGGAGAGGGGGACTCCGCCCGTGATGTGCAGTGCGCTGCTCATGACCTTCCGATCCTTGGGTTGCCGGACCGCCCCCCGGGCGGGGGCGGCACCCGTACAGTGTAGGTTCCCCGGACCGGGCCCCCGGACACGCGAGGGCCCGGCCGTGTCCGGGCCGGGCCCTGGCCGCCGTCCCGCCGGGCCCCGCGCGGGGCCCGGCGGACGTGCGCGTCCGTCAGGTGCGCGCGGGCAGCGTCGTCGGCTTGAACGCGGGCCGCGAGGCCTCGTAGGCGGTGATCGCGTCCTCCTGCTGGAGGGTGAGCCCGATGTCGTCGAGGCCCTCCATCAGCCGCCAGCGGGTGTAGTCGTCGATCGTGAACGGCACGGTCACGGTGTCGCACGTCACGGTGCGGGCCTCGAGGTCCACCTCGACCTCCGTGCCGGGGTGCTCCTCCAGCAGCTTCCACAGCAGCTCGACGTCGGACTGGTCGACCTGCGCCGCCAGCAGGCCCTGCTTGCCCGAGTTGCCGCGGAAGATGTCGGCGAAGCGGGCCGAGATCACGACCTGGAAGCCGTAGTCGCGCAGCGCCCACACCGCGTGCTCGCGCGAGGAGCCGGTCCCGAAGTCGGGCCCGGCCACGAGCACGGAGCCGTGGCGGTATGGCTCGCGGTTGAGCACGAAGTCCGGGTCCTTGCGCCAGGCCGCGAACAGCGCGTCGTCGAAGCCGGTCTTGGTGATCCGCTTGAGGTAGACGGCGGGGATGATCTGGTCGGTGTCGACGTTGGACTGCTTCAGCGGGACGCCGACACCGCGGTGGGTGGTGAACTTCTCCATGGGGTGCTCCTTGGGTGGGTGCGGGCGGCTCAGGCGACGGCCAGGCCGGCGCCGACCGGGGCGAGGTCCGAGGGGGAGGACAGCGTGCCGCGCACCGCGGTGGCGGCGGCCACCACGGGCGAGACGAGGTGGGTGCGCCCGCCCTTGCCCTGGCGGCCCTCGAAGTTGCGGTTGGACGTGGAGGCGCACCGCTCCCCCGGGGCCAGCTGGTCCGGGTTCATGCCCAGGCACATCGAGCACCCGGCGAAGCGCCAGTCCGCGCCGAAGTCGGTGAAGACCCTGTCCAGGCCCTCGGCCTCGGCCTGCAGGCGGACCTTCGCGGAGCCGGGCACGACCATCATGCGCACGTTCTCGGCCTTCGTGCGGCCCCTGACGATCTCGGCGGCGGCCCGCAGGTCCTCGATCCGGGAGTTGGTGCAGGAGCCGAGGAAGACGGTGTCGACCGGGATCTCCTTCATCGGGGTGCCGGGCTCCAGGGCCATGTAGTCCAGGGCGCGGCGGGCGTTGGCCCTGTCGTTCTCGTCGCCCATCTCCTCCGGGTCCGGCACCGCCGCGGACAGGGGGACGCCCTGGCCGGGGTTCGTGCCCCACGTGACGAAGGGCTCGAGCTCGTCGGCGTCCAGGAAGACCTCGGCGTCGAAGACGGCGTCGTCGTCGGTGCGCAGGGTCCGCCAGTACCGGACCGCGGCGTCCCAGTCGGCGCCGGTGGGCGCGTGCGGGCGGCCCTGGACGTAGTCGAACGTGGTCTGGTCCGGGGCGATCATCCCGGCGCGGGCCCCGGCCTCGATGGACATGTTGCAGATGGTCATCCGGGCCTCCATGGACAGGGCGCGGATCGCGGAGCCGCGGTACTCCAGGACGTAGCCCTGCCCGCCGCCGGTGCCGATCTTGGCGATCACGGCCAGGATGATGTCCTTCGCCGTGACGCCCGGGCGCAGCGTGCCCTCCACGGTGATCGCCATGGTCCGGAACGGGGCCAGCGGCAGGGTCTGGGTGGCCATGACGTGCTCGACCTCGGAGGTGCCGATGCCGAAGGCCAGGGCGCCGAACGCGCCGTGGGTCGAGGTGTGCGAGTCCCCGCACACCACCGTCATGCCCGGCTGGGTCAGGCCCAGCTGCGGGCCCACCACGTGGACGATGCCCTGCTCGGCGTCGCCGAGGGGGTGCAGGCGCACCCCGAACTCGGCGCAGTTGGCCCGCAGCGTCTCGATCTGCTTGCGCGAGGTGTCGTCGGCGATGCGGGAGAAGATGTCCTGCGTCGGGGTGTTGTGGTCCTCGGTGGCGATCGTCAGGTCCGGGCGGCGCAGCGCGCGACCCGCCAGGCGCAGCCCCTCGAAGGCCTGCGGGGAGGTCACCTCGTGGAGCAGGTGCAGGTCGATGTAGAGCAGGTCCGGCCGGCCGTCCTCGCCCTGGCGCACGAGGTGGTCCGCCCAGACCTTCTCGGCGAGGGTGCGCCCCCGCGGGGCCGTGCTGGGGGAACGAGGGGTCGTGGACTGGGTGTCCGGCATGGCGGATCCTTCCGTGCTGCCTGTCGAGGGTGCTCCTCCATGGTCCGGCGTGCGCCCGCGCGGTGGCCAGTCCTCGGACGTGCTTCTCACATTCTGAGACGTTAGTATCAGTGCATGGACATCTCCGGACATCTGGACCCGACGGGCGCGCCCCTGGGCAGCCCGCTCGGCGGGCACGGCAGCGGCGGCGGCCTGGACCTGCGCCCGAACAGCTCCCCCAGCGGCGTGGGCGTGGTCGACAAGGCCTCGATGATCCTCGACGCCCTCGAGGCCGGCCCCGCCACGCTCGCCCAGCTGGTGACGGCCACGGGCCTCGCGCGCCCGACGGTGCACCGGCTGGCGGTGGCCCTCGCCCACCACCGCTTCGTCGGCCGCGACGTCCAGGGCCGCTTCGTCCTGGGCTCCCGGCTCGCCGAGCTCGCCTCGGCCGCCGGCGAGGACCGCCTGATCGCGGCGGCGGGCCCGGTGCTGGTCCAGCTGCGCGACGCCACCGGCGAGTCGGCCCAGATCTTCCGGCGGCAGGGCGAGTGGCGCGTGTGCGTCGCCTCGGCCGAGCGCCCCATCGGGCTGCGCGACACCATTCCCGTGGGCACCCAGCTGTCGATGAAGGCAGGCTCCGCGGCCCAGGTGCTCGTGGCCTGGGAGGACCACGACCGGCTGCTGGAGGGGCTGCGCAGCGCCCGCTTCTCGGCGACCGTGCTGGCCGGGGTGCGCCGCCGCGGCTGGGCCCAGTCCCTGGGCGAGCGGGAGCCGGGCATCGCCTCGGTCTCCGCGCCCGTGCGCGGGCCCTCGGGGCGGGTGATCGCGGCGGTGTCCATCTCCGGCCCGATCGAGCGGCTGACCCGGCAGCCGGGCCGGCTGCACGCCGAGGTGGTCGTGCAGGCGGCCCGCCAGCTCACGGAGGCGGTGCGGGCCGGCGCCTGACCGGCACCACCGGCGCGGCGGCGGCGCTCCGGCTGCGGGCCCGCCGGGCCGGCTGCGGCTGCCGCTGGGCGGGGACGCCGCGGCGCGGGGAGCCGCCGGGACGGCCCTGCCGGCCGTTCCCGCGCGGGCGGCGGGGACCGCTCAGCGGCCGAGCACGCCCAGCGCCTCGCGGAAGGCGCCGTGGGCCGCCAGCTCGTCCTCGACGGGCTCGACGACGGTGCGCCGGCCGGCGTCGGCGACCGAGGCCCGCAGCCTGCGCCGCACCGCCCGCTCCCGCAGCCGGGCGCCGAGCCCGGCCAGGACCCGGCCGGTGAGGGCCGTGAAGAGCCCGGTCACCACGCCGGCGAGCACGAGCAGGGTGGGCACCGGCAGCGGGAGGCCCTCGACGACCGGTGGTGGCGGCACGGGGACCTGGAACCACTCGAGCAGGAACAGCCCGAGCAGCCACAGCAGCCCGGCGACGAGGGCGGCCATCGCGAGCCACTGCAGGGCGTCGAGGACGAGCCACCACCAGGAGCGGCGGCGGGCGCGGAAGTCGGTGCGGGCCACGGCCTGGTCGAGCTCGTCCGGCAGGTGCTGCTCGTGGGTGCGGGCGGCCTGGCGCAGCGAGCGCGTCCAGGGCTCGGGCGCCCCGGCGGCGGCGTCGTGGGCGAAGGTGCGCACGGCGGCGTCCGCGGCCGCCCGCTGGGCCGGGCCCATGGGCGGCAGCGACGTGCGGTTGACCTCGGGGTTCACGGTCTCCCCCCGGTCGAGGTTGAGCCGGCGCAGCGGGTCCTTGCGGAACCGCTGCAGCCAGCGGGTGGCGATCCACCCGGTGTGCGCGGTGGCGTGGAGGGTGTAGGACCTCCCGGCGGCGCGGGCGATGCCGGCGGTGTTGGCGGCTCGCTCCAGCCCGTCGGTCAGCCGGTCCTCCGCCTCGGCGGTGATGCCGGCGGGCTCGCCCTCCCCGGAGGCCTCGGCGAGCCGGGCGGCGGCGTCGTCGACGTCGGCGTCCAGGCGCGCCGAGGCCGCGGCGCGGGTGTCGGCGACCTCCCGGATGCGGGCGCGCAGGTCCTCGACGCCCTGCCCCGTCGCCGCGGAGACGGCCACGGGTTTCGACAGGCCCGTGACGGGCAGCCCGTCCTGCACGAGCAGGTCCTCGAGGGAGCGCAGCACGGCGGGCACCTCCGCGGCGGGCAGCCGGTCCGCCTGGTTGAGCACGACCATGGTCACGGCCCCGTGCCGGGCCAGCGGGGTGATGAACTCCTGGTGGATGAGGGCGTCGGCGTACTTCTGGGGGTCCACGACCCACACGACGACGTCGACCATGCCCACGAGCCGCTGCACGATCGTGCGGTGGTGGAGGCTGACGGAGTCGAAGTCGGGCAGGTCCAGCAGGATCAGCCCGCCGGGCTGCTCGGGGGCCCCGGGGCCGGTGAGCCGTTCCCGCACCCGGGTCCACCGGCCCCCGCCTGCCGCGGGCGCGGGCAGGGGGGTCTCGGCGTGGTGGCGCTGGGCGACGCCGAGCCAGTCCAGCAGGGGCTCGCTGCCGGCCTCGCCCCACACGGCGGCGAGCGGTTCCGCGGTCGTGGGCCGGCGGGCGGCGGTGCGGGCGACGTCGCGGCCGAGCACCGCGTTGAACAGGCTGGACTTCCCGGAGCCGGTGGCGCCGAAGAAGCCGACGACCGTGTGGTCGGCCGACAGCGACCGGCGCTCGGCCGCGCGGTCGAGGACCGTGCGGGCGGCGGCCACGGCCGCGTCGTCGAGGCGGCCCTCGGCGAGGTCGGTGGCCCGGGCCAGCGCGGTGAGCCGGTCGGAGAGCGTGGGCGCCCCGCGCGCCGCCGGGCTCACTGTCCCGCTCCCAGCCGCGCCGCGGCCGCGCGCACGCGATCGGCCGCGGCCGTGAGCTCCTCGGCGGCAGACCCGCCCGCGAGGACGTCGAGCCGGTCCAGGAACACCGCGGCCTGCTCGTCGAGCAGCGCGCGGATGCGGGTCTCCAGGTTGCGGCGGGCCTCCTCGGCCATGCGGCGCACGGCGTCCTCGCCGAAGACGGCCTCGAGCAGCTTGGTGCCGACCACCCCGGAGCCGCCGGCGATGCCGACCTCCAGTCCCGTGAGCCCGCCGGTGGTGGAGAACACGGCGATCATCAGCACGACGGTCAGGGCGTTGACGCCCAGGGACATCGCGCGCGCCTTCGTGCGCTTGTCGGCGCCCTCGCGCTGGATCAGGTCCATGAGGTCGCCCTGCCAGGCGCGGATCTGCGCGGCGGTGCGGGCCGGGAAGTCCGCCGGGAGGCTCCCGAGGTCGGACCCGCCCAGCAGGGCCCGGCCGGCGGGCTCGTCCTGCCAGCGGCGCTCGGCGGTCTCCGCGGCGCGGGCGGCCTCCTCGACGACGACGGTCTGCAGCCCGGACTCGATGGCCTCCTCGACCTGGACCTCGGGGGCCGGGCGGCCCGTGAGGAAGGCGGTGACGCGGTCGCGCAGCCGTCCGATGCCGGCCTCGAGGCCGCGGAAGAACTCGCCGGTGCCGACGAAGTCCTGCCACCGGGCGAGGACCTCCCCGCGCAGCAGGGTCCCGTCCCGGGTCGAGTCGACGACGGCGGCGAGGGCCTCGTCGAAGGCCCGCTCCACGTCGCTGCGCAGCTGCTCCCCGACGCGGTGCTGGGCGGCCACGGCCTCCCCGGCGGCCCGGGCACGGTCGGCGACCGAGCCCACGGCGCCGCCGAGGGTGCGGCGGGCGATCCCGGAGCGGGCCGCGGCGTCGCGGCCGAGCGCGGCGAGGTAGTCCGCCACGGGGGCGACGACGTGCGGGGGCAGCATCCCGGTCTCGTTGAGCGGGGACTCGGGGACGGTGAAGACCGGGGCCTCGGCGAGGCCCTGCTCGCCCAGCATCCGCCGCAGGTCCTCCTCGATCTCGGTCTCGAGCCCGGGGGGCACCCGGTCCAGGACCACGGCCACGGTGATCCGCCGCTGCGCGGCCTCGACGAGCAGCCGCCACGGGACGGCGTCGGCGTAGCGGTTGGCGGTCGTGACGAACAGCCACAGGTCGGCCGCGGCCAGCAGCTGCCCGGCGAGCCGGCGGTTCTCGTCGGAGATGGAGTCGACGTCGGGGGCGTCGAGCAGGGCGACGCCCTCGGGGATGCGCGGTTCGGCGAGCAGGACGAGGGCCTGGCCGTCGGCGGTGCCCGGCAGGGCGTGCGGGGAGGCGGTGTCCGCGGCGGTCGAGCCGGCCGGGGTGACCTTGCGCGCGTGGATCCTGCTCAGGTGCGGCAGCACCCGCTGGGTCGCGAAGGCCTCGGCGTCGCGCGGGTGGTGCACCAGGATGGGCTGGCGGGTGGTCGGGCGGATCGCGCCGGCCCGGGTGACCGGGTGGCCCACGAGCGCGTTGACGAGCGTGGACTTGCCGGCGCCCGTCGACCCGCCGACCACCGCGAGCAGCGGGGCGTCGAGGGACCGGACGCGGGGCAGGACGTAGTCGTCGAGCTGCGCGACGGCGCGCCCGATCTCCTCCCGTCCGTGCGCGGCGCCGGCCGTGGACAGGGGCAGGTCCGCGCCGGCGAGCAGCGCCCGCGCGTCCTCGAGGGCCCTCAGGAGCTCCGTCTGGTCGTTCACGGTCCCCATTGTGCCAGTCAGCGTGCTGAGCATCGCCCGGGGACGGACCGCGGCGTGTGCGGCCCGTCCCCGGGCGCCGGCTCAGGGCATGCGCACGACGATCTTGCCGCGGGCGTGGCCCTCGGCGCTGAGCCGGTAGGCCGCCACCGCGTCCGCCAGCTCCACGGTGCGGTCGAGCTCGATGCGCAGTCCGCCGCGGTCCACGGTCCGCACGAGCTCGGCGAGGTCCTCGGCGGAGGGGCGGACCCACATCCACGTGCCGCCGTGCGCCTCGACGGCGTCGTCGGCGATCGAGGCGTGGCGCCCGCCCTCGGCGAGCACCGCCAGGGTCTGCTCCACGACCCCGCCGACGAGGTCGACCACGACGTCGGCGCCCCCGGGGGCGAGCTCGCGCACGCGGGCGGGCAGCCCGTCGCCGTGGGCCACGGGCTCGGCGCCGAGCGCCCGCACGCGCTCGTGGTTGGCGGGCGAGGCCGTGCCGATCACGCGCGCGCCGCGGGCGGCCGCGAGCTGGACGGCGAAACCGCCCACGCCGCCGGAGGCGTTGTGCACCAGCACGGTCTCCCCGGCGGCGACCCCGAGCCGGTCGACGACCTGCAGCGCACTCAGCCCGGCCAGCGGCAGGGCCGCCGCCTCCTCCCAGGTCGCGGTGGCGGGCTTCGGGGCGAGCAGGCGGGCGGGCAGGGCGACCTGCTGGGTCATCGTGCCGCCGTGCACCCAGTCGGTGCGGGCGTAGGCGACCACCTCGTCGCCGGGGGACCACTCGGGCACGTCGATGCCGGTCGCTGCCACGACCCCGGAGACGTCCCAGCCGGGGACCACCGGGAACTGCACGTCCATCAGCGCGTCGAGGCCCCCGGACATGATCTTCCAGTCGACGGGGTTCACGGCGGCGGCGCGCACGTCCACGAGCACCCACCCCGGGGGGACCTTGGGCTGCGGCAGGTCGGTGAGCTCGAGGACGTCGGGGCCGCCGTAGCGGGAGTAGGTCAGTGCTCTCATGCCCGGCGCAACGGCCCCCTCCCCCGCGGCTATTCCGCCCGCCCGCCGGGACGGGCGGGGAACGGGTGCCGGGGCGGGCGGCCCCGGGCGCCGTCCGCGCGCTGCCCGGGGCCGCCGGCTCAGCCGCCGAAGACCGCCTCGGTCACGTCGGTGGGCTTCTCGAAGGTCCTCTCCGGCAGCCCGCGCAAAGCCTCCAGGACGGTGCCGTCGGCGCCGGACTCCTCGGCGCGCCGGACCACGTCCTCCTTGCTGACGGGGTAGTCCAGGCCGCCGAGGTGCTTCTGCAGCTCGATGGGGTTCGGGTTCTCGGACACGCTCGCTCCTCTCGGGGTCGGTCGCTCCCGCCGGCCGGCGGGATGCGGACGCTCCCAGTCTGTCAGCAGGCTTCCGGTTCGTCAGCCCCCTGCGGGTCCCGGGACGCGGCGAGGTCCTCGAGGGCGGCCAGGATCACCGCGTGGACCCTGGGGTCCCCCAGCGGGCGGAAGTGCCCGCGCGTGCCCAGCCGCACGTTGCGCGCCCCCTCCAGGTGGCTGCCGCCCGGGATGTGGGGGTCGAAGCGGCCGTGGACGGAGACGATGTGCCGGTCCACGTGCCGGCTCGCCGCCAGCGCGGTCAGCTCCGGGGAGCGGGGCAGGAACACGCGCAGGGCCGGCAGGGGCAGCAGGCGGGCCAGCGCCGAGCCGGTGAACGGCGTGTTCACGGCCACGAGCCCCCGGATCGTCGTGGTCCCGTTGTGGTGGGCGAGCAGCTGCTTGCCGATCAGCCCGCCCTTGCTGTGGGCCACGAGCACGCACCGCTCCAGCCCCTCCCGCCGCACGTGGTCGTCGACGACGCGGGCCATCTCCTCGATCGTGCCGGAGTTGTGGGCCAGTCCGGGCACGGGGACCACGTCCCAGCCGTGCTCGTGGAGCACCCGCGCCACGGGCAGCAGGAAGGTCCAGCGCTCCCAGATGCCCGGGATGAGCACCACCGACGGCCGTCCGGGCGTGCGGCGGCGGAAGGCGTGCGGATCGGCCCGGCGCAGCAGCCCGGCGGCCTGCCAGCGCACCGCCCAGGCGTAGTCCAGTGCCCAGGCCGCGGCGTCGGCGGCGAGCTCGCTCAGCTCCCCGGCGGGACGGTCCGGCCGGCGAGGGCGTCGAGGAAGGGGGCGCATGCGGCGGCGAGCTCCTGGGGTCGGGTGTGCTGGACGGCGTGGGCGGCTGCCGGGATCTCGAGGCAGCCGGCCCGGGGTGCGAGGCGGGCGAGCTGCTCGGCCCACCGGCGGGGCGCGATGGGGTCGCGGGCCCCCCTGACGACGAGGCCGGGGGCGGCGCAGCGGGGCAGGTCCGCCTCGATCCGGTCGGCGAGCATGGTGCGCACGGTGCGCAGGTAGCGCACCGGGCCCATGCGCAGGTAGTTGCGCAGGATCACCCGGTTGGTGGCCGGCGGCTCCCGCAGGGTGTCGCGCAGCAGCCGCCACGCCTGCCGCAGGGGCCCGCGGGCGGAGGCGTCCACGGTCGGCCCCAGCAGCACCCAGCCCGCGCACAGGCCGGGGTCGCCGGCGACCGCGTCGACGACGACCTGGCAGCCCATGGAGTGGCCCACGAGCACGGGGGCGCGCAGCTCCAGGGCGCGCACCGTGCCGGCGAGCACCCGGGCGAGCTCGGGCACGGACAGGGGCCGCCGCGGCCCGGGCGCGGTGCCGTAGCCGGGCAGGTCCAGGGCGTAGACGTCCCGGTCGGCCGCGAGCGCGGCGGCCAGGGGCAGGAAGTACTCCCCCGAGACGCCGATCCCGTGCACGAGCACGACCGCCGGGCGCCCGCGGTCGAAGGTGCCGCGCACCTCGACCGCGCGGCCGTCGACGACGAGGCGCCGGTGCGTCAGGGGCGCGGGCCGGGCTGCGGGCACGGGGGTCTCCTCCGCGGTCGAGGGGGGTGCGGCCGCCCGCGGGTGCGGGCGCTGCTGCCACGGTACCGCCCGCGGGTGCGGGCGAGCCCGCCACGGTCCCGCCCGCGACGCTCAGCCGTGGGTGGCGGCCAGCGCGGTGCGGACGACGTCGGCCGGGTCGGCCCGGGCCGCCCAGGCCGCGCGCTGGTGCCGGGCGCCGGTGCCCCCGCGCAGCACGGCCGCCGTGCCGTCCTCGACCGCGGCGAGCTCCCCCTGGTCCTCGAGCACGGGGCCCACGTGCGCGAGCAGCTCGCCCACCACCTCGGCGGCCGGGGCCGGTGCGCCCGTGGCGGGCGAGACCAGCGGCCCCTCGGTGCCCGAGGCGCTCGCCTGCCACGACCACGCCCGCAGCACGCCGGTGTCCACGTCCGGGGCGGGCACCCCTGCCCTGGCCTGCCGGGCGGCGGTCTCCACGAGGGCCCGCACCAGGGCGGCGAGCACCGCGGTGTGCCCCGCGTCGAGGCACACGTCGGCGATGCGCACCTCCACGGTCGGGTAGCGGGCCGAGAGGCGGGCGTCGAAGTAGAGCATCCCGCGGTCGCGGGCGACGCCGCTGCGCAGCAGCGCCGCGCAGTGCTCCTCGTAGGCCGCCGCGGAGCCGAGCACGTCGCGGGGCCCGGACGTGGGCCACCGGGCCCAGGTCTGGTAGCGGAAGCTGGCGAACCCGGTGTCGCGCCCGTACCACAGCGGGGAGTTGGCGCTGAGGGCGAGCAGCGCGGGCAGCCAGACGCGGACGCGGTCGAGCACGGCCACGCCCTCGGCGGCGCCGGTGACGCCCACGTGCACGTGCAGCCCGCACGTGAGCTGCTCGCGGGCCACGAGGCCGTAGTGCTCCCGCAGCCACGCGTAGCGCGGGTCCGGGGCGGGGTGGGGCTGCTGCGGGGCCACCGGTGCGGCGAGGGCCACGGCGCGGGCGCCCACCCGGCGGGCGGCGGCGTCGGCCAGCTCGCGGCCCCGGCGCACGGCCTCGAGCTGCTCGGCCAGGCCCCGGACCGGGGGGCCCGCGACCTCGATCTGCTCCTGCTGCAGCTCCGTGGTGACGTGGTGGCCGCTGCCGGGCCCCGGCGCGGCCCGCTCGGCGTGCCGCCGCACGGCCTCCGGACCGGCCGGGGCCGGGACGAACGAGTCGGCGTCGACGAGCAGCAGCTCCTCCTCGACGCCGAAGGTGCGGAGGGGGCCGGGGGTCGGGGTCACGGACGTCACCACCATCGGGACCGGTCGGGCCGCCGGGGCGGGCGCGGGACGCTCCGCCGTCGTCGCCGCGCGGGACGCGTCGGCGCACGGCGAGCGTAGCACCGCACCCCCGCCCTGCCCGGGGACCGGCGGGACCTTGACGCGTGGACCCGGGCGGGGTTCGCTGGGTCCCGGGAGGGGTCCGGCGGGCGCGCCGCGCGCAGACCGGGCCCCGGAGGGAGCGCGATGGACGTCCCGGTCTGGGGGTGGGCGGCCGTGCTCGCCGGGATCGCGGCGATGCTCGCCGTCGACCTGCTCGCCCACCGCCGCCCCCACGCCATCGCGGTGCGGGAGGCGGCGGCCTGGACGGCGGTGTGGGTCGCCTGCGGGACCGGCTTCGGCGTGCTCGTCTGGGCGCTGTGGGGGGCGCGGGCCGGCCAGGAGTACTTCTCGGGCTACCTGGTCGAGAAGTCCCTGTCGGTGGACAACGTCTTCGTGTGGGCCGTGCTCCTGTCCTGGTTCGCCGTGCCGCCCCGCTACCAGCACCGGGTGCTGTTCCTCGGGGTGGTCGGGGCGCTCGTGCTGCGCGGCGCGTTCATCGCCGCCGGGGCCGCGCTGATCCACGCCTTCGAGGGCGTCCTCTACGTCTTCGCGGCCTTCCTGCTGTGGACCGGCTGGCGGATGGCCCGCCAGCGGGAGGCGCAGCTGAACCCGGACCAGTCCGCGGTGCTGCGCCTGTTCCGGCGGGTGGTGCCCATGACCGACGCCTACTACGGCCAGCGCCTGCTCGTGCGCACCGGCGGCGCGCTGCGGGCCACCCCCCTGCTGGCCGTGCTCGTGCTCGTCGAGGCCACGGACCTGCTCTTCGCCCTCGACTCCATCCCGGCGGTCTTCGCCGTCACGGACGAGCCGTTCCTGGTGTTCACCGCCAACGCCTTCGCGGTGCTCGGGCTGCGCGCGATGTACTTCCTGCTCGCCGACCTCATGCACCGCTTCGTCCACCTGCGCCTGGGCCTGGCCGCCGTGCTGGTGTGGGTGGGGGTGAAGATGGCGCTGAAGGTCCACGTCGTGGAGATCCCCACGGGGCTGTCCCTGGCGGTGATCGCGGCGCTCGTGGGGACCTCCGTCCTCACGAGCCTGCACGCCACGCGCGGGCAGGGCCGGCGCCCGGCCGAGCGCCCGGAGCACCCGCCCTTCCGGGCCGCCTCCGCGGCCGAGGTGGCCGCGGCGGAGCCGCTGTGGCGGCGGCCCCGCCGCTGAGCGCACGGCGCGCCGGTCGCGCCGCGACACGATGCGGGAACGAACCGCCCCGGATGCGAAGATCGACGGGAGCAGGGCCGGACCAGGCCGCCCCGGACGCAGGAGGACCACGCATCCCCATGGACGACCGATCCACGCCCCGCCGGGCCCAGGCCCCCGCGGCCGGCCGGGCGGCCCGCCGCCCGACCGGCCGGGTGCAGGCCGTGGACGCGGCCCGCGGCCTGGCCCTCGTCGGGCTGACGGCCATCCACTTCCTGCCCGCCGCCTACGAGGGCACGAGCACCCCCACGCTGTCCTGGCTGCTGTTCGCGGGGGACTCCGCGGCGCTGTTCGCCCTGGTCGCCGGGGTGGGACTGGCCCTGTCCTCCGGGGGCCGCCGCCCCCGGACCGGCCGGGAGATGCGGGCCGTGCGGGCCGGGATCGCGGTGCGGGCCCTGCTCATCGCGGCGCTGGGCCTGAGCATCGGCTACCTGCTGCCGCAGGAGTTCCCGCCGGCGATCTCCATCCTGCCCGCCTACGGCGTCTTCTTCCTGCTCTCCCTGCCGTTCCTGGGCCTGCAGGTGCGCACGCTGCTGATCTGCGCGGGGGCGGCCGCGGTCCTCGCCCCGCTGCTGGTCCACGCCGTGGGCGGGCGGCTGCCGGAGTACTCCTCCCACAACCCCACCTTCGCCCACCTCGTGACCGAGCCGGCCGCCCTGCTCTCCCAGCTGCTGCTGACGGGCACCTACCCCGCCCTGCCGTACCTGGCCTACCTGCTCACGGGCCTCGCCGTCGGCCGGCTCAACCTCAACAGCCGGCGCGTCCAGGGCGGGCTGCTGGCCGCGGGCGCGGGCCTGGCGGCGGTGGCGAAGCTGGTCTCGTGGCTGCTGCTCTACGCCACGAGCGGGTACATGACGCTGCTCTACAGCATCCCCGAGCTGACCCGGCAGCAGCTCGACGACATGATCGTCTTCGGCCCCTCCGAGGCCCTGCCGACGAACTCCCTGTGGTGGCAGGTGCTCTCCGCCCCGCACGCCAACACGCCCTTCTCCGTGCTGTGGAGCCTCGGGGTCGCGGTGGCGGCCGTGGGCGCGCTGCTGCTGATCGCCCGGCGCTACGGCGCGTGGCTGAACCCGCTGGCGGCCGTGGGCGCGATGACCCTCACCCTCTACACCGGCCAGCTCGTGCTCCTGTCCTTCGAGGTGCACTACGCCTACCCGCTGCTGTGGTGCCTGGCCGTGCTGGCGCTCTCGGTGCTGTTCGCCCTCGCGTGGCGCCACGCCTTCGGCCAGGGCCCGCTCGAGCGCGTCGTCTCGGGCGCCGCCGGAGCCGCCCGCCGGAGGGTCCTCGCCCGGGGCGCGGCGGACGGCACCGCCTGAGCCCCCCGGGGGGCTCCCAGGAACGCTCCCTATCCTGTCCCGGTGCTGACCCTGCGCGCCCTGGACCCCGGCGACCGGGCGGCGGTCGTGGCCTTCCTGCTGGCCGACCCCGCCCACGCCCGCACGTGCTTCGACCGCGACCCCGTGCCCGCGGACGCGGACGACCTGCTCTCCTCGGCCGGCTACGGGCCGGGCCGCCACCGCCACGCCCTCGTCGGGGCCTTCGACGACGGCGTGCTGGTGGGACTGCTCGACCGCGTGCTGGGCTGGCCCACGCCGCAGACGGCCTACCTCGGGCTGGTGCACGTGCACCCGCGGCGGCGGCGGGCCGGCGTCGGCGCCGCCCTGCTGGCGCACGCCGAGCAGGAGGCGCGGGACGGCGGCTGCCGTCAGCTGATGCTCTCCGTCGTGGCCCGCCACCACGAGGCCCGCGCCCACTGGGACCGGAGGGGGTTCCGCCTGCTGACGGCCCGCGGGGAGCGCACGGCGGGGCCGCTGGAGTCCGTGGTGATGCACCGTCCCGTGCCCGCTGCACCCGGCCCCGCGGCGGACGGCGCGGCGGCCGCACCGGGGCCCGCCGGTGACGGGCCGGCTCAGTCCCCGGAGGCCAGCCGGGCGGCCTGCTCGAGGATCTCCCGGCGCAGCCTCGAGCCCACGAGCACCTCGCGGCCGTCCGCGGTGGTGACCCGGTAGAGCGTCCGGCCGCCGACCTCGACGGCCCCGTCCCGGCCGGCCCCGGGCACCGCCCCGGCCGCCCGCGAGGGAGCGTCCTGGGCCTCCCGGCGCCGTCGCTTCTTGGCCGCCCGGTGGGAGGCGGCGCCGGGAACGGTTCGCTGCGCGAACTCGCTCATCGGCAGGCTCCTCTCCGGCGGCAGCCCGACGGGAACGGACTGTGCCCCCACTCTACTCCGCGCCGCCGCGCGTGTCCGCGCCCGGGCCGCCGTCCTCGTCCCAGCGCCGCGCCAGGTGGCGGCTCAGCGCCGCCCCCACGGCGCGGAACATCCGGTCGTCCTGCCGCGGCGGGCGCCACGACCCGGGGCGGCGCAGCTCGTTGAGGGCCGTGAGGCCGGCCAGCTGCCGCACCGGGTGCTCGTCGTCGGAGGCGGCGTCGAGGGCCCACTCGACCCGCTTCCACCACTGGTCGGCCCGGTAGACCTGGAAGGCCACGAGGACCACGGCGGCCGGGATGAACGCCGCGACCGCCCGCCAGGCCTCCGCCAGCACGCCCCAGGCGGCCGCGTCCCAGCGTCCCGTGGCCACCAGGAGCCAGGTGGTGCCCACGGACAGCACGGCGGCCAGGAGGAGTCCGGCCACGGCCAGCCCGATCGCGGGGACGCGCAGGGATCGGCCCACGGCGCCCTCCTTCCTGGATCCTCGCGGCGGGGCCCGGCGCCCCCGGTGCCCGGTTCCCGTCAGAGCACCCGGTGCCGGTCCGGTGCGGGTGCCACGCCGCCCGTCGTCGAACATGTGTTCGAACACCACGATAGCCGATCCGGGTCCTGCGCGCCCGCCGCGGAGCCGCATCGCCCCGGCGTGGCGGGCGGTCATCGGCTAGCGTGACAGGCAGCGCCACCGGCGCCGGCAGGCGGAGCGCCCGCGTGCCGTGGACCCACAGGAGGAACCATGCCGAAACCCGTCGTCAGCACGGCCAGCACCGTCTGGAACGGAGACCTCTTCTCCGGCTCGGGCAGCACGCGCCTGGAGGGCTCGGGCCTGGGCCCGTTCGACGTCGACTGGAAGACCCGCGCCGAGGAGGGCGCGGGCGAGCGCACGAGCCCCGAGGAGCTCCTGGCGGCCGCCCACGCCACGTGCTTCTCGATGGCGCTGTCGAACATGCTCGCGGGCAACGACACCCCGCCGACCCGCCTGGACTCCTCCGCCGAGGTCACGTTCGTGGCCGGGGAGGGCATCACGGGGATCCGGCTCGTGGTGCGGGCGGAGGTCGCCGGCCTGGACGCCGAGGACTTCGCCCGGATCGCGGAGGAGGCCAAGGCCGGCTGCCCGGTCTCGCAGGCGCTGTCCGTGGACATCACCCTGGACGCGGCGCTGGCCTGAGCGTCCGCCGCGTCCCGGCAGGGCGGCCCGGCAACGGGACGAGCCCCCGGACCTGGTGGTCCGGGGGCTCGTGGTGGTGACCCCAGCGGGATTCGAACCCGCGTTACCGCCGTGAGAGGGCGGCGTACTAGGCCGCTATACGATGGGGCCGTGCCGTGCCGGTCCCGGGGTTCCCCCGCACCGGCCTGGAACACTGTAGCAGACCCGCGGCGGGCCGCCGAATCCGGCCGGCCCTGCCGGACGGGAGGCCCGCCCGCCCGAGCCGGGCCCGGACGCGCGAGAACCCCCGGACCACGTGGTGGTCCGGGGGTTCTCGGGACGGTGACCCCAGCGGGATTCGAACCCGCGTTACCGCCGTGAGAGGGCGGCGTACTAGGCCGCTATACGATGGGGCCGTCCTGCTCCTGGCGGAGCAGAGCTGGGATACCAGGACTCGAACCTAGAATGACGGTACCAGAAACCGTAGTGTTGCCAATTACACCATATCCCACTGCTGTCCCCGGTCCTGCGGCTTCCCGCACCGACCGGCGCAACGCAAGAAGACTATACCGGGCTGCCGGGCACTCGGCAACTCGGGGGCGCCGCGGACCGGGAACGGCTCAGCCGAGCTCGGCGGCCAGCGCGCGCAGCCGGGTCAGGGAGGACTCCCGGCCGAGGATCTCCATCGACTCGAACAGCGGCGGGGAGATCCGCCGTCCGGACACCGCGGTGCGGACCGGCCCGAAGGCCAGGCGCGGCTTGATGCCCAGCCCGTCCACGATGGCCTCCCGCAGGGCGGTCTCCAGCGCGGGAGCGGTCCACTCCGTCAGCGGCTCGAGGGCGGCCAGCGCGGCCCGCAGGACCTCGCCGGCGGAGTCCTTGAGCTGCTTGCGGGCGTCGTCGGCGATCTCGATCCCGTCGTCGCCGGCGAAGAGGAAGGACAGCAGCTCGGGGGCCTCCCCGAGCAGGTTCATCCGCTCCTGGACCAGCGGCGCGGCCCGGTCGAGGATCTCGTTCTCGCGCTCGTCGAGGCTCTCCCCCACCACGCCGGCGGCCCGCAGGTACGGGACGAGACGGTCGCGGAAGTCCTGCGGGTCGAGCATGCGCACGTGCGTGCCGTTGATGGCCGTGGCCTTCTTGAGGTCGAAGCGGGCCGGGTTGGCCAGCACGTCGTGGACGTCGAAGTGGGCCACGAGCTGCTCGACGGTGAACACGTCCTCGTCGGCGGACAGCGACCAGCCGAGCAGGGCCAGGTAGTTGAGCAGCCCCTCGGGGACGAAGCCGCTGTCCTTGAGGTGGAAGAGGCTGGACTCGGGGTCGCGCTTGGACAGCTTCTTGTTGCCCTCCCCCATGACGTAGGGCAGGTGGCCGTACTCGGGCACGCAGGTGGCGATGCCGAGCTCCACGAGCACCCGGAACAGGGCGATCTGCCGGGGCGTGGAGGAGAGCAGGTCCTCCCCGCGCAGCACCTGGGTGATCTCCATGAGGGCGTCGTCGACGGGGTTGGTGAGGGTGTAGAGGGGCTGGCCGTTGGCGCGGACCACCACGAAGTCGGGGATGGACCCGGCCCGGAACACGATCTCCCCGCGGATCATGTCGGTCACGACGATGTCCTCGTCGGGCATCCGGAAGCGCAGCACCGGCTCGCGGCCCTCGGCCCGGTAGGCCGCGACCTGCTCGGGGGTGAGGTCCCGGTCGAAGTTGTCGTAGCCCAGCTTGGGGTCGCGCCCGGCGGCGCGGTGGCGGGCCTCGACCTCCTCGGGGGTCGAGTAGCACTCGTAGACGGCGCCGTGCTCGCGCAGCCGCGCGGTGACGTCCGCGTAGATCCCCAGGCGCTCGGACTGCCGGTAGGGCCCGTGCGGGCCGCCGGTCTCGACGCCCTCGTCCCAGTCGATGCCGAGCCAGTGCAGCGCCTCGAGCAGCTGCTGGTAGCTCTCCTCGGAGTCCCGCAGGGTGTCGGTGTCCTCGACCCGGAACACCATGGTGCCGCCGGTGTGGCGGGCGTGGGCCCAGTTGAACAGGGCGGTGCGGATCAGCCCCACGTGGGGCGTGCCCGTCGGCGACGGGCAGAAGCGCACGCGCACCGGGGTGGCGGCGGGATCGGGGACGGCCGGGGTCAGGGGCTGTGCAGTCATGGCTCTTTCGGTGGGATCGGCGGGCGGGAGCGGGTGGGGCGGGACCGGGGTCCTCAGCGGCGCAGGAGGGTGGGCAGGACGCCGATGCCCTCGACCTCGACCTCGAGGCGGTCGCCCTCGTCGACGAGGCCGACGCCGGCGGGGGTGCCGGTGAGGAGCACGTCCCCGGGCAGCAGCGTGAACGCCTGGGAGGCGTAGGAGACGAGGGCCGGGACGTCGAAGACCATGTCGCGGGTGCTGCCGTCCTGCTTCGTCGTGCCGTTGACGCGGCTGCGCACGGCCACGGCGGAGGTGTCGAGGTCGGTCTCGATCCACGGCCCGAGCGGGCAGGCGCCGTCGAAGCCCTTGGCGCGGGCCCACTGTCCGTCGGTGCGCTGGACGTCCCGTGCGGTGAGGTCGTTGGCGCAGGTGTAGCCGAAGACGACCTCGGGCACGCGCTCCACGGGGACGTCCTTGCACATCCGCCCGATGACCACGGCGAGCTCGGCCTCGTAGGAGACCTCCTCGGTCCACGGTGGGAGGGTGACGGGATCGCCGGGGCCGGCCACCGAGGTGTTGGGCTTGAGGAAGAGCATCGGCGAGGCCGGCACCTCGTTGCCCAGCTCCGCGGCGTGGTCGGCGTAGTTGCGGCCCACGCACACGATCTTGGAGCGGGGGATCACCGGGGCCAGGAGCCGGACGTCGGCCAGGCGGTGGGTCCGGCCGGTCGGGTGGATCCCCGTGTAGAAGGGGTCCCCCGCGAGGGCCGTGACCGTCTCGTCGCCGGGCTCCCCCTGGACGGTGCCGAAGTGGATCTCGTTGTCGACCGTGAACCTGGCAATGCGCATGTCCCCCAGGCTATCCCACGGCCGCCCCGTGTCCCGGCCCCCGGTGCGGGTGCGGGCCCGCACCGGGGGCAGGGCTCAGACGAGGCGGGTGAGCCAGCCGTGGGGGTCCTCGGCGCGGCCGGTCTGGATCTCCAGCAGCTGCCGGCGGATGTCCATGGTGACGGGCCCGGGCCGGGCGTCGTCGTCGCCGATGGCGCCCTCCGTGCTGACCAGCCGGCCGATGGGGGTGATGACGGCGGCGGTGCCGCAGGCGAAGGCCTCGGTGATCCGCCCGCTGCGCCAGCCCTCGCGCCACTCGTCGAGGGTGAAGCGCCGCTCCTCGACCGTGAGCCCGCGGTCGCGGGCGAGCTGGAGGATCGAGCTGCGGGTGACGCCCTCGAGGATCGTGCCGGTGAGCTCGGGGGTCACGAGGGTGCCGTCGTCGTGGACGAAGAACACGTTCATCCCGCCGAGCTCCTCGACGGCGTCCCCGCGGTCGCGGTCGAGGAAGAGCACCTGCTGGCACCCGTGGGCCTCCCCCTCGATCTGCGCGATCAGCGAGGCCGCGTAGTTGCCGCCGCACTTGGCGGCGCCGGTGCCGCCGCGGCCGGCGCGGGCCCAGTCGCGGGAGAGCCAGATGTCGACCGGCTGCACGGGCCCGCCGAAGTAGTTGCCGGCCGGGGAGGCGATGACCGAGTAGAGCACCTGCCGGGAAGGGCGCACGCCCAGGAACGCCTCGGTGGCGATCATGAACGGGCGCAGGTAGAGCGACTCGCCCTCGCCGTCCGGCACCCACTGCTCGTCCACGGCCACGAGCTCCCGGAGGGAGTCGAGGAAGAGCTGCTCGGGCAGCTCGGGCAGGGCGAGGCGGCGGGCGGAGCGGTTGAGGCGGGCGGCGTTGGCCTCGGGGCGGAAGGTCCACACGGACCCGTCCGCGTGCCGGTAGGCCTTCAGCCCCTCGAAGATCTCCTGGCCGTAGTGGAGCACGGCGGCCGCGGGGTCCAGCACGAGGGGCCCGTAGGGCTCGATCCGCGGGTCGTTCCAGCGGCCGGTGCCCGCCACGACGTCGCCGAACCAGTCGATCTTGACCATGTGGTCGGTGAAGTTCGTGCCGAAGCCCGGGTCGGCGAGGATCGCCGCCCGGACCTCCTCCGGGACGGGGTCCTGGGTGAGGTGGTGGGCGAAGGTCGTGGGCTGAGTGGTCACTGCGTCTCCCTGCGAGGTCGACCCCGTGGCGACCGGCACGCGGGGCGTAGCTTGTCGTTCGCCCCCAGCCTATCCCCCGCCGCGCCGGCGGCGGTGCGGCGGGGCGCGGGGCTCAGCCCAGGGCGGCGACGACCGCGTCGCCCACCTGGGCCGTGGTGCGCTGCTCGTTCCCGTGGGCGGCGAGGTCCCGCTCGACGGCGGCCTCCACCCTGGCGGCCAGCGCGGGGTGGCCGAGGTGGTCGAGCATCATCGCGGTGGCCAGGATCGCGGCCACCGGGTTCGCCCTCTGCTGCCCGGCGATGTCCGGCGCGGAGCCGTGGACGGGCTCGAACATCGACGGGGCGGTGCGGTCGGCGTTGATGTTGCCGGCCGGGGCCAGGCCGATCCCGCCGGTGACCGCCCCGGCCAGGTCGGTGAGGATGTCGCCGAAGAGGTTGTCGGTGACGATCACGTCGAAGCGGGCCGGATCGGTGGTCAGGAAGATCGTCGCCGCGTCCACGTGCAGGTAGTCCACCTCGACCTGCGGGAACTGCGCGCCGACCTCCTCGACGAGCCGGGCGTAGAGCCGTCCGGCGTTGACCAGCACGTTGTGCTTGTGCACGAGCGTGAGCTTCTTGCGCTCGCGGCGCGCGGCGAGCTCGAAGGCGTAGCGCACGAGCCGGCGCACGCCGTGGGCGGTGTTGAGGGAGACCTCGGTGGCGATCTCCGCGTCCGTGCCGGCGCGCAGCGTGCCGCCGTTGCCCGCGTAGGGGCCCTCGGTGCCCTCGCGCACCACGACGAAGTCGATCTCCCCGGGCCGGGCCAGCGGGCTCGTGGTGCCGGGGTAGAGCTTCGAGGGGCGCAGGTTGACGTAGTGGTCGAGCGCGAAGCGCAGCCGCAGCAGGACGTCGCGCTCCAGGATCCCGGAGGGCACGCGGGGGTCGCCCGGCGCGGCGCCGACGGCGCCGAAGAGGATGGCGTCGAAGGAGCGCAGCCGATCGAGGGTCTCGTCCGTGAGGGTCTCCCCCGTCGCGAGCCAGTGCTCGGCGCCGAGGCCGAAGCGCTCCTTGGCCACGGTGACGCCCGCGGCGGAGGTCACGGCGTCGAGGACCTTCTCGGCCTCGGCCACGACCTCCGGGCCGATGCCGTCGCCGGGGACGACGGCGATGCTCAGGTGGTCGGGGGCTGCTGCGGCGCGCTGTTCGGTCATGCCGCCAGGATAGGAGCGCCCGGCCCCCTTCCTCCACGGTGCGGACGGTCGTCTCGCATGGCGGACACCGGCGGGCGCCGGTGGCGGGTCAGGAGCGCAGCGCGGCGGGCTCCTCGTAGCGCGGGAAGACGCCCTGCGGGGCCGGCAGCTCGGTGCCCGGCGCCAGTCGCTCGCCGAGGGCGGCGAAGTCGCGGGCCGGGCCCTGGGGCAGGCCGAGCAGGTCCAGCAGGCGCGCGGCGGAGTCCGGCATGACCGGCTGGACCAGCACGCCCACGGTGCGGACCACCTCGAGGGTGGTCCACAGGACCGTGGCCATCCGCTCCGGGTCGGTCTTGCGCAGCTTCCACGGCTCCATGGCGGTGAAGTAGCGGTTGGCGTCGGCGACGGTGCGCCAGATCAGCTCGAGCGCGCGGTGGAACTGCTGCTCGTCGAAGGCGGCGCGCACCGGCTCGAGCAGCCCGGCGGCCGCGTCGAGCAGCTCCCGGTCCTCGGCCGTGGGCGCCCCCGGCCCGGGGACCCGCCCGGCGCAGTTCTTGGCGACCATCGACAGCGAGCGCTGGGCGAGGTTGCCGAGGTCGTTGGCGAGGTCGGAGTTGATCCGGTTGCGGATCGCGTCGTGGGAGTAGCTGCCGTCCTGGCCGAAGGGCACCTCGCGCAGCAGGAAGAAGCGCAGCTGGTCGAGACCGTACTCGGCCACGAGGGCGTGCGGGTCGATGACGTTGCCGACGGACTTCGACATCTTCTCGCCCTGGTTGAACAGGAACCCGTGGGCGAAGACCCTCCGGGGCAGCGGCAGCCCGGCGGACATGAGGAACGCCGGCCAGTACACGGCGTGGAAGCGGGCGATGTCCTTGCCGATCACGTGGGCGTCGGCGGGCCAGTAGGTGCGGAACAGCTCGCCGTCGGTGTCGGGGAAGCCCACACCGGTGAGGTAGTTCGTCAGGGCGTCGACCCACACGTACATCACGTGGTCCGGGTCGCCGGGCACGGGCACGCCCCAGTCGAAGGTCGTGCGCGAGACGGAGAGGTCGGACAGCCCCGAGCGCACGAACGAGGCGACCTCGTTGCGCCGGGTCTCGGGGAAGACGAAGCCCTCGCGCTCGTAGAGCTCCAGCAGCCGGTCCTGGTAGGCGGAGAGGCGGAAGAAGTAGGACTGCTCCTCCGTCCAGGTGACCTCGGTGCCCGTGCCGGTCGAGCGGCGGACACCGTCCTCGCCGACCTCCGTCTCCTCCTCGGCGTAGTAGGCCTCGTCGCGCACCGAGTACCAGCCGGCGTAGGTGCCGAGGTAGATGTCCCCGGCCTGCTCCATGCGCTTCCAGATCGCCGCGGACGCGGCGTAGTGGTCGGGATCGGTGGTGCGGATGAACCGGTCGTAGGAGATGTTCAGGGCGTCGTCCATCGCCCGGAAGCGGGCGGCGTTGCGGTCGGCGAGCTCCCGGGCGGTGAGCCCCTCCCGCTCCGCGGTCTGCTGCATCTTCTGCCCGTGCTCGTCCGTGCCGGTGAGGAAGCGGACGTCGTGGCCGTCCAGCCGCTTGAACCGGGCCAGCACGTCCGTCGCGATGACCTCGTAGGCGTGGCCGATGTGCGGGGCGCCGTTGGGGTACGAGATGGCCGTGGTGATGTAGTACGGGGTGCGGTCGGAGGAAGTCACGGCCTCCACTCTACCGATCCGCCGCGACGCGCGGGCGCCGGGCCCGTCCGGGCCCGGACGCGGCGAGGGGCCGCGGCGGGCACGGGGCGTCCCGTGCCCTCCGCGGCCCCTCGGGGCGGGACGGGCGGCTCAGCGGGCCGCGGTGCCCTCGACGTAGTCGGCGTCGGGCGAGGTCCAGGCGAAGAGCTTGCGCAGCTCGCGGCCGGTGACCTCGATCGGGTGCTGCTCCTCCTTCTCGCGCAGCTTCCGGAACTCGGGCGCCCCGGCGTCCTGGTCCTCGATGAAGCGCTTGGCGAAGGTGCCGTCCTGGATGTCGGCCAGCACGGCCTTCATGTTCTCCTTCACGGCCGGGCTGATCACGCGGGGGCCGGAGACGTAGTCGCCGTACTCGGCGGTGTCGGAGATGGACCAGCGCTGCTTGGCGATCCCGCCCTCGACCATGAGGTCGACGATGAGCTTGAGCTCGTGCAGCACCTCGAAGTAGGCGATCTCCGGCTGGTAGCCCGCCTCGACGAGGGTCTCGAAGCCGTACTGGACCAGGTGGGACATGCCGCCGCACAGCACGGCCTGCTCGCCGAAGAGGTCGGACTCGGTCTCCTCGGTGAAGGTGGTCCTGATGACGCCGGCGCGGGTGCCGCCGATGGCCTTGGCGTAGGACAGGCCGAGGGCGAGGGCCTGGCCGGAGGCGTCCTTCTCCACGGCGACGAGCGCGGGCACGGCCCGGCCGGCCTCGAACTCGCGGCGCACGGTGTGGCCCGGGCCCTTGGGGGCGACCATGACGACGTCGACGCCCTCGGGGGCCTCGATGTAGCCGTAGCGGATGTTGAAGCCGTGGGCGAAGAAGATCGCGTCGCCGTCCTTGAGGTTCGGGGCGATCGACTCGGCGTAGACGTGGCGCTGGACCTGGTCGGGGGTGAGGATCATGACGACGTCGGACTCCTCGACGGCCTCCGCGACCGTGAGCACGCGCAGGCCCTCGGCCTCGGCCTTGGCGCGCGACGTCGAGCCCTCGGCCAGGCCGATGCGCACGTCCACGCCGGAGTCGCGCAGGTTCAGCGCGTGGGCGTGGCCCTGCGAGCCGTAGCCGATGACGGCCACGGAGCGGTCCTGGATGATCGACAGGTCGGCGTCGTCGTCGTAGAAGATCTCTGCCATGGGGTTGTCTCCTTGGAGCAGGTGGGCGCGGCGGGTCCTCCGCCGCGGGTGGGGTGGGAACGTGCGGTCCGGCGCCCGCGCCGACCGCGGGGCGGTCAGTGGCGCAGGGCGCGGTCGCTCATCGACTTCGGTCCGCGTCCGAGGGCCAGCGTACCGGCCCGGACGATCTCCCGGACCCCGAAGGGCTCCAGGACGTCCAGCAGCGCGCGGAGCTTGTCGGGGGCGCCGGTGGCCTCGATGACGAGCGACTCGGTGGAGACGTCGACAACGGTGGCACGGAACAGGTCTGCGGCCTGGTTGACCTGCAGCCGGGTCGCGGCGTCGGCGCGCACCTTGACCATGATGTGGTCGCGCTGCACCGAGGACTCGGGGGTGAGCTCGACGATCTTGATGACGTTGATCAGCTTGTTCAGCTGCTTGGTCACCTGCTCGAGCAGCTCGCCCTCGGCGTCCACCACCACGGTGATGCGGGAGACGCCGTCGAGCTCGGTGGGGCCCACGGCGAGCGAGTCGATGTTGAAGGCGCGCCGGGCGAACAGGCCCGCGACGCGGGTCAGCACGCCGGGCTTGTCCTCGACCAGCACGGAGAGGGTGTGTCGGCTCACGGGTCAGTCCTCCTCGTCCCAGTCGGGAGTCATGTTGCGGGCGATCTGGATCTGGCTGTTGGACACGCCGGCGGGCACCATGGGCCACACCATCGCGTCGGCGGAGACCACGAAGTCGATCACCACGGGGCGGTCGTCGATCTCGAGGGCACGGCGGATGACGTCGTCGACGTCCTCGTCGCGCTCGCAGCGCAGGGCGGCGCAGCCGTAGGCCTCGGCGAGCTTGACGAAGTCGGGCACGCGCACGGTGTCGTGGCCCGTGTTGAGGTCGGTGTTCGAGTACCGGCCGTCGTAGAACAGGGTCTGCCACTGGCGGACCATGCCCAGCGAGGAGTTGTTGATCACCGCCACCTTGATGGGGATCCGGTTGATCACGCAGGTGGCGAGCTCCTGGTTGGTCATCTGGAAGCAGCCGTCGCCGTCGATGGCCCACACCACGCGGTCGGGCTGGGAGACCTTGGCGCCCATCGCGGCCGGCACGGCGAAGCCCATCGTGCCCAGGCCGGCGGAGTTCAGCCACTGGCGGGGCCGCTCGTAGTCCACGAAGTGGGCGCTCCACATCTGGTGCTGGCCCACCCCGGCCACGTACACGGCCTCGGGGCCGGTGAGCGCGGAGAGCCGCTCGATGACGTGCTGCGGGGAGCCGAGGCCGTCGGCGGGCCGGGTGTGGCCCAGGGGGTAGGTGGCCTGCAGGCTGCTGAGGGTGCTCCACCAGGCGGAGAGGTCCGGGGTCCCGGCACGCTCGGTCTCCTGGCGCACGGCCTCGACCAGGTCGGGGATGATCTCCTTGACGTCGCCCACGATCGGGACGTCGGCGGTGCGGTTCTTGGAGATCTCGGCCGGGTCGATGTCCGCGTGGATCACCTTGGCGGTCGGTGCGAAGGTCGGCAGGTGCCCGGTGACGCGGTCGTCGAAGCGGGCGCCGAGGGTCACGAGCAGGTCGGCCTGCTGCAGGGCGTAGACGGCCGGGACCGTGCCGTGCATCCCGGGCATGCCCAGGTGCTGCTCGTGGGACTCGGGGAAGACGCCGAGGGCGGTCAGCGTGGTCACGACCGGGGCGCCCGTGAGCTCGGCGAGCTCCTTGAGCTCGGCGGCGGCCTCGGCGCGCACGGTCCCGCCGCCCACGTAGAGCACGGGCCGCTGCGCCGCGGCGATGAGCCGGGCGGCCTCGCGGACCTGCTTGGCGTGCCCGCGGGTGACGGGCCGGTAGCCGGGCAGCTCCATGCGCGGGGGCCAGGAGAACGTCATGGTGTCCTGCTGGGCGTCCTTGGCGATGTCCACGAGCACCGGGCCGGGCCGGCCGGTGGAGGCCAGGTGGAACGCCTCGGCGAGCACGCGCGGGATGTCCTGGGCGCGGGTCACGAGGTAGGAGTGCTTGGTGATCGGCATCGTCATGCCGACGATGTCCGCCTCCTGGAAGGCGTCCGAGCCGATGACCTTGGAGGAGACCTGCCCGGTGATGGCCACCACGGGGATCGAGTCCATGTGGGCGTCGGCGATGGCGGTCACGAGGTTCGTCGCCCCCGGGCCGGAGGTTGCGATGCACACGCCCACCCGGCCGGAGGCCAGGGCGTAGCCCTCGGCGGCGTGGCCGGCGCCCTGCTCGTGCCGGACCAGGATGTGGTTGATCCGCTCCGTGTCCATCAGGGGGTCGTAGGTCGGCAGGATCGCCCCGCCCGGGATGCCGAAGACGTCGGTGACGCCCAGCTCCTCGAGGGCGCGGACGACGGCCTGCGAGCCGGTCATCTCCACGGGCGCCACGGTGTTGCCCGGCCCCATGACGGACGGGGCGGCGGGGACGGCCGGCTCCGGGGCCCCGGGGGGCCGGTGGTCCGCGGCGGTCTCCGCGCGCTTGGTGGCCATCAGCGCCGGGCTGATCGGCTGTCCCTTGCTCATGTCAGCAGTCCTTCGTGTTCTCGGCGGTTCCGTCCCGGCTCCGGCACCTGGGTCCCGGAGCGGTCGGGCAGGAAAAAGGGCCCTCGCTGCACCGGGGGTGCGACGGGGCCCGTGCGCTCGGCCGTGCGCCGGCTCAGGCCCCGCGTCCGACGAGGACGCGTACCGTGAGCTGGACGACACCGTGGCTGAGCTGCATGGTCCCATGCTCCGCGGCGCGGACGGGCGTGTCAATTGCCGGACGCCCCGTCCCAGGATGTGAGACGGGCCACCCGGCATGCGGCCACCGCGGGCCCGCCCCCGCCGGGACGGGCCCCGGGTGGACAGCCGCGGCGGGCGTGCGTAGAGTGGTCTCTCGTTGCGCAGGCAGCGGCGGTCACGGCCGCCCGGCACGGCACCCGCCCGGATTTCGGTCCGGGACCGGGGCGTGCTAGTCTTCTTGCCGCACGAGAGAGCGCCTCTAGCTCAATTGGCAGAGCAATTGACTCTTAATCAATGGGTTCTGGGTTCGAGTCCCAGGGGGCGCACCCGCCGGACGGGCCCCTCACCGAGATCGGTGAGGGGCCCGTCGTCGTCGTGCCCGCAGCCGGCCGAGCCCCCGGCCCGGCCCCGAGCAGGGCCCCGCTGCAGCCAGGATCCCGCTCCGCCCCGGGGGTCGCCCGGACCCGGACGGGAGGGCCGTCGCCGCGCAGCCCCCGACCGACCCGGGGCGCAGAAGAACCCGGGACGCCTGTGGCGCCCCGGGCTGCCCTTCGGGACCGCGGAGGTCCCCCACCACGCCGCCGGCCCGCCCCGGCCCCGCCCGCGGGGCGGCCACGGGGCGGCGGGCCGCGCTCAGGAGGCCGGGTCGGCCGCGGCCCCGCGGACCTCCTCGGGGGTCGTCGCGTCGGGCGAGCCGGCGTCGGTGACGGTCCCGTCCGGCTGCACGCGCAGCTTCCAGCGGGCCCCGCCCAGCGTCGTGATGATGTCGGCGAGCGTGCGCCGCAGGTCCTCGTCGGTCAGCAGGCCGTCGCCCACGAGCTCGTCCTCGAGCTGGGTGGCGGCCTCCAGGACCCGCTGGCCCTCGGGGGTGATGGACACGAGGTGGCTGCGCCGGTCGCGCACGTTCTTCGAGCGCGTCACGTGCCCGTGCAGCTCGAGGCGGTGGAGCGTCTTGCCCATGGTCTGGGCCTGGACGCGCACGCGGTGGGCCAGCTGGGCCTGGGTCATGCTCCCCGCCGTCCGCAGGACGTCGAGGGCCATGACCCCGGCGTGCGTGACGCCGAGGGAGGCCAGCCGCTCGTTCCACGCGTGCTCCACGAGCCGGGCCGCGGTGGAGAGCAGTCGGTTGGTCGGCCATTGAGTGGTGAAAGGCATGGCCAGCAGTCTACCGATTCATCAGTCGCAAATCAGCACCCTGCTAAGCAACCTTAGGATTGTTTCACCGCCCGTGAACGCCCCGGCCCCGCCGACCCGGGCTCCCGGGCGGGCCGTCCGGCCCGCGTCCCGGGGCGCGGGCGGACCTCCCCCGCTCCCCCGCCGCGGCGCACCGGAGGAGGGGCGCCGGGGCCGCCCCGGGGCGCCCGCGGTGGGCGCGCCGGGGCAGCCGCGGGGCCGGTAGGGTGCGGAGCACGACCCGTTGCGCGGCGCCGCACGCCGCCCGAGACCCCGCGGAGGACCCCCTTGGCAGCACGCCTCGAACCCGGCCGGCCGGCCCCCGACTTCACCCTGCCCGACGCCACGGGCAGGCCCGTCTCGCTGGCCGAGCACCACGGCCGGCGCACCATCGTCTACTTCTACCCGCGCGCCTCCACCCCGGGGTGCACCACCCAGGCCTGCGACTTCCGCGACAGCCTCGCCCGCTTCACCGCCGAGGGCTTCGCGGTGCTCGGCGTGTCGCCGGACGCCCCCGAGGCCCTGGCCCGCTTCGCCGAGGAGCAGTCCCTGGACTTCCCGCTGCTCTCCGACCCCGACCACGCCGTGGCCGAGGCCTGGGGGGCGTGGGGGGAGAAGAAGAACTACGGGAAGACCTACGAGGGGCTCATCCGCTCCACGGTCGTGGTCGGTCCCGACGGCACCGTCGAGCTCGCCCAGTACAACGTGCGCGCCACCGGCCACGTCGCGAAGCTGCGCCGGGACCTCGGCCTCCAGCCCTGAGCCGGGCACGGGCGCTAGGATGACGGGGGCCCGCCGGGGCCCCGGCGCGAGTGGTGGAACTGGCAGACACGCAGGATTTAGGTTCCTGTGCCCTGACCGGCGTGCGGGTTCGAGTCCCGCCTCGCGCACCACCGCCGCGGGCCCGCCGGGCCCGCGGCGCCCGGCACCGTCCCACCACCGAGTTCCCGCGAGGCGGCGAAGCACCCGATGATCCCCTGGCGTTCCCCCCGCGGCCCGGCCGCCCTGCTCCTCGTCGCGGCGCTGGGCACGCTCGCGGGCTGCGCCGGGGCGGAGGAGCCCGACGACGCGGCCGCCGTCCCCGAGCGCCGCTTCGTCTTCGCCAACGCCGCCGCCGCCCCCACGCTGGACCCCGCCCTGCCGAGCACCCTGGAGACCTCGCGGATCGCCGCCCAGGTCCTCGAGGGGCTCGTGGGGGCCGACCCGTCCACCGGCGAACCGGTGCCCGCGCTGGCGACCTCGTGGGAGGTCTCCGAGGACGGGCGCAGCTACGTCTTCGAGCTGCGCCGGGACGTGCGCTTCCACGACGGCACCGTGCTCGACGCCGCTGCCGTGTGCGCCAACTTCGAGCGGTGGGCCGGCCTGGGCGCCGGGGCCGGGCGCACGACCTTCGACACGGTCTTCCGCACCAACACCCCCGGCACGGACCCGGTGTACGAGGGCTGCACCGCGGAGGACCCCGGCACCGTGGCCCTGGACCTGGCCCGGCGGCACACCCCGACGCTGCGGGCGCTGACCCAGCCCGCCTTCGGCATCGCCTCCCCCGCGGCCCTGGCCGCGGGCACCCAGGGCACCCACCCGGTGGGCACGGGACCGTTCCGCTACGAGTCCGGGGACGGGCGGCACCTGGTGCTGCGCGCGCACGACGGGTACTGGGGCGAGCTCGGCGAGATCGGCACGCTCGAGTTCCGCACCGTCCCCGAGGCGCAGCTGCGCTACGTGGCCCTGCGGCGGGGAGAGGTCGACGGCTACGACCAGGTCGGGCTGGAGTCCTTCGTCCCCCTCGCCCGCCACGGGATCCAGGTGCTGCAGCGCGACCCCTACTCGGTCTCCTACCTCGGCATCAACCAGGCCGTCCCGCCGCTCGACGACCCGCAGGTGCGCACCGCGCTCGCGGCCGCCGTGGACCGGTCGATGATCGTGCGCGAGCACTACCCCGACGGCACCCGGGTGGCCGACGACTTCCTCCCGGCCCGCTTCGCCATGGACGGCACCGAGGCCGCCCTGCCCGCCTACGACCCGCAGCGGGCCCGGGAGCTGCTGGCCGAGTCCGGCTACGACGGCGAGCCGCTGCGGTTCTACTACCCGCGCGAGACCTCCCGGCCCTACATGCAGGAGCCGGAGAAGGTCTACGCCGACATCGCCGCGCAGCTGGTGCGGGCCGGGTTCACGGTCGAGCCCGTTCCCGTGGCGTGGTCGGACGGCTACGTCGAGAAGGTCCAGAACCCCGACGGCGACCACGCCCTGCACCTGCTGGGCTGGAACGGCGGGCACCGCGACCCCGACTACTTCATGGCCCCGCTCTTCGGCGCCGCCCACGGCGAGTTCGGCCTGGACCGGCCCTCCCTGTTCGCCGCCGTGGACGACGCCGCGGCGATGCCCGACGGCGAGGCCCGGGCCCGCGCCTACGCCCGGCTCAACGACCGCGTGACGCGGCTGCTGCCGGCCGTCCCCCTGGCCCACCCGGTCTCCGCCGTGGCCGTGGCCGGCTCGGTGGCCTCGTTCCCGCTGACCTCCACGGGCTACGAGGAGTTCAACGACGTGCGCCTGCACCCGGCGGGCCCCGACGGCACCGGGAGCGCCTCCCCGGCGGAGCCGGCCGGGGACGGCGGCTGAGCGCCCCCGGGCGGCGGGCGGCGCGCATTCGGGAATCGTCCGGGCCGGGCGCTAGGGTGAGTGCCGACCACCACCGGCGCACCGCGGCGCCGGTCGTTCAACGGGAGCAACGAACTGTGACTTCACCTCAGACCACGGAATCGACCGACGTCCTGCTCATCGGCGGCGGGATCATGAGCGCCACCCTCGGCGTGTTCCTCAAGGAGCTCGAGCCGGAGTGGGACATCACCCTGCTGGAGCGCCTCGACCAGGTCGGCGCCGAGAGCTCGAACGTGTGGAACAACGCCGGCACCGGTCACTCCGCCCTGTGCGAGCTCAACTACGCCCCGCAGGCCGCCGACGGCTCGGTGGACCCGGCCAAGGCCCTGAGCATCAACGAGCAGTTCCAGGTCTCCCGCCAGTTCTGGGCCACCCTCGTCTCCGAGGGCAAGCTGCAGGACCCGCGCACCTTCCTCAACCCCGTCCCGCACATGTCGCTCGTCTTCGGCGACGACCACGCCGAGTACCTGCGCCGCCGCCACGAGGCGTTCAAGCCGCACAAGCTCTTCGAGCGCATGGAGTTCACCGAGGACCGCGAGCGCATCGCCGAGTGGGCGCCGCTGACCATGCACGGCCGCGGCGCCGGCCGCGTGGCCGCCTCGTGGTCCCCCGAGGGCACGGACGTGGACTTCGGCGAGCTCACCCGCCAGCAGGTCGCCCACCTGGTCTCCCGCGGCGGGCAGGTCCGGTACGGGCAGCAGGTCGTGGACCTCGACCGCCAGGGCGACGGCACCTGGATCGCTCGGGTGCGCAACCGGCTCAACAAGGAGGACGACCGCCTGGTGCGGGCCCGGTTCGTCTTCGTGGGCGCCGGCGGCGGCGCCCTGCCGCTGCTGCAGAAGTCGGGCATCCCCGAGGTCCGCGGCTTCGGCGGCTTCCCCGTCTCCGGGCTGTGGCTGCGCAACACCGACGAGGCGGTGGCCTCCCAGCACAACGCCAAGGTCTACGGGCAGGCCTCCGTGGGCGCCCCGCCCATGTCCGTCCCGCACCTGGACACCCGCTTCGAGCACGGCCGCCGGGCCCTGCTCTTCGGCCCCTACGGCGGGTTCAAGCCGAACTTCCTCAAGCAGGGCTCGTTCCTGGACCTGCCCCGCTCCGTGAAGGCCCACAACCTCTACCCCATGACCCGGGCGGGCCTGGCCAACCTCGACCTCGTCAAGTACCTGCTGAGCGAGCTCGCGAAGTCCAAGAACGACCGCGTCGAGGCGCTGCAGCAGTTCTACCCCACCGCCGACGGCTCCCAGTGGGAGCTCGTGGAGGCCGGCCAGCGCGTGCAGGTGATGAAGCGCGACCCGAAGAAGGGCGGGGTGCTGCAGTTCGGCACCGAGCTGATCACCGCCGCCGACGGCTCCATCGCCGGCCTGCTGGGGGCCTCCCCCGGCGCCTCGACGGCCGTGCCGATCATGCTCAACCTGCTCGCCAAGGCCTTCCCGGCGCGCATGCCCGGCTGGGAGACCCGCCTCAAGGAGCTCGTGCCCTCCTACGGGGTCAAGCTCGACGAGAACCCGCAGCTGGCCGACGAGGTCACGGGCCACACCGCCCGGGTGCTCGGCATCGGCTGACCGCCCCGCCCCGCCGCGCCCGCGGCGGGTGCCCGACGGGGCCCGGGCCGCGCGGTCCGGGCCCCGTCGTCGTCCCCGGGAGCCTCCCCGGCCGCGGGGCTGTCGGGGCGGAGCGCTACGCTGGGACGCGTCCGCGCCCGGTCCCGCACCGGGCGCCCTGCCTGCCGCCGAGGAGCCCGCGTGTTCCAGCTCGCCCGCACGTCCATGGCCAACCGCGCCCTGATCGTGCTCATCACGCTGTTCGTCGCCCTCTTCGGGGTGCTCAGCCTGCGGTCCATGAAGCAGGAGCTGATCCCCTCCCTCGAGATCCCCGCGATCAGCGTGGTGGCCGCCATGCCCGGCGCCTCCGCCGAGGTCGTCGACGAGCAGGTGGGCCGCCCGCTCGAGCGCGCCCTGAGCATCGTCGAGGGGCTGGAGAGCTCGAGCTCGACCTCCCGCGGCGGGCTCTCGAGCCTCCGGCTCGGCTTCGAGTACGGCACCGACCTGGACCGGGCCCGCAACCAGGTCGAGCGGGCCATCGCCAACGTCCGGCCGCAGCTGCCCGAGGACGTCGAGCCGACCGCGTTCGCCGGGTCCGTCGCGGACCTGCCGATCGTCTACCTCGCCGTCGCCTCCGACGAGGGCCTCAGCGCCCTGGGCGCCGACCTCGAGCGGCTCACCGTCCCGGACCTGCAGGAGATCGAGGGCGTGCGCTCGGCGGAGGTCAGCGGCGCCCCGGAGCAGGTCGTCTCGATCCTGCCGGACCCGGCCGCGCTGGCCCGCGCCGGCGCCGGGCCCGCGGACATCCGCACCGCCCTCGAGGAGAGCGGCGGGCTGGTGCCGGTGGGCACGGTCGAGGACGGTCGCACGAGCGTCCCCGTACAGGCCGGCTCGCCCCTGGACTCCCTCGATGCGGTGGCGGCGGTGCCGCTGCCGCGCTCGCCGGAGGCCCCGCAGGACGCCGCCCCGGCGACCGTCGGCGCGGTGGCCGAGGTCCGCCTCGAGGACCGCGAGGCGACCTCGATCACCCGCACCAACGGCGCCCCCACCCTCGCGATCTCCGTGACCAAGACCCCGGACGGGGACACGGTGACGATCTCCCGCGCGGTGCGGGAGATGATCCCGCGGCTGGAGGAGCAGCTCGGGGCGGGCGCGCGAATCACCGTGGTCTTCGACCAGGCGCCCTACATCGAGCAGTCCATCCACGACCTGACGGTCGAGGGCCTGCTCGGCCTGGGCTTCGCCGTGCTCGTCATCCTGGTCTTCCTCGCGTCGCTGCGCTCGACCCTCGTCACCGCCGTGTCGATCCCCCTGTCCCTGCTCGCGACGTTCATCGGGATCGGTGCGCTGGGCTACTCCCTCAACCTGCTGACCCTCGCCGCGATCACCCTGTCGGTCGGGCGCGTCGTGGACGACTCGATCGTGGTGATCGAGAACATCAAGCGCCACTACGGCCTCGTGGACCTCACGGCCGGGGCCGGGGCGAAGCGGGCGGCGATCCTGACCGCGGTGCGGGAGGTCGCCGGGGCGATCACCGCCTCGACGCTGATCACCGTGGCCGTGTTCGTCCCCATCGCGTTCGTGGGCGACGTCACCGGGGAGCTCTTCCGCCCGTTCGCCCTGACCACGACCATCGCGCTGCTGTCCTCCCTCGTCGTCTCCCTGACGATCGTGCCCGTGCTCGCCTACTGGTTCCTGCGCGACCCCCGGCTGGCCCGCCGCCGCGCCGTCCCCCGACCCGCCCCCTGGGCCGGGAGCACGGCCGAGGCCCCCACCCGCCTGGCCCGCGGCTACCTGCCGGTGCTGCGGGCCACCCAGCGCCGGCCGTGGGCCACGCTCGCGGTCTCCGTGCTGCTGCTGGCCGGCACCGCGGCCCTGCTCCCGGTGCTGCCCACCAACCTCCTCGGCGACACCGGCCAGAACACCATGACGGTCGACCAGGACCTGCCCGCCGGTACGGCGCTGGAGGTCACCTCCGAGCAGGCCGCCCGCGCCGAGCAGGTGCTCGCGGACACGGCGGGGATCGAGGACGTCCAGGTCACGATGGGCACCGGCGGCGGGCTCTCCGCCTTCCTGCCCGGCGGCGGCCCGAACTCCGCCACGTACTCGATCACCACCGACGCCGAGCGCGACCAGGAGCAGCTGCGCCGCACCGTGGGCGAGCGGCTGGCGGCCCTCGAGGGCGCCGGGGAGTTCACCGTGCGCGGGGCCCAGGGCTTCACGAGCAGCGACGTGGAGATCGAGGTCACGGCGCCCGACCGCGCGGGCCTCGAGGCCGCCGACCGGGCCGTGGTCGAGGCCGTGCAGGGCGTGGACGCCGCCGCCCAGGTCTCCTCCAACCTGGCCGCGACCCAGCCCACCGTGGTCGTCACCGTCGACCGCGCGGCCGCCGCCGCGCGCGGGCTGAGCGAGGAGCAGGTCACCGGCGCGCTGGCCGGCACCGTCAACCCCCTGCCCGCCGGTTCGGTCGAGCTGGACGCGGACACCGTGCCCGTGACCGTCGGGGAGGGCCGCGACGTCGAGGACGTGGCAGAGCTGCGGCGCCTGCCCGTGCCCGCCGGCGGCGGCGCCGTCCCGCTCGAGGAGGTGGCCGACGTCGAGGAGGTCCTCTCCGTGGAGGAGATCACCTCGAGCGGCGACCGGCGCACCGCCACCGTGTCCGTCACCCCCGCCGGCGACGACCTCGGCGCGACGAGCGCCGCCGTGGCGGAGGCCCTCGCCGGCGCGCGGCTGCCCGAGGGGGCCGCCGCGGAGCTCGGCGGGGCCGCCTCCGAGCAGGAGACCACGTTCCGCCAGCTCGGCCTGGCCGTGCTCGCCGCCGTCGCCATCGTCTACGTGGTGCTCGTGGCCGCGTTCAAGTCGCTGGTCCAGCCCCTGATCCTGCTCGTGTCCATCCCCTTCGCGGCCACCGGCGCCGTCCTGGCGCTGCTGGCCACCGGGGTGCCCCTGGGCCTGGCCTCGCTCGTGGGCGTGCTCATGCTCGTGGGCATCGTGGTGACCAACGCGGTCGTGCTCATCGACCTCATCAACCGGTACCGCGGCCCGGAGCACGGGATGGGCCTCGAGGAGGCGATCGAGAAGGGCGCCGCCCGGCGCCTGCGCCCGATCGTGATGACCGCCCTGGCGACCGTCCTGGCCATGATCCCCATGGCGCTCGGGCTCACCGGCCGGGGCAGCTTCATCTCCCAGCCCCTCGCCGTCGTCGTGATCGGCGGGCTCGTCTCCTCGACGCTGCTGACCCTCGTGCTCGTGCCCGTGCTCTACCGCCTCGTGGAGGCCGGCAAGCAGCGCCGGGCCGCCCGCCGCGAGGAGCGCATCACCCGGCTGGCCGCCGCCCGGCAGGGCCGCTGAGCCCCCGCACACCGCGCCGGTCCGGCGCCGCCGTCGGGGGTCGCCCCGTCCGGCGCCGCCGTCGGGGCCTCCGGTCCGGGCCGGGGCGCAGGAGGGAAGGCCGGCGCTCCGTGCGCTCTTTCGTGGACGTGACCACCGTCCCCCCCGGCCGGCCCGCGGCCCCCGCGGCGGTGTCGCTCCTGGTCACCCCGGGATCCGGCCCCCGGTGCCCGCCGGGCACCGGCGCACGGGCCGGGAGGGGCCCCCGAAGGGGGGACACCGGGGGCGAACACGTCCATGAAACGCACCCGTAGCATGTGAGTGTGCCCCGCAGAGAGACAGATCGAGTGCAGATCAGCGCCGACGCCTGGGAGGCCCTCTACAGGGCCCAGGTGGCGGTGATGCGGCGTCTGCAGCGACACCCCGAGTTCGCGGAGCTCTCCGCCCGCGAGTACGACGTGCTCTTCAACCTCTCCCGCGCCGACGAGGCGGGGATGCGGCTGAACGAGCTCAACGAGTACGTGCTGCTCACCCAGTCGAGCCTCAGCCGCATGCTGGAGCGGCTCGAGCTCAAGGGCCTCGTGCACCGCTGGCAGGACCCGCAGGACCTGCGCGGGCTGCGGATCCGGCTCACCGACCGCGGCCGGGCGATGCAGGGCCAGATCGCCGAGCAGTTCCGCCGGCACGTCCACGAGCTGATGTCCGCCGGCCTCGACGCCGACGAGCTGAAGATCCTCACCCGACTGGCCGACCGGCTCCGCGAGGCCGTCGGCGAGCTCTGAGCCGCCCGGCCCGCACGGGGCCGCTCCCCCGCCGCCCGGTGGTCGTCCCGGGCCGGCGTCCCCGGCCGGCGCATTCCATCAGTACACTGATGCCTGAGAGTTCGCCCGCACGTTCCCCCCGGCGGCGCCGGCCGCACCCGGCCCGCCGGCCGACCCGAAGGACGACCGATGAGCCAGGACACCGACCAGGACACCCGCTCCAAGGAGCGCACCGCACCGCACCCGGAGAGCGACCGCAAGCCCGACAGCATCACGGAGATCAGCAAGCCCTCGTGGGGGTACGTGCTCAAGCGCTCCGTCGCGGAGTTCTCGAAGGACGACTGCACCGACCTCGCGGCGTCGCTGACCTACTTCGCCGTCCTCTCCCTCTTCCCGGCGCTGCTCGCCCTCGTGTCCCTGCTGGGCGTCTTCGGCCAGGGCGAGGCGACCGCGCAGGCCATCACCGACTTCCTCGACCAGTACGCCCCCGCCGAGCTGGTGACCCTCCTCGAGGGGCCGATCGCCAACCTCACCACGAGCACCGGCGCCGGGCTCGCCCTGTTCACGGGCATCCTCGGTGCGCTGTGGACGGCCTCCGGCTACACGGGCGCCTTCGGCCGGGCCATGAACCGCATCTACGAGGTCGAGGAGGGCCGGCCGATCTGGAAGCTGCGGCCCATGAACGTGCTCGTGACCCTGATGCTGGTCGTCATCGTCGCCCTGATCATGGTCATGGTCGTCGTCTCTGGCGACCTCGCCCGCATCGTCGGGGACCTCATCGGCCTCGGCAGCACCGCGGTGACCGTGTGGAACATCGCCAAGTGGCCCGTCGTCGTCGCCCTGGCCGTCGTGCTCATCGCCGTCCTGTACTACTTCACGCCCAACGTCCAGCAGCCCAAGTTCCGCTGGATCAGCCTCGGCTCGATCATCGCGCTCGTCGTGATGGCCGTGGCCGGCCTCGGCTTCGCCTGGTACGTCAGCAACTTCGCCTCCTACAACGCCACCTACGGCATCATCGGCTCGGTGATCGTGCTGCTGCTCGGGCTGTGGATCATGAACAACGTGCTGCTGCTCGGGGCGGAGATCGACGCCGAGCTCGAGCGCGGCCGGGAGCTGCAGGGCGGGCTGCGCGCCGAGGAGTCCATCCAGCTCCCGCCGCGCGACACCCGCCAGATCGACAAGCTGGAGGAGAGGACCGAGAAGCTCGTCGACCAGGGCCGGAAGCTGCGCCTGCGCCACGAGCACCTGGACTACTCCGGCGGCGGGGACGACCACGACGACGCCCGGGCGGACCGCACCTCCTGAGCCCGGCGCCCCGCGTGGAGCTGCTCGAGCTCGGCGAGGGCGGCGGCGGCCGGCCCGTGGTCCTCGTCCACGGCCTCGCCGCCGCCGCGCGTGCGGGCTGGGCGCGCACCGGCTGGGTGCGGGAGCTGGAGCGGGCCGGCCTGCGGCCCCTGGGCCCCGACCTGCCCGGCCACGGCGCCGCCCCCGGCCCCGTCCCCGGCACCACGCGCTCGGGGCTCGTGGCCGAGCTGGTCCGCCTCGTGGAGCCGCTCGCCCGCGCGCAGGGCGCACCGGTGCCCCTCGCCGGCTACTCCCTGGGCGCCCAGCTCGTCTGGGCGGCGGCCGCCGCCTCCCCCGCGGTCGGCCCGCTCGTGCTCGGCGGCCTGGGCGTGCGCGACCGCCTGCCGGCGCTCGCCGACGCCCTCCGGGCCCCTCCGCCCGGCCGGGGCGGACCCGCGGACACCCCCGCGGCGGCCGGTCCCGGGCGTGCCGCCGTCCCCGAGCACGCGCCCGGGCGTGCGGGCGGGCCGGCGCACGCCCCGGACTCCGCCGCCGCCCTGGCCGCCCTCCTGCTGCACACGGCCCCCGACCCCTCCGCCGCCTCCCGGTGGGCGGCGCTGGCCGGGGCCGTGGGCGCCGAGCCCTTCGACCCGGCCGCCGCCGTGCCGCCGCAGCCGGCGCTGCTGCTGGCCGGTGGGACCGACCCGTGGGCGGACCCGCAGGCCCTGGCGCGGCTGCGCCGCACGAGCGGGGCCCCCACCGAGGTGCTCCTCGTGCCGGGGCGCGGGCACGTGGACGTCCTCACGGCCGGGGCGGCCCGCCGCGCGGCCGCGGCCTTCTTCGCCCGCGGCCCCGGCTCCTGAGCACCGCCCGCCGCGCCGCCCGCCCGGCCGGGCCCGGGGCGCCCTGCGGGCATGCCTAGACTGGCCCCGGAGCCGGGCCCGCGGGCCGGGCACGGCCGCCGGCCCACCGGCGGCCGCCACCGAAGAAGCTCAACGGAAGGGGTTTCCCGTGCACGAGGTCAGAGCCGTCGTCGTGAAGGCGAAGAACGAACCGGCCGTGGTCGAGACGATCCTGGTCCCCGACCCGGGGCCCGGGGAGGCCCTGGTCGACGTCATCACCTGCGGGGTGTGCCAGACCGACCACCACTACCAGGTCGGTGCCGTGGGCGACGACTTCCCGTTCCTGCTCGGCCACGAGGCCACCGGGGTCGTCTCCGCCGTCGGCGAGGGGGTGACCGACCTCGCCCCCGGCGACACCGTGATCCTGAACTGGCGGGCGGTGTGCGGGCAGTGCCGGGCCTGCCGCAAGGGCGAGCCCTGGTACTGCTTCGACACCCACAATGCCACCCAGAAGATGACCCTCGAGGACGGCACCGAGCTGACCCCCGCCCTGGGCATCGGCGCCTTCGCCGAGAAGACCCTGGTGGCCGCCGGGCAGTGCACGAAGATCGAGGCCGAGCTGGCCCCGGAGCAGTACGCGGCCGTGGGCCTGCTCGGCTGCGGGGTCATGGCCGGCATCGGCGCGGTCCTCAACACCGGGGCCCTCCGGCGCGGGGAGTCCGTGGCCGTGATCGGCTGCGGCGGGGTCGGCACCGCCGCCGTGGCCGGGGCCGCCCTGGCCGGGGCCACCACGATCGTCGCCGTGGACCTCGACGACGACAAGCTCGCCACCGCCCGGCGGTTCGGCGCCACCCACACCGTCAACTCGAAGGACACCGACCCGGTGGCCGCGATCCGCGAGCTCACCGGCGGGCACGGCGCCGACGTCGTGGTCGACGCGGTGGGGATCGCCCCCACCTTCGCCCAGGCCTTCGAGGCCCGCGACCTGGCCGGGCGCCTGGTCCTGGTCGGGGTCCCGGCCCCGGGCACCACCTGGGAGGCCCCGCTGGACCAGGTCTTCGGCCGCGGCGGGGCCATCAAGTCCGCCTGGTACGGCGACACCCTGCCCTCGCGGGACTTCCCCATGCTCGTGGACCAGTACCGGCTGGGCCGGCTGGACCTCGACGGCTTCGTCTCCGAGCGGATCGGGCTCGAGGACGTCGAGCCCGCCTTCGCGAAGATGCTCGCCGGGAAGGTCCTGCGCTCCGTCGTCGAGATCGCCCCCGCCCCCGGCGCCGCGTCCACGGGGGCCGCCCGATGAGCGCCGAGCCGCTGCGCGGCGGCGACGGCGGGCGGGTGCGCGTGGAGCACCTGGTCACCTCCGGGACGTTCTCCCTGGACGGGGGCACCTGGGAGGTCGACAACAACGTCTGGCTGATCGGCGACGACGAGCAGGTCGTGGTCGTCGACCCCGCCCACGACCCGGCCGCGGTCGTGGAGGCCGTGGGCGGGCGGGAGGTCACCGCGATCCTGCTCACCCACGCCCACGACGACCACATCCGCGCCGTGCGCGAGGTCGCCGGCCAGGTCGGCGCCCCGGTGCACCTGCACCCGGCCGACACCGTGCTGTGGCAGCAGGTCTACCCCGAGACCGGCTTCGACCGCGAGCTCGCCGACGGGCAGCGGATCCAGGCCGCCGGCACGGCCCTGACCGTGCTGCACACCCCCGGCCACTCCCCCGGCTCGGTGTGCTTCTGGGCCGCGGACCTGGGCGAGCACGGGATCCTGTTCTCCGGGGACACCCTCTTCGCCGGCGGGCCCGGGGCCACGGGCCGGTCCTACAGCGACTTCCCCACAATCATCGACTCGATCCGGGAGAAGCTGCTGGTGCTGCCCGAGGGCGCCGAGGTGCTCACGGGCCACGGGGAGACCACCACGATCGGGGCCGAGGCCCCGCACCTGCAGGAGTGGATCGACCGCGGCCACTGAGCCGCCGGCACCACCGCGGCGACGCCCCCCGAGGGAGCCGGCCCACCCGGTCGCCTCGGGGGCGTCGCCGTGTCCCGCGCGCTGCCGGCCGGGTCCGGTCAGCGCCCCGCCCCGGGGGCGGTGCGCTGCCACCGGTGCACGTAGCGCAGGGCGGCGGCGAGCACGACCGAGGCGGAGAGCACGGGCCACAGGGCGGCCGTGCGGTAGCCCCACTGCTCCCCCGACCAGGCCGAGAGCACGAGTCCGGCGGCGATCCCCACGCTCATCGCCGAGGTCGTCACCGTCGTGAGCACCGTGGCCCGCGGCCGCTGCGCGGCCCGGTCCGCGATGCCGTGGACGGCCACGAGGACGGGGCCGACCGTCGGCCCCACCAGGGCGAGCACGAGCACCATCCCGGCGGCGTCGTCCGGGACGGAGAGCAGCATCGCGGCCAGCACGGAGGCCGCGGCGGTGACCACCCACCGGTTGCGCAGCCGTCCCGCGCCCACCGGCGCGGAGGCCAGCACGGCCGCCGCCGCCGAGGTCAGCCCCGCGACCGCGTACAGCCAGCTCACGGACACGACGGCGTCCACCGAGGACGCGAAGACGACGACGGCGCCCAGCACCGACCCCACCAGCGCGCCCAGGCCCACCGCCCCCACGACGGGCAGCAGCCGCAGCTCGCTCTGCCGGCGGCGGCGCTGCCGCGCGGCGTGCGTCGGTGCGGGCGGTGTGCCCGGGGCCCACGGGACCAGGACGGGCGGCAGCCGCGCGGAGGGGTGCATCAGCAGCACCGCGACGGAGACCACGGTGAGCGCCGCGGCCACGGCCAGCACCGCGGCCGGGCCCAGGCGCTCCGCGAGCAGCCCCGCGAGCCCGGCGGCCAGGACCGTGCCCACGGCGTCCATCACGCTCTCGTGCCGCTGGGATGGCTCCAGCAGGTCCCCCCGGTCGGAGCCCGCCAGGAGGGACTGCCAGCGCAGCCGGCACACCACCCCCATCTGGGGCAGCACGAGGCCGGTGAGCAGGCACGCCGGGAGGAGCGCGGCCGGCTCCGCGCCCTGGGCGTCCAGCACGCGCAGCAGCCACCAGACCGCGAGGGGGTTGAGCACCCCGACCAGCAGCAGCCCGGGCCAGCGCCGCCGCCAGGTCGCCGCCGCCCCCATGGCCAGCCCGCACAGGGCCGAGCCGACCGTCACGGCCGCGGCGCACAGCGCGCCCAGCGCCGGGGATCCGGAGGCCAGCGCGACCGTGGTGAGCACGCCCAGCGGGACCATGGTCTGGGGCAGGCGCACGAGCAGGGTCAGCACCGGGTACAGGGCGCCGCCGGCAGCGGCCAGCCGCCGGGAGTCGGCGAGCGGGCTGCGGGCGGCGGTGGAGAGCCGCCCGAGCAGCTGGGGCGCGGACGTGCTGGGCACGGGCCTCCTCCGGGTCCTCGGGTGGGGTGGGACGCGGTACCCAGGGTAGACCGCGCCGGCGGCCGGGCCCGTCACGATGCGACGCACGGGCGGGCGCGGGGGGGGTGCGGCGCCCGCCCGGCGGCGCTGGCGCGGACGCGGCCTAGACTGGCGGCATGTCCGCACCTCTGCTGCAGCCCGACGCCGGCCCGGACCCGATGCACCCCGGCTACGCCGACTCCGTGCGCGCCGCCCTGCTCGGCGGAGCCCTCGGCGATGCCCTCGGCGCCGCGGTCCGCCCGGCGGCCCCCGCCGGGAGCGCCGACGACGCCGGGCAGCTGCGGATCTCCTCCACCACCCAGCTGACCCTGGGCACCCTCGACGGCCTGCTGGAGGTGCTCGAGTGGGCCGCCGACGGCCTCGCGGCCGACGGCACGGCCTGCCTGTGGCTGTCCTACCTGCGCTGGCTGCGCGGCCAGGACGGGGCCCTTCCCGCCGAGGCACCGCAGCCGCCGGCCCGGCCCCTCGAGGACCACCCGGTGCTCCTGGAGCGCCGGGACACGGCCACCACGGCCCTGGCCGCGCTGCGCACGGGGCGGATGGGCGAGGTGCGCCGGCCCGTGCTGCCCGGGGCCGGGGACGCGGGCAGCGTGCCCCGCTCGGCGCCGCTCGGTCTGCTGCCCCACGTGGGGTGGCGCACGCTGGCGCAGCTGGCCGTCGACGGCGCCGCGCTCACCCACGGCGAAGCGGAGGAGCAGTCCGCGGCCGCCGTCCACGCGTTCGCGGTCCAGGCCGCCGTGCGCGCCCGGCAGGAGGGCCTCGCCCGCCCGGTCGCCGCCGCGGTGGAGGCCGCCCGGACCACGGCCGGGCACCTGACCCGCCCGGCGGGCACGACCCGCCGCCTGCTCGACGAGGCGGTGGCCACCGCGGCCGGTTCCCCGCCCGGGGACGGCGACGCGGCCCCGGCCGTGCTGGCGGCCGGGCTGCGGGCGGCCCTGGACGCGGAGCGTCGGGCGGACGGACCGCAGGACGCGTGGCGCCGGGCCGTGGCCGCCGCGTCGCGCACCGGCGCCCCGTCCGCGGCGGGCGCGGTGGCCGGGACGGTCCTCGCGGCCGCGCACGGCACGGCCGCGCTGCCCCCGGACCTGCTCGCCCGGCTCGACGCCCGGGAGGCCGTCGAGGACCTCGCCGGCCGCTGGCTCAGGACCGTGGGAGCGGCTCCAGCCGCCTGACGGCCAGCCCGGCCCCCGACAGCGCCTCGGCCACCGTGACCGCCCCGGCCCGGCGGACCAGGTCCACGACGACCCCCGCGCAGGCCCGGGCGTCCTCGAGGGCGTCGTGGTGACGGCCCAGCGGGACCCCCGCGGCCTCGGCCGCCCGGGGCAGGGCGTAGGAGGTCAGCTCGTAGCCCCGCCGGGCCAGGGCCAGGCTGCACGCGTAGGACAGCGGCGCGTGCGGGGTGCCCGTCTCGGCGCACGCGGCCCGGATCACGCCCATGTCGAAGCGGGCGTTGTGGGCCACGAGCAGCTCCGCCGGGTCCTCCGCGAGGATCCACGCCTCGATCCGCGGCCACAGCTGCTCGAAGCGGGGGTGCCCGGCGACGGTGCGGGCGGTGATCCCGTGCACGCGCACGTTGCCGGGGTCGAACCCGTCGCGGGTCCGGGGCGGGCGCATGTACGCGGAGCGCTCCTCGACGACGACCCCGCCGCGCACCCGGACCAGGCCCACCGCGCACGGGGAGCCGGGGAACCGGTTGGCGGTCTCGAAGTCGATCGCGGTGAAGGACGGTCCGCCCGCGGTGCGGGCGGGCGCGGCGGCGGGGGCGGTCGTGGGGGAAGGCACCGCACCAGCCTACTGGGCCCGCCTCAGGCGGAGGGCACGCGCAGGTTCGCCTCGATCCAGTCGTCGGCCCGGGCCACGGCCTGGTTGACCTGGGCGGTGTCGAGGTCGTGGTGCAGGGCGTAGGCGACCGCCTGCAGCGGGAAGGTGCGGGCGTGCAGGCGAGCGCGCTCGTAGACGCCCTCGGACACGGCCGCGCGCAGGGCGTCCCACCCGTACCACAGCCCCAGCGAGGCGGCGTCGTGGGCCGGGTCGTAGAGGCACGCGTGGTCCCAGTCGATCACGCCCGTCAGCTCGGTCCCGTTCCAGAGCATGTTGTGGCCCATGAGGTCCCCGTGCACCAGCGTGGGGGCCACGGTCGGCAGGGCCGCCAGCTCGGCGACGGCGTGCCGGGCCGCGTCCCGGTTGCGGGGCAGCAGCCGCGGGATCACCTCGTCCAGGAGCACGTGCCGGCGCCGGTGCCCGCCCCAGTGCTGGCCGGGGCGGTCGAGGTGGCGGGCGAAGCCGGAGGCGTCCACCCCGGCGAGCTCGGTGAGCACCCGGTGCAGGACGGCGGGGTCCACGTGCCCCGGCGGGTGGGGCACCCCGGGCACCCAGGTCAGGCCCACACCGGTGTACCCGTCGGAGCGCACCACCCCGGTGAGCGGGCGGGGCGTGGCGAACGAGAACCGCGGCAGGCGCCGCAGCACCTCGGTGCGCCGCTCGACGTGGGCGCACGAGGTGGGGTTCTTGGCGATCCGCACCGAGATCACGTGCCCGACGTTGACGACCACGTGGGCGGAGCCGCCCGCGTGCACCTCCCAGTCCCCGCGGTCGGCGGTGATCCCCGCCTCCGCCAGGACGGCCTCGACCGCTCGGGCGAACGGCAGGTGCTGGAGGGAGGACCAGGGCATCGGGATCGTCTCGGCTCGGGGCTCAGTCGGGGTCCGCGGCGGCGCGCGGCACGGGGTCGAGGACCGCCAGCAGGTGGGGCAGCAGCGCCCGCAGGGCCCGCCCGCGGTGGCTGATGGCGTTCTTCTCGGCCTGCTCGAGCTGGGCGAGGGAGCGCTGCTCCCCCTCGGGGCGCAGCACCGGGTCGTAGCCGAAGCCGTGCTCGCCCACGGGCTCGCGCAGCAGGGTGCCGCGCAGCTCGCCCCGCTCGACGTGCTCGTGACCGTCCGGGGTCGCGAGCGCCGCCGCGCAGACGAACCCGGCCCCGCGGTGGGCGTCGGGCACGTCGGCGAGCTGGTCCAGCAGCAGCCGCAGGTTCGCGGCGTCGTCGCCGTGGCCGCCCGCCCAGCGGGCGGAGAAGATCCCGGGCGCCCCGCCCAGGACGTCCACGGCGAGCCCGGAGTCGTCGGCCACGGCAACCAGCCCGGAGGCGGCGGCCGCGGAGCGGGCCTTGAGCAGGGCGTTGGCCTCGAAGCTGACCCCGTCCTCGACCACGTCGGGGGCCCCCACGGCCGCGGCGTCGACCACGAGCCGCTCGACGTCGGCGCCGGGCAGCGCCTCGGCGAGCAGGGCCCGCAGCTCGGCGAGCTTTCCGGGGTTGCGGGTGGCCAGCACCACACGGGCGCCGTCGGGCTCAGGCACCGCCGGCCTCCCGGAGGGTGCGCTGCTGGATCTGGGTGAGCTCGGCGCACCCCGCGAGCGCCAGGTCGAGCAGGGCGTCGAGCTCGGCGCGGTCGAACGGGGCGCCCTCGGCGGTGCCCTGCACCTCGACGAAGTCGCCGGAGCCGGTGACGACCACGTTCATGTCGGTCTCGGCGCGCACGTCCTCCACGTAGGGCAGGTCCAGCATCGGCACGCCGTCGATGATCCCGACCGACACGGCCGCGACGGTGTCGGTCAGCGGGCGGGCCCGGCGGGCCACGAGCCCCTCGGCCTGCGCCCAGCCCACGGCCTCGGCGAGAGCCACGTAGGCGCCGGTGATCGCCGCGGTGCGGGTCCCGCCGTCGGCCTGGAGGACGTCGCAGTCCAGCACCACGGTGTTCTCGCCCAGGGCGGTGAGGTCGATCACGGAGCGCAGGGAGCGGCCGATGAGCCGGGAGATCTCGTGGGTGCGCCCGCCGATCCGGCCCTTGACGGACTCGCGGGCCGAGCGGGTGGAGGTGGCGCGCGGGAGCATGGCGTACTCGGCGGTCACCCAGCCGCGGCCCTCGCCCTTGAGCCAGCGCGGGACGCCCTCGGTCACGGAGGCGGTGCACAGCACCCGGGTGCTGCCGAACTCGATGAGCGCGGAGCCCTCCGCCTGCTGGGACCAGCCGCGGGTGATCGTGATGGGGCGCAGCTGGTCGGGGGTGCGGCCGTCGGCCCTGGCCGTCCCGGGGGTCGTGGGCTCCGGCGCGGCGGACTCGGCGGGGTTCTGCATGCCCCCCACCTTACCCCGCACCCTGCCCGGCGGCGCCCGCCGCTGCGGCCCCGCCGGCGCGTCCGGTGCGGGGCGGGGTGCGGCGGACGACGCGGTAGGTGTAGGCGGGCTCGGCCACCCCGATCGGCCCGGCGAAGACGGCCTCGGCCTCCTCGACGGCGCGGGTCGGCGAGTTCCACACCGGCAGGTGCGTCAGCAGCAGCTTCCGGGCCCCGGCGTCCCGGGCGGCCTCCCCCGCACGGCGGCCCGTGAGGTGGATGCCGCGCAGGGCGTCGTCGCGGCCCTCGTGGTAGGCGGCCTCGCACAGGAAGACGTCGGCGTCGCGCGCCGCCCGCACGAGCCCCTCGCACGCGTCGGTGTCCCCGGAGTAGGCCAGGGTGCTCGGGCCCATGACCCCGTCGTAGTCGATGCGCAGGGCGTAGGGCTCGGGGGTCGGGTGCTCCACGAGGTAGGGGGTCACGGTGAACGGCCCGATCCGCACGGGCCGCTCGGGCCGCCAGGCGTGGAAGTCGAACTCGCCGTGCATGCCGGGGTCGGCCGGCAGGCCGTGGGTGGAGGCCAGGTACCGGTCGGCGCCCTCGGGGGCCCACAGCGGGATCCGGGGGGCGTCCCACCCGCGCGGGTCCCACTTGACGGCCACGTGCAGGCCGGCGAGGTCGATGCAGTGGTCCGGGTGCAGGTGGCTGACGAGCACGGCGTCGATCTGGTGCAGGTCGATGTGGCGCTGCAGGACCCCGAGGGCGCCGTTGCCCATGTCCAGCAGCACCCGCCAGATCCGGCCCCCGGCGTCCTCGCCGCTGACCAGGTAGCAGGACGCCGGCGAGTCCGGGCCGGCGAAGGAGCCGGTGCAGCCGATGATCGTCAGTTTCATGGGCGGGGTGCCTTCCAGGGGACCGGTGGGAGGGCGGCGGCTGCCGCCGGGGGCTCAGGGGCGGTGCGGGCCGGCGGCCATCTCCGGGGTGATCCGGGCCAGGGAGCCGGTGGGGTACTGCTCGGCCACGGAGCTGGTGTGCCGCACCCGGGCGACCTCGGGCCCCAGGAACCGGCGGGCCAGGACCTCGAAGGCCTCGGCGTCGCCCGTGGCGAGGAACTCGTGCTCGGCGGGCAGCCCGGGCTCGCGCTCGAGGCCGTGGCCCACGAGCGCCCGGTAGACGTCCTTGGCGGTCTCCTCGGCGCTGGAGACGAGGGTGACCGCGTCCCCCATCACGTAGGAGATCACGCCGGTCAGCAGCGGGTAGTGGGTGCAGCCGAGCACGAGGGTGTCCACCTCCGCGTCCCGCAGCGGGTCGAGGTAGCCCTGGGCGGTGGCCAGCAGCTCGGGGCCGGTCGTCACCCCGGCCTCGACGTAGTCGACGAACGCGGGGCAGGCCACGGAGTGCAGCCGCAGGTGGGGGGCCGCGGCGAAGGTGTCGTCGTAGGCGCGGGAGCCGACGGTGGCCTCCGTCCCGATCACCCCGATCCGCCCGTTGCGGGTGGAGGCCACGGCCCGGCGCACGGCGGGCTGGATCACCTCCACGACCGGGATCCCGTAGACGCGCGTGTAGCGCTCGCGGGCGTCGCGCAGCACGGCGGCCGAGGCGGTGTTGCAGGCGATGACGAGCAGCTTCACCCCGGAGTCGACGAGCTCGTCCATGATCCGCAGCGCGTGGGCGCGCACCTCCGCCAGGGGCAGGGGGCCGTACGGGCCGTGGGCGGTGTCCCCCACGTAGACGATCCGCTCGTGGGGCAGCTGGTCGATGATGGCGCGGGCGACGGTCAGCCCGCCGACGCCCGAGTCGAACACTCCGATGGGCGAGCCCGGGTTGGGCCCGGCCGCGGTGGGGGCGCCGGCCCCCGAGACGTCGTCATCCTGCATATCGACAAGAGGGTAGTCCCGCCCGGACCCCCGGCCCAAACCCCGCGGCGCACCGGCGGGCGTGATGCCGGTCACCGCGCGGCGGATCCGGCGCGGCCCCCCGCGTCGGCGCTGGTCGGGAGGGGGTCACTCGCGCGGCAGCTCCTGGAGCAGGGCCTGGACGAGGGTCTCCTGCAGCCACGAGACGAAGTTGTACAGCAGCGACATGTACGTCTCGACGTCCTCGACCGCCGACCAGTCGTCGTGCGCGCCGATCCGCTCGGCGTCGGCCTCGCTGCGGATCCCGAGCCGGTCGGCGAGGACCAGGCGGACGTCGTTGAGGGCCCGCCCGAAGGCCCCGGCCTGCTCGGGGTCCAGCCGCACCGGTTCCGCCTCGAGGGCGAGCGCCGCCTGGCGCAGCGCACCGATCTTGGCCTCGCGCAGCCCGCGCTCGGTGTAGCGGCGGAACTCCGCGGCCCGCTCGGGCTCGGTGCTGGCGTCGGGCAGCAGCCGGCGGACGGCGGGGTCCTCGGGGGCCGAGGCGTCCGCGGAGACCCCGAGCATGCGCTCGAGGGGGTCCTGCGGGTGCTCGTCGGGGGCCAGCGCCTCGGCGACGTCGGCGAAGAGCTTGCCGAGCACCTGCTTCTCGGCCGGCTCGAGGCGCGCGGTGATGCCCCGGCGGGTCGCGCGGAAGCCCTGGGCCATCTCAGCGGCCCCCCGCCTGCTCGAACGTCGCCCACAGCCCGAACCCGTGCAGCGCCGCGGTGTGGGTCTCCGCCTCCTCGAGGGAGCCGCTGGCGACGACGGAGCGGCCGCTGTGGTGGACCTCCAGCATCAGCGCCCGGGCCCGCTCCTCCGGGTAGCCGAAGTAGGAGCGGAACACCCAGGTGACGTAGCTCATGAGGTTCACCGGGTCGTCCCACACCACCACGTTCCAGGGCAGGTCGGGGGCGAGCCCGGTGGTCCCCTCGGTCTCGGTGCCCGGCAGGACGGTGGCCGCGGCGGCGGCGGGCGCCCGGAGGACGGGGGCGGGCGGGGTGCGGAGCTCAGGCATGGTGGTCCCATCGTAGCCACAACGGGCGGGGCGGGCACCGGGCGTGGCTAGAGTGGTCCCCGTGAACCAGCGCACCCACGCGTGGGCCCCGCCGCCCACGGCCCTGATGACCGACCACTACGAGCTGACCATGCTCCAGGCCGCCCTGCACTCGGGCACCGCCCACCGCCGGAGCGTGTTCGAGGTCTTCGCCCGCCGCCTGCCCGCCGGTCGCCGCTACGGGGTCGTCGCGGGCACGGGCCGGCTGCTGGAGGGGCTGTCCTCCTTCCGCTTCGGCGACGAGCAGCTGCGCTTCCTGGCCGGCACGGGTGTGGTCAACGACGCCACCCTGGGCTTCCTCGCCGACTTCCGCTTCACGGGCTCGATCTCCGGCTACGCCGAGGGCGAGGCCTACTTCCCGCACTCCCCCCTGCTCGTGGTCGAGGCCACGTTCGCGGAGGCCTGCGTGCTGGAGACCTACTTCCTGTCGGTGCTCAACTACGACAGCGCGGTCGCCTCCGCCGCCTCCCGCATGGTCGGGGCCGCCGCCGGGCGGCCCTGCATCGAGATGGGCTCGCGCCGGGCGCACGAGGAGGCCGCGGTCGCGGCGGCGCGGGCGGCCGTGATCGGCGGCTTCGACTCGACCTCGAACCTCGAGGCGGGGCTGCGCTACGGACTGCGCACCGTGGGCACGGCCGCGCACTCCTTCACGCTGCTGCACGACTCCGAGGAGGACGCCTTCCGCGCCCAGCTGCAGTCGATGGGCCTCGGCACGACGCTGCTCGTGGACACCTACGACGTCGAGACCGCCGTGCGCCGGGCCGTGGAGCTGGCCGGGCCCGAGCTGGGCGGGGTGCGCCTGGACTCGGGCGACCTGGTCGCCCAGGCCGCCTGGGTGCGCGAGCTGCTCGACTCCCTGGGCAACCACCGCACGCGCATCACGGTCACCTCGGACCTCGACGAGTACGCGATCGCCTCGCTCAACGCCGCCCCCGTCGACGCGTTCGGCGTGGGCACCCGGGTCGTGACGGGCTCGGGCGCCCCGACGTCGTCGATGGTCTACAAGCTCGTGGCGCGCGAGGACGGCTCCGGGCGGCTGCGCCCGGTCGCGAAGGCCGCGAAGGGCAAGGCCTCGGTGGGCGGGCGCAAGCACGCCCTGCGCCGCCGCGACGAGCACGGGCGCGCCACCCACGAGCTGGTCGGCATCGGGGCCATGCCCGAGGACGACGGCGACGACCGGCCGCTGCTGCAGGAGTTCGTGCGCGACGGCGAGCTGCTCGAGGGCTGGACCGGCCCGGAGGGCGTCGTGCGCGCGCGGGAGCGCCACGCGGCCTCCGTCGCGGAGCTGCCCCCGGCGGCCTGCCGGCTCAGCGAGGGCGAGCCCGTCCTGCCCACCGTCCTCGGCCCCGGCGCGGGGGCCTGAGCGACCCCGCCGCACCAGCACCGCACAGAGGAGGAACGCCATGAGGACCGCACTGATCGTCGTCGACGTGCAGAACGACTTCTGCGAGGGTGGCTCCCTGCCCGTCGAGGGCGGGGCCGAGGTCGCCGCCGCGATCTCCGAGCACCTCGAGGACCACCACCCCGACTACGCCGCCGTGGCCGCCACGCAGGACTGGCACGTGGACCCCGGGGAGCACTTCTCGCAGACGCCGGACTTCGTGCGCTCGTGGCCCGTGCACTGCGTGGCCGGGACCCGCGGGGCCCAGCCGCACCCGGACCTGGACACCGACTGGATCGGGGCGTGGTTCCGCAAGGGCGAGCACGCCGCCGCGTACTCGGGCTTCGAGGGCCTGCTCGCCCCCGACGCCGACGTGCCGATGGGCGACGACGAGGACGTCGAGGAGGAGGACGTCAGCCTCGACGACTGGCTGCGGGAGCAGGAGATCGAGGCGGTGGAGATCGTGGGCCTGGCCACGGACCACTGCGTGCGCGCCACCGCCCTCGACGCCGTCGAGGCCGGCTACGAGACCCGGGTGCTCGTGGGCCTCACCGCGGGCGTGGCCCCGGGGACCACGGAGCGTGCCCTCGAGGAGCTCGCCGCGGCCGGCGTGGAGCTCGTCGGCCCCTGAGCGATCCCCCGCGCGGCCCGCACCACCCGTCCCGGCCGCGCCCGGGCGGGCGGCTCACTTGCGCCCGATGAACCAGTCCTGCAGCTTCTGCACGCGCGCCTGCAGCTGGGCCTCGTTGGCCTGGGCCACGGGCGGGCCCCCGCACACGCGGCGCAGCTCGTTGTGGACGACCCCGTGCGGGGTCCCGGTCCGGGACGCCCAGGCCGAGACGTTCTTGGACAGCGTCGCGCGCAGCTCCTTGAGCCGGCGGTGGTCCGGGACGGCCGGCTCCGGGGCGGCGGGACCCCGGGCGGAGCGGCGCCGCGCGTGCTCGCGCTGGCGCTCGCGCAGCAGCTCGGAGACCTGGTCGGCGTCGAGCAGCCCGGGGATGCCGAGGAAGTCGGCCTCCTCCTCGGAGCCCACCGCGACCCCGCCGCCGAAGGCGCCGCCGTCGAAGAGCACCCCGTGGAAGGAGGCGTCCGAGCCGATCGCCTCGAAGCGGCCCTGGGCCAGGGACGCGGAGGCCTTCTCCTCCCGGTTGGCGGCCTCGAGCAGGTCGTCGTCCCAGCCCTCCTCCGTGAGGTCGGCCGGCAGCCCCTCCGGCTCGGCGGCGGGGCGGTCGAGGGCGTGGTCCCGCTCGGCCTCCATCTCGTTGGCCAGGCCCATGAGGGCGGGCACCGAGGGCAGGAAGACGGAGGCCGTCTCCCCGCGCCTGCGGGCGCGCACGAAGCGGCCCACCGCCTGGGCGAAGAACAGCGGGGTCGAGGTCGAGGTCGCGTAGACGCCCACGGCCAGGCGCGGGACGTCGACGCCCTCGGAGACCATCCGCACGGCGACCATCCACCGGTCCTCGCCCGCGGCGAACTCGTCGATCTTGTCCGAGGCGGCCTTGTCGTCGGAGAGCACCACGGTGGGGCTCGAGCCCGTGATCCGCCGCAGCTGCGCGGCGTAGGCCTTGGCGTCCTGGTGGTCGGTCGCGATGACCAGGGCCCCCGCGTCCGGGACGGTGCGGCGCACCTCGGTCAGCCGCTGGTCGGCGGCCTGCAGGACGGAGGGGATCCACTGCCCCTCCGGGTCCAGCGCGGTGCGCCAGGCCTGGGCGGTGATGTCCTTCGTGAAGCCCTCCCCCAGCTCGGCGGCCATCTCCTCGCCCGCGCTCGTGCGCCAGCGCATCTGCCCGGAGTAGGCCAGGAAGATCACCGGGCGCACCACGTGGTCCTTGAGCGCGTCGCCGTAGCCGTAGGTGTAGTCGGAGGTCGAGCGGCGGACCCCGTCGGCGTCCTCCCGGTAGCGCACGAACGGGATCGGCGCGGTGTCGGAGCGGAACGGGGTGCCGGTGAGCGCGAGCCGGCGCACCGCCGGGTCGAACGCCTCCCGCAGCCCGTCGCCCCAGGTCAGGGAGTCCCCGGCGTGGTGGATCTCGTCCATGATCACGAGCGTGCGCCCGGCCTCGGTGCGGGCCCGGTGCAGCAGCGGCTTCATCGCGACCTGCGAGTACGTCACGGCCGCGCCCACGTAGTCGCGACCGTGGGAGCCGTCCGCGTTCTTGAAGCTCGGGTCGATGGCCAGCCCCACCCGGGCGGCGGCGTCCGCCCACTGGCGCTTGAGGTGGTCGGTGGGGGTCACCACGGTGATCCGGTTGACGGTGCCCCGGTCGAAGAGCTCCTTCGCGACCCGCAGCGCGAAGGTGGTCTTGCCGGCCCCGGGGGTCGCCACGGCCATGAAGTCCCGGGGCTGGGTGTCGAAGTAGCGCTGGAGGGCCTCGGCCTGCCAGGCGCGCAGCTTCGGGGCGGTGCCCCACGCGGCGCGGTCGGGGTAGGCCGGGGGCAGGTCGGCGGCGGCGGTGCCGCCGAACAGGGACAGCTGGTCGTCGTGGGACACGCTGCGACGTCCTCTCGCTCGTTCGTCGTCGCGCGGCGGGGCCGCGCGCTGGGGGCCGGTGCGGGGGTTCCGGGAGGGGCCCGGCGCGGGGGTCCCGGCGCAAGGTTCCCGGCGCAAGGTTCCCGGCGCAAGGTTCCCGGCGCAAGGTTCCCGGCGCCGGGGACCCGGGTCCGGGAGCGCCGGGGGGGGCAGGCCGGGGGCGGTGCGGGCGGCCCCGGGGCGGCGCCGTCGGACGGGGCCGCCGGACGGGACCCGCGGGGCCGCAGCGCCGGGGGCCACGCAAAAGCGCCCGCCGGCGGCGGGCGCTTCGGCGGGCGGACCCGGCTCAGCCCTCGTCGTCGTCCTTGCCGGGGCGCAGGCCCTCGTAGATCTCCTTGCAGGTGGGGCAGACCGGGAAGCGGCTCGGGTCGCGCCCGGGCAGCCAGACCTTGCCGCACAGCGCGATCACGGGCTCGCCCGAGAGGGCGGACTCCATGATCTTCTCCTTGCGCACGTAGTGCGCGAACCGCTCGTGGTCCCCGGGCTCCTGCAGCTCCCGGGTCTCCTCGCGCTCGATGGTCGAGGTGCCGCCCGCGGGACGTGCCGGATCGGTGCCGTAGGGGCTGTCGTCCAGCCCGCTGGTCGGGGTGCCGGTGGTCGACGCTGGGATGAGGTCCATGCGGGCCAGTTTACCCCCGCCCGGCGCCGGCCCGCGCCGGACCCGGCGTCCCGGTGCCGCGGCTCAGCGGAACTGCGCGACCTCCTGCAGCAGCTCCGGGGCGCGCCGGTCGTACCAGCGCCCGCCGAGGACGATCCCGCCCCAGCACAGCAGCGGCCCCAGGACGGCGCCCACGGCGAGCGCGGCCCAGCCCCACGCGGGCTCGCCGGTGTAGACCTGCACGAGGACCGGGACGGCCGCGGGCAGCACCAGCACGACGATCAGGCCCAGGGCCACGAACTGGACGAGCACGTTGAGCACCGTGAAGCCCTGCGGGGTCTTGAACGGCGACTGCCCGGGGGCGGCCACGGGGTAGGTGTAGCGGGCCGACATCACCGAGGACAGCCCCGCCCCGCCGAGCAGCGCCAGCAGCGTGGTCCCGGCCAGGCCGGGCAGCAGCTCCCACCGGCCCTGGAGGGCGAAGGGCAGCAGCAGCCCGAACGCGGACAGCGGCACGGCGATCACCAGCAGCGCGAGCACCCGCCCGGCGCGGTCGTCGCGCCCGCGCACGCCGGTGAGCAGGTGCAGGCAGACCGCGGTGTTGTCGAAGGAGACGTCCCCCGAGATCTGGTAGGCGAGCAGGGCCGCGAACATCGGTCCGAGGGCGTAGAAGAGGAACCCGGCGCCGGTCTGGGCGCTGGAGAACCACACGACCGCGGCGATGGCGGGCACGACGACGAGGGCCCCGGAGTAGCGGGGGTCGCGGACCCAGTAGACCAGGCAGCGGGCGGCCACCGCCGCCCAGGCACGCTCGGGCACCCGGTCCAGCAGGCCGGCCCCGGACCCGGCGCGCCCGGCGGCGGTGCGCTCGGTCACCACGGAGGTCAGGGCGCGCTGCTGCACGGCCCGCCACGCGAGCACGAGGGCGGCGACGGTGAGCGCCGTGAGCCCGGCGCGCAGTCCCGCGTCGGCCCAGCGCCCGGCGGCGGCGTCGGCGGGCACGGCCCACACGGCGCCGACCGGGGTCCAGGCGAGCACCCCGGCCCACTGCGGCAGCCGGTCCCAGACCTGCTCGAGCCCGCTCATCAGCCCGGAGAACACCGGGCCCAGCAGGACCAGGCCCAGCAGCGCGGCCAGGGACAGCGCCTCGGTGACCCGGCGGCGCCGGCCCAGCCCCACGGCCAGGGCGGTCACGCAGCGGGAGCCCGCGACGAGCAGGGCCAGGGCGAGGGGCAGGCACAGCAGCGCGGCGGCGAGCGCGGCGGGCGAGGAGCGCCAGGAGGCCGTCGCGGCGAGCAGCGCCACGACGGTCAGCACCCCGGGTACCCCGACGAGGGCGCCCAGGGCCTGGCCCCACTGGACCTGGCCGGTGCTCAGCGGGAACAGGGCCAGCCGGGCCGGGTCCAGGGTCGCGTCGGCGCGGGAGGAGAGCACGGGGACCAGCCACCAGGCGGCCACGAGCGCGGAGCCGGCCAGCACGAGCACCGTGCGCACGAGCTCGGCGGGCTGTCCGCCCAGCACGACCAGACCGACCACGACCGTGCCGAGCAGGAACAGGAAGTAGGCGGCGCCGAGGACCGTGCCCACGAGCACCCACGTGCTGCGGGTCATGGTGTTGACGAGGATGCGGGCCTTGAGCCCGACCAGGCGCAGCGCCGGCCGGCTCCCGGCCGCGGGGCCGGGCTCCGGCACGGGGGCGGGGGCGGGGGCGGGGCTCACTCCGGGCGCAGCCACGACAGCCCCTCTCCCCCGTCGGCGCGCCCGCCGACGAGGTCCACGAAGCGGTCCTCGAGGGAGGCCCCGGCCCGGACCTCGTCGACGGTGCCGGCGGCGAGCACCCGGCCGCGGTCGAGCACGGCCACGTGGTCGCACATCCGCTGGACGAGGTCCATGACGTGGCTGGAGACGACGACGGTCCCGCCGCCGTCGACGAACCCGTGCAGGATCGCGCGGATGTTGGCGGCCGAGACGGGGTCCACCGACTCGAACGGCTCGTCGAGCACGAGCAGGCTCGGGGCGTGGATCAGCGCACCGGCCAGGGCGATCTTCTTGGTCATGCCCGCGGAGTAGTCCTGCACCTGGGTGCCGGCGTCGCCGAGGAGGTCCATGGCCCGCAGCAGGTCCTCGGTGCGCTCGGCCACGGTCGCCCGGTCCATCCCGCGCAGCAGCCCGGAGTAGGTGACGAGCTGGCGGCCGGTGAGGCGGTCGAACAGGTGCACCCCGTCCGGGAGCACGCCCATCAGCTGCTTGGCCCGCCGCGGCTCCCGCCACACGTCCGCCCCGGCGACCCGCACCGTGCCGGCGGTCGGGCGCAGCAGCCCGGTGGCCATCGACAGCAGGGTCGTCTTGCCCGCCCCGTTGCGGCCGACGAGGCCGAAGAAGGAGCCGCGGGGGACGTCGAGGTCGACCCGGTCCACGGCGGTCTTGGCCGAGGGGTCGCCGGGCCGGCCGAAGACCCGCACGAGCCCGCGCACGGACAGCGCGGGGGTCCCCCCGGGCCGGTCCGGGGGCGGCGGGCCCTGCTGGGGCAGGGGCGGGGTGCGGTCCGGGGACGGCGGCGCGGGAGAGCTCATGGGGCCAGCCTAGGCAGGGACGCGGGCCGGGACATCCGGCGCGCGGGGGATCCCGGGCCCGCCGCGCGGGCGGGACCGGGGGCGGTCTCCGCCCCGGGGCGGAGACCGCCCGGCCGCGGCGCCGGGGCTCAGAACAGGGCGCGCATCAGGGCGCCGCGGGCGGCGACCACCCGGGGGTCCTCGCCGCCGACGACGTCGAAGAGCTCCAGGAGGCGGCGGCGGACGGTGTCGCGGTCCTGCCCGGCGGTGCGGCGCACGAGCTCCAGCAGCCGGCGGAACGCGTCCTCGACGTGCCCGCCGGAGACGTCGAGGTCGGCCACGCGCAGCTGGGCGTCGACGTCGTCCGGGGCGGCGGCGGCCTCGGCGCGCACGGCGGCGGCGTCCAGCGGCATCACGCGCTGGAGCAGGTGCACCTGGGCCAGGGCGAGCTTCGCCTCCCGGTCCCCGGGGTTCTCGGCGATGGCCCGGCGGTAGGCGGCCTCGGCCCCCTCGAGGTCGCCCGCCTCGAGGGCGTCCACGGCCTCCTGGTGCAGGGGCGGCAGCGGCGCCGGCTCGTCGTCGGCGCGCACGGGCTCGACCGTGCCGGTGATCCCGTTCTGCTCGGCCAGGGCCAGCAGCTCGTCGAGGTACTGCGCGGCCTGCTCGGCCGGCACGGTGGTGTTGAACAGCGGCACGGGCCGGCCCCCGAGCAGCGCCACGACCGTGGGCACCGACTGCGCCTGGAACATCTGGGCGATCTCCGGGGCGGCCTCGGCGTCCACCGAGGCCAGCAGGATCCGGCCGCGGTGGCGGTCGACGAGCTCGGCGAGGGTGTCGGTGAAGGCCACCGACTGCTCGGAGAAGCGGGCCCAGAGGGCGAAGACGACCGGCACCTGCGCCGAGAGCTGGGCGAGCTCCTGGACCTCGGCGGCGGTCACCTCCCGCCGGTACCCGCCCGGTGCGGCGTCCTGGCCCGCGCCCTGCCCGGCGGCGGGGGGCGCGGTCGCCGCCCCCAGGTCCACGGCGCCGCGGACCGAGGCGGGCAGCGGGGCCTGCTGCTGCGGAGCGGTGCCGGCGGGGCGGGGCTGCTGGTGCTGGAACTCGTTCACGTCGAAAACGTCCTCTCGCGGGGTGTGCGGTCGTCGGGGCGCCGGCGCGGGCGCGGGTCCGGCCTCGATTATCGGTCCCCGCGCCCCGGGGCGACCACCGGGGCGGGCCCGTGTCCGCTCCCGGCGTGACGCGGCGTCCCCGGGCGGGCCTCCCGCGCGGGTCCGGCACCCCGGGCCGGGATGCCCGGCGCGCGGGCCCGGCGGCGGGCGGGCTCAGCGGCGGGTGCGCCAGCAGCGCTCGTGCCAGTGGCGCCGGTCCTCGAACGCGGCCCGGGCCCCGAGCAGGGAGTCCTGCTGCCAGACGACGAGGTGGGCGGTGCCGGGGCGGATGGTGCGGCCGCAGCCGGGGCACGTGTAGTCCTTCACGGCGTTGGCGGGGCGGACGTGGCGGACCGTCCAGTCCCCGTCGGCGGCCCGTTCGACGACGGGGGCGGGCTCGAGGACCCGCTCGACCGACCACGGCTCCCGGCCGGCGGCCCGCTGCCACTTGGACGACCGGGCACCGCCGGGCGGCCCGCCGGAGCGGCGGGACCGGGAGGAGCGGTTGGAGCGCGGCACGGTCCGGATTCTCTCACACGCCCGCCCCGCCCCGGGGCGGGCGCCCGCCGTCGGGACCACCGCCGCTCCCCCGCTAGGCTGGTGCCCGTGCGTCTCGTCATTGCCGATTGCTCCGTCGACTACGAAGGGCGTCTGCGCGCCCACCTGCCCGCCGCCCGCCGCCTGCTGGTCGTGAAGGCCGACGGCTCGGTGCTCGTCCACTCGGACGGCGGCAGCTACAAGCCGCTGAACTGGATGAGCCCCCCGGCCCGCCTGCACGTGGCCCCGCCGGCGCCCGAGCTGGCCGCGGAGGGGGTGGTCGAGACCTGGACGGTGCAGGCCGCCAAGAGCGACGACCGGCTCGTCATCCAGGTCTTCGCCGTGCACGAGGACGTCTCCCACGAGCTCGGGGCCGACCCGGGGCTGGTCAAGGACGGCGTCGAGGCGGACCTGCAGCGCCTGCTCGCCGAGCAGCTGGAGCTGCTGGGCCCCGGCCACACCCTCGTGCGCCGGGAGTACCCCACGGCAATCGGGCCCGTGGACATCCTCGCCCGTGCGGCCGACGGGGCGACGGTCGCGGTCGAGCTCAAGCGCCGCGGCGACATCGACGGCGTCGAGCAGCTCACCCGCTACCTGGAGCTGCTCAACCGCGACCCCCTGCTGGCCCCCGTGCGCGGGGTCTACGCGGCGCAGCTGATCCGCCCGCAGGCCCGGGTGCTCGCCGAGGACCGGGGCATCACGTGCGTCACCCTCGACTACGACGCCATGCGCGGGGTCGACGACAGCGCCTCACGGCTGTTCTGAGCCCGGCCCGTGCGCCCGTTCCCCGCGACGGCGGGGCGGATCTGTTGACCGCCCCCCGGGGATGTGTGAAGCTGAACGCGTTCTGAGTTCCATGTACCGCATGCTCGCAGAACGGGTAAAGCGAGCGTGACGTTCGACCTGGACCCGGACCCCCGACCCCGGCACGACCGGGGACGGACCCGACCGGCGCGCATCTCGTGACACCGCCCTGGTGCACATCCCCGTGCACCTTTCTTCACCCCAGTCTCGCAAGGAGAGATCTTCCATGGCCCAGGGCACCGTCAAGTGGTTCAACGCCGAGAAGGGCTTCGGCTTCATCACCCCCGACGACTCCGACTCGGACGTCTTCGTCCACTACTCGGAGATCCAGTCGGGCGGCTTCCGCACCCTCGAGGAGAACCAGCGCGTCGAGTTCGAGATCGGCCAGGGCCAGAAGGGCCCGCAGGCCACCGGTGTGACCGTCATCTGAGCGGTCCCGCCCGTACCGGCGACGGAAGGGCCCCCACCCGCACGGGTGGGGGCCCTTCCCCCGTCCCGGGCGAGGACGCCGGGGACGCGTCCCGGCAGGCGCTTCAGGGTCCGCCCGCGATGCGCCGCTCGACGGCGGCGCCGGCGGCCGCCAGCTGCTCCACGAAGTGCTCGTAGCCGCGGTCGACGTGGCCCACCCCGTGCACCTCGGTCTCCCCCTCGGCGGCCATGCCCGCGATCACGAGGGCCGCCCCGGCGCGGATGTCCTTGGCCTCCACCGGCGCCCCGGACAGCAGCGGCACCCCGGTCACCAGGGCGTGGTGGCCGTCCAGGCGCACCCCCGCGCCGAGGCGCTCGAGCTCCGCCGTGAAGCCCCAGCGGGCCTCGAAGACGTTCTCCGTGACCATCCCGGAGCCCTCCGCGACGGCGTTGAGGGCCACCACGAACGGCTGCAGGTCGGTCGGGAACCCGGGGTAGGGCAGGGTCGAGACGTTCACCGCCCGGGGCCGTTCGGGACCGGCCACCACGAGGCGGCCGTCGCCGGTGTCGACCCGGCAGCCGGCGGCGCGCAGCTTGTCCAGCACGACCGTCAGGTGGTCGGGCTCGGCGCCGAGGATCTCCACGGTGCCGCCGGTCACCGCGGCGGCGAACGCCCAGGTGCCGGCCACGATCCGGTCGGGCACGGTGCGGTGCTCGACCGGGTGCAGGGCCGCCACCCCGTGCACCGTGACGGTGCTGGTGCCCAGACCCTCGATCCGGGCGCCCATGCCCTGGAGCATCCGCCCGATGTCGACGATCTCGGGCTCACGGGCCGCGTTGTCCACCACGGTGGTGCCCTCGGCCAGGGTCGCGGCCATCATGAGGTTCTCGGTGGCCCCGACCGAGGGGTAGTCCAGCCGGAACGTCGTCCCCCGCAGCGTCTCCGGGACGGAGGCGACGAGGTAGCCGTGCTCGATCTGCAGGACGGCGCCCATGGCCTCGAGCCCGGCGCGGTGCATGTCGAGCCCGCGGGCGCCGATGGCGTCGCCGCCGGGCAGCGCGACCTCCGCGGTGCGGCAGCGGGCGACCAGCGGCCCCAGCACGGAGATGGACGCGCGCATGGCCCGGACGAGGTCGTAGTCGGCCTGGTGGTGCAGCCGGGCGGGGACGTCGATGCGCACGGTGCGCTCGGCCCGGTCGTAGGCGACCCCGCAGCCCAGCCGGCGCAGCAGCTCGGCCATGATGACGACGTCGTGGATCTCGGGCACGTTGCCGATCGTCGTCTCGCCCTCGGCCAGCAGCGCGGCGGCCATGAGCTTGAGCACGCTGTTCTTCGCCCCGGACACGCGCAGCGTCCCGTGCACGGCGGTGGGCCCGTGCACGACGATCTTGTCTTCCATCAGCACTCCTGCAACGTCGTCGGCCCGGGGCACCGGGCCCCGGGCACGGACGCGGCCTCCGCACCGGTGGTGCGGAGGCCGCGTCGGGTCGGGCGACCGGGCTCGGCCCGGCCGCGGCGGTCCTGGCTCAGGCCGCGGCGCCCTCGAACTCCACGCTGTCGGCCACGATCGTCACGCGGTCGTTGTCGACGGTGACGAACCCGGCGTCGATGGTGCCCTCGAGGCGCTGGCCGTCGACCGGGTCCACGGCGAAGGCACCGGGCTTGAGCAGCCCCGCGACGGCCTCGTGGCCGGGCAGGATCCCGATGTCGCCCTCGGAGGTGCGCACGCGCACCATCCGGGCGGCGCCGGCCCAGATCGAGCGGTCCAGGGAGACGACTTCGACGATCATCTCAGCCACGACTACTTGCCACCGGTCCGGGACTTGATCTCGTCCCACTGGCGCATGACGTCGTCCAGGCCGCCGACGTTGTAGAACGCCTGCTCGGGCACGTGGTCGAACTCGCCGTCGCAGATCTTCCCGAAGGCCTCGATGGTCTCGGCGATCGGCACGGTGGAGCCCTCCACGCCGGTGAACTGCTTGGCCGTGTAGGTGTTCTGCGACAGGAACTGCTCGATGCGCCGGGCGCGGGAGACGACGACCTTCTGCTCCTCGGAGAGCTCCTCGACGCCCAGGATCGCGATGATGTCCTGCAGCTCCTTGTTCTCCTGCAGGATCGACTTCACGCGCACGGCCACGTCGTAGTGCTGCTGGCCGACGATCTGCGGGTCGAGGATGCGGGAGGTGGAGGTCAGCGGGTCGATCGCCGGGTACAGGCCGCGGGAGGCGATCTCGCGGGAGAGCTCCGTGGTCGCGTCCAGGTGGGCGAAGGTGGTCGCCGGCGCCGGGTCGGTGTAGTCGTCCGCGGGGACGTAGATCGCCTGCATGGAGGTGATCGAGTGGCCCCGGGTCGAGGTGATCCGCTCCTGGAGCACGCCCATCTCGTCGGCGAGGTTGGGCTGGTAGCCCACCGCCGAGGGCATGCGGCCCAGCAGGGTCGAGACCTCGGAGCCGGCCTGGGTGAACCGGAAGATGTTGTCGATGAACAGCAGCACGTCCTGGTTCTGCACGTCGCGGAAGTACTCCGCCATCGTCAGGCCGGTCAGGGCCACGCGCAGACGCGTTCCCGGCGGCTCGTCCATCTGGCCGAAGACGAGCGCGGTGTCCTTGAGGACGCCCGCCTCCTCCATCTCCACCCACAGGTCGTTGCCCTCGCGGGTGCGCTCGCCGACGCCGGCGAACACGGAGGTGCCGCCGAAGTTGCGGGCCACGCGGGTGATCATCTCCTGGATGAGCACCGTCTTGCCCACGCCGGCGCCGCCGAACAGGCCGATCTTCCCGCCCTTGATGTAGGGGGTGAGGAGGTCGATCGACTTGATGCCGGTCTCCATCATCTCCGTGGCGCCCTCGAGCTCCGCGAAGGACGGGGCCTTGCGGTGGATCGGCCAGCGCTCGGTGATCTCCAGGGAGGCCGTCTCCACGTCGAGGGCCTCGCCCAGGACGTTGAAGATGTGGCCCTTGACCACGTCGCCCACGGGCACGGAGATCGGGGCGCCGGTGTCGACGACCGCGGCGCCGCGGACCAGGCCGTCGGTCAGCTGCAGGGAGATCGCGCGGACCATGTTGTTGCCGAGGTGCTGGGCGGTCTCGAAGGTGATCTTCTTCGTCTCGCCGTTGAGCTCGTACTCGGCGGTCAGGGCGTTGTAGACGTCCGGGACGGAGTGCTCCGGGAACTCGATGTCCGCGACCGGGCCGATGACGCGCGCGACGCGGCCGGTGGCGCCGCCCGCGACCGGCTGCCCGGCCTGTTCGCTGATGGTGGCAGTCATTTCTCTCACTTCACTGATTGCGGTGGGTGGTTGCTGGATCGCCGGGGCGGGGTCACTCGAGGGCCGCGGCGCCGCTCACGATCTCGGTGAGCTCGGTGGTGATCGCGGCCTGACGGGCGTTGTTCATCAGGCGCGTGTACTTCTTGATCAGCTCGTCCGCGTTGTCGCCGGCCGCCTTCATCGCCCGCTGACGGGCGGCGAGCTCGCTGGTGGCCGCGTTGGCCAGGCACGCGTAGAGGCGGGCGTCGATGTAGCGCGGGAGCACCGCGTCGAGGAACTCCTCAGGGTTCGGCTCGAACTCGAAGGTGCTCGAGGGCTCCTCCAGCTCGTCGAAGTCCTTGGCCACGTCGTCGGTGAGCGCGTTGGCGTCCACGACCTCCAGCGGCAGCAGGCGCAGCACGCGCGGCTCCTGGACGACCATCGAGCGGAAGACCGTGTAGACCACGTGGATCTCGTCGACGCCGCCCTGCTCGTAGGGGGTCTCGAGGTCCTCGACCAGCACGCGGCGCAGCTCGCGGGCCCGGTCCGCCTGGGCGTTGTCCGTGTCCCCGGTCCAGTTGCGCTCGTAGCCGCGGCGGCGGAAGTCGAAGTACGCCTGCGCCTTGCGGCCGACCAGGTAGACCTTGACCTCCTTGCCCTCGCTGCGGAGCAGCTCCATGAGCGACTCCGCCTCCTTGAGCACGTTGGAGGAGTACGACCCGGCCAGGCCCCGGTCCGAGGTCATGATCACCACGGCGGAGCGCCGGGCGTCCTCGACCTTCGTCGTCAGGACATGGGAGACGTTGTGCTGGCCGGCCACCTGCGAGACGGCGCGGGTGAGCGCGTTCGCGTACGGCCGCGCGGCGTCCACGCGCTGACGGGACTTGTTGATGCGCGAGGTCGCGATCATCTCCATGGCCTTGAAGATCTTCTTCATGGACTTGGTCGACGCGATCTTGTTCCGGTAGACCCGGATCTGCGCTCCCATGTGACTTCCTTTCGTCACCGAGGCCGGTGCGCCGCTGCGGGCGGCGCACCGGTCGGACGGCTACTTCTTGACGATCCGTTCCTGGTCGACCTCGGAGGCGTCGAGGGGCTGGTGCTCCTCGTGGCCGGCCTCGATCCCGTGCTTGGTCCCGCGGAAGTCCCGCTTGACCTCGCCGACGGCGGTCTCGAGGGCCGCGACGGCGTCGTCCTCGAGCTTGCCGGTGGCGACGATCGAGTCCATGACGTTCGTGGTGCGGCGCACGTGGTCGAGCAGGGCCCGCTCGAAGTCCTGCACGTCGGCGACCTCGACCTCGTCCAGGTGGCCGTTGGTGCCGGCCCAGATCGAGACGACCTGGTCCTCCACGGCGTACGGGGTGTACTGCTTCTGCTTGAGCAGCTCCATCAGGCGCGCGCCGCGGGTCAGCTGCTGGCGGGAGGCGGCGTCCAGGTCGGAGGCGAACATCGCGAACGCCTCCATGGACCGGTAGGAGGCCAGCTCGAGCTTCAGCGTGCCGGAGACCTTCTTCATCGCCTTGATCTGGGCGGCGCCGCCCACGCGGGAGACGGACACGCCCACGTCCACGGCGGGACGCTGGTTGGCGTTGAACAGGTCCGACTGCAGGAAGATCTGCCCGTCGGTGATGGAGATGACGTTGGTGGGGATGAAGGCGGAGACGTCGTTGGCCTTCGTCTCGACCAGGGGCAGGCCCGTCATCGACCCGGCGCCGAGCTCGTCCGAGAGCTTGGCGCAGCGCTCGAGCAGGCGGGAGTGCAGGTAGAAGACATCGCCCGGGTAGGCCTCGCGCCCCGGCGGGCGGCGCAGGAGCAGGGACACGGCACGGTAGGCCTCGGCCTGCTTGGACAGGTCGTCGAAGACGATCAGGACGTGCTTGCCGCCGTACATCCAGTGCTGGCCGATGGCCGAGCCGGTGTAGGGGGCGAGGTACTTCAGGCCCGCGGACTCGGAGGCGGGGGCGGCCACGATCGTGGTGTACTCCAGGGCGCCGTTGTCCTCGAGGGTCTGGCGCACGCCGGCGATCGTCGAGGCCTTCTGGCCGACCGCCACGTAGATGCAGCGCACCTGCTTGGAGACGTCGCCGGACTCCCAGTTGGCGCGCTGGTTGAGGATCGCGTCGACGGCCAGGGCGGTCTTGCCGGTCTGGCGGTCGCCGATGATCAGCTGGCGCTGGCCGCGCCCGATCGGGATCATCGCGTCGATGGCCTTGATGCCGGTCTGCAGCGGCTCGTGCACCGACTTGCGCATGGTCACGCCGGGGGCCTGCAGCTCGAGGGCGCGGCGGCCCTCGGCCTCGATGGGGCCGAGGTCGTCGATGGGCTGGCCGAGGGTGTCGACCACGCGGCCGAGGTAGGCGTCGCCGACCGGCACGGAGAGGACCTCCCCGGTGCGGTGCACCTCCTGGCCCTCCTCGATCCCGCGGAAGTCGCCGAGGACGACGACGCCGATGTCGCGCACGTCCAGGTTCTGGGCGAGGCCCAGGGTGCCGTTCTCGAAGCGCAGCAGCTCGTTGGCCATGACCGAGGGCAGGCCCTCGACGCGGGCGATGCCGTCGGCGGCGCTGCTGACCCGGCCGACCTCGACTCGTTCTGCGGCGCCGGGCTCGTAGGACGCGGCGAACTCGCTCAGCGCGCTGCGCACCTCGTCGGCGTTGATGGTGACTTCGGACATGTCCTGTCCCTGCTCTCCTAGTTCGTGATCACTGCCGCGGCGGTGACCGTGAGTCCATTCTGTGGCGTCGGCGCGGTGGGCCGCCGCCGGCCGGCGCGGCCGGGCCGCCCCGCGAAGGGGTCAGGCCCGGATGCGCTGGCGCAGCTCGTCGATGCGGGTGGCGACGCTGCCGTCGATGACCTCCTCGCCGACCTGGACCCGCAGCCCGCCGATGAGGGCGGGGTCGATCTCCTCGGTCAGCTTCAGGTCCTTGCCGTACAGCACGTTGAGCTGGTGCTGCAGGCGGGCGCGCTGCTCCTGGGTCAGCGGGCGGGGAGTGCTCACCCGGGCGATCCACCGCTCGCGGCGGGCGGCGACCTCCTCGGCGAAGCGCTCCACGAGCCGCCCGACCAGGGCGCCGCGGGGCGAGAGCACCGCCTGCTCGATGAGCAGGTCGGCCTCCTCCGAGACGCCGGGGGCCAGGCGGCGGGCCAGGCGCGTCCTCGCCTCGGTGGACGCGCGGGGGTCGCCGAGGGCGGTCTGCGCCTCGGGCGAGCCGTCGAGCACGCCCTTGAAGGCGATCAGCTCGTCCACCAGCCGCTCCAGTCCTTCCACGCCGGCGCGGTTCTCCGCGGCGGCCGCCGTGAGGGCGACCCCGGCGTGCTCGAGGGCGTCGCCGATCCCGCGGTCGTCGCTCCAGCGGCGCTCCGCCAGGGCGGCGACGACCTCCACGGCCTCCGGGGAGACCTTGCCGGTGAACAGGCGGCGGATGACCTGCACCCGCGCCTCCCCCGGGTAGGAGGGATCGGTCAGGGAGCGCCGCAGCGCCCCGTTCTCGTCCAGGACGGCCAGCACGCCGAAGACCTCACGGGCGAGCGCGGGACGGGCGGAGCCCGCCCAGCGCTCGACCGCGGCGGCCGACTGGGCGCGGGGGTCGTTGCTCGTCGCCGCCATTATCGCGCCGCACCCGCGTTGCGCTGCTGGTCGGCCTCGAGGTCCGCGAGGAAGCGGTCCACCACGCGGTTGGCGCGCGCGTCGTCGTCGAGGGTCTCCCCCACGATCTTCGACGCGAGCTGCGTGGCGAGCACCCCGACCTCGTTGCGCAGCGACACGACGGCCGCCGAGCGCTCGGCCTCGATGGTGCGGTGGGCGTTCTCCGTGATCCGCGCCGACTCGGCGTTGGCCCGGTCCTTGAAGTCCGCGAGGATCTTCTCGCCCTCGGTGCGGGCCTCCTCGCGGATCTTCTGGGCCTCCAGGCGAGCGCTCTCCAGCTGCTGGTTGTACTCGTCCCGCGCGGCGGCGGCCTCGGCCTGCGCGGCCTTGGCCTTGGCGAGACCGCCCTCGATGGCCTCCGTGCGCTCCTGGTAGACGCGCTCGAAGGCCGGGACGACGAACTTGACGACGAGGAAGAGCAGGATCAGGAACCCGATGAGGGTGATCGCCATCTCCCACACGTTGGGGAAGAGGGGGTTCGCCCCCTCCTCGGCTGCCAGCACCAGTGTCATGTTCGCGATTCCTGTTCTCTCGGAAGGACTAGTAACGGGGGCGCCACTCAGGCAATGAACGCGAGCACGAACCCGAGGATCGCGAGCGCCTCGACCACGGCGAAGCCGAAGAACAGCATGGGCTGCAGGACGCGCTGGGACTCGGGCTGACGGGCGACGGACTGCATGTACGCGGCGAAGATCAGACCCACGCCGATGCCGCCGCCGATGGCGGCCAGACCGTAACCGATGGCGCTGAGCGAACCAGTCATGAGGGGTGTTTCCTTTCTAGGTGCCCGGGTCGGGCGTCGTAGCCGGGATTCGGCTCTGGACAGTTCGGGGAGGTTCGTCGCACCGGCCGGGGCCGGTGCCCGCGGGTCAGTGGCCCTCTTGCAGGGCGCCCTGGACGTAGACCGCGAAGAGCAGGGTGAAGATGTAGGCCTGGAGGACCTGGATGAGAATCTCCAGGAAGTAGATGAAGATGCCCAGCACCGTGGAGCCCACGGAGACCACGCTCAGCAGCCCGCCGTTGGTGAGGAGGAAGGCGGTCATCGAGGCGGCGACCATGAGGGCGAGGTGGCCGGCGAACATCGTCGCGAACACACGCAGCGCGTGGGTGACCGGGCGGATGATCAGGTTCGAGAGGAACTCGATCGGGATGAGGAAGACGTAGAGGGCCTTCGGGACGTCCGGCGGCATGGTCATCTTGCCCATGAACCCGCCGAGGCCGTGGCGCTTGATGCCCATGAACACCCAGGTGACGTAGGCGATGCCCGCGAGGACGTAGGCGGAGCCGGCGTGGGAGAGGGTCGGCAGCTGCAGCACGGGGATCGAGCCGAAGAGGTTGTTCACGAGGATGAAGAAGAAGAACGTGAACAGCAGCGGGATGTAGGGGCGGAACTCCTTCTCGCCGATGATGTCCCGGCCGAGGTGGTTGCGCACGAAGCCGTAGCCGGCCTCGCCGAGGTACTGGGCCTTGGAGGGGACCAGCGCGCGGTGGCGGATGGCCCACATGAAGAAGCCCGCGATCAGCACGACCGACAGGAGGATCAGCAGCATCTGCTTGCCGAACTCGAAGGTTCCCAGCTCGAAGAACGGAGGAAGGTGCATCTCGTCGACGGTCGGAGCGGTGAACCCTCCGGTCGCGGGGAGCCTCAGGGCGGCGTTCAATGCGGGTCCTTTCTGCAGTGCTCTGGCCGGGTGTCACGGTCGGGGCGCCGAGTCCGGGCCGGACTGGTGCGGGTGGTGAGGATCAGCTCCGCCGGAGGTCTTGTCGCGCCGGAGCGCCGCCTGCATGTGGAGGTACACGACGTAGATCCCGGAGGCGGCGCCGATGCTCGCTCCCAGGACCACGATCCACCGGGTTCCCAGCACGCGATCCGCACCCCACCCTACCAAACTCCAGAACCCGATCCCGATCACCACGTAGGCGAGTGTCGCCAGGGCCCCGGCGGCTCCGCCGCCCTCCACGAGCTGCCCGGCGGTGCGCAGCCCGCGCCCCGTCCGTGGGCTCTCCCCCGTCCGGCCGGGGGCGCCGTCCGGGCCGCCGCCGGGCACGGGGGTGCGGCGCGGGGGCCCGGCGGCCGGGTCCCCGGGGATGCGCTCCCCGGGGTCGCGCCCGGGGTCGTCGCCGGGTCCGCGGCCGGGGTCCTGGGGGTGGGTCACGGGCTCGCTCCCTCGGGGTCGGGGTCGGGGTCGGGTCCGGTCCCGGCGGGCCGGGCGGCGGTGCGGGCCGCGCCGGCCCGCCGGTGCCAGCGGGCGGCCAGCGCGGCCGCCGCGGCGAGCCAGCCGACGACGCCGGCGGCCGCGCCCGCGCCGAACCACGGGCGCTCGAGGGCCTCCGGCGCCGGGACGGTGAGCAGCACCCAGCCCAGGACGAGGACCTTCAGGACGTAGGTGGCGGCCAGCGCGGGGGCCGCGACGGGGGTCGCCGCCCGGGCGGTGAGGGCGGTCACGGCGAGGGTGAGGGCGGCGACGGCCGCCACCAGCCCGGCCCCGGCCAGGGCGCTGAGCAGGGCCGCGCTCATGCGCGGGCGCCCCGGCCGCGGCGGGCCCGCGCCGTGCGGGCCAGGAGCTCGGGCAGGGTCAGGTAGACGGCGAGCACGGCGAGGGCGAAGGCCCCGGCGAGCACGGTCGTGGTGGTGCCCCCGCGCAGGCCCAGCAGGGAGGCGGCCGAGACGAGCACGGTGGCCCCGGCGACCACGAGGGCGGAGCCCAGGTGGCTGAGCCCGGTGTCGGTGAGCCGCTGGTAGACGTGGCGGCGGTGGGGGCGCCACCAGACCTCGCCGGCGCGCACGCGGCGCAGCAGGGTCACGGTGGTGTCCGCGACGTAGACGGCCAGCGGGGGCAGGAGGTACTCGACGTAGACGCCCGAGAGGAACGCGGCCACCGCGATGCCGGCGAGCGAGCCGCCGAGCAGGTAGGAGCCGACGTCGCCGAGGAAGACGGTGCCCCGCCCGAGGTTCCACGGCAGGAACCCCGCGAAGCCCCCGGCCACGGCCAGCCCGGCGGCGGTCATCCAGGTGAGGTCGTTGGAGGCCCCCGCCCACGCGTAGAGCAGCCCGGCGGTGAGCCCGTGCAGCCCGGAGATCCCGTTGATCCCGTCCATGAAGTTGGCCATGTTGACGTACGCGGCGACCGCGAGGGTGCCCACCGGCAGCCACCACACGGAGGTGCCCAGCACGGCGGTGAGCACCGCGGTCGCGGCCAGCCCGAGCCCGAGCTGGGCGGCGAGGCGGGCCCGCACGGACAGCCCCCGGTAGTCCTCGGCCCAGCCCAGCGCCGCGGCGAGCCCGGCGACGGCCAGGACCACGAGCGCCACGGAGCGGTCGACCTCCACGGTGCCCGTGAGCAGGGCCAGGCCGTAGGCGGCCAGGACCGCGGCGGCCACGGCCAGGCCCATCCCCCGCAGCACCTCGTGCTGGTGGGAGGAGCGCTCCCCGGGGATGTCCACGACACCCCAGCGGGCCAGCAGCGGGCGCACGGCGAAGGGCAGCAGGAGCCCGAGCACGAGCGCGGGCAGGCCCACGCCCAGCACGAGCTGGCCGAGCAGCAGCAGCTCCTGCGGGTCGGGCGGGGCCCCGGGGTCGGTGAGGTCGGGGCCCGCGGCGGGCAGCAGCGCGGCCGCGGCGTGCACGGCGGCGCTCACGACGCGCTCCCCGAGGAGCTGCGGGGCCGCTGCACGGAGGTGGGCGGGGGCTGCGTCGAGGCGCGCACCACGGGGATCGTGCCCGTGTAGACCATCCCGCCGCGCACCTTCCAGGTGTGCCGGTCGAGCTGGGCGGGGTCGAGCCGGTCGGCGCGGGCGTGGGAGATCTTCGGGTGGAAGGGCCGCTCGTCCTGCTCGCCGAGCCCGATCAGGTCCTCGTGCAGCTTCTCGCCGGGGCGCAGCCCGGTGATCTCGATCTCGACGTCCTCGCGCCCGCTCATCACCCGCAGCCGCTCGGCGATGTCCATGATGCGCACGGGCTCGCCCATGTCGAGGATCAGCACCTCGCCGCCGCGGGCGATCGCCCCGGCCTGGACGACGAGCTGGCAGGCCTCGGGGATGGTCATGAAGTAGCGGGTGGCCTCGGGGTCCGTGACGGTGATGGGCCCGCCCTGGCGGATCTGCTCGGTGAACAGCGGCAGCATGGAGCCGCGGGAGCCGAAGACGTTGCCGAAGCGCACGGACGCGTAGCGGCGCCCGGTGCGGTCCGCCATCCAGGCGGTGAGCTTCTCGGCGACCCGCTTGGAGTGGCCCAGGGCCGTGGTGGGGTTGGCGGCCTTGTCGGTGGAGATGTTCACGAACACCTCCACGCCGGCGCGCTCGGCGGCGCGCAGCACGTTGAGGGTCCCCAGCACGTTGGTCTTCCAGGCCTCGTCCGGGTACTGCTCGAGCAGCGAGACGTGCTTGAGGGCGGCGGCGTGGAAGACCACGTGGGGGCGGCGCCGCTCCAGGACGGCGGTGAGGGTCTCGGGGTCGCGGATGTCGGCGAGCACGGTGTCCTCGCCGTCGAGCAGCCCGCGGCCGGTGATGGAGATCTGCGTGGCCTGCAGGGCGGACTCGTCGCGGTCGAGCATGATCAGCTCCGCCGGCTCGAAGCCCACGAGCTGGCGGCACAGCTCCGAGCCGATGGACCCGCCGGCGCCGGTGACGAGCACCCGCCGGCCGCGGACGTAGCCGGCGATCTCCTCGACGTCGATGTCCACCGGACGGCGCCCGATGAGGTCCTCCATGCTGATGTCGCGGAAGTCCACGGCCCGGTTGCGGTTGGCGAGGACCTCCCCCAGCGGGGGCATGGTCACCACGCGCGCGCCGGTGCCGGCGACCGCGTCCGACACCCGCCGCATGATCTGCGGGTCCGGGGTGGACATCGCCACGATCAGCACCGAGGCGCGCGTCTGGGCGAGCACCTCGCGGGCGTCGTGCAGGGTGCCCAGGACGGGCACGGAGGAGATCCGCAGGTGCTTCTTGGCGGGGTCGTCGTCGAGCAGCGCCACGGGCAGGAACTCGGAGCGGGGGTCCTGCATCATGCGCTGGACCAGGAACGTGCCGAGCCGCCCGGCGCCGTAGACGACGACCTGCTGGGCGGCGGCCCCCGGGCGGGCGGAGGCCTCCTGGTACATCCGCTTCAGGTAGCGGAAGGCGGCCATGAACAGGCACGCGAACGGGAAGGCGATCAGGGCGGTGGAGCGCGGGATGCCGATGGCCGTGCCGACCACGAGCAGCAGCACCTGCAGCACCGCGGTGACGATGAGGGTCACGACGACGAGCAGCTTGGCCTCGTCGAAGCTGCCGAAGGAGTAGCGGCCCTTGTAGAGGGCGAAGGAGAAGCCGACGACGAGCTGGGCGGCGACGGCGACCGCCGAGACCACCAGCAGCCCGGGCACCGAGATGAACTGGAGGTTCATCTCGTAGCGCAGCACGAGGGCCAGCACGAGGGCGACCGCCCACGCGGCCGAGTCGAGCAGCATCTGGATCCACAGCCACGCCGCGGGCCGGTCGGTCACCGCGGGGGGCGCGGGTCGCTCGGGCTCACCACTCATGGGGCGTTCCTTTCGTGGTCGGTGCCGCCGGCCGCTCGGTGCGCGGGCACGGCCGGTCAGCGGCGGGGGGCGCCGACCATGGTCCGGTAGGCGAGCTCCCGGAGCCGGGTGGGCACGAAGCGGTACCCGCCGCGGACCACGACGTTGCGCACCCATTGTAGGGAGCTGACGTGGCCGATCCCCCGCAGGCGGGCCTGCAGCGCCAGCTCGGCCCGGAAGACCCGCATCCCGCCCCGGCGCTCGTAGGAGCCGGCCGAGACCCGGTAGCCCACGAGCGGCTCGGCCACGTTGGCGACCCGGGCGCCCGCGCGCAGCATCCGCACCCACAGCCAGTAGTCCTCCGCGAGCGGCACGTCCTCGTAGCCGCCGACGGCCTCGACGGCGGAGCGGCGCAGCACGACGGTGGGGTGGCTGACGGGGTTGCGGTGGCGGGAGACGGCCAGGATGTCCCGCTCCCCCACCGGGGCCCGGCGCAGGGCCAGCGGGCGGGTCTCGTCGTCGCCGATCTCGTGCATCGACGAGCCCACGAGGTCGGCCCCGGCCTCGAGCAGCGGCAGCTGCACGGCGAAGCGGCGGGGGTAGGAGACGTCGTCGGCGTCGGCGCGGGCGACGAGCTCGTGCCGGCACCGGGCGAGCCCGGCGTTGAGGGCGGCGGTCAGCCCGGCGTTGACCGCCAGGTCGACCCGGACCACCGGGACGGGCAGCTCCCGCTCGAGCCGGGCCAGCTCCGCCTCGACGGGAGCGGGCACGGGCCCGTCGCGCACGATCACGAGCTCGGCGGGCCGGCGCCGCTGCTCGACGGTGCTGGACTCCGCCGCCCGGCGCACCCGCTGCGCGGTGTCGCCCCGGTAGACGGGCATCAGCACCGAGAACGGCGCCCCGCTCACCGCGGCCCGCCGAAGCCGCGCCCGCGCATGCCCTCGGCGTAGCGGGCCGCCGTCTCGGCCAGCCCGCGCAGGTCCCCGCGGCGCAGGTAGTGCAGGGGGTAGCCGACGAGGTCGGCGCCGAGCTGGACGACGCGGCGGTAGTGCCACGTCGTCCAGCCGCGGTTGCGGAAGAAGTGCGCGCGCTTGAACGCGGTGCCCGGCACCACGACCTTCAGCCGGCCGGGGAGCACCTCGTGCTCCTCGTCCCAGCCCGGCGGGTGGGCCACGGCCGTGCGCGTGCTCGTGCCGAAGGCCACCCCGGCCCGGCGCAGGCGCACGAGGAAGTCGACCTCGTCCCCGCGCAGGAACAGCCGCAGGTCGGGCAGGCCGATGCGGAAGAAGACGTCCTCGGCCACGAGGGCGCCGTTGAAGAACGCGGCGTAGCCGGGCAGGAACCCGAGCGGCTCCAGGGCGGCGCGGGAGCGGGTGAGCCGGCCCCCGAGCCGGTAGGAGAAGGCCAGCGCCCCGTGGTCCTGGGGGGCCACGACCAGCGGGGAGACCACGGACAGCTCCCGGGCCTGCGCCTCCTCGAGGAGCACGGCGAGGCAGCCCGGGTCCACGGGCCGGGCGTCGTCGTCCATGAGCCACACCCGCTCGGCGCCCGTGGCCAGCGCCGTGAGGATCGCCAGCGCGAAGCCGCCCGCCCCGCCCAGGTTGGCCAGGGAGCGCACGTGCTCGAGCCGGAACGCCCCGTCGACCGCCGCCTCGAGCCGCTCCCGCGGGACCTCCTCGCGCCCGGCGTCGACGAGGCACAGGGAGGCCACGGGCACGGTCTGCTCGCGCAGGGCGGCGACGAGGGCGAGGACGTCCTCGGGCCGGTCCTGGGTGACGCAGGCCACCGCCACGGTCGGCGCGGGCTTCGACGGCATGCGGGGTCCTCCAGGGGTGCGGGGCGGGCCGCGGGGGTGCGGGCCCGAGGGGCGGGGAGCCCGGCCGAGTCTAGCAAGGCGTCCCCGCCAGGACCGGGCGGGGACCTCGTCCGCAGCGGCACGGCGCCGCGGGCGGGCCCGGGCCGGGCGCCCGCGTCCGGCCGGGGCGGGCGGCCCCGGCCCCGGGTCCCGGTCCGGGCCGGGGCCGGTCTGTACGATGAGCGCAAGGATCCGGACCCGACGGCGGCGCCCCCGGGCACCGCCGCCGGCCGGGCGCAGCCGGCAGGAAGGAAGGCACCGTGACATCGAGGACCTGGGCAGTGCTCGGAGCGACCGGGTTCGTGGGCTCCGCGACCGTGGCCCGGCTGCAGGCCGACGGGCAGCGCGTGGTCCCCGTCGCCGCGCCGCGGCTGGCCTCCGGGGCGCACACGGTCCACCACCTGCTGCAGCAGGCCGGCCGGCTCGAGTCCGTGCTGGACTACCTCGCGGAGTCCTTCGCCGGCGCCGACGTCGTGCTCAACGCCGCCGGGCTGGCGGCCCCGGACCAGCGCCACGAGGAGTCGCTGATCGGGGCCAACGCCCTGCTGCCCGTGCTCGTCGCGCTCGCGGCCCGGCGCACGAGCGTGCGCCGGGTCCTCCACGTCAGCTCCGCGGCGGTGCAGGGCGACGTCGACGTCCTCGACGAGACGCCCACGGTGCGGCCCTTCTCCCCCTACTCCTTCTCGAAGGCCCTCGGTGAGAGCGCGCTGCTGAAGCTGCGCCGCGACTGGGTCGACGACCCGGACGCGCCGGGGGTGACCGTGCTGCGCGCGACCTCCGTGCAGGGCTCCGGGCGGCGCACGACGGCCCGCCTGGTGCGCTTCGCGTCCTCGCCGGTCAGCTCGGTGGCCGGGGACGGCACGGCGCACACCCCGGTGACCTCCGTGCACGCCCTGGCCGAGTTCACCTCCCGCGCGGGGCGCCACGCCGGGACGCTGCCGCCGGTCGTGCTCCAGCCCTGGGAGGGGGCGACGACGGCCTCGATCCTGCGCGACGCCGGGCGGCGGGAGCCGCTGCGGCTGCCGGCGCCCCTGTGCCGGCTGGTCGTGGACACCGCCTTCGGGCTCTCGGCCCTGGCCGGGCACCGGTGGCACGGGCTCGTGCGCCGGCTCGAGGTGACCTGGTTCGGCCAGCGGCAGGCGCGCGGCTGGGCCGAGGAGCACGACGCCGTCCCGGAGCCGCGCATCGGCGAGGTGCTGCGCCAGGCCCACCTCGCCGCCGGGCGCCGCCGCCGGGGCTGAGGCCCGGCACGGGCCCCCGGGGCTCCCCGGACGCGCGGGCTCCGCGTGCGCCGGTCCCCGGGTGCGCCGTCTCCTGCGCCGCACCCGTCGGTGCCGCCCCCGGACCGTCCGGGCGTCGGCGCCGCCCCGGGGCGGTCGCCCGGGGGCGGTCGCCCGGGGTGGAGGCTCCGGTCCCGGCCGGTCCCCCGGCCGGAGCGGTTCAGTCCGTGCCGAGCCCCCGGGCGACCAGGCGCGCCGCCTCCTCGACCGGCAGCGGCGGCTGCGGCCCCGCCGGGGCCTGCGGACCGCGGCGGGCGCGGTCCTGGTCCACGGCCGGCGCCGGTGCCCCGGCGGAGCGGGCCACGAGCGTCGCGGCGAGGTGCTGGTCCTCGGCCGCCGCGGCCGGCCCCGGCGTGCGCGGCGGCGCGGCGCCCCCGGCCGGGACCGTCGTCCCGGCCGGCTGCGCCGGTCCCCCGCCCGCGGGGCCGGCACCTCTCGCGCCGGTGCCGTCCGTGCCGGCACCGTCCGTGCCGGGGGTGGCCGCGGGCTCCGGGGCCTCCCCCGGGGCGGGGTGCGCGGCCGGGTCCACGGCGTGCGCCCCGGTGCTCCCGGGCGGCGGGACGGCGGCGGGCTCGTCGCCGGCCGTCACGGCGGGCACGACCTCCCGCAGCCGCTGGAGCGGGATCGCCCCCTGGCGCACGACCACCGGGACCTCCCCGGTGCAGTCGACGATGGTGGAGGCGACCGGGTCGGTGCCGGGCTCCCCGCGCGGGCCGTCGTCGAGGTAGAGCTCGACCGACTCCCCCAGCATCGCGGCCGCCTCCTGCGCGGTGGTCGCCGCGGGCCGGCCGGTGCGGTTGGCCGAGGACACGGCCAGGGGGCCGGTCTCGATCAGCAGCGCCCGCGCCACGTCGTCGTCGGGCACGCGCAGCGCGACGGTCCCCCGGGTCTCCCCCAGGTCCCAGCCCAGTGAGGGCTGCGCGTGCAGGATCAGGGTCAGCCCTCCGGGCCAGAACGCGCGCGCGAGCGCCCGGGCGTCCTCGGAGACCTCGTCGGCCAGCCCGTCGAGGACCCCGGCGTGGGCGATGAGCACGGGCGGGGGCATGGCGCGGGTGCGGCCCTTGGCGGCCAGCAGGCCGGTGACCCCGCGGGCGGAGAACGCGTCCGCGCCGATGCCGTAGACGGTGTCGGTCGGCAGCACGACGCACCCGTCGGCGGCCAGGGCCCGGGCGGCGTGCTTGAGGCCGGCGGCGCGCTCGGCGACGTTGCTGCAGTCGTAGACGGTGGTGCTCACGGGCTCATTCTCCTATCTCGTGGCGGCGTCCGGGCGGCGGCCGGCGGTGGCGCGGTCGCGGCCGGTCAGGTCCTGGTGGCCGGTGACCCCGGTGAACCCGGCCCCGGCGAGGATCCGGGCGACGGCCCCGGCCTGGACCTCGGCGTGCTCCATCACGAAGTACCCGCCGGGGCGCAGCAGCCGCACCGCGGAGGCCACGGCCGCGCGCGGGAGCTCGAGCCCGTCCTCCCCGCCCCCGTACAGGGCCAGGTCGGGGTCGTGCTCGCGGGCCTCGGGCTCCCGGGGCACGGCCCCGGCGGGGATGTAGGGCGGGTTGGAGACGACGACGTCGCAGCGGCCGGCGAGCTCGGGGAAGGCGGTGCGCAGGTCCCCGCGCACGAGCTCGGCGCCGGTGCCGCGCAGGTTCTCCGCGGCCCACGCGTGGGCCGCCCCGGACAGCTCGACGGCGTGCACGCGGGCCTGCGGGACCTCGTGGGCGACCGAGGCGGCGATGGCCCCGGAGCCGGTGCCCAGGTCCACGACCCGCGGACGGTGCACCCCCTCGGCGAGCCGGCGGCGCAGCTCGTCCACGACCGCCTGGACCACGACCTCGGTCTCGGGACGGGGCACGAACACGCCCGGGCCCACGGCGAGGCTCAGGTAGCGGAAGTGGGCGACCCCCGTGAGGTGCTGCAGGGGGACGCGGCGGGCGCGCTGGGCGACGAGCTCGGCGTAGCCCGCCGGCTCGTCGGCGCCGATCACGGCGCGCGCCTCGACCTCGCCCCGCGACAGGCCCAGGAGGTGCCCGGCCAGCAGCAGCGCGTCCGTGCGGGCGGACTCGACGCCCGCCCCGGCGAGGACCTGCTCCGCCCAGCGCACGGCCTGGCCCAGCGATCTGCTCACCGCCGTCCCCCGCTCAGCCCGACTGCCGGCCGAGGGCCTCGAGCCGGACCTTCTCGTCCAGCTCGATCGCCGAGCGCACCACGGGCTCGAGGTCCCCGGCCATCACGTGGTCGAGGTTGTAGGCCTTGTAGCCGGTGCGGTGGTCGTTGATCCGGTTCTCGGGGAAGTTGTAGGTGCGGATCCGCTCGGAGCGGTCCATGGTGCGCACCTGGGAGCGGCGGGCGGCGGCGTTCTCGGCGTCGAGCTGCTCCTGCTGGTGGGCGAGCAGGCGGGCCCGCAGCACGCGCATCGCAGCCTCCCGGTTCTGCAGCTGCGACTTCTCGTTCTGCATGGCCACCACGATCCCCGTGGGCAGGTGGGTGATGCGCACGGCCGAGTCCGTGGTGTTCACGGACTGCCCGCCGGGACCCGAGGAGCGGTAGACGTCGATCTTCAGGTCGTTCTGGCTGATCTCGACCTCCTCGGGCTCGTCCACCTCGGGGAAGACGAGCACGCCCGCGGCCGAGGTGTGGATCCGGCCCTGCGACTCGGTGACCGGGACCCGCTGGACGCGGTGCACGCCGCCCTCGTACTTCAGCCGCGCCCACACGCCCTCGGCCGGGTCCGTGGCGGAGGACTTCACGGCGAGCTGGACGTCCTTGTAGCCGCCGAGGTCGGACTCGGTCGCGGAGATGATCTCCGTCTTCCAGCCGCGGGACTCGGCGTACTTGACGTACATCCGCAGCAGGTCCCCGGCGAACAGGGCCGACTCGTCGCCGCCCTCCCCCGCCTTGACCTCGAGGATGACGTTGCGCCCGTCGTCCGGGTCGCGCGGGATCAGCAGCCGGCGCAGCTTCTCCCGGGCCTCGTCGAGCTGGGCCTCGAGCGCGGGGATCTCCTCGGCGAACTCGGGCTCCTCGGCGGCGAGCTCGCGGGCGGCGCCGAGGTCCTCCTCGAGGCGCCCGACGCGCCGGTGGGCCTCGACCACGCCGTTGAGCTCGGCGTAGCGGCGCCCGAGCCGCCGCGCCCGCCCCTGGTCGGCGTGGACCGCGGGGTCGGCCAGCTGCTGCTGGAGCTCGGCGTGCTCGTCGAGCAGGGACTGGATGGGGTCCTGCATGGGGCGCTCCTCCTGGGGGACGCGGCGGGTGGGGCCGGGACCGGCGGGGTCCCGGCACGACGACGCCGCCGCGGCCCCGTCCGGCTTCCCGGGCGGGGCCGCGGCGGCGGCGGGGTGCTAGCGGTCGTTCTCGGCCTTGACCGACAGCGTGGTCTTCTGGACCTGCAGCAGGAACTCGGTGTTGGACTGGGTGTCCCGCAGCTTGTTCGTGAGCAGTTCCAGGGCCTGCTGCTGGTCGAGCCCGGAGAGGACGCGGCGCAGCTTCCACATGATCTTGATCTCCTCCGGCGACAGGAGGTTCTCCTCGCGGCGGGTGCCCGAGGAGTTGACGTCCACGGCCGGGTAGATCCGCTTGTCCGCGAGCGAGCGGGACAGGCGCAGCTCCATGTTGCCGGTGCCCTTGAACTCCTCGAAGATGACCTCGTCCATCTTGGACCCGGTCTCCACGAGCGCGGTCGCGAGGATGGTCAGCGAGCCGCCGTTCTCGATGTTGCGCGCCGCGCCGAAGAACTTCTTCGGCGGGTACAGCGCCGCGGAGTCCACGCCGCCGGAGAGGATCCGGCCGGAGGCCGGGGCGGAGAGGTTGTAGGCCCGGCCCAGGCGGGTCATGGAGTCCAGGAGCACGACGACGTCCATGCCCATCTCCACGAGGCGCTTGGCGCGCTCGATCGCGAGCTCGGCGACCGTGGTGTGGTCGTCGGCGGGGCGGTCGAAGGTCGAGGCGATGACCTCGCCCTTGACGGTGCGCTGCATGTCCGTGACCTCCTCGGGGCGCTCGTCGACGAGCACCATCATGAGGTGGACCTCGGGGTTGTTCGTGGTGATCGCGTTGGCGATCGACTGCAGCATGAGGGTCTTGCCGGCCTTCGGCGGGGAGACGATCAGGCCGCGCTGGCCCTTGCCGATCGGCGCCACGAGGTCGACCACGCGCGGGCCGATCTTCTTGGGCTCGGTCTCCAGGCGCAGCCGCTCCTGCGGGTAGAGCGGGATCAGCTTCCCGAAGTCGACCCGGTCCTTGTTCTCCTCGGGCGTGCGGCCGTTGACCGTGGTCAGCTGCACGAGCGCGTTGAACTTCTGCCGGGAGCTGTTCTGCTGCTCGCCCTCGCGGGGGGCGCGGATCGCGCCGACGACGGCGTCGCCCTTGCGCAGGCTGTGCTTCTTGACCTGGGCGAGGCTGACGTAGACGTCGTTGGGGCCCGGCAGGTACCCGGAGGTGCGCACGAACGCGTAGTTGTCGAGCACGTCCAGGATCCCGGCCACGGGCAGCAGGACGTCGTCCTCGGTCAGCTCGGTGTCGTCCACCTCCGGGCCGCTGCCGCGGCCGCGGCGGTTGCGGCGCTCGTTGCGCTCGGCGCGGTCGTTGCGCTCGGCGCGCTCGTTGCGGTTGCGGTTGCGGCGGCTGCGGCGGCTGCCGCCCTCGCCGTCCTGGCCGCCCTTGTCCTGGCGGCCGTCCTGGCCCTTGGCGCGCTGCTGGCCGCCCTTGTCCTGACGCCCGCCCTGCTGGTCCTGGCCGCCCTTGTCCTGACGCCCGCCCTGCTGGTCCTGGCCGCCCTTGTCCTGGCGCCCGCCCTGCTGGTCCTGGCCGCCCTTGTCCTGGCGCCCGCCCTGCTGGTCCTGGCCGTTCTGACCGCGGTTGCGGCCCCGGCCGCGCCCGCGACCGCCGTCCTGGTCGCCGCCGGAGCGGTCCTCGCCGCCGCGCGCGCCCTGGGCGCCGCCCTCGGCCTCGGTCTGCTCGCCGCGGGGCGCGGCCTGCTCGGCGGGGCCCTCCTGCGCGGCGCGCTCCGCGGGGGCGTCGGGCGCCTCTGCGGCGACGACGCCGTCGCTGCCGGCCCGGCGGGAGCGCGAGCGGCGGGCGGGCTGCTCGACGGCCGGGGTGGTCTCCGCGGGGGCGTCGGTGCGGGTCTCGGCCTTCTCCGCGGTCTTCTCGACGGTGCGTGCGATCTTCTCCTCGACCGCCTTGTCCCGGTCGGCGACCGCGCCGCCGCGCTGGTGGGCCGCGATGGCGTCCACCAGCAGCGACTTGCGCATCCGGCGGGCGCCGGTGATGCCCAGCTGGGAGGCGAGGGCCTGCAGCTGCGCGAGCTTCAGCGCGGACAGCCCGGCGCTGCGCGGATCGGCGGTGGTCTCGTCCGTACCCGTGGAAAGGTCGGTGGTCTCGGTCACGAAGTGTCCTTCTCCCTCGGTGGGGGGTCCGTGGATCTCAGAGTCCAGGACCGTGGATGGGGTTCCCGGCGGGCCGCGAGAGCGGGCCGCCTGCGGCGCGGCGCACGGGGGCGCGGCGGCCTGGGCGAGCAGGTGGCACCCGGAGGATGCGGTGCACGACCGGTCGTGGTGCGGGCCGGAGGTGCCGGCGGCAACGAGGAATCCGCTGTCGTCGGGAGGTCACCGGAAGTCCGGGGTGCGGAGACGAGGTGGGCCGGTCATCTGCCCGGGGCGAGGCCCCTCGGGATGCCCGCCGTCCTCGCCGCGCGGTGCGCGGCCTCCTACCCCTGGATCTGCTGCGGGTGCTCCTCCAGCTTAGCACCCTGCCCGTCGACGCGCAGGCGCAGGACACGCCACGCGACGGAGCCGGCGTCGGGGGCCGTCAGCTCGGCCACCGCCCGCTCCGCCTCCGCGGCCGCACCGGTCCCGGCCGCGAGCACCAGCACGGTGGGCCCGGCCCCGGAGACGACGGCGGGCAGCCCCCGCTCGCGCAGGCCCTGGACGAGCCGCGCGCTGGGCGGCATCGCGGCCGCCCGGTAGGGCTGGTGGAGACGGTCCTCGGTGGCGGGCAGCAGCAGCTCGGGGCGGCGGGTCATCGCCTCCACGAGCAGGGCGGCGCGACCGGCGTTGACGGCCGCGTCGTGGTGCGGGACCTGCGCCGGCAGCAGCGACCGGGCCAGCCGGGTGGGGACCTCGTAGTCGGGGATCGCGACGACCGGCACGACGTCCTCGTGCACGGCCACGGGGGCGCTGGACCACCCCTCGCCGTCGGCCCACGAGATGACCAGCCCGCCGTAGAGGGAGGGGGCCACGTTGTCCGGGTGGCCCTCCATGGCCGCGGCCACCTGCAGCACCCGCCGCGGCCCGAGGGCGCGCTCCGGCGGCAGCAGGGCCTCGGCGGCGAGCACGCCGGCGACGACGGCGGAGGCGCTCGAGCCCATGCCGCGCCCGTGCGGGATGCGGTTGCGGGCCTCCAGGCGCAGCCCCGGCATCTCCTCGACCCCGGCCGCCCGGAAGGCGGCGCGCATCGCCCGCACCACGAGGTGCCCGGCGTCGCGCGGCACGGCCTCGGAGCCCTCGCCGTGCAGCGCGAACTCGAGGCCGTCCTCGAGCACGGTCACGGCGAGCTCGTCGTGGTGGGCCAGCGCCAGGCCGAGGCTGTCGTAGCCCGGCCCCACATTGCCCGTGGAGGCCGGCACGGTCACCGCGACCCGCCGGCCGATCTCGAACAGCTCCGAGCCCATGCCCCGCCTACTCCAGGCCGAGGGCGTCGGCGACGGAGACCACGTCGAAGGGCACGCGGCGCGGCTCGACGAGGGAGGGGTCCTCCCGCTCGGCGGCCTTGATCGCCCACTGCGGGTCCTTGAGGCCGTGGCCGGTCACGGTGATCACGACCGTCTGCCCGGCCGCCAGCTCCCCCGCGGCGTGCTTCTGCAGCACCCCGGCCACGCCCGCGGCCGAGCCCGGCTCCACGAACACGCCCTCCTTCGCGGAGAGCCAGCGGTGGGCGGTGAGGATCTCGTCGTCGGAGACCGCCCCGATGAGCCCGCCGGACTCCTCGCGCGCGGCGACGGCGGAGTCCCACGAGGCCGGGTTGCCGATCCGGATGGCCGTGGCGATGGTGTCCGGCTCGGTCACCGGGTGCCCGAGCACCAGCGGCGCGGCGCCCTCGGCCTGGAAGCCCCACATCACCGGCAGCCGCGTCGACACGGCGGGCAGTTCCTCGCCGGAGGGTGCGGTCCACGGGCGGGCGTACTCCTGGTAGCCCTTCCAGTACGCCGTGATGTTGCCCGCGTTGCCCACGGGCAGCACGTGCAGGTCGGGGGCGTCGCCGAGGGTGTCCACGACCTCGAAGGCCGCGGTCTTCTGCCCCTCGATGCGGTAGGGGTTCACGGAGTTCACGAGGAAGACCGGGTAGGACTCGGCGAGCTTGCGCGCGACCTCGAGGCAGTTGTCGAAGTTGCCGTCCACCTGGATGATGTCCGCGCCGTGGGCCACGGCCTGGGAGAGCTTGCCCATCGCGATCCGGCCCTCGGGCACGAGCACCGCGCACGTGAGACCGGCCTGCTTCGCGTAGGCGGCCGCGGAGGCGGAGGTGTTGCCGGTCGACGCGCACACGACCGCCTCGGCGCCCTCCTCCTTGGCCTTGGTGATGGCCATGGTCATCCCGCGGTCCTTGAAGGAGCCGGTGGGGTTCATCCCCTCGAACTTCAGCCAGACCGTGCAGCCGGTCAGCTCGGAGAGGGCCCGGGCCCGGATCAGCGGGGTCCCGCCCTCCCCCATCGTGACGACGTCGGTCGACTCCGTGACCGGCAGCCGGTCGCGGTACTCGTTGATGACGCCCTGCCAGACGTGTGCCATGTGCTCGAACTCTCCTGTGGGCTGCTGCGGATGGGACGGGGCGGTCCGGCCGGCGGGGCCGGGCCGCGGGCGCCGGGCGGACCGGCGCGGGTGCTCAGTCGGCGTGCTCGACGCGGATCACGCCGGCGACCTCCTCGACGAAGGCCAGCTCGCCGAGGGCGTCCACCGTGGCCACGAGGTCCTTGTTGGCGCCGCGGTGGGTCACGAGGCGGATCTGCGCGAGGTCGGGGGCCCCGCCGGGGTGGTCGGTCTGCTGCATGGTGAGGATCGAGACCCCGTGGTCGGCGAAGACCTGGGCGATCCGGGCGAGCACGCCCAGCCGGTCCTGGACGGTGAGCGTGATGGAGAAGCTCGTGCGCACGTCGTCCATGGGCACGGCCGGCAGCTGCGCGTGGGGCTCCGCCACCTGGGCCGGGCCGCCGAGCACGAGCCGGCGCGCCGCCGAGACGAAGTCCCCGAGCACGGCCGAGGCCGTCGGGGCCCCGCCGGCGCCGGCGCCGTAGAACATCAGGGACCCGGCGTTGGCAGCCTCGACGAACACGGCGTTGTAGGCCCCGTGCACGCCCGCCAGCGGGTGGTCGCGGCGGATCATGGTCGGCACCACGCGCAGGTTGACCCCGCCCGGGCAGCGCTCGCAGATCGCCAGCAGCTTGATGACGTAGCCGGCCTCGCGGGCGGCGGCGACGTCCTCGGCGGTGACCCCGGTGATCCCGCGGCAGTAGACGTCGTCGATCGTGAAGGTGGAGTGGAAGGCGATCGAGGCGAGGATCGCGGCCTTGGCCGCGGCGTCGTGGCCCTCGACGTCGGCGGTCGGGTCGGCCTCGGCGTAGCCCAGGCGCTGGGCCTCCGCGAGGGCGTCGCCGAAGCTCGCGCCCGTGGTGTCCATCTGGTCGAGGACGTAGTTGGTCGTGCCGTTCATGATGCCCAGCACCCGGTCCACCCGGTCCCCGGCGAGGGAGTCGCGCATGGGCCGCACGATGGGGATGGCCCCGGCCACGGCCGCCTCGTAGGACAGCGGCACGCCCGCGGCGTCGGCGGCGTCCTGCAGCTGCCGCCCGTGGCGGGCGATGAGCGCCTTGTTGCCCGAGACCACCGGCTTGCCGGCGTGCAGGGCGCGCAGGATGCGGCTGCGGGCGGGCTCGATGCCGCCGGTCAGCTCGATCACCACGTCGGCGGCGTCGATCAGCGCCTCCGCGTCGGTCGTGAACAGCTCGGCGGGCAGCTCCACGGTGCGGCGGGCGTTGACGTCGCGCACGGCGATGCCGGCCAGCTCCACCGGGGCGCCGACGCGGGCGGCGAACTCGCCGCCGTGGTCCAGCAGGGTGCGGGCGACCTCGGCGCCGACGTTGCCGGCGCCCAGCAGGGCGACGCGCACGGTGCGCCCGGCGGCCGCCGGGTCGGTCTCGGTTCGGGTGGTCTCGGGGGTGGTGTCGCTCACTCAGGCTCCCAGGTCGCGGGCCAGCAGGTCGTCCTCGGTCTCGCCCCGCACGATCAGCCGCGCGCCGGGCTGCTCGCCCTCGGTGCGCACGGCCACCACGGGCGGGCGGGGGACCCAGTTGTAGTTGCTGGACAGGGCCCAGCAGTAGGCGCCCGTGGCGGGCACCGCGAGGACGTCGCCGGCGGCGAGGTCCTCGGGGAGGTAGACGTCGCGCACCACGACGTCGCCGGACTCGCAGTGCTTGCCCACCACGCGGGAGAGCACCGGCCCGGCCGCGGCGGGACGTCCGGCGAGCACGGCCGTGTAGTCGGCGCCGTAGAGCACCGGCCGGGCGTTGTCGCTCATCCCGCCGTCCACCGAGACGTAGCGGCGCTGCGCCCCCGGTTCGACGGCGACGGTCTTGAGGGTGCCGACGGTGTAGAGGGTGCAGCCGCTGGGCCCGGAGATCGCCCGGCCGGGCTCGATCGACAGGTGCGGGACGGCGGTGCCGAGCGCCCGGGCGGCGGCGGCGACCTTCCCGGCCAGGGACTCGGCGATCTCGCGGGCCGGGCGGGGGTCGTCGGCCTCGGTGTAGGCGATGCCGTAGCCGCCGCCGAGGTCGAGCTCGGGCAGCTCGGTGCCGAAGCGCTCGGCGGCCTCGGCCGCGAGCGCCAGCACCCGCTCGGCGGCGAGGCCGAAGCCCTCCGCGTCGAAGATCTGGGAGCCGATGTGGCAGTGCAGCCCGCGCAGGTCCAGGGCGGGGTCGGCGGTGCACGCGGCCACGGCCTGCAGGGCGGGGCTGTCCCCGCCGTCCTCGGGCGCGGCCAGCGAGAGCCCGAACTTCTGGTCCTCGTGGGCGGTGGCGATGAACTCGTGGGTCGAGGCGTGCACCCCCGGGGTCACCCGGATCATCACCGGGGCGACGACGCCGAGGCCTCGGGCCAGCCGGCCCACGAGCTCGATCTCGGCCAGGGAGTCCACGACGATCCGCCCGATCCCGGCCTCGAGGGCCCGCACGATCTCGGCGGCGGACTTGTTGTTGCCGTGCAGCGCGATCCGCTCCGGGGGCATGCCCCCGCGCAGGGCCACGGCCAGCTCCCCGCCGGAGGCGGTGTCCACGTTCAGGCCCTCCTCGCGCACCCAGCGCACGACCTCGGTGGTCAGGAAGGACTTGCCCGCGTAGTAGACGGAGACCTCGGCGCCCAGCGGGGCGAAGGCCTCGGCGAAGGCGTCGCGGAACTGCCGGGCGCGCCGGCGGAAGGCGTCCTCGGAGTACACGTAGAGCGGGCTGCCCCAGCGCCCGACCAGCTCGTCGGCGGGGATCCCCCCGACGGTGAGCCGGCCCGCGGCGTCGCGGCCGAAGTCCTTCGGCCAGATCGCGGGGTCCAGGGCGTCGAGGTCCTGCGGGACGCTCAGCCAGGCGGGAGCCAGCGGGTTGCCGGTGCGGCGCTGGGCGTCCCCGGCGGCCGCGGCGCTCACATCCGCTCCGGGGCGCCGACGCCGAGCAGGCCCAGGCCGTTGGCGAGCACCCGGCGGGCGGCGTCGTTGAGCCACAGCCGGGTGCGGTGCAGGTCGGTCACCTCGTCGTCGCCCTGGGGGGCGACGCGGCAGGCGTCGTACCAGCGGTGGTAGGTGCCGGCGACCACCTCGAGGTGGCGTGCCACGCGGTGCGGCTCGCGGAACTCGGCGGCCTGGGCCAGCACCGAGGGGTACTGCCCCAGGGCGGCCAGCAGCTCGCCCTCCAGCGGGTGGTCCAGCAGGGCGGCGTCGAAGACGGGCTCCCCGGACGCGTCCGTGCGCGCGACGCCGGCGGCGGCGGCGTTGCGCCCGACCGCGCAGGTGCGGGCGTGGGCGTACTGGACGTAGAAGACCGGGTTCTCGTTGGAGCGGCGGGTCAGCAGGTCCAGGTCGATGTCGATGTTGGAGTCCACCGAGTAGCGGGTCAGCGAGTAGCGGGCCGCGTCCACGCCGACGGCCTCGACGAGGTCCTCCATGGTGACGACGGTGCCGGCGCGCTTGGACATCCGCACGGGCACGCCGTCCTTGACGAGGTTGACCATCTGCCCGATGAGCACCTCGACCCGCTCGGGCGAGTCGCCGAGGGCCGCGGCGGCCGCCTTGAGCCGGGCCACGTAGCCGTGGTGGTCCGCGCCGAGCATGTAGATGCACAGGTCGGCGCCGCGCTCGCGCTTGTCCTTGAAGTAGGCGATGTCCCCGGCGATGTAGGCGGCGTCGCCGTCGGACTTGATCACGACCCGGTCCTTGTCGTCGCCGAAGGCGGTGGAGCGCAGCCACCACGCGCCGTCGGCGAAGTAGAGGGAGCCGGAGGTCTTCAGCTGCTCGAGCAGGCCCTCGACGGCGCCGGAGTCGAACAGGGACTGCTCGTGGAAGTAGACGTCGAAGTCGACGCCGAACTCGTGCAGGGAGGACTTGATCTCGGCGAACATCAGCTCGACGCCCGCGGCCCGGAAGGCCTCCTGCGGGTCGCCGGAGTCGAGGATCCCGGGGTTCTCCGCGACCACGCGCTCGGCGATCTCGGTGACGTACTCCCCGCCGTAGCCGTCCTCGGGGGCCGACTCGCCCTTGGCCCGGGCCAGCAGGGAGCGGGCGAAGCGGTCGATCTGGGCCCCGGCGTCGTTGAAGTAGTACTCGCGCACCACGGAGGCCCCCTGGGCCTCGAGCACGCGGGCGAGGGAGTCGCCCACCGCGGCCCAGCGGGTGCCGCCCAGGTGGACGGGGCCGGTGGGGTTGGCGGAGACGAACTCGAGGTTGATGCGCGTGCCGGCCAGGGCGCCGGAGCGGCCGAAGGCCTCGCCCTGCTCCACGACCGTGCGGGCGAGCCCGCCGGCCGCCGCGGCGTCGAGGGTGATGTTCAGGAAGCCGGGCCCGGCCACGTCCACGGCGGCGACGCCGGGCGTGGTGCTCAGCCGCTCCTGGACGACGCCGGCGACCTCGCGGGGGGCGCGCCCGACCTTCTTGGCCAGCTGCATCGCGACGTTGGTGGCCCAGTCCCCGTGCTCCCGGTTCTTCGGCCGCTCGATGCGCACCTCCGGCAGCTCGGCGCCGTCGGCGAGCGCGAGCGCGCCCTCCGCCACGGCGTCCTGCAGGCATGCGGACACGGCGAGAGAGAGTTCTTCTGGAGTCACCCGGACAGTGTAACCGTGCGGCCCCGGCGGCCCGCGCGCCCCGGCCGCCGGGCCCGGCGCGGGGCCGGGTGCGCGCGGCGGCCGGGAAACCTGCTAGGATTCTCGAGGTCCGCCGCCCACAGCGGTGGAGCGCCCGCGTAGCTCAGTGGATAGAGCGTCTGCCTCCGGAGCAGAAGGTCGTAGGTTCGAATCCTGTCGCGGGCACCGGTGCGATGTCGCAGGACATCGGCAGGGCCCGGACCCACGGATGTGGGTCCGGGCCCTTTGTCGTGCCCGGAACGACGTTCCGGGCACCGGCACCCCCGGGCCGGCACCCGCGCCCGTGGGTGCCGGTCCGGCGCCGGGCGGGCCCCCGCTCCCCGGGCCTCCGGGACCGGGGGCTGCGCCGGCCCGCCCGGGGTCTCATCCGCGCCGGGCGACCGCCCGGTCGGCGGCCGGCGCCCTCCGCCCGCCGCGCCGTCCCACGACGTGGAGCAGGACCCCGACGGCGAGGACGACGCCGCCGCGCAGCCACACGGCGGTCTCCAGCTGGGTGAGCAGCACCAGGCACGACAGGACGGCCAGCACCGGCACCGGCGCCCACACGCGGAAGTGGCGGTGGGCCACCGCGTCCCGGCGCAGCACGAGCACGGCCGTGTTGGTGCTGAGGAAGACCACGAGCAGCAGCAGCACGACCGTCTCCGCGAGGACCACGACCCCGCCCGTGAGGGTCAGCAGGACCGCGGCCGCCGTGGTCGCGGCGATCGCGACCCAGGGGGTGCCGCGACCGGGCTGGACCCGGCCGAGCACCGCGGGGAAGAGCCCCTCGGCGGCCATGCCGTAGGTGAGGCGGCTGGCCATGATCATGGTGAGCAGCGCGCCGTTGGCGACGGCGACGAGGGCCAGGAGGCTGAACAGCCACGGCGGGACGGGCACGCCGGTGGCCGCGACCACGTCCAGCAGCGGCGCGCTCGAGGCCCCCAGCTCCTGCGCGGGCAGCGCGACCGAGGCGGCCGTGCCCACCAGGACGTACATGACCCCGGCCGCCACGAGCGCGCCGAACAGCGCCCGCGGGTACACCCGCGAGGGGTCGCGGATCTCCTCGGCGACGTTCGCCGAGGTCTCGAACCCCACGAAGGAGTAGTAGGCGAGCAGCGCCGCGCCCAGCACCCCGGTCAGCGGGTCGACCCCCTCCCCGAAGCGCACGGCCCGGCCGAGGTCGCCACCGCCCGCACCGACCAGCAGCGCCACCGCCACGACGACGAGGACCAGGCCCGAGACCTCGACGGCCGTCATGACGACGTTCGCGCGCAGGGACTCCTTGATCCCGCGGGCGTTGAGCGCCGCGACCGCCAGGAGGAACACCACGGCTCCGAGCGCGGGCGGTACCTCGACGAACGCCACGAGGTAGTCCCCGCTGAAGGCGAGCGCGAGGGCGGAGGCGCTGACGATGCCGGCGGCGAGCATGCAGAAGCCCACGAGGTAGGACACGGCCTGCGAGCCGAAGGCGCGGGCGGCGAACACGGCGGCCCCGCCCGCGCGGGGGTACTTGGTGACGAGCTCGGCGTAGGACGCCGCGGTGAGCAGGGCCAGCAGCAGGGCCAGCAGCATGGGGGCCCACGTCACGCCGCCGACCTCCCCGGCGATGGCGCCCACGAGGGCGTAGACGCCGGCGCCCAGGACGTCGCCGAGGATGAAGAGGAACAGGAGCGGGCCGGTGATGCGGCGCCGGAGACCGGTGCCGTCAGCAGACTGATCGTTCATGCTCCGCAGTGTAGGCCCGCGGGCGCCGCTGCCGCGCGGACGTCGCGGGGACGGAGCGCTCCGGCGCGGCTCAGGCCCCGTCGTCGTCGGCGCCCGGCCCGGGGCGGCGGCGGAAGCGGTCCGGGTCGAAGGGGCGCAGCGGGGCGTCGCCGAACTCGGCGTCGTCGGCGAGGTCCTCCGGGTGCGGCTCCTCGGTGGCGCGGCGGCGGTTGAACGCCACGATGGTCAGCAGCCCGCCGCCGACCAGGAACACCACGGCGAGCGCGGTGACCGTCACCGCGCGGGGGCCCAGGGGCACCGGGTCCTCGGCGGCGGCGCGGGCCAGGTGGATGATCGCCTCGGGCACGGTGAACGTCGCCGCGAACAGCGCGACCACGCCCGCCGCGAGCATCGCCCCTCCCCTGCGGCGTCGGCGGGCGCGGTGGGGGTCGGGACGGTGCGGCACGGCGGGGCTCTCCTGGCGGGACGGTTCGGGGCGGACGCGGCGGCGGGGCGGACCGTGAGCGGTCCGCCCCGCCGTCCGGGGTCCTGCGGGCCGCGCTCAGCGGCCGTCGTCGGTCTTGACGCTCTCGAACAGCGTAGCGTCGTCGAAGGCGTCCTGGCCCGCCCCCGGCTGGAGCCGGCGGAACTGCTCGAGCAGCCCCGGGACGGTCATCGAGCGCTTCTGCTCGTCGTCCAGCTCGAAGAGGATCCGGCCCTCGTGCATCATGATCAGCCGGTTGCCCAGCCGCAGCGCCTGCTCCATGTTGTGGGTGACCATCACCGTGGTCAGGCCCTGCTCGGCCACGATCTCGCCCGTGAGCCGGGAGACGAGGTCCGCGCGCTGGGGGTCCAGCGCCGCGGTGTGCTCGTCCAGCAGCAGGATCCGCGGCTCCGAGAACGTCGCCATCAGCAGGGCCAGCGCCTGGCGCTGACCGCCCGAGAGCAGCCCGACCTTCGCGCCGAGACGGTTCTCCAGGCCCAGCTCGAGGCTCGCGAGCTTCTCCCGGAACAGCGTGCGCCGCGCGCCCGTGAGCCCGGGCACCAGGCCGCGGGACTTGCCGCGCTGGTAGGCGATGGCCATGTTCTGCTCGACCGTCATGGTCGGCGACGAGCCCTTCATGGGGTCCTGGAACACGCGGGAGAGGTAGCGGGCCCGCTTGTGCTCCGGCAGCCGGGTGACGTCGTGGTCGTCGACGCGCACGGTCCCGGAGTCCGGGATGAGGGTCCCCGAGATCGTGTTGAGGATCGTGGACTTCCCGGCGCCGTTGGAGCCGATGACGGTGAGGAAGTCGCCCTCCTCGAGGCGCAGCGAGACGCCCGCGAGGGCGCGGCGCTCGTTGACGGTCCCGGCGAAGAACGTCTTGTGGACGTTGTCGATGGTGAGCACGGGTCACGCACCTGCCTTCGTGGTCGCGGGGGTGTCGGTGAGGTCGTCGACGAGCTGCGCGGCCTGGCTGGCCATGTGCTTCTCCCGGCGCTTGCGGAAGAACTGCAGCTGCGGGACCACGAGCGCCAGGACCACCAGCACCGCGGAGATCAGCTTCATGTCGGAGGGGTTCAGGCCGGCCTCCAGCGCCACGGTGATCACGAGGCGGTAGACGACCGAGCCGAGGACGACCGCGAGGGTCGCGATGACCACCGTGCGCGAGCCGAACAGGCCCTGCCCGAGGATCACCGAGGCGAGGCCGACGACGATCAGGCCGATGCCCATGCCGATGTCGGCGAAGCCCTGGTACTGGGCCACGAGCGAGCCCGCCAGGCCCACGAGGCCGTTGGACAGGCACAGCCCGAGGATCTTCTGGTGGTCGGTGTTGACCCCGAAGGAGCGGATCATGTCGGGGTTGTCGCCGGTGGCCTGCATGGCGAGGCCGGCGTCGGTGTACAGGAACCAGTCGAGGACGACCTTGACCACGGCCACCCCGAGCAGGAACAGGCCGATCCCCAGCCACGTGCCCGTGATGCCCATCTCCGCGAGCGGGGTGAAGACGGTGTCCTCGCGCAGCAGGGACAGGTTCGCCCGCCCGTCCATCACGCGCAGGTTGATCGAGTACAGCGCGGTCATCGTGAGGATGCCGGCGAGCAGGCCGTTGATGTGGGCCTTGGTGTGCAGCAGCCCCGTGATCAGCCCCGCGAGCGCACCGGTGACGAAGCCGGCGGCGGTGGCCAGCCACGGGTTGCCCCCGCCGAGGATGATCATCGCCGTCGTGGCGGCGCCCGTGGTGAAGGACTGGTCGACGGTCAGGTCGGGGAAGTCGAGCACCCGGAACGTGAGGTACACGCCGAGTGCCATGACCGCGTACAGCAGTCCGAGTTCGATTCCGGCTATCACTTCTGGTGGATCCGTTCTGGTCGGTGGGACGTGCGGGCCGGCCGGGTGCGGCGGCCCGGGCCGGGCGGTGCGGGCTCCGCCCGCCGGGGCGCCGGGCCCCGGGTGGGGGCCCGGCGCGCCGGGGCCGTCGGGCCCCGGCCGGCGCCGGAGGGCCCCGACCGGCGGGGCCCTCCGGGGCCTACTCGATGACCTGGTCGGCGTTCTCGCGCATCTCCTGGGGCACCTCGACGCCCATGCGCTCCGCGGCCTTGAGGTTGACGATCAGCTGGGTGTCCTCCTGGGACTCGACGGGCATGGACGCGGGGTCCTCGCCGTCCTGGAGGATGCGCAGGGCCATCTCGCCGGTCTGGCGGCCGAGCTGCTCGTAGTCGATGCCCTGGGTCACGAGGGCACCGCGCTCCACGGAGTCGCCCTCGCCCGCGATCAGCGGGATCTTCTTCGCCTCGGCGGCGGAGATGACGGCCTCGAGCCCGGCGACGACCTTGTTGTCGGTCGGGACGTAGATGGCGTCGGTGTCGAAGGACTCGGCGGCCTGGGCGACCTCGGAGGTGTTGGTCACCGCCTTCTCGACGACCTCGAGGCCCTCCTCGGCGGCCGCCTCCTTGGCCATCTCGACCTGGACCTGCGAGTTGGTCTCGCCGGAGCTGTAGATGATGCCCACGGAGGTGGCCTCCGGGTCGAGCTGCTTGATCAGGGCGATCTGCTCGGCCACCGGGTTCATGTCGGTCGTGCCCGTGACGTTGCCGCCCGGGGACTCGAGGGACTCGACGAGGCCCGCCTCGACGGGGTCGGTCACCGCCGTGAACAGCACCGGCTTGTCGGTCACGGACTGGGCGACGCCCTGCGCGGAGGGGGTCGCGATGGCCAGGACCAGGTCGGCGTCGGAGTTCGCGAAGTTCGACGCGATGTTGGTCGAGGTCCCCTGGTCGCCGGACGCGTTCTGGACGTCGAGGGTGAGGTTCTCGCCCTCCGTGTAGCCGCCCTCCTCGAGCGCCGCCACGAAGCCCTCGCGCGCTGCGTCGAGCGAGGGGTGCTCCACGAACTGGCTGATCCCGACGGTGGCCTCCTCGGCGCCCCCGCCGGAGGCCTCCGAGCCGCCCTCCGAGCCGCCGCACGCGGTGAGCAGCAGGGCCGAGGAGGTGAGCGCCGCTGTCAACGGGAACAGTCGCTTCATGGTGGTTCCTTTCTCGAAAAGGGTGATGCGATGGATGTTACCCGTCGTTCGGGAGGAAATGAGAGACAGCTCACAAGAGCGGACAATCCGGGCCCGCGGGCCGCCGCGGCACCCCGCACCGTCCACCCGGAGGGGCCCGCCGGCCGCTGGCGTCCGCCGGGCGGCCCGCGCAGGCCCCGCCCCGGTAGGATCGGGGGGCCATGACAGCATCCCCGCCCCGCACCCGTGCCGTCGTCTACCCCGAGGACCTCCCCGTCTCCGCGCGCCGGGAGGACATCATGCGCGCGATCGCCGACCACCAGGTGGTCGTGATCGCCGGGGAGACCGGCTCGGGCAAGACCACGCAGATCCCCAAGATGTGCCTGGAGCTGGGCCTGGGCGAGCGGGGCCTGATCGGCCACACCCAGCCCCGGCGCCTCGCCGCCCGCTCGGTGGCCGAGCGGATCGCCGCCGAGCTCGGCGAGAAGGTCGGCGCCACCGTGGGCTACCAGGTGCGCTTCACCTCCGAGGTGGGGCAGGACTCGCGGATCAAGCTGATGACCGACGGCATCCTGCTCGCCGAGATCCAGCACGACCGGCTGCTGCGCCGCTACTCGGCGATCATCATCGACGAGGCCCACGAGCGCTCGCTGAACATCGACTTCCTGCTGGGCTACCTGCGGCGCATCCTGCCGCGCCGGCCCGACCTGAAGGTGATCATCACCTCGGCCACGATCGACCCGGAGCGCTTCGCCCGGCACTTCGCCCCGGGCGCCCCGGACCCGGTCGGGCCCGCCGAGCGGCCCGGCACCCCGGAGGAGCCCGGGGGCGAGCCCGAGCCCGCGCCCGTCATCGAGGTCTCCGGGCGCACCTACCCCGTGGAGATCCGCTGGCGGCCGCTGTCCGAGCCGCGCTCCGGGGACGGCGGGGCCGACGCCGAGGACGCCGGCGACGGGCTGGAGGACGAGGACCGGGACCCCATCGACGCGGTCTGCGACGCCGTCGAGGAGCTCTCCCGCGAGGCCCCCGGGGACATCCTCGTGTTCTTCGCCGGGGAGCGGGAGATCCGCGACGCGCAGGAGGCCCTCCAGGGGGCCCTGAAGCGGATCCCGCGGATGGCCGAGGCCGAGATCCTGCCCCTCTTCGGCCGGCTGTCGATGGCCGAGCAGCACCGCGTCTTCGCGCCCTCGGGGCGGCGGCGGATCGTGCTGGCCACCAACGTCGCGGAGACGTCCCTGACCGTCCCGGGCATCAAGTACGTGATCGACCCCGGCACCGCCCGCATCTCCCGGTACTCGGCGCGCACCAAGGTCCAGCGCCTGCCCATCGAGCGGATCTCCCGCGCCTCGGCCGACCAGCGCGCGGGCCGCTGCGGGCGCGTGTCCGACGGCATCTGCATCCGCCTGTACTCGGAGGAGGACTACCTGTCCCGGCCCGAGTTCACGGACCCGGAGATCCTGCGCACCAACCTGGCCGCCGTCATCCTGCAGATGACCTCGGTGGGGGTCGTCAACGAGCCCGGGGACATCGAGCGCTTCCCCTTCGTGGAGCCGCCCGAGTCCCGGGCCGTGAAGGACGGCGTGGCCCTGCTGCGCGAGCTCGGCGCCCTCGAGGACCCTCGGGCCGGCTCCCCCGGCCGCCCCCGGCGGGGCGCCGGGGACGACGACGCGCGCCGCGGCCCGCTCACGGCCGTGGGCCGCCAGCTCGCGCAGCTGCCGGTGGACCCGCGGCTGGGGCGGATGATCGTCGAGGCCGACCGGCGCGGCTGCGCCCGGGAGGTCATGGTCCTCGCCGCGGCCCTCACCGTGCAGGACCCCCGCGAGCGCCCCCTCGAGAAGCGCCAGCAGGCCGACGAGGCCCACAGGCGCTTCATCGACGAGAACTCCGACTTCACGAGCTTCCTGCTGCTGTGGCGCTACGTCCAGGAGCAGCAGGAGGAGCTGTCCTCGACCCGGTTCCGGAAGCTGTGCCAGCGGGAGCACCTGAACTTCCTGCGGATCCGCGAGTGGCAGGACCTCTACGCCCAGCTGCGCCAGATGGGCCAGCAGGCCGGCATCCGGGTCGGCAAGGGCCGCGAGGTGGACCCCGTCGGCAAGGAGCGGGAGATCCACGTCTCCCTGCTCTCCGGGCTGCTCAGCCACATCGGGCTCAAGGACGAGCGCCGGCGCGAGTACCAGGGCGCCCGCGGCACCCGCTTCGCGATCTTCCCGGGCTCCAACCTGTTCAAGAGGTCCCCGGACTGGGTGATGTCCGCCGAGCTGGTGGAGACCTCCCGGCTGTGGGCCCGCGTCAACGCCGTGATCGACCCGCTGTGGGCCGAGGAGCTGGCCCCGGGGCTGGTCAAGCGCTCCGTCTCGGAGCCGCACTGGTCCCGGGCGCAGGGCTCCGTGCTGGCCTGGGAGAAGGTCACCCTCTACGGGGTGCCGATCGTCGCCCGGCGCCGGATCCAGTACTGGCGCGTGGACCCCGCCGGGGCGCGGGAGCTGTTCCTGCGCCACGCCCTCGTGGAGGGCGACTGGCAGACCCGCCACCGGTTCTTCGCCCGCAACCGGGCGCGACTGGCCGAGGTCGAGGAGCTCGAGAACCGGCTGCGCCGCAAGGACCTGCGGATCGACGACGAGGCGCTGTTCGCCTTCTACGACGAGCGGGTGCCCGAGTCCGTGGTCTCGGCCCGGCACTTCGACTCGTGGTGGCGCAAGGCCCGGGCGAAGGACGAGCACCTGCTGGACCTGGACCCCGAGCAGCTGATCGCCGAGGACGCCCGCGACTACGACGAGTCGCTCTACCCGCGCCAGTGGGTGCAGCGCACCCGGGACGGCGAGCTCGTGCTGGACCTCGACTACGAGTTCGCCCCCGGCGCGGAGCAGGCCGACGGCGTGACCGTGCGGGTGCCGGTGCTGTTCCTGAACCAGCTGGACCCGGAGCCGTTCCGCTGGCACGTGCCGGGCCTGCGCGCCGAGCTCGTCACCGCCCTCATCCGGTCCCTGCCCAAGGCCGTGCGCCGCCACTTCGTGCCGGCCCCGGACGTGGCCCGCCGGGCCGTCGAGGCGCTCGCCGCCGACTTCGACCCGGCGACGGACGCGCTCGAGCCCTCCCTCGAGCTGGTCCTGCGCCGGATGCAGGGGCACGTGGTCCCGCCCGGGTCCTGGACCTGGGAGGCCGTCCCGGCGCACCTGCGGATGCGCTTCCAGGTCCGCGACCGCCGCAACCGGGTGCTGGGCGAGGGCGAGGACCTGGAGGCGCTGCGGGCCGGGCTGCGCGACGAGATCCGCGCGGCCCTGGCCGAGTCCCTCGGCGCGGTGCCGGCCGGGCCGGCGGGCACCGCCGGGACGCGGGCCGGCCGGACGGACCCGCCGGGGCGGAAGGACCCCTCCGGGCGGGCCGCCGCGGCGCCGCGCGCGCCGGAGCAGGCGCCCCCGGCCCTGGAGCGCTCGGGGCTGACCGCGTGGCCGGCGCAGGACCTGCCGCGCACCGTGGAGTCCACCGTCGCGGGCCAGCGCATCACGGGCTACCCTGCGCTGGTCCCGGAGGAGGCCGCCGCGGGCGGGGCCACCACGGTGGCCGTGCGCATCCTCTCCTCGGCGGCCGAGCAGCACGCCGCGCAGCGCCGCGGCACGATCGCGCTGCTGCAGCGGGGCCTGCCCTCCCCCGAGCGCTACGTCCTGGAGCACCTGAACAACCAGGAGAAGCTCGTCTTCGCCCAGAACCCCCACGGGTCGGTGACGGAGCTGATCGCCGACTGCAAGGTGGCCGCGATCGACAAGCTCGTCCCCCCCGACCCGCCGTTCACGCGCGCCGAGTACGACCGGGTCCACGAGCACGTGCGCGCGGAGCTCATCGACACGGTCTTCCAGGTGACCGCGGTCGTGGAGCAGGTGCTCTCCGGCGCGGCGCGGGTCCGGCGCACGCTCAAGCGCTCGGCCTCGCTCGCCGCCGTCAACTCGCTCAACGACGTCAAGGCCCAGCTGGAGCACCTCGTGCACCCCGGCTTCGTGGCGGCCACCGGCTGGGCGCAGCTGCAGCACCTGCCCCGCTACGTGCGCGCCATGGAGGTGCGCCTGGAGAAGCTCGGCGGGCACCTGCAGCGCGACACGGCGAACCTGCTGCTCGTGCAGAAGCTCGAGGACGACTACGACGCCGCCCTGACCCGGCTGCCGCCGGCCGCGCCCGTGCCCGAGCAGCTGCGGCGGGTCGGCTGGCTGATCGAGGAGCTGCGCGTGTCGCTGTTCGCCCAGGAGCTGGGCACCGCCCAGACGGTCTCGGAGAAGCGCGTGCGCCGCGCCCTCAGGGAGGCCCTGGACGCCGCCCGCGCCTGAGGCGGGCGGCGTCCTGGACCGGGCGGCCCGGGCGCCCGCCCCTTCCGGGGCGGGCGCCCGGGGCCCCGCGGGTCAGCCGGCGGGCACGTGCTCCCCGTGCCCGGCCTCCCGCAGCGCGGTGCGCAGGCGCTCGGCGGCCTCGTCCATCCAGGCCGGGTCCGGATCGCGGATCACGTTGGCGAACTGGAACTGCTCGACCGACTGCGCCGGCCACACGTGCACGTGGGTGTGGGGCACCTCGAAGCCCTGGATCATCTGCCCCACGCGGGCGGGGCGCCACACGGCGTCGAGGGCCCGGCCGATGGTGCGCGAGACGGCCATCAGGTGCAGGGCGAGGTCCTCGGGCAGGTCGATCCAGTGGTCGATCTCCTCGCGCGGGACCACCAGGGTGTGGCCCTGCGCGAGCGGGTCGATGGACAGGAACGCCACGGCGCGCTCGTCGCGCCACACGAAGCGGCCGGGGATCTCGCCGTCGATGATCTTGGTGAACACGGTGCTCACGGGAACGCCTTTCGGTCGGGGGAAACGGTGCGGACGGGGTGCGGTGCGGCCGCCCGGAGCCCGCACCCGGGCGGGGCCGTTCCCGGGCGGGGCCGTTCCCGGGCGGGGCGGCCCCGGAGGGCGGGCAGCGGCGGGCCGGGCGGCTAGAGGGTGACGCGCTCGCCGGGGACCAGGCGCCGGTAGGCGACGCCGTACGTCGCGGCGAAGGCGGAGACCTGCTTCTCGACGACCCCGAGGCCGTTGTCGGAGAGCAGGGCGTCGTGCACCGGGAACACCCGGCGCGGCCGCGCGGAGACCACGAAGTCGATCACCTCGGCCATCCGGCTCCACGGCGCGTGCAGCGGCGCCAGCAGCACGGGGGCCGTGACGTCGTGCGGGACGACGAACGAGTCCCCGGGGTGGTAGACGGTGTCGTCGACGAGGTAGCCGACGTTGTCCACGGTGCGGATCAGCGGGTGGATCAGGGCGTGCTGGCCGCCGAAGGTGCGCACGGTGAACCCGTCGAGCTCGAGCACCTGCCCCGCCCCGGCGTCGTGGACCGCGCACCGCTCCCCCAGGGCCTCGCGCAGCCCGGCGGCCACGGCGGGCGGGGCGTGCACGACGGTCTCCGGGTGGGCCTGCAGGTGGGCCTGCAGGGCCTCCGCGTCGAGGTGGTCCGGGTGCTCGTGCGTGATCAGCACGTGGTGGGCGCCGTCGAGGGCCCGGGCCAGCTCCTCCGCCCCGGAGAAGACCCCCGGGTCCAGGACGAGCACCCGCCCGTCCTTCTCGAGCCGCACGCACGAGTGGGTGTACTTGATCAGCTCCATCCCGCCAGCCTAGCGGGCCCGCCGCCGCGGCCCGCGGCGGTGGGCCCGGCAGTTGTTAAGCTGGGGAGCGCCCCGCGCGCACCGCCCGGGGCGGGAGGAGGCAACGGCAGTGGGCGCACGGACGGCCGGGCGCGGCACCGGCGAGATCCGCAACACCCGGCAGCGCCGGGCGGTCGCCGAGGCCCTGGACGGGCTCGAGGACTTCATCTCGACGCAGGACCTGCACGCGCTGCTGCGCCGGCGCGGGGAGTCGGTGTCGCTGGCCACGACGTACCGGGTCCTGCAGTCGATGAGCGAGCTCGGGGAGCTCGACGTGCTGCGCTCCGACGACGGCGAGGCGATCTACCGCCGCTGCGCCGCCGAGCACCACCACCACCACCTCGTGTGCCGCCGCTGCGGGGCGACCGTGGAGCTCGAGGCCCCGGCCGTGGAGGAGTGGGCCGGGCGCACCGCCGCCGCCCACGGCTTCACCCGGGTCGAGCACACCGTGGAGATCACGGGGCTGTGCGCCGCGTGCGGGGCCCGGGACGACGCGTGAGCGGCCGGTCGCGGTGAGTCCTGCCGGGGGCACCGTGGTGCTGGCCGTCAACCCCCGCGCCGGGCGCGGCCGCGGCCTCGAGCACGCCGAGCGGGCCGCGGGCGTGCTGCGCGTCTGGGGGCTGGAGCCGGTGGTGCTCGCCGCCGCCGACCTCGGGTCCCTGCTGGAGCTCCTCCGGCAGCACCTGCGGGAGCCGGCCGCCCCGGTGCGGGCGGTCGTGGCCGTGGGCGGGGACGGCGTGGTCCAGGCGGTGCTCGGCGTGCTCGTCGGGCTCGGCCCCCAGGGCGCGGACGTGCCCCTGGGCCTGGTCCCGTGCGGCACCGGCAACGACCTCGCCCGCCACCTGGGGATTCCGCGCGAGGCCCCGGAGGCGGCCGCCGGGCGGATCCTGCGCCGGCTCGACGGCCCGCCCCCGCCCCGCCTGGACGTGGGCCGGGCCCGGACCGGTGACGGGCGCACGGTGCACTTCGGCACGGTCCTGGCGGCCGGCTTCGACGCGGCCGTCAACGAGCGCGCCAACCGCCGGCCCCACCTGCGGGGGGCGGCCCGCTACCTCGCGGCGATGCTCGTGGAGCTGCGACGGCTGCGGCCCCTGGACTACCGGCTCGAGACCGTCGACGCCGCCGGGCGCACGCGCACCGCGCACCGGCCGGGGCTGCTGCTCGACCTCGCCAACACCTCGTCCTTCGGCGGGGGGCTGCGGATCGCCCCGGACGCCCGGGCCGACGACGGGCTGCTCGAGCTGGTCGGGGTGGACCCCCTGGGCCGGGCCCGGCTGCTGGCCCTGCTGCCGGCGCTGCTCGCGGGACGGCACACCCGGCTGCCGTGCGTGCGCGTCGAGCGCGTGCGCTCCGTGGTGCTCGAGGCCCCGGGCGTGGTCGCCTACGCCGACGGCGAGCGGGCCGGCCCCACCCCGCTGCGGGTGGACGTGCTGCCCGGCGCGGTGGGCGTGCTCGCCTGAGCGGCGCCGCTCAGCGGGGCGGGTCGGTGCTGTCGACGCGGTCGCCGCGGCGCAGCCGCCGGTCCTGGGTCGTGTCGCGGATCTCGCCCACGAGCTCCTCGATGACGTCCTCGAGGAACAGCACGCCGGTCGTGGCCCCGCCGGCGTCGACGATGCGGGCCAGGTGCGAGCCGGTGCGCTGCATCACCGCCAGGGCCTCGTCGATCTCCATGTCCGGGGGCAGGTTCGCCAGGGAGCGCACCCGGGTCACCGGGACGGGCTCGGTGTAGCGCCCGTGCGGCACGGAGAGCACGTCCTTCAGGTGCAGGTAGCCGTTGAGCTCGCCGTCGGCCTCGGCGAGGGCGAAGCGGGAGAAGCCCGTGCGGGCCACGGCCTTCTCGACGTCGGCCGCGGAGGCGTCCACGGGCAGGGTCACCAGGTGCGAGAGCGGGACCATGACGTCCGCGGCGCGCTTGGCGGAGAACTCCAGGGCGCCGGAGAGCAGGCCGGTCTCGTCGGCGACCGTGCCCTCCTTGGTGGACTCCTCGACGATCGACTGCAGCTCGTCCAGGGTGAAGGTCGAGGAGACCTCGTCCTTGGGCTCGATGCCCATCAGCCGCAGCACGTGGTTGGCCGTCCAGTTCAGGGTCGCGATCACCGGGCGCACCAGCTTCGAGACCAGCACGAGCGGCGGCGCGAGCAGCAGCACGGCCCGGTCCGCGGCGGAGACCGACATGTTCTTCGGCACCATCTCCCCCAGCACCACGTGCAGGAAGGTCACGACCACGAGCGCGGTGAGGAAGCCGCTGACGTCGGCGACCTCGGCCGGCACCCCGAGCCGGCCGAGCGGGCCCGAGACCAGGTGGTGCAGCGCGGGCTCGGAGATGTTGAGGATCAGCAGCGAGCACACGGTGATGCCCAGCTGGCAGCACGCCAGCATGAGGGAGACGTGCTCCATGGCGTAGAGGGCGGTGCGCGCCCGCTTGTGCCCGGTCTCCGCGAGCGGCTCGATCTGCGAGCGCCGCGCGGACATGACGGCGAACTCCCCGCCCACGAAGAAGGCGTTGCCCGCGAGCAGCACCACGAGCCAGGCCAGTCCTGCCCAGTCGCTCATCGGGTCGCCTCCTCGGTCGGCGCCGGGGCCGGCGCGGGCACGAACCGGATCCGGTCCACCCGGCGCCCGTCCATGCGGGCGACCTCGAGCACCCCGCCCTGGACGGGCACGGCGTCGCCCACGCGCGGGACCTGGCCCAGGCGGTCCATCATGAAGCCCCCCATGGTCTCGTAGGCGGGCCCGTCCTCGATGTCGAGCTCGATGATCTGCTCGGAGACCTCGTCGGGGCGGAGCAGGCCCGGGAAGGTCCACTCGCCGCTGGCCGACTGCAGGGCGCCGGGGCTGATCCGGTCGTGCTCGTCGGAGACCTCGCCGACGACCTCCTCCACGAGGTCCTCGAGGGTCACGACGCCGGCCGTGCCGCCCCACTCGTCGACGACCACGGCCATCTGCAGACCCCCGGAGCGCAGCTGCACGAGCAGGGAGTCGAGGTGGACGGTCTCGGGCACGCGCAGCACGTCCTCCATGATCGCCCCGCACTCCAGGGCGGCTCGGCGGTCGGCCGGCACGGCCACGGCCTTCTTGACGTGGACCACGCCGCGGATCTCGTCCGGGGAGTCGTCGACGACGGGGAAGCGGGAGTGGCCGGTGCGGGAGGCCACGGCCACGACCTCGGCCACGGAGTCGTGGGAGTCGAGCATCTGCACCCGGATGCGGGGGGTCATCACGTCCGCTGCGGTGCGCTCGGCGAAGGTGAGGGTCTTGGCCACGAACGCGGCCGTCCCGGCGTCGAGGGTGCCCATCTTCGCGGAGCGGCGCACCATCGAGGACAGCTCCTCGGGCGAGCGGGCCCCGGAGAGCTCCTCCTTGGCCTCCATGCCGAACAGGTGCAGCACCCGGTTCGCCACGCCGTTGAGGCCCAGCACGAACGGCTTGAACACTGCGGTGAACACCAGCTGGGGGCGGGCCAGGGCGCGCCCGACCCGGTAGGCCTCGGCGATCGCCCAGTTCTTCGGCACGAGCTCGCCCACGAGCATCGACAGCAGCGTGGAGATCAGCATCGAGATCGTCAGGGTCACGCCCCCGGCGGCCGCGGCGGAGAGGCCGGTGAGGTCCATGATCGGCTCGCGCAGGAACGACTGGAGCGCGAGGTCGAGGGTGTAGCCGGTCAGCAGCGTCGTCAGCGTGATCCCGAGCTGGCAGCTCGAGAGCTGGGTGGACAGCGAGCGCAGGCACTTCAGCAGGGGCTCGGCCCGGCGGTCGCCCTCGGCGATGGCCCGGCGGACCGTGGTCTGGTCCAGGGCCACCAGGGAGAACTCCACGGCGACGAAGAAGCCGGTGCCGAGGATCAGCAGCAGGCCCGTGGCCAGCAGCAACCAGTCCATCAGGCGGGGCCTCCCCGGGAGGCCGGTCCGCGCCCGGGGGCGGGAGCGGCGGGGCGGGGGGAACGGGGGGCGCCGGCGCGGGGGCCGCGGCGGGGGACGCCGCGGCCGGGCCGGCAACTACTGTACGAGTCCATGGGAGCTCCAGGATACCGGAGCCCCGGCGGCTCAGGACCAGCTGACGGGCCGTGCCCGGCCCTCCTCGTAGCCGGAGCGGGACTGCACGCCCACGACCGCCCGCGCGGCGAACTGCTCGAGCGTCGTGGCCCCCGCGTAGGTCATGGAGCTGCGCACCCCGGCGGTGATGTGGTCCACGAGGTCCTCCACCCCCGGGCGCTGCGGGTCGAGGTACATCTTGGAGCTGGAGATGCCCTCCTCGAACAGGGCCTTGCGGGCCCGGGCGAAGGCGCCCTCCTCCCGGGTGCGCTCGCGCACGGCGCGGGTCGAGGCCATCCCGAAGCTCTCCTTGTACATCCGCCCGTCGGCGTCGACGTTGAGGTCCCCGGGCCCCTCGTGGGTACCGGCGAACCAGGAGCCGATCATCACCTGGCTGGCCCCGGCCGCGAGCGCGAGGGCGACGTCGCGCGGGTGCTTGACCCCGCCGTCGGCCCAGACGTGGCGGCCCAGGCCGGCGGCGGCCTCCGCGCACTCGAGCACGGCCGAGAACTGGGGGCGGCCCACGGCCGTCATCATCCGGGTCGTGCACATCGCACCGGGGCCGACCCCGACCTTGACGATGTCGGCGCCGGCGTCGACGAGATCCTGCACGCCGTCGGCGGTCACCACGTTGCCGGCCGCGACCGGGACGTCGGGGGCCACGGCGCGCACGGCCCCGAGGGCCTCGAGCATCCGCCGCTGGTGGCCGTGGGCGGTGTCGACGACGAGCACGTCCACGCCGGCCTCGACGAGGGCGCGCGCCTTGCCGCGGACGTCGCCGTTGATGCCGACGGCGGCCCCGACCCGCAGCCGCCCGGCGTCGTCGAGGGCGGGGGTGTAGATGGTGGAGCGCACGGCGCCCTTGCGGGTGAGCACGCCCACGACCTCGTCGCCGTCGAGGACGGGGGCCACGTGCACCCGCGACTGCGTCAGGCGGTCGTAGGCGGCGGCCAGGACGCCGTGCTGCGCGTGCGCGCCGTCGGCCAGCACGTCGGCCAGCGGCAGGACGGGGGCGTCGGTGCGCATGATCGAGCCCAGCTGGGTGAAGCGGTCCACCTCCGTGCAGTCTCCCGCCAGGACCACGCCCCGGTAGGTGCGGCCGGGCCCGCACACGACCACGGCGCCGTGCGGGCGCTTGTGCATGATCCCCAGGGCGTCGTGCACGGTGTCCTCGGGGGCCAGCACCACGGGGGTCTCGAAGCGGGGCGAGCGCTCCTTGACCCACCCGACCACCTCGGCGATGACGTCCAGCGGGATGTCCTGCGGGAGGACGCCCAGCCCGCCGCGGCGGGCCAGGGTCTCGACCATGCGCCGGCCGGTGACCGCCGTCATGTTCGCCGCGATCAGCGGGACCGTGGCGCCGGTGCCGTCGCGGGGGGCGAGGTCGACGTTGAAGCGCGAGGTGACGCGGGAGCTGGAGGGGACGAGGAAGACGTCGTCGTAGGTCAGGTCCGAGGTGGGGGTGTTGAGGAAGCGCACGCCCGCCAGTCTAGCGGCGGGCCCCCGACACGCCGCCGGGGCCCGCCCCGCGCGGACTAGCCATGCCGCCGCGCGCGTCACTAGACTCGACCGGAGGTACGGCCGCGCCCGCCCGGACGACCGGCCGGGACGTCCCGGAGGACGAGCCGGCCGGTCCCCGGGCGGCCGCGGCCGCGACGAGCCCGGCGGCAGGTCCGGACGCCGCCGGCACACCGACACTGCGGGGACCGGACAGGAGGCTCCCGCGCGAACAACATGGAAGAGGCGTATTCCCCGTGCCACATCAGCCACAGCATCTGATCCCTGAAGAATTCGCAGGTAACGAGTGGCTCGTCGACGAACTCTTCGAGAAGTACCAGGAGGACCGGAACTCGGTCGACCGCAAGTGGTGGCCGGTGTTCGAGGCCATGAGCGCGGAGGACGGCGCGGCACCGGAGCCCGCCGCCTCGCAGCCGGCCGGGAAGCAGGCCGCGGGGCCGGCGGAGAAGCCCGCGTCGACCGCCCAGCCGGCCGGGAAGAAGCCCGCCCCGGAGCAGCAGCCCGCGAAGCCGGCGGAGAAGCCCGCGCAGCGCCCGGCCGCGTCCCGGGCGGCCGCCCCCGCCCCCGCCAAGTCCGGGGCGAAGGCCGAGAACCGCCCGGAGACCGAGCACGGCGAGACCGCGTCCAAGCGCCCCATCCCCGCCCAGCCGGCCCAGCCGCGCGCCGCCGCCCCGGAGCCGCCGGCCGAGGACCAGGTCGTCAAGCTGCGCGGGCCCGCCAAGGCCGTGGCCGCGAACATGGACGCCTCCCTGACCGTGCCCACGGCCACGACCGTGCGCGCCGTGCCCGCGAAGCTGCTGATCGACAACCGGATCGTCATCAACAGCCACCTCGCCCGCAACCGCGGCGGCAAGGTCTCGTTCACGCACCTCATCGGCTACGCCGTGATCAAGGCCCTCGCCAACTTCCCGTCCCAGAACGTCGTCTACGACGAGCAGGACGGCAAGCCGGTCGCGATCCACCCCGCGCACGTGAACTTCGGCCTGGCCATCGACATCCCCAACAAGGACGGCTCCCGCAACCTCGTGGTGCCGAACATCAAGGGCGCCGAGACCATGGGCTTCCAGCAGTTCTGGTCCGCCTACGAGGACATCGTCCGCCGGGCCCGCACCAACGAGCTGACCATGGAGGACTACCAGGGCACCACGGTGTCCCTGACCAACCCCGGCGGCATCGGCACCGTCCACTCCGTGCCGCGGCTGTCGAAGGGCCAGGCGTGCATCATCGGCGTGGGCGCGCTCGACTACCCCGCCGAGTTCAAGGGCGCCTCCCCCAAGACCATCGCCCGCCAGGGCGTGTCCAAGATCATCACCCTGACCTCGACCTACGACCACCGGGTCATCCAGGGCGCCGGCTCGGGCGAGTTCCTGCGCCTGATCGAGTCCTACCTGCTGGGCGAGGACGGGTTCTACGACGAGATCTTCGAGGCCCTGCGGATCCCCTACGAGCCCGTGCGCTGGGCCGTGGACAACCAGGTCAACCCCGAGATCCAGGTCAACAAGGTCGCCCGGATCCAGCAGCTGATCCACGCCTACCGGGTGCGCGGGCACCTCATGGCCGACACCAACCCCCTCGAGTACGTGATGCGCAAGCACCCGGACCTCGACGTGCTCACCTACGGGCTGTCCCTGTGGGACCTCGACCGGGAGTGGCCCACCGGCGGCTTCGGCGGGGCCGACGTGCTGAGCCTGCGCACGATCCTCGGCCGGCTGCGCGACGCCTACTGCCGCACCGTGGGCGTGGAGTACATGCACCTGCAGGAGCCGGAGGAGCGCGAGTGGTTCCAGGACCAGCTCGAGCACGGCTACCAGAAGCCCTCCCGCGAGGAGCAGTTCCGCATCCTCGGCCGGCTCAACGCCGCCGAGGCCTTCGAGACGTTCCTGCAGACGAAGTACGTCGGGCAGAAGCGCTTCTCCCTCGAGGGCGGCGAGTCCCTCATCCCGCTGCTGGACGAGATCATCTCGGACGCGGCCGACGCCGGGCTGGCCGGGGTCGGCATCGCCATGGCCCACCGCGGCCGGCTCAACGTGCTGACCAACATCGCCGGGAAGTCCTACGCCCAGGTGTTCCGGGAGTTCGAGGGCAGCCAGGACCCGCGCACCACCGAGGGCTCCGGGGACGTGAAGTACCACCTGGGCACGGAGGGCACCTTCACCTCGGACAACGGCAACGAGACCCAGGTCTACCTCGCCGCGAACCCCTCGCACCTCGAGGCGGCCGACCCGGTGATCGAGGGCATCGTGCGCGCCAAGACCGACGTGCTGGGCGCCGGCCCCGAGGGCGACGGCACCTTCCCGGTGCTGCCCATCCAGGTCCACGGCGACGCCGCGTTCGCGGGACAGGGCGTGGTGGCCGAGGTGCTGCAGATGGCCCTGCTGCCCGGCTACGCGGTCGGCGGCACGGTCCACGTGATCGTCAACAACCAGGTGGGCTTCACGACCGCGCCCTCGGCGGCGCGCTCCTCGACCTACGCGACCGACATCGCCAAGGGCTTCCAGGCCCCGATCTTCCACGTCAACGCCGACGACCCCGAGGCCGTCACCCACGTGGGCCAGATGGCCTTCGCCTACCGGCAGGCCTTCCACAAGGACGTGGTCATCGACCTGATGTGCTACCGCCGGCGTGGGCACAACGAGGGCGACGATCCCTCGATGACCCAGCCGCTGATGTACGACCTCATCGAGCAGAAGCGCTCGACCCGCAAGATCTACACCGAGAACCTCGTGGGCCGCGGCGACATCACGCAGGAGGAGGCCGACCGGGCGCTGAAGGACTACCAGGAGCGCCTGGAGCGGGTCTTCGCCGAGACGCACGAGGCGCAGACCTCCTCGATCCCGCTGGTCACCGGCGACTCCGCCGCGATCTCCAACATCGAGCGCCCCTCTGCCCAGCAGGCGGACTCCGGGGTGTCCATCCCCCGCTCGACCGCGATCTCGACCGAGGCCGCCCAGCGGATCGGCGCGGCCCACCTGGAGATCCCCGAGGACTTCACGGTGCACAAGAAGCTGCGCAAGCTCCTGGAGCGCCGCGAGGCGATGACCCGCGAGGGCGGCGTCGACTGGGGCATGGGCGAGCTCATGGCCTTCGGCTCCCTGCTCATGGAGGGCGTGCCGGTGCGGATGTCCGGCCAGGACGTCCGCCGCGGCACGTTCACCCAGCGCCACGCCGTGTTCTTCGACGCGGAGACCGGCGCCGAGTGGACCCCGCTGAACCACCTGGCCGGCGACCAGGAGCGGCTGGCGATCTACAACTCCCTGCTGTCCGAGTACGCCGTCATGGGCTTCGAGTACGGCTACTCCGTGGAGCGCCCCGAGGCGCTGACCGTGTGGGAGGCCCAGTTCGGCGACTTCGTCAACGGCGCCCAGATCGTCGTCGACGAGTTCATCGCCTCGGCCGAGCAGAAGTGGGGCCAGCGCTCCTCGCTGGTGCTGCTGCTGCCGCACGGCTACGAGGGCCAGGGCCCGGACCACTCCTCGGCGCGCATCGAGCGCTTCCTGCAGCTGTGCGCGGAGAAGAACATGGTCGTGGCCAACCCCTCCACCCCGGCCAACCACTTCCACCTGCTGCGCCGGCAGGCCTACAGCCGCCCGCGCAAGCCGCTGGTCGTGGCCACGCCCAAGCAGCTGCTGCGCCTGAAGGCCGCCGCCTCCCCCGTGGAGGAGTTCACCGACGGCACGTTCCGCCCGGTGATCGGCGACCGGGCCGGGCTGGACGCGGCGAAGGTCACCGACGTGGTGCTGGTCTCCGGCCGGCTCTACTACGACCTGGCGGCCGCCCGGGAGAAGAACCGGGACACCACCACCGCGATCGTGCGCGTCGAGCAGCTGCACCCGCTGCCGCTGGCCGAGATCAAGGAGGAGCTGGCCAAGTACCCGCAGGCGCGGCTGACCTGGGCCCAGGACGAGCCCGCCAACCAGGGCGCCTGGCCGTTCATGGCCGTGAACCTGGTGCCCGAGCTCGACCGGAAGGTCCGGCTGGCCTCCCGCCCGGCCTCGGCCTCCCCGGCCAACGGCTCCGCGAAGCGGCACACCGCCGAGCTGGAGACCCTCGTCCAGACGGCGTTCGAGCGCGCCTGAGCACGCGCACCGCGCAGTGCGGGGCGGCGGGGGCTGCGGCCCCCGCCGCCCCGCACTGCGCCCCGCCCCCATCCCCCGAGCAGGAAGAACGACGTGGAGCAACGAAGGATCAGAATTGTCGCGGTCGGTGACGAGCTGCTGGCCGGCGAGGGCGACCCCCGGGCCCTGGGCTGGTTCGGGCGGGTCATGGCCCGGACCCCGCGCCACGCGGCGCCCGTGTCCGCCTACAACCTCGCCGCACCGGACGAGGGCAGCGAGTCGCTGAACGAGCGCTGGCTCGGCGAGGCGGGCCGCCGCTTCGCCCCCGGCCACGACAACCGCCTGGTCATCGCGCCCTCCACCCGGGACATCGACCTGAGCATCACGAGCGCCCGCTCGCGGCTGAACATGGCCAACATCATCGACACCGCCTCGCAGAACAACGTGCGCGTGCTCGTCGTCGGCCCCCCGCCCACCCTGGACACGGAGCGCAACCGGCGGATCGCCGACCTCTCCGCGGCGTACGCGGACGTCACCACCCGGCGCAACCACGTCTACGTGGACACCTTCAACCCCCTCCAGCACCACGAGCAGTGGCGCAAGGACCTCGCGGCCAACCACGGCCGCCCCGGGCAGGCCGGCTACGGGCTGATGGCCTGGCTCGTGCTCCACCGCGGCTGGTACGCCTGGCTGGACCTGCCCGAGCCGCAGTGACCCCGCCCCGCCGCGCCACGACGGCGCGGGGCGTGTGAGACAATGGCGGGCAGTGCCCCGTCCGGCCACCGCTGCGGTCCCCGACCGTGCGGGAACGGACGACGACGACCACGATCCACCGCGGCACCCCCGCGGAAGACAGGAGGCTCGCATGAGCAAGCGAGGACGCAAGCGCAAGGACCGCCGCAAGGGCGGCGCCAACCACGGCAAGCGCCCCAACGCCTGAGGTCCCCCGCGGACCCGGCACCGCCGTGGACGGAAGGGCCCCGGACCGATCGGTCCGGGGCCCTTCCGCACGTCCGTGCCCGTCCGGGTCCCGCGGCGCCGGAAGGGCGCGGGGCCCTCGCCTCAGGCCGCCGGCGGTCCCTGTCGCTGGGCGTGGATCCGGGCGAGGATCGAGACCTTCAGGTCGGCCGGGGCCGTCTCCGAGCAGGAGCGCCGGACGACCGAGCGGATCACGCACTCCAGGTCGTACTCCCGGGCGCAGGCCGGGCACTCGCGCAGGTGCCCGTGGATGTCCTCGAGGTCGTCCGCCGGGAGCACCCCGTCGAGGTACTCGTAGATCCGCCGGATCCGCTCGTCCGTGCAGCCTCCCAGGCTCTCGCAGTCGGCCATGTCTAGTGGTCCTCTTCCTTCTTCTTGTCCGCGGCGGCCTTCCGGTCCGCCGTGACCTTCGAGGTGTCGAAGCCGCGCTCGGCGGCGTAGTCGGCCAGCTTCTCGCGCAGGAGCTTGCGCCCGCGGTGCAGGCGGGACATCACCGTGCCGATGGGGGTGTCCATGATCTCGGAGATCTCCTTGTAGGCGAAGCCCTCCACGTCCGAGAAGTACACCGCCAGCCGGAACTCCTCGGGCAGCTCCTGCAGGGCCCGCTTGACGTCGGAGTCGGGCAGGTGGTCCAGGGCCTCCACCTCCGCCGAGCGCAGGCCCGAGGAGGTGTGGGACTCCGCCCGGTGCAGCTGCCAGTCCTCCACCGTGTCGGTGTTCGCCTGCTGCGGCTCGCGCTGGCGCTTGCGGTAGAGGTTGATGTAGGTGTTGGTCAGGATCCGGTACAGCCACGCCTTGAGGTTGGTCCCGGGCCGGTACTGGTGGAAGGCCGAGAACGCCTTGGTGTAGGCCTCCTGCACCAGGTCCTCCGCGTCGGCGGGGTTGCGGGCCATCCGCAGGGCGGCCGCGTAGAGCTGGTCCACGTACTCCATCGCGTCCCGCTCGAAGCGCGCCTTGCGGTCCTCGGTGGTCTCGGTGGCGACGTCGACGGGCGGCTCGGTCCGGGCGGGGACGGCCTCCTGCTGGTTCTGCTCGTTCATCACCGCCCATCCTACGGCGGGCGGGGCGGGCGCTGGGGGCGGGGGCGACGGCTCCTCCTTCCCCCCGGCGGGCCGGTGCCCACGGGTGCTCGCACGACGACGACCGGGGTCCCCGGTCCTGCTCCCCTGGTGCAACGGGGCACCCCCGGGCCGCTATTCCCCGCCGCGCCCCGCGCGGCACCGGCCGCGCGGCACGCGCCGGTGCCGCGCGGGCCCGCCGCCCCGGGGCGGCGCTGGCCCCCGCGCGGGAGGGCGCGGCTAGGATGGAACGGGCGGCGGCCTCCGCCGCAGCCCCGTCCCGCACGACCCGACCCCGCGGTTGCCGGCCGCAGAGGAGAAGACCATGAGCATCGTCCGTCGCATCGCCCGCCCGCTGCTGGCCACCGGCTACGTGGCCAACGGCGTCGAGTCCTTCCGCAACTCGTCGAGCGCCGCCCAGCACCTCGCCCCGGTCGTCACCGCGGCCGGCAAGGCCTTCCCGCAGGCCGGCCCCGCGCTGGGCAACCCCGCGATGGTGGCCCAGGGCCTCGCCGCCGCCCAGGTCGGCGCGGCCGTGCTCTTCGCCCTCGGCCGCCTCCCCCGCCTCTCGGCGGGCGTGCTCGTGACGACGACCGCCCTCAACGCCTACGCCGACTACCGCGCCGCCGAGGCCGGGACCCCGGAGCAGAAGGCGGCCCGCCGCAGCACCGCCTTCAAGAACAGCTCGCTGGTGGGGGCCGTGATGCTCGCCGCCGTCGACACCGAGGGCAGCCCCTCCCTCCTCTGGCGCGCCGAGCACCTGGCCGAGGACGTGAAGAAGAACGCGCGGAAGCTGGGCAAGGACACCCAGAAGCAGGTCGCCCGGGCGGAGAAGGCCGTCCAGCACGCGGTCAAGCAGTCCTGACCGGCGGGTCCCACCGGTGAGACACCCCGAGGCCCCCGCGCCCGGCACGGCGGGGCCGGTCCCGCCGCACGAGCTGTGGCCGGCCCCGTTCGCGGGCTCCCGCCCCGTCTCCGGCGCCCTGACGGTGCCGGGCTCCAAGTCCCTGACCAACCGCTACCTGCTGCTCGCCGCCCTCGCCGACGGCCCGTGCCGGCTGCGCCAGCCCCTGCACTCGCGCGACTCCCGGCTGATGGTGGCCGCCCTGCGCGCCCTCGGGGCCGCCGTGGAGGAGGTCCCCGGGGACGGCGACTTCGGCCCCGACCTCGTGATCGGCCCCGCCCCGCGGGAGGCCGGCGACCCCGTGCGGGTCGAGTGCGGGCTGGCAGGGACGGTCATGCGCTTCGTCCCGCCCGTCGCCGCGCTGACCCGCCGGGCGGTGACCTTCGACGGCGACCCGGCCGCGCGCGTGCGGCCCATGGCGCCGGTGGTGCGGGCCCTGCGCGAGCTCGGGGTCCGCGTGGACGACGACGGGCGCGGCCGGCTGCCGTTCACCGTGCACGGCACCGGCCGGGTGCGCGGCGGGGAGCTGGAGATCGACGCGACGGGCTCGAGCCAGTTCGTCTCCGCCCTGCTGCTGGCCGCCCCGCGCTTCGAGGAGGGGCTCGTGCTGCGCCACCGCGGCGCGGGGGGCCGGGGGGTGCCCTCGATGCCGCACGTGCAGATGACGGTGGAGGTCCTGCGGGAGCTGGGCGTGGACGTCGACGACACCGTGCCCTCGCAGTGGCGGGTGGCGCCCGGGCCGGTGCGCGCCTTCGACGTGGAGGTCGAGCAGGACCTCTCCAACGCCGGGCCCTTCCTCGCGGCGGCGGTCGTCACGGGGGGCCGGGTCAGCGTGCCCCGGTGGCCCGGGCGCACCACGCAGGGCGGGGACCACTGGAAGCAGATCCTGCCCGCCTTCGGGGCGCAGGCCGAGCTCGCCGGCGGGACGTTCACCGTGACGGGGCCCGAGGTCGTCAGCGGCGTGGACCTCGACCTCTCCGAGGCCGGGGAGCTCGCCCCGACGGTCGCCGCGATCTGCGCCGTGGCCTCGACCCCGTCCCGGCTGCGCGGGATCGCCCACCTGCGCGGGCACGAGACGGACCGGCTGGCCGCGCTGGTCGCCGAGATCAACCGGGTGGGCGGGGACGCCGAGGAGACGGCGGACGGGCTGGTCGTCCGCCCGGCACCGCTGCACGGGGGGACGTGGCACAGCTACGAGGACCACCGGATGGCCACCGCCGGCGCCGTGGTCGGGCTCGTGGTCCCGGACGTGGTCGTGGAGAACATCGCCACGACCGCCAAGACCCTGCCGGAGTTCCCCGCGCTGTGGGCCGAGCTCGTGGAGCGGGGCCGTGGCGCGTAGGAGCTCCACCCGCCGGGACTGGGACGAGACCGACGTCCGGGTGCGGGCGCACAAGTCCGGGTCCCGGCCGCGCACCAAGGACCGGCCCGCCCACGAGGACGCCGTCACGGGCCGGGTCGTGACGGTGGACCGCGGCCGCTACACGGCCGTGCTCGACGAGGACACCGACGCGGAGCGACTCGTGGTGGCCGTGCGCGCCAAGGAGCTGCGCCGACGCCCCGTGGTGGCCGGGGACCTCGTGGGGCTCGTCGGCGACGTCACCGGGGCCCCCGACACCCTCGCGCGCCTCGTGCGCATCGAGGAGCGCTCGACCGTGCTGCGGCGCAGCGCCGACGACGACGACCCCGTCGAGCGCGTCGTCGTCGCCAACGCGGACCAGCTCGTGGTGGTGGTCGCGGCGGCCGAGCCCGAGCCGCGCACCGGGTTCGTCGACCGGGCGCTCGTGGCCGCCTACGACGCCGGGATCGACCCGCTGCTGTGCATCACCAAGACCGACCTGCGCGACCCCGCCGGGCTGGTGGCCCACTACACGGCCCTCGACCTGCCCGTGCTCGTCTCCGGGCCCGCCGCCGGCGCCGCGCCCGCCGGGGACGGCGCGAGCCTGCCGCTGGACAGGGGCCTCGTCGAGGCCCTTCGGGAGCGTCTGGACGGGCGCGTCTCCGTGCTGCTGGGCCACTCCGGGGTCGGCAAGTCCACGCTCGTCAACGCCCTCACGGGCGCCGACCGCGCCACCGGCGGGGTCAACGCCGTGACGGGGCGCGGCCGGCACACGTCGTCGTCGGCCCTGGCCCTGAAGGTCGAGGACGCCTCCCCCGGCTCGTGGATCATCGACACCCCGGGGATCCGCTCCTTCGGCCTCGCGCACGTGGACCCCGACCGGATCGTCGAGGCGTTCGACGAGCTCGGCGAGGCCATCGCCGAGTGCCCCAAGGGCTGCCGGCACACCGAGGACTCCCCCGGCTGCGCCCTCGACGGCTGGGTCGCCCGGGGACGGGCCGGCGCCGCGGGAGCCGCCCGGCTGGCGTCGCTGCGGCGGCTGCTGCGGGCCCGCGAGGGCTCCGGGGACGCCCCGGAGGACAAGGAGCTGGGCGTCGGCTGAGGCCCCCGGCCCCGCTCCGACCAGGCGGGGAACCGTCTCGGGGTAGGTTGGACCAATGCGCAGTCCCAGCACCTACACCGACGACCTCCGCCTCGCCCACATCCTGGCCGACGCCGTGGACCGCCTGACCATGCGGCGGTTCAAGGCCCAGGACCTCGCGGTGGACACCAAGCCCGACCTCACCCCCGTCACGGACGCGGACCGCGAGGCCGAGCAGCTGATCCGCGCCCAGCTGGGGCGCGCGCGCAACCGGGACGCCGTGATCGGCGAGGAGTTCGGGCGCAGCGGCAGCGGGGCCCGGCAGTGGGTCGTCGACCCCATCGACGGGACGAAGAACTTCGTGCGGGGCGTGCCGGTGTGGGCGACCCTCATCGCGCTCGTCGACGAGGGCCGGCCGGTGGTGGGCGTGGTCTCCGCCCCCGCCCTCGGCCGGCGCTGGTGGGCCGCCGCGGGCTCCGGTGCCTACACCGGCAAGTCCCTGGCCAGCGCCCAGCGGATCACGGTCTCGCGGGTCGACCGGCTCGCCGACGCCTCCCTGTCCTACTCCTCGCTGACCGGCTGGCGGGACCTGGGCGTGCGGGAGCAGTTCCTCGAGCTCACCGACGACGTGTGGCGCACCCGCGCCTACGGCGACTTCTGGTCCTACTGCCTCGTCGCCGAGGGGGCGGTGGACCTCGCGTGCGAGCCCGAGCTGAACCTCCACGACATGGCCGCGCTCGTGCCCCTGGTCGAGGAGGCGGGAGGACGGTTCACGTCCCTGGAGGGCGAGCCCGGGCCGTTCGGCGGCAACGCCCTCGCCAGCAACGGCCTGCTCCACGACGAGGTCCTGCAGCGGCTCGCCCCCGCCCGCGGCTGAGCTCCCGGACCCCGGCGCACCGGCGACGGACGGGGTGCGAGGGACGGACGGGGAGGGCGGGACGCCTCTCGCCGTCCCGCCCTCCCCGTCGGCCGCGCACGCGCCGGGGAGCCGGTCACCGGATCCCCGGCGCGGTCACTGCGCCATGGCGTTGAGCTGCATCTCGTCCATCAGGCACTGCTCGAGGGCGGCCTGGTCGTCGAGGTACTGGCTGCAGGGCCCGTTCACGGCGTCGAGCACGGGGCCCATGAAGGACAGGATCGCGAAGAAGAACAGCACGCTGGCCACGATGCCGAGGGCACTGAGGACGATGCCGATCACCGGCACCGCCTTGGACGCCCCCTGCGCCCGGGACAGCTTGCGCACGGCGACGATGCCGAGCACGAGACCGACGACGCCGGGGACGAAGCCCAGGCCGAACAGCCACGAGCCCAGCAGCGACAGAATGCCCAGCACGAGCGCGGCGATGCCGAGCCCCGTGCCCGCGGGCTTGGCCGGGGCGCCGTACTGGCCCATGTCGTAGGAGCCCTGGTAGGCCCCGCCGTACGGTGCCTGGCCGTACTGGCCCTCGCCGTACTGGCCCTGCTGACCGTACTGGTTCTGGCCGTACTGGCCCTGACCGTACTGGCCCTGCTCGCCGTACTGGTTCTGGCCGTACTGGCCCTGACCGTACTGGCCCTGCTCGCCGTACAGGTTCTGGCCGTACTGCCCCTGCTGGCCGCCCTGACCGTACTGGCCCTGACCGTACTGCTCCTGCTGGCCCTGGCCGTAGCCCGGGGCGGCGTACTGTCCGCCGGGCTCGCCCCGCCCGTACTGCGGCGGCTGGTAGGACGGGCCGGCCGGAGCCCCTTCGACGCGCTGCCCGAACTCCGGCTCGCTCCGGCCCTCTTGGCGCGGGGCGTCCGCGTCGCGGTCCGGGTCGGGCGTGTGGTCGGGGTGGCTCATGGCGCTGCCTTTCGTCGGTCGTCCGTACGTCCTCCAGCTTGTCACACCGGGGCCTCGACGGGACCGCACGGCCCCCGGTGTGCAGGGCCGCAGCCGCGTGCGGCCCCGAGCCCGGGCACGGAAAAGGCCGGGGAGCGCTGGTGGGCGCTCCCCGGCCGGGGAATCGTGGAGATGGGGGGAATTGAACCCCCGTCCGATGCAGCTTCGTCAGGGCTTCTCCGGGTGCAGTCTGCGTAGCGTCTTCTCAGTCCCGGCCCTCGTGCAGACCCGTGGCCGACGGACTCAGTCGCGAGTTGATGTTCTCCGGACGTCCGCGACACCCGTTCGGAGCAGTGGCCTTCTGGCTGATGCCAGACCCCGGGCCGAAGGCGAACCCGGGCTGACAGTCACCTGGTGGTCTGGTTACGCGGCGAGCGCGAGGTCAGACTGGGCGACGTTGCTCTTGGAATTGGCAACTATTGTTTTACAGAGAGCGTTTACGAGATAACTCTGCGTCCTCGACCCGCTTCCCCTGTCTCAACACACATCGTCGAAACCGATCATCCCCGTATTCTGTTTCCAAGCACCCCGCCGGAGCGGGACGACCCAGTCTACCGCGGGGTACGGGGCGGTGCAAGGGACCCTCCGGGCTCAGCCCATGTTCTTGTAGCGCATCGCCCGCTGGGCCTCGCGGTTGTCCTGCTTCTCCCGCAGCGTCTGGCGCTTGTCGTACTCCTTCTTGCCCTTGGCCACCGCGATCTCGACCTTGACCCGCTTGCCGTCGACGAAGTACAGCGACAGCGGCACGATGGTGAACCCGGTCTCCCTGGTCTTCTGCTCGATCTTCGCGAGCTCCTCCCGGTGCAGCAGCAGCTTTCGGCGCCGCCGCGCCGCGTGGTTGGTCCAGGAGCCTGCGAGGTACTCGGGGATGTAGGCGTGCTCCAACCACAGTTCGCCGTTGTAGAACTGGCAGAAGCCGTCCACGAGCGAGGCCCGGCCCATCCGCAGGGACTTCACCTCGGTGCCCATCAGGGCGAGGCCGGCCTCGTAGGTGTCCAGGACGTGGTAGTCGTGGCGGGCCTTCTTGTTGCTGGCGATCACCTGGCGGCCGGTGTCCTTCTTGGTCTTGGCCATGGCCCACCCCTCCCTCGACTGTGCGCTCGGCTGGTGCGGGTCCGCCCGCACGGCGTCCCGCTGCCGCGCCCGGGGGCGCGGCAGAACGACCATCCTACGCTACCGCGCCCGGCGGCGGCCCGGCCGCTGCCGGGCCGGCGACCGCCCGGGTCGCCGTCGCGGCCCCGGGGAACGGTGCGGCGCACGGGGCAGGGCCCGCAGGTGCCGGATCGCCCGGCCCGTGCGGCTCAGGCGTCCGCGGGGGCGTGGCGCTGGTCGGCGCGCCAGCGGATGCCGGCGTCGACGAAGGCGTCGATGGCGCCGTCGAACACGGCGGAGGGGTTGCCCTCCTCGTGGTTGGTGCGCAGGTCCTTGACCATCTGGTACGGGTTGAGCACGTAGGAGCGCATCTGGTCGCCCCAGGAGGCCTTGACGTCGCCGGCGAGCTCCTTCTTCTTCGCGTTCTCCTGCTCCTGGCGCAGCAGCAGCAGCCGGGACTGGAGCACGCGCAGGGCGGCGGCCCGGTTCTGGATCTGCGACTTCTCGTTCTGCATCGACACGACGATGCCCGTGGGCAGGTGGGTCATGCGCACCGCGGAGTCGGTGGTGTTCACCGACTGCCCGCCGGGGCCCGAGGAGCGGAAGACGTCGACCTTGATCTCGTTCTCCGGGATCTCGATGGAGTCGTCCTGCTCGATCAGCGGGATGACCTCGACCGCGGCGAACGAGGTCTGGCGCCGGCCCTGGTTGTCGAACGGCGAGATCCGCACGAGCCGGTGCGTGCCCGCCTCCACGGAGAGGGTGCCGAACGCGTAGGGGGCCTTGACCTCGAAGGTCGCCGACTTCAGCCCGGCCTCCTCTGCGTAGGAGGTGTCGAGCACGGCGGTCGGATAGCCGTGGCGCTCGGCCCAGCGCAGGTACATGCGCAGCAGCATCTCGGCGAAGTCCGCGGCGTCCACGCCGCCGGCGCCGGCGCGGATGGTGACCACGGCCTCGCGCTCGTCGTACTCGCCCGCGAGCAGGGTCTGGATCTCGAGCTGGGAGAGGGCCTTCTTCACCGCGGCGAGCTCCTCGCCGGCGAGCTCGAGGGTCTCGGGGTCGTCCTCCTCGTCGGCGAGCTGGACCATGACCTCGATGTCGTCGATGCGACCGCGCAGCTCCCCGAGCCGGTCGAGGGCCGACTGCTTGTGCGAGAGCCGGGAGGTGATCTTCTGCGCCGCGGCAGGGTCGTCCCACAGGTCCGGGGCCGTCGCCTGCCGGGAGAGCTCGGCGACGTCGCGCTCGAGGGCCTCGACGTCGCTCACCGCCTCGATGGAGGCGAAGGTGGATCGGAGGGCGGAGATCTCAGCCGGGAAGTCAAGGGAGGCCATGGAAGCCAAGATTATCCCATGGGGGCAAATCGCCCCGGGTGCTCCCCCGCCCGGCTCTGGCACGATGAGCACACCGACAACGGAGCAGAGAGGACGCGACCGTGCGCATTCCCCGGATCCTGGCCCTGGTCCTCGCCGGTGGCAAGGGCTCCCGCCTGGGCGCCCTGACCGAGGACAAGGTCAAGCCCGCGCTGCCCGTGGCGGGCACCTACCGGCTGATCGACGTGGCCCTGTCCAACCTCGTGCACGCCCACATCTCCGACGTGTGGGTGGTCCAGCAGTACCTGCCCCACGGCCTCAACGCCCACCTGGCCAACGGCCGCCCCTGGGACCTGGACCGCACCCACGGCGGGCTGCAGGTCCTGCCCCCGTACCAGGGCGCCGAGGGCGAGGGCTTCGCCGAGGGCAACGCCGACTCGATCTACCGGCAGAAGGACCTGATCCGCGAGTTCGCCCCGGACCTCGTGCTCGTGCTCAGCGCCGACCACCTCTACACGATCAACTTCCTCGACGTCGTCGACACCCACCTCGAGCAGGGCGCGGACCTGACCATGGTCACCACCGAGGTGGCCGAGGACCCCTCCCGCTACGGGGTCGTCCAGGTCGACGACGACGGGGTCGTGACCGGCTTCGACTACAAGCCGGAGGACCCGCGGGGCCGGCTCGTGGCGGGCGAGATGTTCCTCTACGACGCCGCCCGGCTGCTCGAGGCGCTCGAGGAGCTGCACGAGCGCCAGGGGCAGCTGGAGGACTACGGCAACGACCTCGTGCCGTGGTTCGTCGAGCACGCCCGGGTGGTCGAGCACCGGCTCGAGGGATACTGGATGGACCTGGGCACGGTGCAGTCGTACTGGACCGCCCACCTGCAGCTGCTCGACGGCGAGGGCGTGGCCCTCGACGACCCCGACTGGCCGATCCTCACCGCCCAGCCGCAGCTGGTGCCCGCCCGCGTCGCCGCCTCGGCCGAGGTGCGCGGGTCGATGGTCGCCGCCGGGGCGGTCGTGGCCGGCACCGTGGAGCACTCGGTGCTCGGCCCGCGGGTCGTGGTCGACGAGGGCGCCGTCGTGCGCCACTGCGTGCTGCTCGACGGCGTGCACGTGCCCGCGGGCGCGGTCCTGGTCAACGTGGTGGCAGACGCCGGTGCCCGCGTCCCGGCGGGCGAGCACGGGCGGGCGGGGGCCGTGACGCTGCTCGACGGGACCGGGACGGTCGCCTCCGTCGAGGACTTCGACCGGGGCGCCGCCCTGCCGCGCGGCTTCTGAGGACCCGCCGGCGCTCACCGGCCCAGCCGGGCCCGCGCCTCGCTCGAGGCGGTGATCGGGATCCCGTCGGGGACGACGAGGTTCACCACGGGCGGGTGCACCACCGCGACGAGGGTGACCTCGGCGGTGCGCCCGTCGGGGGTGCCGGTGGGGGCTCCCAGCGCCAGCCCGGGGGTGTCCTCCCACGCCCGGACCGTGCCGAGGTAGCTGGTGGCCGCGCCGGCCACGGCGTCGTCGTCGAGCACGGTGGACGGCGGCGCCCCGGGGGCGCCCGGGCGCAGCTCGACGAACGTGTCCGCGGCCGCGAGCGCGGCGTTGTCGGCGAGCACCTGCAGCCTGCGCTCCCCGACGTGCACGGCGGTGACGCCCATGACGACGACGGCGAGCAGCAGCGCCACCACGGTGAAGCCCAGCGCCAGGACCGTGATCTGCCCGTCGTCCTCGCCGCCGGGGGCTCGCCGCGCGGGGTGCGGGCCGCTCACGCGTACCGTCCCACGACGACCGTGGCCGACGAGCTCAGCCGCGCGATCCCGAGGTCGTCGAGGCCGGGCACGAGCGGCAGCTCCACCGTCAGGGCGGCGCGCACGGTGGCCACCCCGCCCGGGGCGGCGCAGCCCTCCCCCGGGCAGTCGAGGCTGAGCTCGAGGGCGCCGGGGGCGAAGCCGTGGTCGGCGGCGGCCAGCTGCGCCGCCGCGGCGAGGTCCTCCTCGGCGACCGTGCCCGGCTCGGCCTGGGCGAGCACCTGGGCGGCCTGCTGGGCGGCGGCGACCACCGCGAACGCCCCGGCCTGGACGTGGGCGACGGTGAGCACGAAGTAGACGACCGGCACGAGCAGCAGCGTGCCCAGTGCGACGAACTCCACCACGGCGCTGCCCTCGTCGGCGGCCTCCGCCCCGGCACTGCGCCCCTCGCCGCCCCGGGGTCGGGGCGCCTCAGCCGGCGAGGACGGCATGGCCGTGGACGGTGACGGACTCGGGCGGGCCCAGCAGCGCCACGACGGGCAGGGGCGCGACGACCTCGACGCGCAGCGTGCGCACCCCGCCCGACTCGGCCGGGGCCGCGGTGACGTCCTGGGCGTACGCCGGACCGAGGTGGCCGGCGATGATCTCCCGGGTGCGCGCGACGCCGTCCTCGGGCGTGCGGTCGGCGAGCGTGCCGTAGCGGGCTCCGGCCGCCGCGGCGTCGATGAGGGTGTTGCGCACGTGCAGGGCCAGCGCCAGCTGCAGCGTCCCGGTGAACAGCAGGGCGAGCAGCCCGGCCACGAGGACGTACTCGGCCACGGCGCTGCCCCGGTCCGGGTGCTCCGGAGGCAGCGTCCCGGGCGCGTCCCGCGCTCCGCCGCCCGGAGCGCGTCCCGAGCGGACCGGACCGGCCGGGGCGCGCTCCCGGCCGAGGGGCGTACGAGCGCGCCGGCCGGCGGGCGTCCCCGCCCGGTGCCGGGCGGGCGCGTGCGGGTCCCGGAGGGGCCGCACGGTCAGTTCTGGCTGACGCGGCCGATGGCGTCCCGGAACAGCCCCTCCAGGGCCGGCTGGGCCACGAGGAGCAGTCCGGCCACGAGCACGGCCGACATCAGGGTGAGCATCACCCAGCCGGGGACGTCCCCGCGGTCGGGGTCGTCGGCGGGCGGGCGGGCGCCGGGCCGGTCCGGACGGGAAGGACCGCGCAGGAGCAGGAGCAGGGCGGCGCCGAGGAGGGCGGCGATCCGGAGGGGCAGTCGCACGGGGTGAGTCCTTTCGGGTGGGCGGCGGGCGGACCCGCCGGGGTGGTCCACGGGCGGGTCAGAAGCCGAGCTCCAGCAGTGCGATGCCGGGGTAGACGGCGAAGACGACGGTGAGCGGCAGGACGAAGAAGACGAGGGGGACCATCATGGCGATCTCCTTGCGGCCCGCGGCCTCCATGAGCTCGCGCTTGTCGTGGTCGCGCACGTCCTGCGCCTGCGCGCGCAGGACGTCGGCCAGGGGCGTGCCCCGCTCGAGGGCCACGACGATGCCGTCCACGAAGCGGCCCACCGGGGCGACCGGGGTGCGTGCGGCGAACTCCTGGAGGGCCTCGCCGAGGCCTGCCCCGGAGCGGGTGCGGGCCAGCACCGCGCGGAACTCGGCCGTGAGCTCGCCGTCGGCGACGCGGCAGACCCGCTCGAGCGAGCCCACGGCGCTCTCCCCCGCGCCCACGGACAGGGCCATGAGCTCGGCCACGGCCGGGAACTCCGCGAGCATGCGGCGCTCGCGGGCCCTGATCCGGCGGGCGAGCAGACGGTCGCGCAGCAGCCAGCCCGCGCCGGCCCCGGCCGCGGCCGCGAGCACGACGCCGCCCGGACCGGTGCCCAGGCGCGCGGCGGCGGCCAGCCCCAGGAGCACGCCCGCGAGCAGCCCGGCCGTGGCCAGCAGCAGCTGCTCGGCCCGGTGGTCGGCGACCGAGCCGTGGGACCCGGCCCGTTCCAGGCGCCGCTCGAGACCGGCGGACGGCCCGGCGTGGCGGGCGGCGCGCCGGACGGCGTCCGCGGCGAGGGTGCGCAGCACACGGGCCGCCGGGCCGAGCAGGCCGGCGGCCCGGAACGCCTCGGGGCCGGCGAGCAGGGACGACTCGACCTCCACGGAGCGCAGCTGCGGGGCGATCCGGTCCGCGAAGGCCGTGCCGCGGCTCGCACGGACACCGGTGAGCACGAGCCACAGCCCGCCCGCGAGGGCCGCCCCGAGCAGGAGCACGAGGGCGTCCGGGGCGCTCACCGCAGCACCCGGCGTGGTTCGGGGAGAGCGCCCAGCCGCAGCATGAGCCGGTAGGCGGCCACGGAGACGGCCAGCCCGCCCAGGAGCACGGCCGCCCCCTCCGTGGTGTCGTAGGCGCGCACTGCGGCCGGCTGGGAGGACATCAGCAGGAGCACGATCCAGGGCGCCGCCACGGCCAGGCGGGCGGCGTTGACCGTCCAGGACTGGCGCGCCTCGAGCTCCCCGCGCGTGCGGGCGCTCTCGCGCAGGAACTCCGAGAGGGTGCCCAGCAGCCGGCCCAGGTCGGTGCCGCCCACCTCGCGGGTCACGCGCAGCGCCTCGACGATGTTGTCCGCCACGGGGTCGGCCAGCCGGTCCTTGAGCCGCGTCAGGGAGCCCTGCAGCTGCCCGGAGGCCCGGTAGTCGGCGGCGAAGCGGGCGAAGGCCGGGCGCACCGGCTCGGGTCCGCGGTACTGCAGCTGGACCAGGGCCTCGGGCAGGGACATCCCGGCGCGGATCGCGGAGCGCAGGTGGTCGACGACGTCGGGCCACACCTCCCGCAGCGCGACCGTCCGCGCCCGGGCCCGGTGCCGCACGGCCGCGAACGGCGCCCAGGCCCCGAGCAGCGCGGCGCAGGCCCCGAAGGTGGCGGCCCCGGTCAGGGTCGCCACGAGCAGCCCGGACAGCGCCCCGCAGGCCAGGCACGCGAGCACGAGCGCCGCGGGACCGACGCCGGGCAGTCCCGCCCGCAGCAGGAGCTCCCGCAGCCGGCCCGGGCGCCGGGCGGGGGCCTCGCGCGGGGCGTCCTCGGCCCAGCACGACCACCACACCAGCAGCACCCCCGCGCCCAGCAGCGCGCCCAGGGCGGCGCTCACCGCGGGCCCCCGGCGCCGGCGTCGTCCTCGAGCAGCTCGCGCACCGACCAGCCGGCACGGGCGAACTTCTCCGGGGACGGGGCCTCCGCGGCGACCGCGCGCAGGTCCCCGTCCCGCAGGGCGAAGACCGGGTAGGTCTCGATCACGCCGTTCTCCACGCGGTTGCCCAGGGCGAGGACCTCGGCGACGCGGCGGCGGCCGTCGGCCTCCCGCCGGCAGTGCACCACGAGGTCGAAGCACGAGGCCACGGTGGGCACCACGAACCCGGAGCTGATGTTGGCTCCGGCGAGCAGGGGCAGCGTGCAGATCTTGGTCACCGCGTCCCGGGCGGAGTTGGCGTGCAGGCTGCACATCCCGGGCAGTCCGCTGTTGAGGGCCACGAGCATGTCGAGGCTCTCGGCCTCGCGGACCTCCCCCACGACGAGCCGGTCCGGGCGCATCCGCAGCGCCTCCTTCACGAGGCGGCGCAGCGGGATCTCGCCGGCGCCCTCGAGGTTGGCCTGGCGGCACTGCATCCCCACGACGTCGCGCAGCGGCACCTGCAGCTCGAAGATCTCCTCGACGGTCACGACCCGCTCCCGCGGGCCGATGGCGGCGCACAGGCAGTTCAGCAGCGTCGTCTTGCCCGCCTGGGTCGCGCCGGAGACCAGGATGTTGAGCCCGGAGGCGACCGCCGCCTCGAGGAAACGGGCCGCGCGCGGGGAGAGCGAGCCGAGCTCGACGAGGTCGTCGAGCCGCCGCGCCCGGGCGATGAACTTGCGGATGTTCACGGCCCAGTGGGTCCGGGTGACGTCGGGGATCACCACGTGCAGCCGGGAGCCGTCGGGCAGGGCGGCGTCGACGAAGGGCGAGCTGAGGTCCAGGCGCCGGCCGGAGCTCTTGAGCATCCGCTCCACGAGGTTGCGCACCTGGGCCTCGGTGAGCACGAGGGACGTCAGCTCGGACTCGCCCCGGCGGGCGACGTAGACCTCGGCGGGGCCGTTGAGCCAGATCTCCTCGATCTCCGGGTCGTCCAGCAGCGGCTGCAGCGGGCCGAACCCGGCGACGAGGTCCAGCAGCGCCCGGCGGGCGGCGTCGAGGTCGGCGAGCGCCGGCAGCACCCCGCGGGCGGAGCGCTGGTCGTAGTCGCGCACGGCCGCGTCGACGAGCCCGCGGGTCTGCTCGAGCTGCAGCACGGGGTCCAGGCCGCGGCGGCGGATCAGCTCGCGCACCTCGGCCTCGACGAGCCCGAGGGCGTCCGCCGAGAGCACTGCCGTCATGGGTCCCCCTGTGCCGTCCCGGCGCCCCCGCGCCGGCCGCTCCCCCGCGGAGCGCACGCACAGGACCATAGATCGGCGCCGGGGGGCGGGGACAACCCGTGCGGCGGCGCCTGTGGACAGCCCGTCCTGACCTGCGACGTTCTTCCCAAAGGCGAACGACATCTCCGTCGCAGGATGTCAACGCATGAAGAAGGCCGCCCGGGGGCGGGCGGCCGGTGCGGGGCGGGGACGGGCGGCTCAGTCCGCGGGGCGCTGCCCCGGGGAGACCTGCGCGAAGCCGGTGACGGAGGGGCGCTGCGCGTGCTCGGGGGCCGGGGCCCAGGGGCGCTCGGCCTCGGCGACGGCGATGTGGCGGGCCAGGCGGGTGACGTTGACCTCCTGCTGCCGGTTGCGCAGGGCGGCGGTGGCCTGGGTGATCATGAACACGACGACGAGGCCGTAGAGCACCAGGTCGGTGCCGCGGCCGATGCCCAGGAACCGGGCCACGGCGCTGAGCAGGTCGGGGAAGAAGATCGACAGCGCGGCGAAGGCGAAGAAGGCCAGGCCCACGACCCGGCGGATGGCCTGGTGCTTGGCGTTGGCCCCGCCGCGGATGAGCGCGAGCGCGCCGTAGCCCACGGCGAGCACGAGCAGGATCTGGACGACGTAGAGCACAGCGGGATCTCCCGGGGGTCGGCGGCGGGGGCTACTTGACGAACAGCTCGGCGAGGATGTTCACGCCGTTGAGCAGGGACTGGCCCTTGGACCGCGAGTAGTCGGTGTAGACGATCTGCACCGGGTGCTCGACCCACCGGGGGCGCAGGTCCGCGAGCTGGTTGACGATCTCGGAGGCGTGGGCCATGCGGTTCTGGGTCAGGCGGATCCGGGAGAGCGTGCCGCGGTCGAGGGCGCGCAGCCCGTTGTGGGCGTCGGAGAGGTCCATGCCGGTGGACAGCTTCGAGAAGAACGCCGCCGTGCGCAGCACGAGCCGCTTGAGCGCGGAGACGTTGGTGCGCCGGTCGAGGAACCGGGAGCCCAGCACGACCTCGGCCTCGCCCGAGCGGATCCGCCCCACCATGTCCCAGGCGTCGACCACGCGGTGCTGGCCGTCGGAGTCGAAGGTGACCACGCAGTCCATCTCCGGGTCCTGCAGGGCGTACTCGAAGCCGGTCTGCAGGGCCGCGCCCTGGCCCAGGTTGATGGGGTGCTGGACCACGACGGCGCCGGCCTCGGCGCAGATCCGGGCCGAGTCGTCGGAGGAGCCGTCGTCCACGCACACCACGTGGGGGAAGGTCCTGCGGAGCTCCGCCAGCACCTCTCCCACCACGGCCGCCTCGTTGTACACGGGCATGACGATCCACACGCGACTCACCCGGACATTCTCGCACAGCCGCCGCGCCCGCCCGGCCCGGCGGGACGGGCGCGGGGGCGGACCTATAATCGACCGGACCCTGCCCCCCACCCCCGAGGACGAGACCGTGCCCGCTGCCCGCACGACCCACCCAGGACCGACGTGCTGACGGCGTGGGCGCCCTACGCCCCGGCCCTGCTGCTGCTGCTCGCGGTGCTGTGGCTGCCGGGGCTGGCGCTGCTGTGGGCCTTCGGCCAGCGCGGCGGGCGGATCCTGCTGACCGCCCCGGCCTTCTCCGTCGCCGTCGTCGGCGTCTCCGGGGTGGCCCTGGACCTGCTGGGGATCCGCTACGACCTGCTCTCCCAGGCCGGCGCCGCGCTCGTGCTGGCCGCTGCGGCCTGGCTGGTGGGGCGCGTGCTGCCGCGCGGCGGCCACGCCCCCGCACCGGAGGTCGGCCCGGCAGCGGGTGCCACGGCGGTGGGCGCCCCGGGGGCGGGGACCGGGCCGGATGCGGCTGCGCCGGCCCGCCCGTGGGTGTTCCCGGCCGCGGCCGCCGTCGGCGTCGCCGTCGGGGCGGTCCTGCTGCTGCGGCGCATGGTCTCCGCGATCGGGGAGCCCGAGGCGATGGCCCAGCGCTGGGACAACATCTTCCACCTCAACGCGATCCGCTGGGTCGTGGAGACCGGCAGCGGCTCGACGCTGACGCTCAACCGCATGGTCGACCCCGAGCGGACCGTCGCCCTGTACCCGGCCGCGTGGCACCAGCTGGCGTCGCTGGCCGTGCCCGTCGCCGGCGACAGCGTGCTGGCCGCCCACAACCTCACGCTGCTGGCCGTGGCCGGCGTGGTGTGGCCGGCCTCGTGCGTGTTCCTCACGCGCTGCCTCGTGGGCCCCTCCCCCGTCGCCGCCGTGGTGGCCGGTGCGGCGAGCGCAGGCTTCGGCCTGTTCCCCTACGGGCTCATGGCGTGGGGGCCGCTGTTCCCCAACATCCTCTCCCTCGTGCTGCTGCCGGTCGTGCTGGGTCTGCTCGTGCGCCTGCTCGGCCCGGGCCTGGGCGCCGACCCCACGGCGCGCATCCCGGACGGGCCCGCCCGGCTGCGGACGGCCGCGAGCCTGCTCGTGGCCCTCGGGGCGCTGTTCGTCTCCCAGCCCAACGGCGTCCTGGCCCTGCTCGTCGTGGGCGTGCCCCTGGTCGCCACCGCGTGGGCCCTCGGCCTGCGCGCCGCGGTGCGCGCGGGACGACGACGGCGCACGGCGCTGCTGGCCGTGGCCGCCGTGCTCGCCGCCGCCGTGTGGCTGCTCGTGTGGAACACCCTGACCACGACGTTCTTCTGGGCGCCGTTCACGACGCTGCCGCGCGGGGTCGGCGAGGCGCTGCTGTACGGCACCAACGGCCGCCTGGACGTGCCGTGGGTGCTCGTGGTGCTCACCGGTGCCGGGATCTACGCGGCGGTCGTGCGGCGACGGCTGCGCTGGCTCGTGGTGGCCCACCTGCTGCTGGCCTACCTCTACGCGGTCGCGGCCGCCGGGGAGGACGGGCCCTGGCGCGACTGGCTCACGAGCGGCTGGTACACCGACTCCCACCGGCTGGCGGCGACCCTGCCGCTGACCGCGCTGCCGCTGGCGGCCCTGGGCGCGGAGCACCTGGCCGCGCGCCTGGCCGCCGGCCTCGCCGCCGCGGCCGCCGTGCTGCGCGGGGGACGGGCGGCCGCCCGGCCCGCAGCGGCCGGCCGGGCCCGCCCGGTCGCCTATCCGGTGGCCGCGGTGCTCGTGCTGGCCGTGGCCGTGCCGGTGTCCCAGATGGGCTCGCTGACCCGCACCACGCAGGAGGTCAAGCGCTACTACGCCTGGGACGGGCCCGAGTCGATCCTCGGCCACGACGAGTTCGAGCTGCTGCAGGAGCTCGGCCGGCTCACGGGCCCCGGCGACGTCGTCGCCGTGAACCCCTGGAACGGCGGGTCGCTGGCCTGGGCCGTGGCCGAGCGCCCCGTCACCCAGTACCACGTGGAGGACCCCGAGCCCCCGCTGGACGAGCTGGTGGCGGGCATCGACACGGCCGCCCCGGGCTCCCCCGCGTGCGCGGCCGCCGAGGAGCTGGGCGTGGAGTGGGTCCTGGACTTCGGCACCCAGCTGCTCGTGCCGTGGGCCACCGAGCCCCTCGAGGTCTACTCCGGGGTCACGGCCGTGGACCCCGCGGCGGACCCGGGGCTGGCCCCGGTCGCCCGGGAGGGCGGTGCGGTGCTCTACGAGGTCGTCGGCTGCGACGGTCCCTGAGCCCCGGGCCACCCGGACCACGGAACGGGCCCTCCGGCGCGCGGCGGCGCGGCGGAGGGCCCGTTCCGTCGTCGGCGGGGCTCAGCCGGCGTTCTCGGCGGCGCGGAAGGCGTCGATGACCTCGTCGATGGGCCCGTCGCGGCGGACGCGGCCGTGCTCGATCCACACCCCGCGCGCGCAGACCGTGCGGACCACGTCGAAGTCGTGGCTGACGACCAGCAGCGTCTTGCCCTCCGCCGAGAGCTCCTTGACCCGGCCCAGGCTCTTGCGCTGGAACGGCTCGTCGCCCACGGAGAGGATCTCGTCGATGATGAAGATGTCCGGGTCGGTGAACACGGCGACCGCGAAGGCCAGGCGCAGGTACATCCCCGAGGAGTAGAACTTCACCTCGGTGTCGATGAACTGCTCGATCTCGGAGAAGGCGACGATCCGGTCGAACTTCCGGTCGATCTCCTCCTTGGACATCCCGAGGATCGCGCCGTTGAGGTAGACGTTGTCCCGGCCGGTGAGGTCCGGGTGGAAGCCGGCGCCGACCTCGATCAGCCCGGCCACGCGGCCGTTGACCGCGAGGGAGCCGCCGTCGGGGCTCATCACCCCGGAGACCAGCTTGAGGAAGGTGGACTTCCCGGAGCCGTTGAGGCCCACGAGGGCCACGGACTCCCCCGGCTCGATGCGCACGGAGAGGTCCTCGAGGGCGCGGAAGCGGTTCGAGAGGTCCTGGCGCCGGCCGCGGGCGAGCCACATCACCGTCTCCTTCAGGGAGCGGGCGTGGCGCAGGGCGAACTCCTTGGCCAGGTGCTCCGCGAGCACCGCCGGGCGGGTCGGGTCGGTGCTCATCACAGCTCCTGCGCGAATCGGCCCTCGAGGCGGCGGAAGACGAGCTCGCCCGCGAGCATGATCAGGCCCGTGACGGCCAGGGCCACGGGCGTCCAGAGGGAGAACAGGTGCGGCGGCACCTCGTGCGCGCCGGGGGTGGTGGTCGGCAGCCAGAACGCGGCGTGGGAGAGCTCCACGGCCACGGTCAGCGGGTTGAGCATGAAGCCCGCGAACCACACGGGGCCCAGGACGTCGCGGACCATCGTCCATGCGTAGAGCACCGGGGCGGACCAGGTGCTGACCATGACGATGAGGTCCACGAAGTTCTCGGCGTCGCGGAAGAACACGTTCGCGGCGCCGAAGAGCAGCCCCAGCCCGGTGGCCAGCAGCCCCACGATCAGCAGCGCCCCCGGCACCGCGAGCAGCGACAGCCACGTGGGCGACCAGCCCACGAGCAGGCACGCCAGCAGCATCACCGCCAGCTGCGGCAGCAGGTGGATGCCCGCGACCCACACCGAGGCGACGGGGAACATCTGCCGCGGCAGGTAGATCTTCTTGATCAGGCTCGCGTTGGCCACGACCGAGCGGGCCGCGTTGCCGAAGGCCTCCGAGAAGAAGTTGATCAGGATGATCCCGGAGAACAGGTAGACCGCGAAGTTCTCCATCCCCCGCTCGAGGCCCAGGAAGATGCCCAGCGCGACGTAGAAGACCACGAACTGGATCCCGGGCTTGACGTAGGACCACAGCAGCCCCAGGACGGTGCCCCGGTAGCGGATCTGCAGCTCCTTGTCCACGAGCAGCTTCAGCAGGTAGCGCTGGCGGAAGACCGCCGGCAGGCCCGTCCCGGGGGACGGGTCCCGCACGACCGTGGCAGCGGGCATCAGACGCCGATCTCCGAGTGCTCGCGGAAGGTCTCCTCCCACGCCTCCAGCGACGTGATCGCGGGCAGGGCTTCGCGGTAGCGCCGCGAGAGCTCGGGCCAGCGCAGCACCAGCTGGGCGTGCAGGCGGGCGGACTCCGCCAGCAGGGCGCGGGCGTCCTTCGGGGAGCGCTTGTACCACGTGTAGCCGGTGCCGTCCGAGGCGGTCACCAGGGCGCTGTCGTAGCGGGCGAGCCGCCACCAGCGGGCGTCCTGGTAGGGCAGGTGCACCTGCGGGTGCTCCTGCGCCCCGGCCCCCGGGGACACGGCCAGGTGGCGCACGACCGCGGTGGCCGCCGAGGTCAGCACCTTCAGCCCGTGCGGGGAGGACAGCCGCCGGGTGCGCGCCGGCTTCGCCGGCGCGACCGCGGGGTAGGCGTCCAGGTCCGCCTCGTAGACGGCGTCGGAGTGCTGGGTCATCATCCGGCGCACGTCGCGGATGCGCTGGGGCAGCAGCTCGTGCAGGGCCTCCGGGCCGGCCAGCACGTCGCGCAGGGCGAGCACCCGGGCCTCCTCGGCGAAGTACTGCATCGACAGCACGTGGCGCAGGTCCTTGATGCCGTTGCGGCCCAGGACCTCGCCCCCGCGCTCGAACGGGGAGTGCAGCAGCGCCGCCACGAGCTGGTTGCGCTTGTGGAAGTAGGCCTGCCAGCTGATGGTGTCGTCCTTGTCGGCCCACGCCAGGTGCCACACCGCCACCCCGGGCAGGGACACGGTCCGGTAGCCGGCGGCCTTGGCGCGCACCCCGTACTCGACGTCGTCCCACTTGATGAACACGGGCAGGGCCAGGCCGATCTCGCGGATCACGGAGGTGGGGATCAGGCACATCCACCACGCGTTGTAGTCGACCTCGATGCGCCGGTGCATCCACGGGGTCGCGCGCAGGTTGCTGTGCCGGAAGTCGTGGCCGATCTCCACGCCCTCCCCGGCGGGCCCGTACTGGAAGCTGTACGGGTCCATCTCCTCGCCGAAGTTGTGGATCTTCGTGGGGTTGAGCAGGTCGATCATGTGCCCGCCCACGAGCGTGGGACGCTTGCAGAAGTCGGCGAAGACGCTGATCCGGCGCACGGCCTCGGGCTCGATCTCGACGTCGTCGTCCATCAGCAGCACGTAGTCGGACCCGGCGCGCACGGCCTCGTACATCCCGCGGGCGAAGCCGCCCGCGCCGCCGAGGTTGGCCTGGTCGAGCACCCGCAGCCGCTCCCCGAAGCGCTCCTGCACCTCGCGGAAGCCGGGCTCGTCGACGACCTTCTGGTTGCCCTGGTCCACGATGACGACCTCGCGCACCTGCGGGAGGCGCTCGCGCTGGTCGAACAGCAGCCGGGCGTTGCGCAGGCAGTAGGAGGGCTTGTTCATCGTCGTGATCTGCAGGGTGACGCTGCCCTCGGGGATCCCGGTGCCGTCGGCGAGCCACTCGGCGCCGCGCAGCTCGAGGTCCTCGTCCGCGGCGGTGAGGTCGAACCAGTACCAGCCGCCGTCGGCGAAGGCCTTCAGGGGCAGCACGGCCTCCGTGGTGTGCTCCGCGCCGGCGACCTCGTGCACGGACACGGGCACGGACTCGCCGCGGGCGTTGGAGCCGTAGACGCTCACGGTGCCGCGCCCGGTGGTGCGCACCCGCAGCACGACCTCCCGCACGTGGGTGTTGTGCCGCCAGTAGCTGGCCGGGAACGCGTTGAAGTAGGTGGCGAAGGACACGGTCGCCCGGGCGTGGACCCGCAGCCGGTGCCGGTCCAGGATCGCCAGCGCGTCGGTGGCCGCGGTCTCGGAGGCCACGTTGACCACGATCGGGGAGCTCTTGCGCGCGCCGTCCTCCGGCTGGACCGCCGCACCGGTGTCGGCGCGGGTGTCCATGTACAGGGGCTGGGTGGCCAGGCGGTCCTTGGCGGGCAGCACGACCTCCTGCAGCACGCGCAGGGCGCCCGCCCCGCTCTCGTCCGTGGTCCGGGCCGCCGTCTCGGTCGTCGTGCTCACGCGTCCACTCCCCCGCTCTCGATGGTGGCCCCGCCGGTGAAGTGGGGGGCGATCTTGTTGTCGACCATGGACAGCGCCGCGCCGATGGCCATGTGCATGTCCAGGTACTTGTAGGTGCCGAGCCGGCCGCCGAACAGGACCTTGTCCTCGCCGCGGGCGAGGTTGCGGTACTTCAGCAGCTTCTCGCGGTCCACCGGGGTGTTGACCGGATAGTAGGGCTCGTCGCCCTTCTCGGCGAAGCGGGAGAACTCCCGCATGATCACCGTGGCGTCCTTGGTGTAGTCGCGCTCGGGGTGGAAGTGGCGGAACTCGAGGATCCGGGTGAAGTCCACGTCCGGGTCGGGGTAGTTGATCACGGGCGCGCCCTGGAAGTCCTCGATCGGGAGGACCTCCTGCTCAAGGTCGATCGTCCGCCACGACAGGTCGCCCTCGGCGTAGTCGAAGTAGCGGTCCACGGGGCCCGTGTAGACCACGGGCACCTGCCCGGAGACGGCCGCGCGCGAGTACTCGTGCCCGTCGTCGAAGAAGTCGGTGTCGAGGCGGACGTCGATCTTGGGGTGGTCCGCCATGCGCTCGAGCCACGCCGTGTAGCCGTCCACCGGCAGGCCCTCGTACTTGTCGTTGAAGTACCGGTTGTCGTAGGTCCAGCGCACGGGCAGGCGGTTGATGATCGAGGCCGGCAGGTCCTTCGGGTCGGTCTGCCACTGCTTGCCCGTGTAGTGCTTGATGAACGCCTCGTAGAGGGGGCGGCCGATGAGCTGGATGCCCTTGTCGTTGAGGTTCTGCGGATCGGTGCCGGCGAGCTCGCCCGCCTGCTCCTGGATCAGCGCCCGTGCCTCGGCCGGCGAGTACGCCGCCCGGAAGAACTGGTTGATGGTGCCGAGGTTGATCGGCATCGGGAAGATCTCGCCGTGGTGGCGCGTGTAGACCCGGTGCACGTAGTCGGTGAAGCCGGTGAAGCGGTTGACGTAGTCCCAGACCCGCTCGTTGGAGGTGTGGAAGAGGTGGGCGCCGTAGCGGTGGACCTCGATCCCCGTGCTCGCCTCCCGCTCCGAGTAGGCGTTGCCCCCGATGTGGGAGCGCCGGTCGATGAGGGCCACGTCGAGGCCCAGCTCGGTGGCGGCCCTCTCGGCCACGGTCAGGCCGAAGAGGCCCGACCCGACGACGACGAGATCTGCGTTCACGGACTAGCTCCTGGGGGTCGGGGTCGTGGGGCGGCCCGGGAGGGACCCGGGCGCGGGGGACGGCGCGGGCGCCCCGGGCGGGGACTGCACACCAAAGTACCTGATCACCGCTGCAGCCCCCGGAGCAGCCAGCGGGCGGCGAGGCGCCCGGAGGCCGCGAGGGAGGCGTGCTCGGCCGCCCACGCGGAGCGCTCGCGGCGCAACCGGTCGTTCTCCTCGGCGCGCGCCGGGTCGGCGGCGCGGTCGAGGGCCTCGATCATGGCCGCGGCCACCGCGTGCGGGTCGTGGTCGACGACCGCGCCCAGGCCGTTGCGCTCGACGAGCTCCGCGGCCACCCCGGCGCCGGCGTAGATCACGGGCGTCCCGCACGCGGCGGCGGCGTAGATCTTGGTGGGCTTGGTGAAGTCGTAGCCGATGCCGGGGATCACGGCCCCCAGGGCCGCCACGGCCCCGCGGGTCCAGGCGGCGGTCTCCTCGGCGGGGCGCAGCCCCTCGAACACCACGCTGCCCGGGGCCAGCCGGCGGGCGACCTCCTCGACGCGCTCGATGTCGGAGCCCCGCCCGAGGAAGCGCAGCCGCGCCTCCGGGTGGACGGCGAGCACCTCGGGCAGGGCGCGCACGAGCACGTCCGCGCCCTGCCACTCCGACATGGACCCGGCGTAGACGAAGTACGGGGCCCCGGGCTCGGCCACGGGGCCGTCGGGGCGGAACACGTCGGTGTCGATGCCGTTCTCCGCGACGAGGATCTTCTCCCGGTCGACCCCGGTGACGGCCCGCAGCTCCTCGCCCATGGCCTCCGAGACGGTGAGCACGCCGGCGGCGCGCCGGGCGGCGAGGGTCTCCATGAGGCGCATGGCCCGCTTCAGCAGCGGGGAGACGTCCATCTTCTCCGTGGCCGTGGTCCAGATGTCGGGGGCGTACCAGACGTAGGGTCGGCGGCGCAGCCAGGAGGAGACGAGCACGGCCAGCCCTGTCGTGGGCGGCGGCTCGCTGACCACGAGATCCGCGCGCGTGACGAGCAGGCGCAGCAGGACGGGCAGGTCGAAGCTGAGGTAGGGCACGATCCCGCGCACGTAGTCGTAGCGGTCGCGCAGCACCGGCCAGCGCCGCACCGCGTAGGGCTCGGGCTCGACGGTCGCCGACGCCGGCGGGCGCGTGGTGAGCACGACGACCTCGGCGCCCTGCTCGGTCAGCCCGCGCGCGAGCGCGCGCAGGCGGAAGGAGGCCGCCGCGGGCTCGGGGGCGAAGATGCGGCTGACGATGACGATGCGGCGCGAGGGCACGGGACCACCTGTTCGGGGGAGCTTCGGGGACGCGTCGGGGCGGGCGCGACGACGACGGGGCCGACCGCGGCGGTACAACTGTACTGCCCGGTCCCCGCCGGTGCGGCTCAGCGCACGGTGCGGCTGGTCCAGGCCAGCACGGCGGGCCGGAACAGCAGCAGGAGCACGACCGCCGCCGGGAGGGCGAGCGCCAGTCCGGCCGCCCACTGCCCGCCCTGCAGCAGGGGCACGCCGAGCACGAGGAGGAACAGCTGGACCACGAGGGCCGCGGCGCGGGGCCACCGGTAGCCCCGCCACAGGCCGCGGGCGACCCGGTGCAGCCACAGGGCCCCGGCGAGGGCCACCACGAGCAGGAACACCGTGCCGCCCACCGTCAGCGGCTCCTCGGCGACCAGCGACCACAGCAGCCGCGCTCCCGCGAGCGCGAGGGCGAGGGCCTCGAGCAGCACGACGGCGGCGAGGACGGTGACGGCCCGCGGGCGGGGGCCCGGGGGCGTCGGGGCGGCCGTGGGGGTCACGGGGGTCTCCTTCGTGCGGGGTGTTCGTGCGGGGCGGGGGCGTCCGGGGCCACCCCGGACGCCGGGAGCCCGGCCTGCGGGGGCGGGCCGGAGCGGGTCGGCAGGCGGCGGCGCCCGCCGGCCCGCGGTGTGAGGAAGACCTCACGGACGGGGGTGTGACAGGCGCCGCAGATCCCTTGTTCACCGGTCGTTCACGTGCCAGAGTAGACGTCAGTTCTCCACAAGGCCCGTGCGAAATGGGCCTTTTCTCTTGTCCCGGACCCTGTGCAGCAGGACGCTCCGCCCTGCCCCGGGACCCGTCCTCGAAAGGAGCGATCGTCGACCATGGATTGGCGTAGTCGCGCTGCATGCCTGGAGAAGGATCCCGAGCTGTTCTTCCCCGTGGGCAACACCGGTCCTGCTCTCCTCCAGATCGAGGAGGCCAAGGCCGTCTGCCGGTCCTGCCCGGTGATGGACACCTGCCTCCAGTGGGCCCTCGAGTCCGGCCAGGACGCCGGCGTCTGGGGCGGGATGAGCGAGGACGAGCGCCGCGCGCTCAAGCGCCGCGCCGCCCGCGCCCGCCGCGCCTCCTGAGCACGGCACCCCCGACACGGCGCCGCTGAGCGGCGCCGGCGGCCGAGGACCGGGACCCCGCGGGGTCCCGGTCCTCGGCCGTTGCCGTCACGGCTCCTCGAGGCGCACGGAGACGGTCACCTCGGTGCCGCCGCCCTCCCGCGGGGCCCAGCGGATCGTGCCGTCGAGCTCGCTCGCGACCAGGGTCCGGACGATCTGCATGCCCAGGCCCTCGCCGGGGCCGGCCTGCCGGAACGCGGCGGCCCCGGACTCCTCGACGACGGGCCGGTCCATCCCGGCCCCGTCGTCGCTGACCACGACCTCCAGACGGGGTCCGCCGTCCTCCGTCCCCGGCGTGCGCCGGGCCTCGAGGGTGACCGTGCCGGGGCGCCGGCCGAGGCCGTGCTCGACGGCGTTGGTCACGAGCTCGTTGATCACCAGCGCCAGCGGGGTCGCCAGCCGGGCGGGCAGCTCCCCGAACTCCCCGATCATGCGGGTGCGCACGGACTGCTCCGGGGCGGCGACCTCGGCGGCGAGCCGGAACTGCCGCTCGATGAGCTCGTCGAAGTCGACGTTCTGGGTGAAGCCCTGCGAGAGGGTCTCGTGCACGAGGGCGATGGTCGCCACCCGGCGCATCGCCTGCTCGAGCCCGTGCCGGGCCTCGGGGGTGGTCATCCGCCGGGCCTGGAGCCGGAGCAGGGCCGAGACGGTCTGCAGGTTGTTCTTCACCCGGTGGTGGATCTCCCGCACGGTCGCCTCCTGCGAGACGAGGTCGAGGTCGCGCCGGCGCAGCTCCGTGACGTCCCGGCACAGCAGCAGGGCCCCGAAGCGGCTCGAGCGGTCCTTCAGGGGCACGGAGCGGAAGGAGATGCTCGCCCGGCTGCCCGAGACCTCCGTGCGCCACGGCATCCGGCCGGTCAGCACGGGCGCCAGGGTCTCGTCCGGGACGGACCCCGCCCCCAGCGCGGGCGGGACGAGGTCCATCAGACGCTCCCCGACCAGCTCGCCGTCGATGCCCAGCCGGCGCAGGGACGAGTCCGCGTTGGGCGAGACGTAGACCACGCGGTCGTCGGCGTCGAGGCGGATCGCCCCGTCCCCGACGCGGGGGGCGCCGCGGCGCGAGCCCGTGGGCGCGGAGAAGTCCGGCCACAGCCCCTCGTTGGCCATGCGCAGCAGCAGGTCGGCGGTCTCCCGGTAGACCAGCTCCTGGCGGGTGGCCTCCTCCCCGGCCCGGCGCCGGGTGTGCACGGTGAGCACGGCCAGCGTGCGTCCGTTGCGCACCAGCGGCACCGCCGTGACCTGGCGGGCGCCCTCGCCGCGTCCGGCCCCGGCGCGCAGCGTGTCCGGGCGGCGGGCGACCCACGCCGCGCGCAGCGGCCCGGACAGCTCCGCCGGCAGCAGCTCCCCCACGAGGTCCTGGTGGAAGACGGTGGGGCCGGTCAGCGGGCGCACGTGGGCCAGGACCTCGAAGGCGCTGCCGGGGGCCGGCATGCCGCGGCCGTTGCCGCTGCCGGCCGCCGGGATGTAGTCCACCGGGAAGCTGAGGACCAGGTCGGCGAAGCCCAGGTCGGAGACGAGCTGCCAGTCGCCCACGAGCAGGTGGAGCCACTCGTAGTCCCCCGGCCCGAAGTCCTCGCTGCGCCTGAGCGGTTCGGTGAACGCCACGTCGCCTCCGGTTCTGCTCGGGCGGGCCGGCACGGTGCCGCCCCGGGATCAGCGGCGCATCCGGCCCCGGATCCTCCGCCCCAGCGTAGTCCCGCCCGCCGGCACGGGCTGCTCCGCCGGGTCGCCGTCGCCGAGGACGCGGCCGGCCGCCCCGCGCAGGGCCCCGCGCACCGGGGCGCCCGGGGCGCTCTCGGCCAGGACGGCGCCCGCCAGCAGCGCCTCGTCGAGCGCGCCGGGGTCCCAGGGCAGGAACAGCTCGGGGGCGCCGCCGGGGCCGTAGCGGGCCCAGGCCTCGTGCACGGCGAGCTCGGGGTCGCGCCCCGCGGCCGCCCGGCGCACCTTGTTGACCACCACGAGCAGCCGGGCCTGCGGGGCGGCCGCGACCGCCTCCGGGAGGGCCTTCAGCAGCCGGGGGATCCCGACGGTGTCCGCGGCGCCCACCGCGACGACGACGTCGGCCCGCTCGAGCACCGTCAGGGCCGCGGCGTGCCGGCGGGGCGCGAGGGTGTCGAAGCTGAGCTCCTCGTCGGCCTCGAGGGCGAAGCCGCAGTCCACGACCGTGGCGGCGTACTCCCGGGCCGAGGCCTCGAGCACCGTCGCGACGGCCCCGGAGCGCAGCTCGGGCCAGCGGTCCTGGCGGGTCAGACCGGTGAGCACCCCCAGGGTGCGCCCGGCGACCGCCACGTCGGCGACCGTGCGGCGCAGCGCGGCCCCGTCGAGGCGTCCCTGCTCGGCCAGCCGGCAGGCCTGGGCCAGCCCGGCCGCCTCGTCGAGCATGCCCAGCGAGGCCGCGACCGACGGGCCGTAGGTGTCGGCGTCCAGCAGGACCGTCTCCTGCCCGAGCAGCGCGAGCTCCGCCGCGAGGTTGACGGCCACCGTGGTGCGCCCGGGGGCGCCCGTGGGGCCCCACACGGCAACCACCGGGCCGCGCGGACCGGTCGGTGCCGGCGGCTCCGCCGCGTCCTCGCCGGCCGTGGCCGCCGCCCCGTCCGGGACCGTGCCTGCGGCCGCGCCCACCTCGGCGTAGCCGGCCGTCCCGGGGGCCCGCGCACCGTCGGCGACGGCCGTCTCCACCAGCCGGGCCGTCTCCTCCGGGCCCGCGGCCTCGGGCACGACGACGGCGCCCAGGGAGGCGAGGCGGCGGGCGTCGTGGCCCTCGAGCACCAGCAGCACGGCCCCGCCCAGCCGCAGCTGCTCGGCCAGGCTCGCGGTGAGCTCCTCGGCGCCCTCGGCCACGAGCACGGCCCGCGCCAGGCCCGTCCGGCCGGCGGCGAGCAGCTCGGCGAGGTCCAGGCAGCGCCGCACGACCGTCACGGTCCCGTGCAGCCGTTCGAGCCCGTCCACGAGCGGCCAGGTGGACACGCCCAGGGTGATCAGGGGCAGGCTCACGGGGCCCGTCCCGCCGGGTTCCACACGAGCGTGACCCGGGCGTCATTGCCGAGGGCGTCCACGAGCTCCTCCATCGGCCCGTCCTCCACGAGCACGTGCACGACCGTGCCGCGGCCCGCGCCGAGCGCGGTCTGCTCGGCCTCCACGGAGGCGATCTCGGCGGCGGGCAGCAGCAGCCGGGCGGGCTCGAAGCCGCGCCCGGACCGCTGCGGGTCGGCCACCCACACGTCGACCCGGGACCCGGGGCCGGCCTCGTCCGGCAGCGGGTGGTCCACGGCGATGCCCACCGGCTTGCGGTCGAGCCGGTCGGCGTCGGCCAGCGCGGTGCGGGGCAGCAGCTCGCCGCCGGCGATGCGCTGGACGGCGACGGTGCCGGGGTCCGGGGCCGAGGCCGCCGGCAGGTAGCGCTCGGCGGAGTCCTGCAGCCGCACGTCGACGGCCACCACGTCCTCAGCCGTGACCTCCTGGCCCACCGCGATGTCCCGGGCGGCGGCCCAGTAGGGCTCCGTGCGGTTGGTGACGGCCACGACCGCCGCGACCCCGGCGACGGACAGCAGCACCAGCAGCAGGCCGGTGAGCAGCCTCGGGTCCCGCCAGGCGGGCCGCCGGAACCGAGCGCCTCCCGAGTGCGTGCCCCCGACCGTCGCGCTCATCCGCCGCCCGCCTCCCGTGCTCCGCCGTCGTCTCCCGGCGCACCCCCGGCGCGCACGTCGCCCACATTCTGCACGGACCCGGCCGGGCCCGGAACCGGCCGGTGCACAACTGGGGACAGCGCCGTCGTCCCGCGCCCACCGCGCGCGGCACGCCCGCCGCGCGCGGTGCAGGGGCGCGGCCGCTGTGGACGGGACCCCCGCGGGGGCGTTCGGTGGCAGACTGGGAGCCGGAGTGCACCCACGGACAAGGAGGCGGGAAATGACGCAGCAGCGCTTCCTGACCTTGGCGGACGTCGCCGAGATCCTCAACGTCTCGGCCTCGCAGGCCCGCGCGCTCGTGCGCAGCGGGGAGCTGCCCGCCATCCAGGTCGGCGGCCGCGGGCAGTGGCGGGTCGAGAAGGTCAAGCTCGAGGAGTACATTACCCGCGGTTACGAACGCACAGCCGAGGCCGTGCGCGCGGGCTCGCTGGACTGAGCCGCCGGCCCCTCACTCCCCCGGGGCCGAGGACACGCACGCCAGGGCCGCGAACGGCAGGCTCCGCACCGCGCGCACGCTCCCGCGCCGCCGCCAGTCCTCGCCGGGGTGCAGGGCGAGGTCGGCGAAGTCGGCGCCCACCGCGTCGAGGGTGCCGTCGAGCACGCCGGACGGACCGGCCCCGGCGAGCCGCACGCGCACGCGGGCCCGCGCCCGGGCCAGCGTGCGCAGGGCGTGGCCGAGGCCCAGGCGCAGGGCGAGCACGTCGTCGCCCGGCGCCCACCGGCGCCCCGGCAGCTCCCACCACACCGGGGCGTCCAGGGGCACGAGGTGCTCCGCGTCCCGCTCGGCGAGCTGGACCCATCCCGCCCCCAGGGACGCGACCCGCCCCGCGACGGGGGCCCCGTCCGCCAGCAGGGCCCGCACGGGCTCCCCGTGGCACGCGCGCAGCCGGTCGGCGAGCAGCACCCGGGAGTACTCGGCCCGGGCCTGCTCCGCGGCCTCCGCCTCGAGCGCCTGCTGACCGGCGGCGGCCAGCTGGGCCTCCATGTCGGCGAACAGCTCGTCCCAGCGCACCGCGGTCCTCCTCGTCCCTCGCGTCCCCGCGCAGCCCGTCGCGGAGCCGCTCACGCTAGGCGGGGCCCCCGGAGCCGTCAAGGGCCGCGGGCGTCGCGGAGCCGCTCGTGCCACGCGGCCGTCGAGGACCGTCCACGGACCCGGCCGCGGGTCTTTACACCCCGGCGCAGGCGGTGGTAGCAATGCACCACGACGCAAAACGCGTCAAACAGCGTCAAACAGCGTCAAATAGCGTCAAACGGCATCGAACAGCATCACAGAGCCGGCGACGGCACAGCGGTCCCCGTGGACCCGCCGCTCCCGCCCGTCGGCCCGATCGGGGGACCAGATGACCGGCACGGACCGCCCTGCACGGACGGGACCCGCACACGCCCGTGGCCCGGGAGCATCCGGGACACCGGTTCCCTGGTGGCCGGTGCTCGCGGCGCCGGTGCTCGGCACGGGACTCGCGGGGTGCGCCGCGGTGCTGCTCGGCGCGGGCCCCGCCCACGGCCCGCGGGGAGCGGGGACGCTCCTGGGTCTGGCGGCGGCCGCGGCAGGGTGCCTGCTGGTGCTCGCGTGGGCGGTCGCCGCGGCGCTCGCCCTGCTCGCCGTGGTGGCCCACCACCGCCGCTGGGAGCGCACCGGCCGGGTGTGCCGGCGGCTCTCCCCGGCGCTGCTGCGCCGGGCGGCGGTCGCGGTGCTGGGCCTGCAGCTGGTCGTGGTCCCGGCCGCCCGGGCGGACACCGGGCCCTCCCCCTTCTGGCCCGAGCCCACCCCCTCCGCCGGCCGCACGGCCGGGGAGACCGCACCGCCCGGATCCGGGACGGACTCCCCCGCCGGGAGCACGGCGGGGACCGCCGCACCGGAGGACGTGTCCGGCCCCCCGCCGGGCGGGCGCCCGGACACCGGCCCGCCGCCGGAGCCGGGCCCCGGCGGGTCCCGGGCGGGCGGGTCCCCGGACGGCGCCCCACCGTCGGGCTCGGGTCCCGACGCCCCGGATCCCGGTGCGGGCGAGGGGCCCGGGAGCGCCCCGCGGGACCGGCAGGCCGGGGACGCCCCGCAGCAGCCGCACGAGAGCCCCGGCTCCGCCGCCGACGGCGCCCGCGGGCCGCAGCAGCCGGGCCGGGAGCGCCCGGCACCCGGACCCGCCGCCGGGGACCTCGCGGCCCGGACGGTCGACGGGCGCGTGACGGTCCGGCGCGGGGACAGCCTGTGGTCCCTCGCCGCGGCCGCGCTCGGCCCCGGCGCCACCGACGCCGAGATCGCCCGCGCCTGGCCCCGCTGGCACGCCCTCAACCGCGCCGTCCTCGGCGACGACCCCGACCGCCTGCTGCCCGGTCAGCAGCTCGAGGTCCCCGCCGGCCCGCCGTGCCGAGCCCCGTGAACCGCTGCCCTCCCTTCGCCCGAGTCCCAGGAGACGTCATGAGCACCACCGCAGGCTCCGATCCCGCCGCCCCGACCGTCCCGGCCCCGCGGCCGCCCGTGCCGGCCCGTGCGCCCGCGGCCTCCGGCCGGTCCGGACCGCCCACGGCGCCGGGCGGCTACCGCTGGGGCGCGGCGCGCACCGTCACGGCGGGGCCCGGGGACGAGCAGTCCCGCGTCACGGCACTGGCGCGCTCGATCGGCCAGGCCGCCGTGGAGGTGCTCGGCGGCAGCCGACCCGCGGCCCAGCTGGCGCGCTGGACGACACCGGAGATCGTGCAACGCTTCCAGCTGCGCGCCGAGATGCTGCGGCTGCTCCAGGAGCAGTTCGAGAACAAGCCGCAGCTGCAGGAGCTCCACCGCAACCCGCACGTGCGCCGGTGCCGGGCCTGCCGGGTGCGCCCCGGCGTCTACGAGGTGGCCCTCGTCGTCGACGAGCCGCGGCGGGCCCGTGCGGTCGCCCTGCGGGTCGAGCGCCTCGGCCGCGGCTGGTGCGTCACCGAGCTCGAGGTCGGCTGAGCCCCGGGCGATCGGGGCGCACAGGACGCCGCCGGCCCCGGGCGAACAGACGGGCACCCGCCGGCAACCGCAGGCCGCCCCGCCGCCCTGCGGCGGCCTCCGCGGCCCCGCGGGACGCTGCCGTGGATCCCGGCCACGACCCCCGCGGCCCCGCGGAGCACCCCCGCAGGTCCCGGCGGCATCCCGTCCGGGCCCGCCCGGACGGGACCGGCCTCAGGCCCCGCGGGTGCCCTCGTCGAGCGGAACCCTCCGCCCGGTCAGGACTCGGCGCCGCCGGCCCGGGCGCGGGCGCGCCGGCCGGCGCGGTTGGGGGCGGCCTCGGCGCCCGGCGACCCGTCCGGGCGCTCGCCGTCCGCGCCGGAGGGGGCCGGCTCCACGTGGGTCTCCGTGCCGCCCGTCTCGTCGGGCGCGGAGTACTGCAGGAACTTCGGCTGGCGCGGGATCTGCAGGTCGACCGCCCCGCCGGCGCCGGCGCGCTGGCGCCGGATCTCCATCCGGAACAGGGTGCTCACGGTCTCCTCGCGGATGGCCTCCATCATCGCCTGGAACATCGCGTAGCCCTCCCGCTGGTACTCCACGAGCGGGTCGCGCTGGGCCATGGCGCGCAGGCCGATGCCCTCCTTGAGGTAGTCCATCTCGTAGAGGTGCTCGGGCCACTTGCGCCCGATCACCGACAGCAGGACGCGGCGCTCGAGGTTGCGCATCGCCTCGCTGCCGGCCTCCTCCTCCCGCTGGGCGTAGACGACCCGCGCGTCGGAGAGGATCTGCTCGCGCAGGAACTCCGCCGTGAGCCGGGTCCGCCCGCCGGCCTCCTCGACGACCTCGTCGACGGTGAGGGTCACCGGGTAGACCATGCGCAGGGCCTCCCACAGGTCCTCGAGGTCCCAGTCCTCGGGGTGGCCCGCCGAGGTGCGCTCCTGGATGGTCGAGGTGAGCACCTCCTCCACGAACTGGGCGATCTGCTCGTGCAGGTCGTCGCCCTCGAGCACCCGGCGCCGGTCCCGGTAGACCGCTTCGCGCTGGCGGTTGAGCACGTCGTCGTACTTGAGCACGTTCTTGCGCTGCTCGGCGTTGCGGCCCTCCACCTGGCTCTGGGCCGAGGCGATGGCCCGCGAGACGATCTTGTGCTCCAGGGCGGTGTCGTCGGGCGCACCCGCCATCAGCCGCTGCGCGGCACCGGCGTTGAACAGGCGCATCAGGTCGTCGGCGAGGGAGAGGTAGAACCGCGACTCCCCCGGGTCCCCCTGGCGCCCGGAGCGCCCGCGCAGCTGGTTGTCGATGCGCCGGGACTCGTGGCGCTCGGTGCCCAGGACGTAGAGCCCGCCGAGGCCGACGACCTCCTCGTGGGCGGCCTTCGTCTCCTCCTCGGCCCGGGCGAGGACCTCCGGCCAGACGCGCTCGTACTCCTCGGCGTCGCGCACCGGGTCCAGGCCGCGCTCGCGCATGCGCTCGACGGCGTTGAACTCGGCGTTGCCGCCGAGCATGATGTCGGTGCCGCGCCCGGCCATGTTCGTCGCGACCGTCACGGCGCCCCGGCGCCCGGCCTGGGCGACGATGGCCGCCTCGCGGGCGTGGTTCTTCGCGTTGAGCACCTCGTGGCGGACCCCGCGCTGCGCCAGCAGCTTGGAGAGGTACTCGCTCTTCTCGACCGAGACCGTGCCCACGAGCACCGGCTGGCCCTTGCGGTGGCGCTCCTCGATGTCCTTGACCACCGCGGCGAACTTCGCGACCTCGTTCTTGTAGACCAGGTCGGGGCGGTCGATGCGGGCCAGGGGCTTGTTGGTGGGAATCGCCACGACGCCGAGCCCGTAGGTGTTCATGAACTCCGCGGCCTCGGTCTCCGCGGTGCCGGTCATGCCCGCGAGCTTGTCGTAGAGGCGGAAGTAGTTCTGGAGGGTCACGGTGGCGAGGGTCTGGTTCTCGGCCTTGATCTCGACCTGCTCCTTGGCCTCGATGGCCTGGTGCATGCCCTCGTTGTAGCGCCGGCCGGCGAGGATGCGCCCGGTGTGCTCGTCGACGATCATGACCTCGCCCTTGAGCACCACGTAGTCCTTGTTGGCGCGGAAGAGCTCCTTGGCCTTGATCGCGTTGTTGAGGAAGCCGATCAGCGGGGTGTTCTGGGGCTCGTAGAGGTTCTCGATCCCGAGCCAGTCCTCGACCTTCTCGATCCCGGGCTCGAGCACGCCGACGGTGCGCTTCTTCTCGTCGACCTCGTAGTCGGTCCCCGGCACGAGCCGCTGGGCGAGACGGGCGAACTCGGTGTACCAGCGGTTGGCCTCCCCGGAGGCGGGCCCCGAGATGATCAGCGGGGTGCGGGCCTCGTCGATGAGGATCGAGTCGACCTCGTCGACGACCGCGAAGTGGTGCCCCCGCTGGACGAGCTCCTCCGGGGACCACGCCATGTTGTCGCGCAGGTAGTCGAAGCCGAACTCGTTGTTCGTCCCGTAGGTGATGTCCGCCGCGTACTGCGCCCGGCGGGTGGCGGGGTCCTGGTTGGCGAGGATCACCCCCGTCTCCATGCCGAGGAAGCGGTAGACGCGGCCCATGAGGTTCGCCTGGTACTCGGCCAGGTAGTCGTTGACCGTCACCACGTGCACGCCCTTGCCCGTGAGGGCGTTGAGGTAGGCCGGGGCCGTGGCCACGAGCGTCTTGCCCTCACCGGTCTTCATCTCGGCGATGTTGCCCAGGTGCAGGGCGGCCCCGCCCATGAGCTGGACGTCGTAGTGGCGCTGGCCGAGGGTGCGGGAGGCCGCCTCGCGCACCACGGCGAAGGCCTCCGGCAGCAGCCGGTCCAGGGACTCGCCGTCGGCCACGCGCGCGCGGAACGCGTCGGTCTCCGCACGCAGCTCGGCGTCGCTGAGCTCCCGGAAGCTGTCCTCGAGGCTGTTGACGGCATCCGTGTAGGACCGCAGCCTCGACAGGACCTTCTTGTCCCCGGTCCTGAGGACCTTCTCCAGGATTGACGCCACGTGCAAGCTCCTCGGTGTCTCGTCGGCCGCACCGGAAGAGTTGGGGGTTCCGGCGCCGTCCTCCAGTCTACGGGAGGGGCCCCGGGCGCGGACGAGCCCGGCGGGCCGTGCCGCCGGGCTCGTCCGGCGCCGGGTCCGTCCCGGGCGCCGAAGGGTGTGCGGGAGGGTCAGCGCGCGGGCTCGGGCTGGTAGGCCCGCACGCTCTCCTCGGCCTCCTCGCCGTCCGGGCTGAGGCTGATCACGCCGTAGCTCCAGCCCTTGCGGCGGTAGACGGCGGAGGGTTCGCCGGTCTCCCGGTCGACGAACAGGAAGAAGTCGTGGCCGACGAGCTCCATGCGGTCCACGGCCTCGTCGACGCTCAGCTCGTCGGCGGGGAAGCGCTTGCGGCGGATCTCGACGGGGGTGACGGCGTCGGTGAGGCTGACGCTCTGGTCGAACGCGGCGGTCTCCGCCGCCGCGAGCTCCTCGGGGGTGGAGTAGATGGGGCCGGAACTCGGGACCACGGGCAGGGTGCCGGTGGCCTCGTGGACTGCCGTGGGGCGGTGCTGCCCGCGGTGCACCTTGCGACGGTCCCGGGCGCGGCGCAGCCGCTCCAGGAGCTTGCCGTAGGCCTCGTCGAAGGCCGCGAACTTGTCGTCGTTGCGCGCCTCGGCCCGCAGGACCGGACCGCGACCCGTCACGGTGATCTCGACGCCCATGCCCTGGTGGCCGGGCAGGTCGTGCTCCTTGGTGACCTTGACATCAATGCGCTGGACCTTGTTGCCCAGCTCCTCGAACTTGACGACCTTCTCGGCGGCGTACTCCTTGAACCGCTCCGGTACGACGACGTTGCGCCCCATGACGTTCAGTTCCATGATGCCCTCCAGTTCTTCGGGGGTGACGTGGGCGGACGGGCCGCCCACCCGGGAGGTCGTGTTGCGTCCCGTGACTCAACGTTAGTCGAATCACACCCGGGGGTCACCCGGCCGGCGGCGTGGCGGGAGCCGAATCAGCGGTCGGCGGAACCGCCGGTGCGCGCACCGCCGCGAGCACCGCCGCGCCCACGACCACCGCCCCGGAGGCGGCCAGCGCGCGCCGGGCCTCGGCCAGCGTCGCCCCGGTCGTGAGGACGTCGTCGACGACGACGCACCGCCGCCCCGCTGCCCCCGCCGCGCGCATCGTGCCCGCCGGGCGCGTGCGGCGGGCCGCGGCCCCGAGCCGCTTCTGCGCGGGTCCCGCCGGCGCTCCCCGGTGCCGGAGCGCACGGGCCACGACCGTGCCGGCGGGCAGGACCCCGCGGCGTCCGGCCTCGTCCAGGAGCACGGCGACGGGGTCGAACCAGCGCCGGCGCAGGGCCGCCGGCGCGGTGGGCACGGGGACGAGCAGGACCGGGCGCCCGTCCGCGGCGGGCGCCTCCCACTGTGCGGCGCCCGTGTGCAGGGCGGTGGCCAGGCAGGCCGCCAGCACGGGTCCCAGGTCGGTGCGCCCGCCGTTCTTGAAGGCGAGCAGGCACGCGGCCAGCTCGTGGCCGTAGCGCCCCGCGGCCACGACCGGCAGCGGGGGCTCCAGCAGGGGTGCGGCGGCGGAGACCTCGCAGGGGCGCGCGCAGGAGCGGCGCAGCCGGGCGCGGCAGCCCCGGCACAGCGGGACCCCCGGGGCGCGGCACACGGCGCACTCGACCGGTACGAGCACCTCGGCGACCTCGGCCAGGCGGCGGAGGGCGCGGGCGGCGGTGCGGTCGAGGGCGGCGGGGTCCGGGGGCACGGGCCCATCCTCGCCGGCACCGGCGCCCCGCGCACCCCGCCCGCCGCGCCTGTGGAGGACCGGTGGTCGGGGCCGGGAGCCGAGGGCTGCCGGTCCCGCCGAGTCGGGGCGGGACCGCGCCCGGGCCGGCGGGGCCGTGCCCGCCCACCGGCCGCGGGGCGAGGTCCGGTGCCGGCGGCGGGACCGCGCCCCGTCGTCGTCCCCCGCCGGCCCCGGCCGGGACGCTCAGCCGGCGAAGGCGGGGTCGCGCACCTCGTCGTCCTGGGGGGCCCAGGCGCTGCCCGTGAGCATGTGCAGCGTGCCGTCGGCCAGCGCGTAGACCGCGGAGGGGCCGTTGCCGGCGCTGAGCCCGGTCAGCCCGCCGATGGCGGGCAGCTCCTCGTACTGTCCCGAGACGTCGTAGATCCGGGGCCGCACGGGGTCGGCGCCGCCCAGCGGGGCGGCGACGAACTCGCGGTCGCTCAGCCACAGGGCGATGTCGGCGTCGACGTCGGCGGCCACCCGGTACGGCTCGTTGAGCCGGCGGGGCGTGCCGTCGCCATCGCGCACGATCCCGGCGAGCCACAGCTGCGAGACGCCGTCCTGCTGGGTGACCACGAGCGCGCGGGTGCCGCCGCGGGAGACGCGCAGGGAGGTCACGGTGCGCGCCGCGAGCCACTGCGCCTCGACCCGCACGGGCTCCCCGCCGCGGGCCGGGGCCCGCACGGCCCGGACCGTCCCGGCGGAGTCGGCGGTCCACACCCAGCCGTGCTCGTCGAAGCTGGGCCGGGTCAGGCCCGTCCCGCTGTAGCGCTCCGCGGGCTGCTCGCCGCGGGCGAGGGTGACCAGCGAGCCGTCGGCGCCGTCGACGACGGCGAAGTGCTCGGCGGCCGCGTCCATCGCCGGCAGGGACGGCTGGAGCGCGTCGAGGGCGGGCAGACCGGGGACGGGCTCCGTCTGACCGCCCTGGTAGAAGACGAGCTGCCGGTCGACCAGCCCGACCTGGCGGGAGGGGACGGTGACCTCGTCGGCGAGCTCCGGCTCACCCCGTGCGGCGCCGAGCTCGACGGGGGCGCCGTCGACGACCAGCTCGACGGAGTCGACGGACTCCAGCTGGGCGAGGCTGAGCAGCAGCTGCTCGTGCATCCTGCGGTTGACCTCGATGTCGGCCGGGTCGAAGTCCGGCACGCTCAGCTCCACGGTCGCCGTGCCGTCCTGCACGGGCACCGCCGAGCCGGCGAGGGTCGTGCCGGTCGGGAAGGAGGTGCTCACGGCGCCGCGCAGGTAGGCCGCGGGGCCGTTGAGCAGGGCCCGGACGATCGACGTCGACACCGGGGTGCGCTCCGGGAACCAGCGCGGGTCGACCACCGCGTTGGACAGGTCGGGGTCGGCGAAGTAGAGCTCGTGGGGCTCGAAGATGTCCTCGAAGTCCGAGGGGGTCAGCAGCGTGGCGTCGGGGGCCTCGGCGATCCGCCACTGCCCGTCCACCTGGACGACCTCGAAGTCGAGCACCTCGGTGGAGCCGGCGGGCTTGCGCTCCATGACGCCGGTGGCGCTGACGACGGCGGAGACCTCGACGTTGAGCCGGTACTGGCCGTCCTCGAGCCGGGGCACGAGCGAGGGCTCGCCCCGGTGCACGAGCGTGCGCGCGTCCGGGTGCCAGGTGGCGGCCAGCTCGGGGGTCAGGTACTCGCGGGCCACCGAGTAGTCGTCGGCGACCCCGGTGCCGGCCGCGAGGAAGCCCTCCACGACCTGCTCCGGGCCGGCCCCCGGCACGGGCCCGGCGGGGTCCACGAGGTAGGTGGGGCGGGCCTCGGTGGCCGTGGGGCTGGGCTCCGCGTGGCGGTGCACCGGCCCGGAGCGGGGTATGGCGCCGCATCCGGTGACGACCACCCCGAGCACCAGGGCCGTCGCCGCGGCCCCGGTCCTCGCCCGCCGGGCGGCCCGGCCGCTGCGGGCCGTCACGGCCGCGGCCCCGCGGGACCGTCCGCGCGCACCGGAGCCTGCGGCCCCGCACCACCGGGTGCCGCACCACCGGGTGGCGGGGCGCCGGGCGCCTGTGCGGGCCGGCCGGCGGCGGGCTCCTCCGGGGCGGGCGCAGCGGTCTGCGGGCCGGACGCCGGCACCGGGTCCGCCGCGGGCGGTTCCCCGGCACGGTCCCCGGCCGCCGCGCCGTCCGGTCCCGTCCCGGGCCCGGCGGGCTCCGCGGGGCCCGGGACGAGCACGAGCGTGCCCGTCGGGGTGGTCCCGGCGCGCTCCGGCAGCTCCGCGGCGGCCGGGGGCAGCGGCAGCGGGCTGGGGTCCTCCGGTCCCAGGCGGCGGCCCTGCACGCGCGGCAGCGTCAGCCGGAAGCACGCCCCCTCCCCCGGCGCACCCCACACGTCGAGGCGCCCGCCGTGCAGGCGCGTGTCCTCGGTGGCGATCGCCAGCCCGAGCCCGGTGCCGCCGGTCGTGCGGGCCCGGGCGGGGTCGGCGCGCCAGAAGCGGTTGAACACCTTCTCGGCCTCCTCCTCGGTCATGCCGATGCCGTGGTCGCGCACTGCGACGGCCACCACCGCGTCCGCCTCGGCGACGACCACCTCGACCGGCCGGCCCTCGCCGTGCTCGAGGGCGTTGACCACGAGGTTGCGCAGGATCCGCTCGAGCCGCCGCGGGTCGCCCTGGACCGTGCAGCGGGTCAGGCCCGAGCGCACGGTGATCACCGACCCGGAGGACACGGCGAGCGGGGCGGCGGCCTCGACGACGTCCTGGATCACGGAGAACAGCTCCACGTTGGCGACCTCGAGGCGGGCCGCGCCGGCGTCGAAGCGGGAGATCTCGAGCAGGTCCGCGAGGAGGGCGTCGAAGCGGTCGACCTGGTGGTAGAGCAGCTCCGCGGAGCGGCGGTTGACGGGGTCGAAGTCCTCGCGGGCGTTGAAGAGCACCTCCGCGGCCATCCGCACGGTCGTCAGCGGGGTGCGCAGCTCGTGGGAGACGTCGGAGACGAAGGTCTGCTGCATCGAGGACAGGTGCTCGAGCTGGACGATCTGCTCCTGCAGGCTGTCGGCCATGCGGTTGAAGGAGCGGGCCAGGCGGGCGACCTCGTGGGCGCCGCTCACGGGCATGCGCACGCCCAGGTCGCCCTCGGCCAGCAGCTCGGCGACCCGGGCGGTGCTCGTCACGGGCCGGACCACCTCGCGGGTCACGTACCACACGATCGCCCCGACGAGCAGCAGCAGCACCACCACGGACAGCAGCAGCACCGCGTGCATGGCGTCCAGGGTGCGCTGCGGGTCGGAGAAGTCGTAGACGAGGTAGAGCCCGTAGCGGGCGTTCTGCTGCAGCTCCACCACGGTGCCCACGACGATGACCGGGACCTCGTCCCCGTTCTCGCTCATCGGCACGGAGGCGGGCTGCCAGTACACGCCGTCCTGGGCGGCCAGCCGCTCCTGCAGCTCCGGGGGCACCGTGCTGGAGGTCATCCAGGGGCTCTGGCTCTGGGCGGGGATCAGGGCCTGGCCGCTGGTGTAGTCCATCGGCACGAGGATCCACCGCCGCTGGGCGTCCGAGCCGTCGGTGGACAGCGCCCCCAGGGTCGAGGCGGCCAGGGCCTGCAGCTCGTCGCGGTCGGCGGCGTCGGAGGCGTCGAAGCTGGCCTGGACGTCCTCGAAGTCCGCGCTCGCCCCGGCCAGCACCTGCTCGAGCCGGTCGCTGAAGAGGCGGTCGGCGATCTGGTGGGACAGGAAGCTGCCGGTGACGAAGAACGCCAGGGCGGTCAGCGACAGCGCGACGGCGAGCGCCCGGAACTGCAGGGACTGCCGCCAGCGGCGGGCCACCAGCGTCCGGCCCAGGCGCAGCCGCCGGCCCAGGCGACCGGATGCGCTCCGCCGGGTGCGGGCGGCCTCCGGTGCGGTCATCGGGGGGTCGGGCCCGCCTTGTAGCCGACCCCGCGCACCGTCACGACGATCTCCGGGTTCTCCGGGTCCTTCTCGACCTTGGCGCGCAGGCGCTGCACGTGCACGTTGACCAGCCGGGTGTCGGCGGCGTGCTGGTAGCCCCAGACGTCGCGCAGCAGCATCTCGCGGGAGAAGACCTGGTGCGGGGCGCGGGCGAGCGCGGTGAGCAGGTCGAACTCCAGCGGGGTGAGGTTGATCTCGTGGTCGCCGCGCCGGACGCTGTGGCCGGTGACGTCGATGGTGACGTCGCCGATGCGCAGCTCCGCGGCGTTGGCGCGCTCGACGGGCCGCAGGCGGGCCCTGACGCGGGCGACGAGCTCGGCGGGCTTGAAGGGCTTGGGGACGTAGTCGTCGGCGCCGGCCTCGAGACCGCGCACGACGTCGACGGTGTCGGACTTGGCGGTGAGCATGACCACGGGCACGTCGGAGACGGCGCGGATCTCGCGGCAGACCTGGATGCCGTCCTTGCCCGGGAGCATCAGGTCGAGCAGCAGCAGGTCGGGCTCCACCGCCCGGAAGGTCTCCACGGCGGTGGCGCCGTCGTAGCAGAAGACCGGCTCGAAGCCCTCGGAGGTCAGGACGATCCCGATCATCTCGGACAGGGCGGCGTCGTCGTCGACGACCAGGATTCGCGCGTTCATCGCCTCTCCGCTGGTGTGGTGCGGGCCGGCCCGGGGACGGGCTCCCGCCGCGGTCCCGGGAGGTCCGGGGCGCGGTGGTGGACCGGTCGGCTGCGCGGGCGGGCCGCGGAACGGTCCGCCGGCGGGGTCCGCGAGCACGGTCCACCTGCATTGTGTCCGATTCCCGGGCGGTGGCGCACCCCGGGGCGCAACGTGTCGGTCCGGGGTCCCCGCCCCGGCTCACGCCTCGGCCGCCGTGCGGGCGAGGGCCTCGGCCGTGGCCGTGACGAGGGCGAGGACCGCCCGCACCCCGGCCGGGTCCAGGGCCCCGAGCTCCGCGCGCGGGGTGATCCGCACCCGGTCCAGGGCGGCGGCGGGCAGGCCGACGTCCCGCCAGGACCGCCACAGCCCGGCCGCCGCCGCGCGGGCGCCACCGGTGCCCGCGGGCACCGGCACGGCGCCCAGCCACAGCTCGAGCCCGGCCTCCACGAGGGCCGCGACGGGCTCCCACTCGCGGGCGGAGCCGGCGGGCGCGTCGAGGACCAGGGCGTCGGCGCCGGCCTCGGCGGCGGTGCGGGGATCGGTCCCGGCCGGGGGGCGCACGGCGACGCCGGCGGCGCCCGCGGACCGGGCCGCCTCCACGACGAGGGCCAGCGCCGCGCGGGCCTCGGCGGCGGGCACCGCCCGCAGCGTGCGCAGGCCGCTCGCGGTGGGCAGGCTGCCGGCGAGCACGCGGTCCAGCAGCGGCTCGTCGAGCTGGACCACCACGTCCCGGCCGGCCGCGGCCGCGGCGACGGCGCGCACGTGCTCGCCGATGCCGGCGGCGAGGGACGCGGCGACGTCCCGCCGTGCCCCGTGGTCCCTGACCGCCCGCTCCCCCGCGTGCAGGTGCAGCTCGGCGGCGAGGCTGACCGGTCCGAGCAGCTGGGTCTTCACGGGGGCGTCGTCGGGGCCGGTCTCGGCGCCGACGACGTCGGCGAGGACGTTGACGTCGCTGCCCAGCAGCGCGCGCGCCGCCCGGGAGTCCTTGCCCGGGGTGCCCGACACGCGCCAGCCGTGCGGCTGCCGGTCGGCGTGCAGCTCCTCGAGCACCGCCGCCGTGCGCGCCACGGGCCCGGCCACCGGGCCGCGGTCGGGCAGGGCGGGGAGGAAGGAGAGGTGGGGGGCGCCGAGCTCCCCGCGCAGGAGGGTGACCGCCTCGAGCACGTCCGTGCCCGGGAGCACCCCGAGCGCCGTGCCGGTGACCCGGGGCGGGCCGTCGTGGCCGGTGCCGGTGGACTCGCCGCGGCTCACGGGGTGCCGTCGTCCCGGCGCCGGTGGTCCTCGGAGATCGCCACGTGGTGGCGGATGACCTCGCTGATGATGAAGTTCAGGAACTTCTCCGCGAACTCGGGGTCGAGCTGGGCGGAGGCCGCGAGGGCGCGCAGGCGGCCGATCTGGGCGGCCTCGCGGTCGGGGTCGCCGGCGGGCAGGCCGTGGGCGGCCTTGAGCACGCCGACGCGCTGGGTGGCGCGGAAGCGCTCGGCGAGCATGTGCACGAGGGCGGCGTCGATGTTGTCGATGGTGCCGCGGATGGCCTGCAGCTCGGCGAGCACGGCCGGGTCGGCCTCGCCGTGGAGGGAGGAGGCCTCGGGGTCGAAGTCGCGGTGCGCGCGGACGTCGGCGGGGGCGTTGTCGTGCAGTGCGCTCATGGGCGCCAGTCTATCGGCCGGCGGCGGGCCCGCCCGCGCCGGCGGCCGGGCGGACCGGGGACCGGGTCGCGGAGACGGTGGCCTGCCCGAGCACCCGGCTCCCCTGGTAGAGCACGACCGACTGCCCCGGGGCGACGCCGTTCATCGGCTCGTCGAGGCGGACCACGAGCTCGGGGGCGGGCTCGGCGTCCGGGCCCTCGACCAGCTCCAGCCGGGCGCGCGCGGGGACCGGGTCCCCGTGGGCGCGCACCTGGGCGAGGACGGGGAACGACGACGACGTGCGCCCCGCCTCGCGCGGGCCCTGCAGCAGCTGCTCGGCCTCGGGCACGGGACGCCCGGCCCAGCTGGGGCGGATCCCGCGCAGCTCGTCGACGGCCAGCGCCTCCCTGGGGCCCACCACGACCTCGTTGTCCTTGGGCCGGATCTCCAGCACGAACCGGGGCCGGCCGTCGGGGGCGGGGGTGCCGATGCGCAGGCCCTTGCGCTGGCCGACGGTGAAGGCGTGGGCGCCGGGGTGGGTCCCCACGACGGCGCCCTCGGCGTCCTTGATCTCGCCCTCGGCGGGCGGGATCCGCTCGGCCAGCCACCCGCGGGTGTCGCCGTCGGGGATGAAGCAGATGTCGTGGGAGTCGGGCTTGCTCGCCACGGACAGCCCGCGGCGGGCGGCCTCAGCTCGGACCTCGGCCTTGGACGGGGTCCCGGCCAGCGGCAGCAGCACGTGCTCGAGCTGCTGGGCGGTGAGCACGCCGAGCACGTAGGACTGGTCCTTGGCCCAGTCCGCGGCGCGGTGCAGCTCGCGGTGGCCGCCGGGGCCCTCGACGACCTTGGCGTAGTGGCCGGTGCACACGGCGTCGAAGCCCAGGGCGAGGGCCTTCTCGAGCAGGGCCGCGAACTTGATCCGTTCGTTGCAGCGCAGGCACGGGTTGGGGGTGCGCCCGGCGGCGTACTCGGCGACGAAGTCGTCGACGACCTCGGCCTGGAAGCGCTCGGAGAAGTCCCACACGTAGTAGGGGATGCCCAGCAGGTCGGCCGCGCGCCAGGCGTCGCGGGAGTCCTCGACGGTGCAGCACCCGCGGGAGCCCGTGCGCAGGGTGCCGGGGGCGCGGGAGAGGGCGAGGTGGACGCCGGTGACGTCGTGGCCGGCGTCGACGGCGCGGGCCGCCGCCACGGCCGAGTCGACGCCGCCGCTCATGGCTGCCAGTACGCGCACGGTGGGTCTTGCCTCCGGTTCTTCGGTGGGGTGCGGGGGTCCGTGGCCTCAACGGGGGCCGGGGGCGGGACTATTCCCGGCCGGGGCCGGGGGCGGCGGCCCCGGAGAGCCCCGCGCGCAGGGCCCGGTCGTGCACCTCGGGCAGCACCGCGAGCAGCGCGTCGACGTCGGCCTCGGTGCTGGTGCGCCCGAGGCTGAACCGCTGGGCGCCACGGGCGGCGGTCTCGTCGAGGCCCATCGCCAGGAGCACGGCGGAGGCCCGCGGCACCCCGGCGTGGCAGGCCGAGCCGGTCGAGGAGGCGATCCCGGCGCCGTCGAGCAGGAACAGCAGGGAGTCGCCCTCGCAGCCCGGGAAGGTGAAGTGGGCCAGGCCGGGCAGCCGGTCCTCGCCGGGACCGCGGGTGCGGGGTCCGCGGGGCACGGCGTCCGGCACGATCCGCAGCACGCCGTCGACGAGCCGGTCGCGGAGCCGGGCGAGCCGGGCCGCCTCGGTCTCCCGCTCGGCGGCGGCCTCGCGGGCGGCGGCGCCGAAGCCGGCCAGGGCCGCGGCGTCGAGGGTCCCGGAGCGCACCCTGCGCTCCTGCCCGCCGCCGTGGAGGACCGGCTCGAGGCCGACCCCGCGGCCGGCCACGAGCGCGCCGGCGCCGACGGGGCCGCCGATCTTGTGCGCCGAGACCGCGAGCGTGGTCAGCCCGGGCAGCCGGGCGTCGACGGGCAGGACGCCGAAGGCCTGGACGGCGTCGCAGTGGAACGGCACCCCGGCCTCGGCGGCGAGCCGCCCGAGCTCGGCGACCGGCTGGACGGTGCCGACCTCGTTGTTGGCCCACATCACCGCGAGCAGCGCCACGGCGGCCGGGTCCCGGGCGATCTCGGCCCGGACCCGCTCGGGGTCCACCCGCCCCTGCGCGTCGACGGGCAGCCACACGGCCTCGGCGCCCTCGTGGGCGGCCAGCCACTCGGCGGTCTCGGCCACGGCGGCGTGCTCGACGGCGGAGACGAGGATCCGCCGCCGTCGCGGGTCCTCGGCGCGCCGGCGGCGGTAGAGACCCTGGACGGCCAGGTTGTCGGCCTCGGTGCCCCCGGAGGTCAGGACGACCTCGACGGGGTCCGCGTTCAGGGCGGCCGCGACGTCCTCGCGGGCCTGCTCGACGACGGCGCGCGCCGCCCGCCCCGGCCCGTGCAGCGAGGAGGGGTTGCCGCCGCGGGCGAGCTGGTCGGTGAGCGCCGCGAGCGCGGCCGGACGCAGGGGTGCGGTGGCGGCGTGGTCGAGGTAGACGGCGGGGCGGGCCATCCCCCCAGTCTAGGCGGGCCCGCGGCTCCGTAGACTGGCCGGATGCTCCGCATCCTCTTCCACACCCCCGAGATCCCGGGCAACACGGGCAACGCCATCCGCCTCGCCGCCGTGACCGGCGCCGAGCTGCACCTGGTGGAGCCGCTGGGCTTCGGCTTCGCCGACGCCCACCTGCGGCGGGCCGGACTGGACTACCACGACCTCGCGGTGCTCACGGTCCACCCCGACCTCGACAGCGCGTGGGCGGCGCTGGCCCCGGAGCGGGTGTTCGCGTTCACCACCGACGGCGAGCTCGCCCACACGGAGATCGCCTACCGGGACGGCGACGTGCTGCTGTTCGGCCGGGAGTCCGACGGGCTGCCCGCGGAGGTCAAGGCGGACCCGCACGTCACCGCGCGGGTCCGGATCCCGATGCTGCCCGCGCGCCGGTCGCTGAACCTCGCCAACGCCGCCTCGATCGCCGTCTACGAGGCGTGGCGCCAGCTGGGCTTCGCCGGCGCGGGGCGCTGAGGGCCCGGACAGCCCCGGCCCCCGCCCGGTCCGGGCCGCCCGGGCCCGTCCCGGGACGCGCCCGGTCCCGCACCGCCCGGCTCGCCCCGCCCGGATCCGCGCGGGGCGTGCCGGTCCGGCTCAGCCCTGCTCGGCGGCGTCGGCGACCGTGACCTCGACGGTCCGCTGCTCGCCGTCGCGCAGGTACACGGCGGTACCGGTGCCCCCGGCCGGGAGCTCGCGCACCGCGGCGGTCAGGGAGGTGGCGTCCTCGATGCGGTGGCCGTTGAACTCGGTGATCACGTCGCCGGCGCGCAGCCCGGCCTCGTCGGCCGGGGAGCCGTCCACGACCTCCTGGACCTGCGCGCCCGCCGAGAAGGCCTGGCTGCGCCCGTCCGCGGCCGCCGCCGCCGAGACGGTGGTGCCGAGGTAGCCGTGGCTCGCGGAGCCGTCCGCGATGATCTCCTCCGCGACCCGCCGGGCGGTGTCCACGGGGATGGCGAAGCCCACGCCGATGTTGCCGGCCTCCCCCGAGGCGCCGGCGGAGGCGATGGCGACGTTGATCCCGATCACCCGGCCGTCGCGGTCCACCAGCGGCCCCCCGGAGTTGCCGGAGTTGATGGCGGCGTCGGTCTGGATGACGTTGAGGTACACGGACTCCGAGGCCCCGCGCGAGGAGCCTCCCCCGCCGCCCTCCTCGGGGAGGTCGAAGAAGAAGTCGTCCCGGCCGGGGGTCCGGCCGCCGTCGCCCTCCGAGGGGGTGTCGGGCGCGGCGGAGGAGGCGACCGCGATGGTGCGGTCCAGGGTCGAGACGATGCCGTCGGTGACGGTGCCCGACAGCCCCAGGGGCGCGCCGATGGCGATGGCGGTGTCCCCGACGTTGACGTCCTCGATGGAGCCCAGCTCGGCGGGCACGAGCCCGGGGGCGTCGACCTTCAGCACGGCGAGGTCGGAGAGGGGGTCGGTGCCCACGACCGTGGCCGGGTGCACCGTGCCGTCGTCGAGGCGGACCTCGATGGACGGGTCCCCGGCGGTGCCGTCGAGGGTCACCACGTGGGTGTTGGTGAGGATGTGGCCCTCGTCGTCGACGACCACGCCCGAGCCCGAGCCGGCCTGGTTGCCCGCGGACACGGAGATGGTCACCGTCGAGGGGGACGCCTTCTGCGCCGCGGCGGTCACCGCGTTGACCTCGTCCTGGTCGTTGACGATGACCGAGGCCGGCGCCGAGCCGCCCGCGGCGCCGGTGGACCCCCGGTCCAGGAGCGCGTCGGTCCCCGCGGCGGTCCCCGCGCCGACGAGCGCCGCCAGGACCATGCCGGTGACGAGCGCGCCCCCGGTGAACCGCTTTCGGGCCCCCGCCGGGGCGGGGCCGGCGGGGGCCGGGCCGGCGGAGGAGCCGGACCCGTGCCCGCCGCCCGGGCCCTCCCCGCCGGCGGGGGCGCCGTAGAGGGGCCGGGCCCACGGGTCGCGCTCGCCGGCCCGGCCGTCCACGGGCGGGAGGGGCCGGGTGTGCTGGGGGTCCGTGCCGCGGCTCGGGTCGCGGGGCTCGGTCATGGGGCAACTCCTCGGGGAGGGGCGCGGCGGGCCGGGGAGCCGCCGCGGGCCGGTGGGATTCGCCCCCAGTATCGCAACGGGCACTGAGACGACGCTGAGAGGACCCCGCGCCGGGCCGGGCACGGGCACGACGCCGGGACCGTGACGGCACCGTCCACGGTGCCGTCACGGGGGTTTCGCCCTGCGCGTAGGCCGCGGTGTCCCTGCCCCGCCCCCGGGGGCCGGCCCTAGAATCGGCACCACCGAACGACGTGAGGGAGATCATGACCTGGCGCACCACTTCCCGCCGGACCGCCGCCGGCTGCGGCCTGGCCCTGGCCCTGCTCGTGCCCGCGGGCGCGGCCGTGGCCCAGCCGCCCGTGGACGTCCCCCCGGGGGAGCGCGTGGTGGACGGCAGCGGCGCCCTCGAGGACCCCTCCGCGCTCGAGGCGGAGATCCGGCAGCTGGCCACCGAGGAGGGCGTGACCCTCTACGCGGTGACGGTCGACTCCTTCACCAGCCCCTCGGACCCGGACCGGTGGGTCCAGGAGTTCGCCGACCTCAACGGCTTCGGCAGCAACGACGCCGTCCTCGCGATCGCCACCGAGGACCGGCAGGCCCGCTTCGACGCCGCCGACGGCGGCCCGCTCGACGACGCGGCGCTGCGGGCGATCTACCAGGAGCAGATTCTCCCCGCCCTCTCGGCCGGCGACTGGGACGGGGCCGTGCTCGGCGCCGTCGAGGGCATCGGGACCGAGCTCTCCGGCGGCGCCGCGGCCGGTGGGACGGACGACGGCGGGGGCGGCGGGCTGGCCCTGCTGGGCGTGGGGCTGCTCGGCGCCGGCGGCCTGGCCGCCTACGGGTTCGCCGCGAGCCGGAAGAAGCGCCGGGAGCGGGCCCCCCAGCGGCAGGGGACCCCGGCGGGGCCGGGCGGGCCCGCGCAGCCCCACCAGGAGGTGCCGATCCCCGAGCTGCGCCGGCGCGCCGGCGCGCTGCTCGTCGCGACCGACAACGCCATCCAGCACTCCGAGCAGGAGCTCGCCTTCGCCGAGATGCAGTACGGCCGGGAGCAGGTCGAGCCCTTCCGGCGGGCCCTCGAGGACGCCAAGCGGCACATGCAGGCCTCCTTCGCCCTCCAGCAGCAGCTCGAGGACCACATCCCCGACACCGAGCAGCAGCAGCGCGCCTGGCTGACGGAGATCATCGGCCGCTCCCAGGACGCCCAGCGCCCGCTCGAGCAGCACGAGCAGGCCTTCAGCGAGCTGCGCCGGCTCGAGACCCGAGCCCCCGAGGCGCTCGAGGACGTCGAGCGCGCCGCCCACGGTGTCCGGCCCCGCCTGGACACCGCGGAGCAGCGGCTGCGGCAGCTGGGGCAGCGCTACAACGAGACGGCGCTGGCGCCCGTGCGCGACAACGTGGAGCAGGCCCGCGAGCGCCTGGCCTTCGTCGGCACCGCGGTCGACGAGGCCCGGGACGAGCTGGCCGCCGGGCGCACGAGCGACGCCGTGCTCGACGTCCGGGCCGCCGAGGAGGCGGTGGGCCAGGCGGGCGGGCTCCTCGACGCCGTCGAGCACGCCGCCCGGGAGCTGGCCCAGGCCGAGGAGTCCCTCAAGGACGCGGTGACCATCGCCCGCCGAGACGTCGCCGAGGCCGACGCCCTGGTCCGCCGCGGCACGAACCCCGAGCTGGCCGGCGCCGCCGCCGGCGTCCAGGAGGTGCTGCGGCTGGTCGAGGAGCAGATGGCCGGCGGGCGCGTCGACCCCCTCGGGCTGAGCCGCCGGCTCGCCGTGGCCAAGGACGAGCTCGACAAGGGCCTCGCCTCGGTGCGCTCCCAGAACGAGCGGGACCGCTCGGCGCGCGAGACCCTCGCCCACACCCTCGTCTCCGCCCAGGCCCAGGTCAGCTCCGCGAGCGAGTACATCTGGGCGCGCCGCGGCGGTGTGGGGCCCGAGGCGCGCACGCGGCTGGCCGAGGCGGAGCGCTGCCTCGCGACCGCCCAGCAGCTGCGCTCGTCCAGCCCCTCCGAGGCCCTCGGCCACGCGAACGAGGCCGTCCGCCTGGCCGGCGAGGCCCAGTACATCGCCCAGCACGACGTCGACAGCTTCGGCCACGGCGGCTTCGGCCTGCCCCAGGGCGGCTACGGCTACCGGGGCCGCAGCAACAGCGGCCTCGGCGGCGCCATGCTCGGCGGGATCCTGCTGGGCTCGATCCTCAACGGCGGCGGCGGGCTGGGCGGCGGCTTCGGCGGCGGCTTCGGCGGGGGCGGGGGCGGGGGCATCGACTTCGGGGGCTTCGACGGCGGGATCGGCGGCAACTTCTGAGCCCGCACCCGCCGGGACCGGGCACGCCCGACCCCGCGCACCCGCCGGCCCGCGCCGCCGCCGGCGACCAGCTTCCCCGACCGACCACCGTCCCGGGCGCCGCCCGGGCTCGACCCCGAGGAGAGAAGAGCACCATGATCAAGCAGTCCATCTTCGGCCGCATCGCCCAGCTCGCGAAGGCCAACATCAACGCCCTGATCGACGCCGCCGAGGACCCGCAGAAGATGCTGGACCAGATGGTGCGCGACTACACCGAGAACATCCGCGAGGCGGAGGCCGCCGTCGCCCAGACCATCGGCAGCCTCCGCCTGCTCGAGCAGGACCACGCCGAGGACGTGCAGGAGGCGCGGGAGTGGGGCAACAAGGCCCTGGCCGCGTCCAACAAGGCCGAGGAGTTCCGCGCCGCCGGGCGCGGCTCGGAGGCCGACAAGTTCGACAACCTCGCCAAGGTGGCCCTGCAGCGCCAGATCCAGTACGAGACGGAGGCCAAGGGCGCGGAGCCGCAGATCCAGGCGCAGACCGAGGTCGTCGAGAAGCTCAAGGACGGTCTGAACAAGATGCGGGGCAAGCTCCAGGAGCTGTCCAACAAGCGGGACGAGCTCAACGCCCGCCAGAAGACCGTCCAGGCCCAGGCGCAGGTCCAGGACGCCCTCAAGGCGTTCGACGTGCTGGACCCCACGAGCGAGGTCTCCCGGTTCGAGGACAAGATCCGGCGCGAGGAGGCCCGCGTGCTGGGCCAGCAGGAGCTCGCGGCGTCCTCCCTGGACGCCCAGTTCGAGTCCCTCGAGGAGCTCGGGCAGCAGACCGAGGTCGAGGCCCGCCTGGCGGCCCTGAAGTCCCGCAGCGCCGAGCGGATCGTCTCCTCCGAGGAGGTCTGAGGGCAGCCGGCGCCGCTCCCCCGCCGGGGCGGGCCGAGCGCACGACGGGCGAGGCCCCGTGGCATCCGTGCCACGGGGCCTCGCCCGTTCCGGGAGCGCGCCACGGTGACGACCGGCACCGGGCGGACGGGCCGTCGCGCGTCGGCCGGGGTCGCGCGGTGGCGCGCTCGGGCACGGAGGGCCGGCACCGGGGGCGGCGGGCCCGAGCCGGCAGCAGGGAGCAGTCGGGGTGCGGGGCCCGGGAGGCCGCCGGGACCGGGCGCGGCGGGGACGACCCGCGCCGCTGACCCGCGGCGGACACCGGTGGCGGAGACCTGCGGCGGCGGAGACCCGCACCCGGACAGGCGAAAGGCCCCGGACCTGGTGGTCCGGGGCCTTTCCGTGGTTGCGGGGGCAAGATTTGAACTTGCGACCTCTGGGTTATGAGCCCAGCGAGCTACCGAACTGCTCCACCCCGCGGCGACATGTACGACTATACGTGCCGCGGGGTGGGCCCGCAAATCGGCTACTCGGCGGGCTGCTCGTCCCCCTCCTCGGGGGCCAGGGCGCCCTCGGCCTCGGGCGCCACGACGCCGTCCGCCTCGAGGGCCCGCTCGATGGCCTGCTGGAGCCGGTCCTGGGCCTGCCCGTAGCGGGCCCAGTCGCCGTCCTGCAGCGCCTGCTCGGACTCCTGGATCGCCTCGTTGGCCTGGGACAGGGCGTCCTCGAGGCTGCCGCTGTCCGCCGGGGCCCCGTCGCCGCCCTCGGCGCCCGCCTCGGCCTCGGCCTCGCTCACGCCGGCGCCGCTGGAGGTCTGGGCGCCGGAGTCGCCGCCGAAGACCTCGTCCAGGGCCTCCTCGAGGGTCGGTGCGAAGCCGACCTCCTCGCCGAAGCCGACCAGCACGCGCCGCAGCGTCGGGTACGCGGCGTCCCCGGAGGACTGCACGTACACCGGCTGGACGTAGAGCATGCCGCCGCCGGCGGGCAGGGTCAGCAGGTTGCCGTTGATCACCTCGGAGGCGCCCTGGCGCAGCAGGTTCAGCTCCGTGGAGACGTCGGTGTCCGAGTTGAAGAGGTTCTGCGCCTGGCCGGGACCGGGCACCACCGAGGAGCGCGGCAGCTCGAGCAGCCGCAGCGTGCCGTACTCCTCGCTCTTGACCCCGTCCTCGCCGGTGCCGGCGTCCGCGTTGGCGGAGAGGTAGCCGTACATGACGTTGCGGGTGTTGCCGGTCTCCGACTGCTGCGGGATGAAGGAGGTCGTCAGCGAGAAGTTCGCCTGGTCCTCCCCCGGCATGCGCATCGACAGGTAGTACGGGGGCAGGGCAACGTCGCGGTCCTGCGTGGGGTCGTTGGGCACCGACCACACGTCGTCGTTGGCGTAGAAGCTGTTCGCGTCGGTGACGTGGTACCGGTTGAGCAGCTCGCGCTGGACCTTGAACATGTCCTGCGGGTAGCGCACGTGCGCCATGAGGTCGGCGGACATCTCCGAGTAGGGCTTGAGCGTGTCCGGGAAGACCTTCTGCCAGGCCTTGAGCACGGGGTCCTGGTCGTCCCAGGCGTAGAGCTCCACGGAGCCGTCGTAGGCGTCGACCGTGGCCTTGACGGAGTTGCGGATGTAGTTGACCCGCTCCGGGGGCAGGGTCGCCGCGGCGCCCTGGGCCGTCTGGGTGTCCTGGGTCGCCTCCTGCAGCACCGACGGCGTCGAGTACGGGAACGCGTCGGAGGTGGTGTAGGCGTCCACGATCCACTGCACCCGGCCGTCGATGATCGCCGGGTACGGGGAGCCGTCGACGGTCAGGTACGGGGCGACCTTCTCGATCCGCTCGCGCGGGTCCCGGTCGTAGAGGATCTGCGACTCGGGGCGCACCGCGTCGGAGAGCAGCAGATCCGAGGACTGGAACTTGATGCCGTAGGCGAGGCGGTTGAAGAAGTTGCCGATCGAGGGGCCGCCGTCGCCGGCGAAGGTCGTCTTCGCGTCGGCGCCCTCGTCGTCGGCCGTCTGCGGACGGTCGAGCTCGAGCGGCTCGTCGCCCTCGCCGCCGCCGACGATCGAGTACTCCGGGGAGTTCTCGCCGAAGTAGATCCGCGGCTCGTAGTCGTCGGAGATCTCCCCCCGGGAGGGGATGCCCGCCTGCATGAACTGCGGCTTGCCGTCGGCCTGCACGCGGTTGCCGTAGGCGGCGACCACGCCGTAGCCGTGGGTGTAGACGACGTGCTGGTTGTACCAGCCCTGGTTCTGGTCGGGGTTCAGCTCGCGCGTGGCGATCACGGTGTCCTGGACCTCGCCGTCGATCTCGTAGCGGTCGACGTTGAGGGTGTCCGGGAACTGGTAGTACGGGCGGAACTGCTGCAGCTGCGAGAAGGCCGCGGAGACCACGTTGGGGTCCAGCAGGCGGATGTTCGAGGTGGTCTCGGTGTCCTGGCGCAGCGCGCCCTGCTCCGTCTGCGTCGTCGCGTCGTAGGGCATGACCTCGGTCTCGTCGAGGCCGTAGGCGGCGCGGGTGAGCTCGATGTTGCGCTGGATGTACTCGTTCTCCAGGGCCTGCTCCGTCGGCAGCACCTGGAAGCGCTGGACGATCCACGGGTAGATCCCGCCGGCGACCACGGCCACCACGAGCAGCACCGCGGTGCCGATCACGGGCAGGCGCCAGCGCCCGATCACGGCAGCGACGACGAAGAGCACCGCCACGATCAGGGCGGCGGCCGCCAGAATCGCCTTGGTGGGGATCACGGCGTTGACGTCGGTGTACAGCGCGCCGGTCCACTTCCCGGAGGAGGACTGGACGGTCGAGTAGCGGTCCAGCCAGAAGTTCGCCGCCTGCAGCAGCAGGAACAGGGCCGCGAGCACGCCCAGGTGCACCCGGGAGGCGCGCGTGGTGGCCAGCCCGCGCTCGTTGATCCGGATCCCGCCGTAGACGTAGTGCATGAGGATCCCGCCGACGCCCGCGAGCAGGATCGCCGAGACGAGGAAGCCGATGAGGAAGCGCAGGAACGGCAGGGTGAAGACGTAGAAGGCGATGTCGAGGCCGAACTGCGGGTCCTCCCGGCCGAACGGCTCCTGGTTGAGGAACAGCAGGACGGTGTCCCACTGGGTCATCGCCGTGGACGCCGCGAACAGGCCGAAGAGCACGGGCACGACCACCATGACGATCTTGCGCACCGGCTCCAGGGCCTCCTGGTAGCGGCGCAGGTTGTCGTCGACGATCGACTCGGCCGTGATCGGCCGGTGCCGGTGGGCGAGGTAGAGGCTCGCGAACATCAGCGCGGCCACCAGGACCGCGGCGACCGTGAAGATCACGATCTTCACGAGGTTCTCGGTGAGGAAGACGCTCAGGTAGCCGAGCTGGTCGTACCACAGCACGTCGGTGTAGAGCTGGGTCGCGCCGACGAAGGCGGCCACGAGCACGAGCACGACCACGACGGTGGGCCACAGCGCACCCCGCTTCCTCCGCTGTCCGTCGGGCTGCTGCCTCGGTGGTCGGGGGGCTGTGGGTCCGGCGGTCACTGGCTACCTCTGCATTCGGCGTCGGGTCGGGGTCGAGCGGGGCTCGGTCGGGGGAACGGCCGGCGGGACGGCACTGTCCGGCCGGCGCACCCCGTCCATTCTGCCCAGGGCGTTGAAGGGGGTGCAATCGTGCACGGCGGGCCGCTCACGGCGTCCCGCAGGAGGGCAGCGCGGAGAGGTCCTCCCCGCGGCCGGCGGCCGACGCGGCGGCCACGGCGTCGTCCAGGTCGCGGACCGCGACGACGGTGAGGCCCTCGGGCTCGTGCCCGCGCACCTCGGGGCAGTTGCCCTCCGGGGCCAGGAACAGCTCGGCGCCGGCGGCGGCCGCGCCGTCGAGCTTCTGGCGCACGCCGCCGATGGGGCCGATCAGCCCGTCCGCGTCCACGGTGCCGGTCCCGGCGACGTGGTGGTCCCCGGCCAGCGAGCCGGGGGTGAGCTCGTCGACGATCCCGAGGGCGAACATGGCCCCGGCGCTGGGACCGCCGACGTCCTCCAGCGCGAAGGAGACCTCGAGGGGGAAGTCGTGGTCGGGCTCGAGGAGCACGCCCAGCTGCCGGTGCCCCGAGGCCTCGTCCTGGACGGTGGGCACCCGCACGTCGCGCTCGGTCCCGTCGCGCTCCACGCGCAGGAGGACCCCGCGCTCACCGGCGGCGTCGAGGGCGGAGCGCAGCTGCTCGACGCTCCCGGCCGGTCCCCCGTCCACGGCCCGCAGGACGTCGCCCTGCTCGAGCCGGTCTTCCGCGGGGCTGCCGGGCACGGTGCCGCGCACCACGAGCCGGGTGCTGTGCTCGATGCCCAGGTGGTCCAGGGCCGCGGCCACCGAGGTCTCCTGCGAGGAGGTCATCGCGACCGAGTTGGAGGCGTCGAGCTCCTCCGCGGAGACCCGGTGCGGGTACAGGACGTCGGCGGGGACGACGGCGGTGGACGGGTCCAGCCAGGCGCGCAGCACCCCCAGGACCCCGACGTCGCTGCTGGGGCCGCCGGAGACGTAGACGGTCGTCAGGTCGAGCACGGACTCGGTGGGGTAGGTGGGCGCCCCGGTGACCTCCAGCAGCTGCCGGCCCTCGTGCTCCCCCACGGTGTTGAACGTCGGGCCGGGGGCCTCGAGGACGAAGGGGGCGGGCAGCAGCGTGCCGGCGAGCAGCAGGCCCGCGGAGCCGAGCAGCGCCCACGACGGCAGGTCCCTGCGGCGGCGCGGGCGGGGGGAAGGGGTCACGGACGGTCCTCGGCGGTCGGCGGGGCGGCGGACCGGGCCGTGTGCCGCGGCGGGCGCCCCGGTCCGAGCGGCCCAGTCTACCCGGGCGCCGGCGCCGTGAGCTTCCAGCGAACTGGGAGTTCGCCCGTGGTCGGCTCCGTGGCGCCGTGGCTACGCTGGGTGCAGAGACCGCCCGGGCGCCCGCTCGCCCGGGCCCCAGCCCCGACCCGACCGAACGGTGGACCCATGACCTCCCAGCCTCCCCACGACCCCTCCGGCGACGACGACGGGCGCAAGGACCCCTTCCAGGAGATGCTCGAGCGCCTGCTCGGCGGCAGCGGCATGAACCCCGAGGACCTGCGCCGGGCCGGCGTGCCGATGGACCCCCAGACGATGTCCATGATGTTCCAGCAGATCCAGTCCATGATGGGCGGGGCCGGGACCGAGGGACCCGTCAACTGGAAGCTCGCCCACGACCACGCCCGGCGGATCGCGGCCGCCGACGGCGACCCCTCCGTCACCGCCGCCCAGCGCGGGGCCGTCGAGGACGCCATGAAGCTCGCGGAGCTGTGGCTCGGCGAGCACACGGCGTTCGACCCGACCGCCGTGCGCCCGCAGGCCTGGTCGCGGGCCGAGTGGATCGAGGCGACGATGCCCACGTGGCAGGAGATGACCGGCCCCGTGGCCGGCTCCGTCACGCAGGCGCTCACGGACGCGCTCACCCAGCAGCTGCCCGCAGAGCTGACGGCCATGATGGGCGGGGCCACGGGCATGCTCGCCGGCGCCGGGGGCATGCTCTTCGGCATGCAGCTGGGCCAGGCGATCGGCGGGCTCTCCCGCGAGGTGCTGTGTTCGACCGACATCGGCCTGCCCCTGGCCGAGGGCCGCTCCGCGCTGCTGCCCGCGAGCATCAAGGAGTTCGGCGAGGGCCTGGACCTCCCGGCCCAGGAGATCATGCTCTACCTGGCCGTGCGGGAGGCCGCCCACGTGCGCCTGTTCACCGCGAACCCCTGGCTGCGCGGGCACGTTCTGGACCTGGTCCGCCGCTTCTCGGAGGGCATCCACATCGACATGGCCCGCATCGAGGAGGCCGCCCGCGACATCGACCCCATGGACCCCTCCAGCATGCAGGAGGCGCTGTCCTCCGGGATCTTCGCCCCGCAGCAGACCCCCGACCAGGAGGTCACCCTCAAGCGCCTGGAGACCGTCCTGGCGCTCGTCGAGGGCTGGGTGCACGTGGTGACGGCGGAGTCGACGGCGAACCTGCCCTCGGCCGGGGCGCTGTCCGAGACGATCCGCCGCCGGCGCGCCTCCGGCGGACCCGCCGAGCACGCGTTCGGCGCGCTCGTGGGCCTGGAGCTGCGCCCGCGGCGGCTGCGCGAGGCGGCGGAGTTCTGGCGCCACGTGGGCGGGCAGCGGGGCGTCGGGGAGCGCGACCGGCTGTGGGACGCGCCCGAGCTGCTGCCCACGGACGAGGACCTCGACGACCCGGCGGGCTTCACCGCGCGCCGGGGGCTGCTCACGGCCTCCGAGGACGAGGTCGACGCCGCCCTGCAGAAGCTGCTCTCCGGCGACTACGACGACCCGGACGGCTCCGGGCCCTCCGGCGCGGAGGACGGCCCGCAGGACGGCGGCGGCTCCCGCTGATCCGTCCCGGGCGCGCCCTGCCGGTGCGCCCACGCGGCGCCGTCGAGGAAGGCCCGCGCCCGCTCCGCGTGCGGGTAGCGGGCCTCCAGCGCGCGGAAGCGCGGGCTGTGGTCGGCCTCGAGCAGGTGCGCGAGCTCGTGCACCAGCACGAAGTCCAGGACCCACTCCGGGGCCTCCTGCAGCTGCGCGGAGAGGCGGATCACCCCGGTCGCCGGGGTCGCCGAGCCCCACCGGGCCTGCTGGCGCGCCGACCAGCGCACGTCCGAGGGGCGCGCCCGGCCCTCGAGGTGGCGGCGGGAGAGCTCCTGGGCGCGCTCGAGGAGGCGGTCGTCCGAGCGCCGGGCGGCGCCGCGGGCGGCCTCGCGGCGGCGGCGCTCGACGACGCGGGGCACGAGCTCGCGCGTCCAGTGCTCGATCTGCCGGCGGGTGGCCGCCTGGGGCACGGAGAGCACGACCGTGTCCTCGCTCCAGTGGGCGGAGACGGTCTTGCGGCGGCGCGCCGAGCGGCGCACCACGACCTCGGGCTCGGAGGGTGCGGTCATGGGGACATTGAACACGCCGGCGGCCGGGGGCGCGAGACGGCCGTGTGCGCACCCGGGGTCTGTGGACTGTGGACACTGCGGCCCGCCGTGCGCCGGTCCCGGCGCGCGGGCAGGGTGGGGAGCTCCCGCCCGCACGACCCGGAGGTGCTCGTGACCCGCTCCCCCGCCCCGCCGCCCGGTTTCCCGGCCCACGCCGCCCGGCCGGGTCCCCTCCGCCGGGGTGCCGCCGCCCCGGCTCCCGCCGCTCCGGGCCCCGCCGTCCCGGGCCCCTCCGTCCCGGATCCCGCCGTCCCGGATCCCTCCGTCCCGGCTCCTGTGCGCAGCGGCCCCGGACGCCCCGGCCCGGTCGGCCCGGGGCCCGCCCGGGTGCCGAGACGCCGGCCCGGTGCGGCCGGCGACGCGGTGCCGGCCGCGGGGCTGCCGCGCCCCGAGGAGGTGCACGTGCTGGTGCTGGGCCTCGACGGGATCACCGCCGCGGCCGCCGTGCACCTGCTGCGCTGCGGGGTGCTCTCCCTCAACGTCAACGACCCCGGCCCCGTCACGGAGACCGACCTCGGCACCGGCGCCTACTCCCGCGGGGACCTGGGCCGCCCCCGGGAGGCGGCCCTGCGCGGGCGGCTGCGCGCCCAGGACCCCCGCTGTGCCCCGGTCAGCGGCCCGGAGCTGTTCCCCGGTCCGCTGCTGCCCGGGTGCCTCGTGCTGCGCGGTGGCGTCCACGACGCCGGCGGGCGCGCCCTGTGCCCGGACCCCGGGGACGCCGCCGCCCCGGAGCACCCGCTGCTGTCCGTGCACGCGGTGCCCGGGGCCGTGGTGCGCTGGCCGGTCGTCGCCTGGGCCCACCGGCCCTGCCCCGACTGCCTGCGGGCCACCCTCGCGGCCGTGCCGCGGGCCCGGGCGGGCCGGCGGGAGCAGGTGCTGGCCGCCTGGGCGCGCCCGGCGTTCGGCGCGGCCGTCGCCGCCCGCCTCGCCGCGGAGGCGCTCGCCGTGGCCCTGCCCTCGCTGGACGGGGGCCTCCCGCTGCCGGGCGGCGGTGGCCCCGGACAGGCCGAGGTCCTGCGCCCGCCCTTCCCGGCCGGGTCCGAGCCGCTGGCGATCGACCGCCGGTCGTGCCTGTGCGGGCTGGGTCAGGACCTGCCCGGCGACCGCGGCTGACCCGCCCGGGCCCCGGCGGCGCCCGGGCGCAAGGTCCCGCCCCGGGCCGGCCCGGTCCGGGGCGGCCCGCTCCGGGGCGCCGGGCCGCCGCGCACCGCATTGCGCCGCCCCCCGGCGGCGGCCTCCTCGGGCGCGCGCAGGGCCTCGAGGAAGCGTGAGGGCCGCCGGTTCGGCCGGCCCCCGGGGGTGCGGGAGAGGGTCCACGACAGCACCAGGTGTTCGCGCGCACGGGTGATGCCCACGTAGAGCAGCCGCCGCTCCTCGTCGACCTCGTCGGCGGTCTCGGCGAAACCGATCGGCATCAGTCCCTCGCTGAGCCCCACGAGGAAGACCGCGTCCCACTCCAGGCCCTTGGCCGAGTGCAGGGAGGCCAGGGTGACGCCCTCCAGCACCGGCGCGTCCTGCTGGGCGACCCGTCGCTCGAGCTCCGCCGCGAGGGCGGGCAGCCCGAACTCCTCGCCGCGCGCCGCGGCGTCCTGCGCCATCCGGTCCGCGAGCGAGACCAGGGAGGCCAGGGACTCCCACCGCTCCCGGACGGCGCCCGTGGAGCGCGGGGCGCGGTCGCTGTAGCCCAGCGAGGAGAGGATGTCGCGGACCAGGCGGGGCGTGTCCTCCGCGGCGCCGGCGGCGCGGGCGGCGGTGCGCAGCTGCACGACGGCCTGCTTGACCTCGGGCCGGTTGAAGAACCGCTCCGTGCCGCGCAGCTGGAAGCCGATGCCGGCCTCGGCCAGGGCGGCCTCGAAGGCCTGCGACTGTCCGTTGGTGCGGAACAGCACCGCGATCTCGGCGGCGCGCACGCCGTCGTCGAGCAGGTCGCGGATGCGCGCGGCGGTCCCGGCGGCCTCGGCCTCGTCGTCGGGGTACTCGTTCCACGAGGGCCGGGGCCCGTCGGGACGCTGGGCGACGAGCCGCAGCGGCGTGGCCCAGGATCCCGGCGTCGAGCCGGGGGCGGGCCGGCGGGCGGCCAGCAGCCGGTTGGCGGTCTCGACGACCTGGGGGGTGGAGCGGTAGTCGCGCACGAGCTCGATCACCCGGGCGTTCTCGTGCCGCCGGGGGAACTCGAGCAGGTGCCGGGAGGTGGCGCCCGTGAAGGAGTAGATGGTCTGGGAGGCGTCGCCCACCACGCACACGTCGTCGCGGCCGCCGAGCCACCGGTCGAGCAGCCGCTGCTGCAGCGGGGAGACGTCCTGGTACTCGTCGACCACGAAGTGACGGTACTGCTCGCGCACGGTCGCGGCGACCCGCTCGTCCTCCTCGAGCACGGCGACGGTCAGCAGCAGCACGTCCTCGAAGTCGATGAGGTGGCGGTCGGTCTTGAGCTCCTCGTAGGACTGGTAGAGCCGCTGGACCGTGCGCACGTCGTAGCCCAGGGGCATGTCCCGCCCGGCGGCCCGCGCCGGGTAGGTGTCCGGGGTGAGCATCGAGACCTTGGCCCACTCGATCTCCGCCGCGAGGTCCCGCACGGCCGCGCGGTCGGTGGACAGGCGCATGTTCTGCGCGGCCTCCGTGATCAGCCGCGCCTTGTGCTCGACGAGCCCGGGCAGCGGCCCGCCCACCGCCTGCGGCCAGAAGTACTGGAGCTGGCGCAGGGCGGCGGCGTGGAAGGTGCGGGTCTGGACCCCGGACGCGCCCAGACCGCGCAGCCGGTTGCGCATCTCGTTGGCGGCCCGCGCCGTGAACGTCAGGGCCAGGACCTTCTGCGGGGTGTAGACGCCGGTGGCGATGCCGTAGGCGATCCGGTGGGTGATCGCCCGGGTCTTGCCCGTGCCCGCCCCGGCGAGCACGCACACCGGCCCGCGCAGGGTCATGGCGACCTCGCGCTGCTCCGGGTCCAGGCCCTCGAGGATGCGCTCCTCCAGCGGCAGCTCCGGGGCCCCGCCCGGACGGGCCTCGCTCACCAGGTGCTCTCCGGCAGGGCCTCGCCGAGCCAGTGCTCGATCAGGGCGTGGGCGATGGAGACCTTCCCCGGCAGGGTCACCGACCCGTCGCGGGCGGCCGCCAGCAGCTGCGCGCGCGTGAACCAGCGCAGCTCGAGGATCTCCTGGCCGTCCGGCACGGCCGCCCCCGAGCGCACGACGGCGCGGCAGCCCAGCATCAGCGAGCGCGGGAAGGGCCAGGGCTGGGAGCCGAGGTAGTGGACGTCGCCGACGACGAGGCCGGTCTCCTCCTCGACCTCGCGCACGACCGCCTGCTCGAGGGACTCCCCCGGCTCGACGAAGCCCGCGAAGGTCGAGAAGCGGTTGCCGCGCCACAGGGCGGAGCGGCCCAGCAGGAGCCGTTCGCGGGCGGGGTCGGGGTCGCCGTCGGAGACGGCGACGATGATCGCGGGGTCCGTGCGGGGGAAGTGCAGGGACTCGTCGTGGGGACAGCGGCGGGCCCAGCCGGAGCGGACGACGTCGGTGGGGCCGCCGCACTGCGGGCAGCGGGGGTGGTCGCGGTGCCACAGGCCCACGGACTGGGCGGCCACGAGCAGCGCGGCGTCCTCCGGGGCGAGCACGGGGCCCAGCTCGCGCAGCCCGGCCCAGCGCAGCGCGGGCGCGCCGTCCGCGGCCGCGTGCCGGGCCACGGCCGCCAGCAGGTCCTGACCCGGGGCCGTCGCGCCGGTCTCGGCGGGCTCCTGCGCGGCGCCGGGGGCGGGGCCGGGCACGGGGCGCAGCAGCACCCGGGCTCCCGGGACGCCCCCGGCGGTGGTGCGCCCGAGGTAGACCTCGGGGTGGCGCGGGTCCGCCGGGCCGGGCGGGAGGCCCTCGGCGGGCACCAGGAGCAGGTCGTCCCCGGCCACGGGCGCGAGCCCGCCGGCGAGGACGAGCACGAGCGTCCCGGGCTCCTGCGCCGCGACCGGCCGGACGTCGCGCAGCTCGCGCTCGATCCCGTCCCGGTCGACGGCGGCGGCCGTGAAGGGCATGCGGGCCGGGTCGAGGCGCTCCGGGGCGGCGGGGCGGGCGGGCTCGGGGCGGGGCGGAGGGCAGTCGGAGGCGGGCACGACGTCCACTGTAGCGACCGGGGCCAACCCGCAGGCGGGGTGTCCACGGAGGGCCGCGACCGGCCCGGGGACCCGGTCCCGCCTCTTGTAGGGTGGGCGGGTGAGCACCTCCCTCGAGCACCTCGCCGCGGTCGCGGCCGCCGGCGTGCCCGGGCTGGCGCCCGTGGCGGTGGGCCCCTCCCCGGACGACGACGCCGACTTCCGCTCGGCCGTGGTCCTCGACGCGGAGGGCCGGCGCTGGCGGGTGCGCGCGCCGGTGACCCCCGAGGCGGGGGTGCGCCTGGAGACCGAGCACCTCGTGCTGCGCTCCTTCACCCCGGCGATCCGCTCCCGGCTGCCCTTCCTGGTGCCCACCGCGGTGGCCGCCGTGGAGGACGAGCGGCTGCACGCGGTGGTGCACTCCCACATCGAGGGCGAGCCGCTGGGCCTGGACGCGCTCGCGCGCATGGCCGCGCACCCGGACCCCGCCCACCACCGGCACGTGCCCAGCGCCGAGCCGCTGCCGCCGCTGGCCGTGCAGCTGGGCCGGGTGCTGGCCGCCGTGCACGCCCTGCCGCCGTCCCTCGTGCTGGACGCGGACCTGCCCTCCTACACCGCCGGTCAGTGCCGCGAGCGGCGCCTGGCCGAGCTGCGGCGCGCGGAGGCGACCGGGCGGGTGCCGGCCGCCCTCGTGGGACGGTGGGAGCGCGTGCTCGGCGACGACGCCGTGTGGGGCTTCGTCCCCCGCGTGGTGCACGGTGACCTGCAGGAGGACGACATCGTGATCTCCCGCGGGCGGGTGCGCGGGGTGACCGGCTGGACCGACCTGCACGTCGGGGACCCCGCCGACGACTTCGCGTGGCTGATCGGCGCCCGGGACGCCCGCTTCGCGGCCGCCGTGCTGGAGGCCTACGCCGGGACCTGCCGCGACCGGACCTTCCGCGCGCCCGACGCCGACCCGGACCCGCACCTGCTGGACCGGGCCCGGCTCGACGCGGAGCTCGCCGTGGCGCGCTGGCTGGTGCGCGGGACGGACCGCGGGGACGCCGCGACCGTGGCCGACGCCGAGCGGATGCTCGCCGCCCTCGAGCGAGACGTCTCCCGGGCCGCGCGCGGCGCCGCGGGCACGGCCCCCGGCGGGACCGCCGCGCCGGGTGCGCCGCACGGGGCCGGGGGCGCGGCGGGGGCGCAGGAGGTCACCGGCAGCGCGGCCGGGAGGCACCACAGCGCCGGCGACGCGTCCGGCGGCGCCGCCCCGGGCCCCGGCGGCACGCCCGGCAAGGCCTGCACCCCGGCCTCCGGCGGCGCACCGGGCTTCGGCCGCACGCCGGCCTCCGACGGCACCCCGGCCTCCGACGGCACCCCGGGTCCCGCGGGTGCAAGGACGCCCGGAGGGTCGGGCGCGCCCGGCAGCAGCGGCGCTCCCGGCCGGACCCGCACCCCCGGCAGGTCGACGCTCCCCCGTCCGTCCTCCCCGGCAGCCGCCGCCGGGGTCACCGCCTCCGGCGACCCGCGCGCCGGAGGCGCCGACACCGAGGCCCTGGACACCGGGGCCGTGCGCGGCGCGGCCGCACGGACCCGCGGGAGTGCCGCCGGCGAGGCCCCGGACGCCGCCCCCGGCCGCAGCGGGCCCGGCACCGGGGACCCGGCTCAGGGGCGCAGCACGACGCGGTAGGCCCGGCGCACGACGTCCTCCAGCTCCGCCTCCCCGGCGAGGTCGTGCGGCCGGACCACCCTGTCCTCGGGGACGTAGTAGAACGCCGCGGTGACCTCCTCGAGCGGGACCCCCCGCAGCCGCGACCAGGCGAGCCGGTAGACGGCCAGCTGCGCCGAGCGCTGGGCCAGTTCCTCCCCCGCGGGCGCGCGCCCCGTCTTCCAGTCCACCAGCTCCCACGTGCCGTCGGCGCCCCGGAAGACCGCGTCCACCCGGCCGCGCACCGTGATCCCCGCGACGGGGGTCTCGAGGGGGAACTCCACCGCCCACGGCTGGCGGTCCGCCCACGGGCCCCCGCGGAAGGTGCGGGCGAGCTCGGGCAGGTCGTAGGCCTCGTCGACGTGCTCGTCGGCCCCGCCGGGCAGCTCCCCGACGTCGAAGATCGCCGACGAGCCGTAGAACTGCTCGACCCACGCGTGGAAGGTCGTGCCCCGCCGGGCGGCCGTCCCCGGCCGGCGGGGCATGGGCCGGCGCAGCCCCGCGACGACCTCGTGGGGGTCGCGGGCCAGGGCCACGAGCGTCGAGGCCGAGACGTGGGAGGGCATGGGGACCGTGCGCTCGGTGCGCGCGGCCTCGTGGCGGGCCAGGAGGATCCGCGCCTCCTCCGACCAGCGCCGGGGGTCCGGCTCCCGGCCGTCGCGCGCGGCGACGTCCAGCAGGTCCTCGACGTCGAGGTGCGCCGTGCCGGGGAAGCCCCGCTCCCGCACGGCCCGCGCCGCCCGCTCCAGGAGCTCCCGGCGGCCGCGGTGCGGGGGCGGGCTCGTGCGCACGCTCGTGCTGCCGTCGCCCGCGGTGACGGTCTCGGTGATCTCGGGCCCCTCCAGCGGGTCGTAGGGCCAGGGCGCGGTCAGCACGGTCGCGGCGGCCGGGTTCTGCGTGCCCGGAGGCACCTCCGCCCACGGGCCCAGGCGCACGACGGCGGCGGGGCCCTCCGTGAGGCCCAGCAGCTCCCGGACGAACACGGAGGGCTCCTGCAGGGTGCGGGCGGTGCCGCGGAAGGCGGTGCAGGAGAGCTCGAGGACGCTGCGGGCGCGGGTCACGGCCACGTACGCCAGGCGGCGCTCCTCGTCCTCGGCGTGCTGGGCGGCGAGCTCCGCGAACTCGGTGTGCGAGTCCTCGAGCGCCTTCAGGTCCGTGGTGTCGACCGACCACTGCGGCAGGAAGCGGGCGTCCCCGCGCAGCGGCCACGGCAGCGTCCCGGTCTCCACCGTCCAGCGGGTGACCCGCTCGCTCGGGAAGTTCCTGGTGTTGAGCCCGGGGACGTAGACGTGGTCCCACTCCAGTCCCTTGGAGGAGTGGACGGTGACGAGCTGGACGGCGTCGTGCCGGGTCCGGTCCGGTCCGGGTTCGAGCCCGTTCTCCTCGGCGAGGGTGACGTCGAGCCACGCCAGGAACGCCGAGAGGTCGCCCGTGGCCGAGGACGCCGTGAACGTGCGGGCGGCCTCCTGGAAGGCGTCGAGGTTGCGCCGGGCCAGGTGGGCGGTGCGCTCGGGGTGGGCGGCGAGCTCGACGTCGAGGCCGGAGACGGACTCGATCTCGTGCAGCAGCACCAGGAGGTCGTCGGCGAGGAACGACCGCAGGTGCTCCAGCTCGTCGCGCAGCCGGGTCATCCGCTCGCGGGCCGCCTCGGACAGCGAGCGGCCGTGGGCGGAGGTCCAGCCGGGCCGCGGTAGCGTCTCGAGGGCCTCGACCAGGGAGGCGTGGTCGGAGACGTCGGGCTCCACGAGCGTCTCCGCCCGCGCCTCCTCCTCGGTCACGGGGGCGTCGAGGTCCTCGGCCCGGTGCTCCCGTGCGGCCTCGGTGCGGCGCCGTTCGAGGTGGGCGGCCCAGTCCGACAGCGCCATGAGGTCCCGGGAGCCGATCCGCCACCGGGCGCCGGCGAGCAGCCGCACGAGGGCGTCGGAGCGGCCGGGGTCGTCGAGCACCCGCAGCGTCGCCACGACGTCGGCGACCTCGGGGATGCTCAGCAGCCCCCCCAGACCCACGACCTCGTAGGGGATCCCGCGGGCGGCGAGCTCGCGGCGCACCGGCTCGATCTGCGAGCGCTTGCGGCACAGCACGGCCATGGTCGGCACGGCCTCCTGCGGCTCGCCGCGGTGGGCCGCACGCCGGGCGCCGATCCGCTCGGCGAGCGCCTCGGCCTCCTCGACGTCGGTCGCGTACCGGCTCAGGCGCACCGTCCCCGGCCCGGCCCCGGGGCGGGTCCGCAGCGGCGGGACGGTCAGCGGCGAGCTGCCGCGGGCCCAGGGCGGGAGGGTGCGCAGCGGCTCGGCCAGGACGTTGGCGACGTCGAGGACGCTCTCGTCGTTGCGCCAGGCCGTGGTGAGGAAGCTGGGCCGCGGCTCCTGCCCGGGGGCGACCGGGAACGCGTCGTGGAAGCCGAACAGCTGCCCGGCCGAGGCCCCGCGGAAGCCGTAGATCGACTGCTGGGGGTCACCGACGGCCATCACGGAGTGGCCCGCGCCGAACAGGGCCGAGAACAGGCGCAGCTGGGCGTGGGAGGTGTCCTGGAACTCGTCGAGGAGCACGACGCGGTAGCGCTCGCGCTCGGTGCGCCGGGCGGCCGTGTCCTCCTCGGCGATCCGGGCGGCGGCCGAGAGGAGGTCGCCGAAGTCCATGGCCTGCGCCTGCTCCTTGCGGCGGGCGAACTCCCCCACGAGCTCGGCGAGCACCCACGCGGCCCGCTGGGTGGCGGCGACCTTCGTGAGCGTCGCGCCCGGGGTGCGCTTGCGCCGGCCCGGCGGGGTGGTGGCGAGCTCGCCCAGCAGCTGCTGCGCGAAGCGCCCGACCGTTTCCGGGTCCAGGAGGTGCTCGGCGCAGGCCCCGGCGAGGTCGAGGACGGCCTTGACCATCGTGGACTTGGCGGGCATCGACTCCAGCAGCTCCCCCGTCCAGGCCTCGACGGTCTGCGCGGCGAGCTGCCACGCCTGGGCGGGCCCGAGGAGGGTGGTGTCCGGCTCCACGCCGATCCGCAGGCCGTAGTCGCGCACCAGCGTGTTCGCGTAGGAGTGGTAGGTGCTCACGACGGGATCCTGGGTCGCGGCGGTCCCGTCGTCCCCGCCGTCCGCCGGGGGCACGAGCTCGAGGGCCCGCAGGTCGGCGAGGCGCTCGCGCATGCGGTGCCCGAGCTCACCGGCGGCCTTGCGCGTGAAGGTCACGCCGAGCACCTGGTCCGGGGCCACGACGCCGTTGGCGACCAGCCAGCCGACCCGGTCGACCATGGTGGCCGTCTTCCCGGAGCCCGCCCCGGCCACGACCAGGCGGGGCGCGAGCGGGGCCGCGATCACCTCGGCCTGCTCCTCGGTGGGCCGCCGCGCCTCGCGCCCGGGCAGGCCCCCGAGCAGCTCGGCGAGCTCCTCCGGGCTCCACCGCGGCTCCGCCCCGCCCCACGGGTGGGCGGGGCCGGGACGTTCCTCCCCCGCGCCGGAGGGGGGCGGGGCGCCGGCGGCGCCGACGGGACCTGCGGTGCCTGCGGTGCCTGCGGAGCGGTCGGTGTCGGTCATGCGGTGGGTGCTCTCCTGCCGGTCGGGGTCGGGGCTCACGGCTCGCTCACCTGCCGGCCCTCGGCGCACAGGGGGCAGATCTGCGGCAGCTTGCAGCCGTGGCCGTTGAACGTGCCCTCCGACTGGTCGTGGCGGGCGGTGAAGGTCTCCCCGGCCACGAGGTCGGCGGCGCGGGTGATGAGCAGCCGGGCCCAGTCGGCCTGGGGGTCCAGGGGGTCCTGCTGCTGGACGCGCGGGGTCTTCTCGTCGGTGCCGAGCTGGACGAGCAGCGCCCCGCCGGGCAGCTCGGCCACCGATCCCTCCGGCAGCTCGAGGCGCTCCTCGTCGGTGCCGCCCGCCATGGCGGCGCCGGCGCCGGCGGCGAGGGCCACCTGGTAGGCCGCCAGCTGCGGGTGCTCGGGGATCTTCGCCCCGGCAGGCTTGGTCCGCCCGGTCTTGAGGTCCACGACGACGTAGCGGCCCTGCGCGTCCACCTCCAGCCGGTCCACCCGGCCGCGGAGCAGGGCGTCGCGGGCGGGGCCGCGGACCAGGACGTCGAAGGAGCCCTCGACGGCGGCGAGCCGGCGGCCGTGCTCCTGGCGGGCGTCGACGACGTACTGGGCGAACTTCCGCAGCATCTGCCGGGCGCGGCGCAGCTGCACCTCCGTCTCCCACGTCCCGGGCAGCCCGAGGGTGTGCCACCGGCGGTCCAGCTCCTCGACGAGCTCGCCGCCGGAGGACTCCGGCAGCTCCTCGGCGATGGCGTGCACGAGCGAGCCCAGGCTGCGGCTGAGGTCGGTGGCGGGCTCGGCGCGCGAGGCCGCCACGAACCAGTCCAGGGGTGAGCGGTGGATCGCCTCGATCCGCGACGGCGAGACGGGCACCGGCACCCCGTCGTCGAAGACCGGGTCGGTGCTGGACAGCGCGGCGGTGCCCCACCAGGTGCCCGGGTCGGCGCCGGGGACGGGGCGCGGGGAGGCGGCGATGCGGTGGAGCAGGCGCGCCGCCGCCTCGGCGCGCACCGGGTCCTCCTCGTGGCGCTGCACCCACTGGCGCAGCTCGGCGACGAGGGCGCGCAGGGTCATGGGCCGCGGGGCGTCGACCGGCGTCCGCGCGGGGGCACCCGGGCCCGGCGGGTCCACGAGGTCGAGGAACTCGGAGGGCTGCTCGTCCTCGTTCGCGGCCGCGGTGACCACGAGGGTGCCGCTGCTGCGGGAGACGGCCGCGGAGAAGGAGCGGAGCTCGTCGTGGCGGACCTGGCGCAGCCGGCTCAGCGGCGTGGTGCGCACGGCCTGCTCGACGCCGAGGTCGAGGGCGTCGGTGAGCAGGTCGGCGCCGAGCAGCCGTCCGCGCAGGCGCGTGTTGGGCCACACCGAATCCTGCACCCCGGCGACGAACACGACCGGCCACTGCCGCCCGGCCGCGGTCGCGGGGGTCATGATCTCCACGGTCTCGTCCGTGGGCGCGCGGGCGGCGAGCGTGTCCATGGGCAGCTCCTGGCTCTCGACGTAGTCGAGGAACTGGGCGGCGCTGGCCCCGGGGAGGTGGTCGACGTAGCGCTCCGCGGACTCGAAGAGCGCGACGACGGCGTCGAGGTCGCGGTCGGCCCGCTCCCCCGCCGGCCCGCCCTCGAGGGCGCGGCGGCGCCAGCCCTCGGCGACCCCGGCAGCCTCCCACAGCGCCCACAGGACGGTCTCCGCGGTCGCGCCCTCCTCGTGCAGGGCCCGGGTCCCGGCGGCGATCATGCGGGCGACGCGCCGGGCGGGGGCGGAGCGGACCCCGGCCGCGTCGAGCGCAGCCGGGGCGGCGAGCGCCTCGACGAGCAGGTCGTCGCTGCCGCGGCCCCCGCCGTCGGCGAGCTCCTCCGCCCGCAGCCGCTGGCGCAGGCGCCGGAGGTCCATGGGCGAGGCGCCGCCGATCCGGGAGGTGAGCAGCTCCACGGCGGCCTGGACGGTCAGGGCCCCGTGGTGGTCACCCGGGGACCCGTCGCCGCGGGACCTGGCGGCGTCGGCCTCGGTGACGATCCGCAGGGCGGCCAGCAGCGGCCGGACGGCGGGCTCGTCCCGCACCGGTGTCTCGGCGGCCGAGGTGCTCACGGGGACGCCGAGGACCGTCAGCTGCCGCTCCAGGCCCTCGAGCTGCCGCCCGTTGCGCACGATCACGGCCATGTCCCCGAGGGGCACCCCGCGCACGAGGTGGCGCTCCAGGACCTGGTGGGCGATCCAGCGCGCCTCGTGCAGCGGCGAGGACAGCACGGCGGTCAGGACCTCCCCGCGGTCCGCGGCGTCCGGTGCGTCCCGGTCGCCCGGGCCGTCGTCGGCGGCCTCCGGGTCGTGCGCCCCGGCGCCCGCCTCCTGCGGTCCGGCCGGCCCGACCGCGCCCACCGGGTGCTGCCCGCCGAGGGCCCCGGGCGCGGCGGCCGGTCCCGGCGCGGCGGCCCGGGCCGCGGGGCCGCCCCCGCCGGGCCGGTCCCCGCCGGGTGCGGACGCCGCTGCGCCGTCCGCCCCCGGACCGTGCTCCGCCCGGGCCGACTCGAGCGCCCGCGGGGCGCGCACCAGCGCGGGCACCCGCTCGGCGATCCGCCGCCAGACCTCCGTCACCGCCGGCGGCATCCGCAGGGACGTGCCGAGGTCGTGGCGCCGCAGGGGCCGGCCCGGTTCGGCGAGGCGGTCCTCCAGGGAGCGCAGCAGATCGGGGCGGGCCCCGCGGAAGCCCTGCACGACCGTGTCGGGGCAGGCGGTCGCGACCACGTCGCGCCCGCGGCCCAGCACGGCCAGCAGCCGGTGGATGGAGGGCGTGGCCTCCTGGAGGTCGTCGACGAGCAGGAGCTCGAGGCGCTCCTGCTCGGCGCGCAGGAACTCCGGCTGCGCCTCGAGCAGGCGGGCCGCCTCGGAGACCAGCGCGGCGGGGTCGTAGGCCTCCGGCATCCGCAGCCGGCGCACGGCCTGGTACTCGGCCCGCAGCGCGGCGGCCGCCGCCCAGTCCGGGCGGTCCATGGCCCGGCCGAGGCGGCGCAGCTGCTCCGGGGCGAGGTCGTGCTCGGACATGCGGTCGAAGACCTCCCGCACCTCCTGGCGGAAGCCGCGGGTGCCCACGGCCTCCTGCAGGTCGCGCGGCCACACCACCGCGGCCCCCTCGCCCAGGGCGTGCCCGGCCATGAGCTCCGCGACGAGCACGTCCTGCTCGGGGCCGGAGAGCAGCTTCGGGGCCCGGTCGACGCCGGGCAGCAGTCCTTCGTTGCGCGCCCGCCGCAGCAGGTCGAAGGCGTAGGACTGCCACGCCCGCACGGGCGGGGAGCTCATGGTCGCGGCGACCGCGGCCGTGAGGTCGTCGCGGACCCGCGCCGCCGAGAGCCGCGAGGGGGTGAGCACGAGGAGGCGGTCCGGGTCGAGGCCGTCGCGGATCCTGCGGGCGGCCAGCTCGACGAGCACGCGGGAGCGGCCCGTGCCCGGCCCGCCCACGACGAGGCGGGGGCCGCAGCCGGGCCCCAGTGCGGTGACGGCGGCCTGGTCCGCCGTGGGCCGCCAGGGGGGCCGGGCCTGCTCCGTGCCCGGCGGCGGCACCAGCGTCCAGCGCACGGAGCCGCCGTCCCCGGGGGCGTGCGGGGCGGCGGGGCCGGTGCGGGGTGCGGTGCGCTCGGTCCGGTGCATGGTCCCATCCCATCACGGCCGGCGGACGCGCTAAGCGCGGGTCCTGCGCGTCCGCCGGCCCTGCGTGCTCGCGCTCCCGGTCCCCGGTGCGTCAGCGGGTCGGAGGCGGCCGGTACCGTGGGCCCATGTCCACGTCCTCGCGACCCGCGCCCGACCAGCCCGCCCTCTTCGACCCGGCGCCGCCGTCCCCGCCCCCGGAGAGGAGCGGGGGCACCGGGGCCCAGGACGCCCTCTTCGACCTCGGGGAGCCCGCGGCGGCGGTGGCCTGGACGGAGGGGCCCCGGGCGGCCTTCGACCTCGAGACGACGGGCCGGGACCCGCTGGAGGCCCGCATCGTCACGGCCTCGATCGTGCGCACCGGCGCCGCGGGCGAGGTGCTGGACGAGTGGGAGTGGCTGGCGGACCCCGGCGTCGAGATCCCCGCCGAGGCGGCCGCCGTCCACGGGGTGACGACCGAGCGCGCCCGCGCGGAGGGGCTCCCGGCCGGGCGGGTCGTGGCGGAGATCGCCGCGGTGCTCGGCGGGCTGTTCGCCGCGGGCACCCCCGTGCTGGTGTTCAACGCCTCCTACGACTTCACGGTCCTGGCCCGGGAGGGCGCCCGCCACGGCGTGGCCGTGCCCGAGCCGTTCCCCGTGCTCGACCCCTACGTGCTCAACAAGCAGGTGCACCGCTACCGCCGCGGCAAGCGCACGCTCGGGGCCCTGTGCGAGGAGTACGGGGTGGAGCTGACCGCCGCCCACACCTCGGCGGCGGACTCGCTGGCCACCGAGCGGCTGGCGGTGCTGATGGCGCGCCGCTTCCCGGAGCTGGTGCGGCCGGCCGCGGAGCTGCACGCGGACCAGGTGGGCTGGGCCGCCGCGCAGGCCGCGAGCCTGCAGGAGTACTTCCGCCGCACGCGCCCGGACGCCGTCGTCGACGGCGCGTGGCCGCTGCGCGCCCCCGGGACCGGCGGGCCGGACGCCTGAGCGCCCCCGGGGCGGGTGGGCCGGACGCCTGCGCGCCCCGGGGGGGCCGGGCTCAGGCCGTGGGCCGGGCCTGGGCGGCGGCGCGGGCCGCGGCGGGCAGCGCGGAGACGATCCGGTCCATCGCCGCGTCGTCGTGGGCGGCGGAGAGGAACCACGCCTCGTAGACGGACGGCGGCATGTACACGCCCTGGTCGAGCATCGCGTGGAAGAACGCCGGGTACCGCCAGGCCTCCTGGGCGCGGGCCTGGGCGTAGTCGTGCACGCCGGTGGCGGAGGTGCCGAAGGCCACCGAGAACAGGTTCCCCGCGGTCTGGATCGAGTGGTCGACCCCGGCCTCCCCGAGCGCGGCGCGCACGGCGTCCTGCAGCTGGGCGGAGCGCCGGTCGATCGTGCGGTAGGCGACGCGGTCGGCGGTGCGCAGGGTCGCCGCGCCGGCCGCCATCGCGACCGGGTTCCCCGAGAGGGTGCCCGCCTGGTAGACGGGGCCCAGCGGCGCCAGGTGGTCCATCACCGCGGCGCGGCCGCCGATGCCGGCGACCGGCAGGCCGCCGCCGATGACCTTGCCGAACATGAACAGGTCCGGCTCCCAGCCGCCCTCCGCCTCGTGGGTCAGGCCCCAGTAGCCGGCCTCGTGCACGCGGAACCCGGTGAGCACCTCGTCGCAGATCAGCAGCGCCCCGTGCTCGCGGGTGATCCGCCGCAGCCCGGCGTTGAAGCCCTCGCCCGGGGTGACCACGCCCATGTTCGCCGGGGCGGCCTCGGTGATCACCGCGGCGATCCGGTCCGGGTGGGCCGCGAAGGCCGCCTCCACGGCGCCGAGGTCGTTGTAGGGCAGCACGAGGGTCTCGGCGGCGGTCGCGGCCGTGACCCCCGCCGAGCCGGGCAGGGCGAGGGTCGCCACCCCGGAGCCCGCCTCGGACAGCAGCGCGTCGACGTGGCCGTGGTAGCAGCCGGCGAACTTCACCACGAGGTCCCGGCCGGTGACCCCGCGGGCGAGCCGCAGCGCGGTCATGGCGGCCTCCGTGCCGGTCGAGACCAGCCGCACCTCGTCGATCGCCCCGACCCGCTCGACGACGAGCTCCGCGAGCTCCGTCTCCCCGCGCGTGGTCGCGCCGAAGGACAGCCCGCGCTCGACCGCCTCGTGGACGGCGTCGATCACGGCCGGGTGGGAGTGGCCCAGCAGGGCCGGGCCCCACGAGCCGACGAGGTCGACGTACTCGCGCCCGTCGGCGTCGGTGAGGTACGGGCCCTTGGCGGCCGAGATGAACGGCGGGGTGCCGCCCACCGAGGCGAACGCGCGCACGGGCGAGTTCACCCCGCCGGGCATGACCTTGCGGGCGCGGTCGAACAGTTCCTGGGAGACGCTCATGAGTGCTTTCCTTCCGCCGGGAGGACCCGGCTCGGGGGGTGCGGGGGTGGTCAGGAGAGGCCGTTCTCCTCGCGGAACCAGTCCGCGAGCTCGACGGCGAAGTAGGTGAGCACCGAGTCGGCCCCGGCCCGGCGGATGGACAGGACGGACTCCTGGACCGCGGCCCGGCGGTCGATCCAGCCGTTGGCGGCGGCGGCCTCGATCATCGCGTACTCGCCGGAGATCTGGTAGGCCGCCACCGGCACCGGGGAGGCCTCGGCGACGTCGCGCAGCACGTCGAGGTAGCTCATGGCGGGCTTGACCATGACCATGTCGGCGCCCTCGTCGAGGTCGAGCTGCAGCTCGTGCATGGCCTCGCGCCGGTTGGCGGCGTCCATCTGGTAGGTGCGCCGGTCACCCTGCAGCTGCGAGTCCACGGCCTCCCGGAAGGGGCCGTAGAACGCGGAGGCGTACTTGACCGAGTAGGCCAGGACGGCGACGTCGGTGCGCCCGGCGCCGTCGAGGGCCTCGCGGACCACGCCGACCTGGCCGTCCATCATGCCGGAGGGCCCGAGCACGTGGGCGCCGGCCTCGGCCTGCGCCACGGCCATCCGCGCGTAGATCTCCAGGGTCGCGTCGTTGTCCACGGTGCCGTCGGGGGCGAGCACGCCGCAGTGGCCGTGGTCGGTGAACTCGTCGAGGCACAGGTCCGCCATGACGACGACGTCGTCGCCCACCTCGGCGCGGACCTCCCGCAGCGCGCGGTTGAGGATCCCGTCCGGGTCCGTGCCGGCGCTGCCGCACGCGTCGCGCTCGGCGGGAACGCCGAAGAGCATGATCCCGCCGAGGCCCTTCGCCGCGGCCTCGGCGGCCGCGCGGCGCAGGGAGTCGGTGCTGTGCTGGACCACGCCGGGCATCGAGCCCAGCGGGGCGGGCTCGGTGAGGCCCTCCCGCACGAAGACGGGCAGGATCAGGTCGGAGGGGTGGACCCTCGTCTGCGCGGCCAGCCGGCGCACCGCCGGGGTGCTGCGCAGGCGGCGGGGCCGGGCCACGAGGTCGTAGCGCGGGATGCGGTCGGTCACGGGGTCGTCTCCTGGGTCGGTCGGATCGGGTCGGTGCCGGGCGGCGAGCCGGGCGGGGCGGACCGTCCCGGCGGCGCCCCGCGACGGGCGGCGAGGGCGCGCACGAGCGCGTCGCGCACGCCCTCGGGGGTGGGCCTGCCGGCGGCCACGGCGTGCAGCCCGTGCGCGGCGGCGGCCCGCCGGGTGGGCTCGCCGATGGCCACCAGGGCCGGTCCGGCGAGCACGGAGGGGTCCTCCCCCACGAGCTCGTCCAGGTGCGAGGGCGCGGTGAGCACCACCGCGTCCACGCCGGGACCGGACAGGCGCGCGAGCAGCTGCCCGCGGTCCAGCACCCCGGGGGCGTCCGGTCCGTCCTGCGCCGCCCCGGGGGCGAGGGGCGCGACCGCCGGCCACGGCACGGTCTCGTAGGCCGTCACCGCCCGGACACGGTACCCCCGGGCCGCCAGCCCGTCGGCCAGCACGGGGCGCGCGCGGGCGGACTGGGGCAGCAGGGCCAGCCCGGGGGCGGGCTCCTCCGGCCACTCCGCGAGCAGCCCGTCGGCGGAGTGGGCCCCGGCCGGGACGAGGTCGGGCCCGAGGCCGGCCGCGGCCAGGGCGGAGGCGGTGGCGTCCCCGACGGCGGCGACGCGCAGCCCGGCCCGCCGGGCCCCGGCGAGCCGCCCGCCCAGGTCCTCCCCGGCCAGGGCCTGCAGGGCGCGGACGGTGTTGACGGAGGTCACGGCGAGCCAGTCCCCGTGCCCGGCCCGGGCGGCGCGGTCGAGCAGCTGCGCCAGCGGCGCGGTGCGGGCGGGCAGGGTCGCCTCGAGCAGCGGGGCGGCCGTCACCTCGGCGCCCTCGCGCCGCAGCAGCCGGGCCAGGGCGAGGGCGCGCTCCGGGGTCCGGGTGACGACCACCCGGGCCCCGTCCAGCAGCGCCGCGTCTCCCGCGCGGCCCCCCGTGCCCGCCACGCCGCTCAGAGGGTCAGCCGTGCCAGCCGGCCGGCGCCGTCGGCGAGCAGCTCGTCCGCGAGGCGGGCGCCGAGGGCGCGGGCCCCGGCCACGGTGCACTCGCTCGTGCTCCCGTGCCGGCGCATCACCTCCGAGCCGTCGGGGTCGGCGACCACGACGTCGAGGACGAGCTCGTCGCCGGCCGTGCGGGCGAAGGTGCCCACGGGGGCCGCGCAGCCGGCCTCGAGCCGGCTCAGCAGCTCGCGCTCGGCGGTCACGGCCAGCCGGGTCGGCAGGTGGTCGACGGCGGCCAGGCCGGCGGCCAGGGGGCCGGACCCGGTCGCGTCCTCGGCCCGGACCTCGAGTGCGAGCGCGCCCTGCCCGGGGGCGGGCAGCATCACGGCGGGGTCGATGAGCTCGGTGACCGCCTCCTGCAGCCCCAGCCGGCGCAGCCCGGAGGCGGCCAGCACCACGGCGTCGAGGTCGCCGGGGGCGACCCGGGCCAGGCGCGTGCCCACGTTGCCGCGGATGTCGACGATCTCGAGGTCGGGACGGGCGGCGCGCACCTGGGCCGCCCGGCGCGGGGAGCCCGTGCCGACCCGCGCCCCGGCGGGCAGCTGCGCGAGGGTCAGCCCGTCGCGGGCGCACAGGGCGTCGCGCGGGTCCTCCCGCTCGGGCACCGCCGCCACCTCCAGGCCCGGGACGGGGGCCGTGGGCAGGTCCTTGAGGGAGTGCACGGCCAGGTCCACGGAGCCGTCGAGCAGGGCGGCGCGCAGCGCGGTCGCGAAGACCCCCGTGCCGCCCATCTGGGACAGCGGGCCGGTCAGGACGTCCCCCTCGGTGCGGATGGTCACGAGCTCCGGGGTGAACCCGCCCGCGGCGGCCACCGCCTCGGCCGCGGTCGTCGTCTGCGTCAGGGCGAGCTTCGAGCCGCGGGTGCCCACGCGCACCGCCGGCGCCGTGCTCACACCCACCGGAGCTCCCCGGACCCGTCCAGGCCGGCCGGGATCGGCTCGCCCTCGGGACGCTGGGCCACCGTCGGCCGGGGCCCGGAGGCGCCCCGGAGGACCTTCACGCAGCAGTCGGGGGCGCAGTCGTCGAACCAGGTGCCCGAGGCGCACGCGGAGACCCGGGGCGGGGCGTCCCGGCCGGCGACGCGCTGCTCCACGAGGTCGGCCAGGGAGGACACGAACGCCGGGTGGGTGCCGGCCGTGGGGGTGCGCACCGCGGGCAGGCCGAGCCGCTCGCAGGTCTCCAGGGCCTCGGTGTCGAGGTCCCACTTCACCTCCATGTGGTCGGAGACGAAGCCCAGGGGCACGATCACGGCCCCCGCCACGCCGCGGGCGGCGACCTCCTCGAGGGCGTCGTTGACGTCGGGCTCGAGCCACGGCACCTCGGGGGGCCCGGAGCGGGACTGGTAGACGAGGTCCCAGGTGTGCTCGCCGAGCTCCTCGGGGCCGATCCGCTCGAGGACGGTCCGGGCCACGGCCAGGTGCTGGGCGACGTAGGCGGAGTCCTCCTCGAAGTCCATCCGGGCGGGCCCGGAGGCCCCGGCGTCGGTGAGCGGGATGGAGTGGGTCGAGAACAGGATCGCGATCCGCCCGTCGCCCGCGCCGAGGCGTCCGCGTACCTCGGCCAGGCCCTGGCGCAGGCCCTCGACGAAGGGCTGGACGAAGCCCTCGGCGTCGAAGTACTGGCGGACCTTGTCGACCTGCACCTGCCCGGTCAGGCCGAGCTCCTCGAGGGCGACCCCGTAGTCCTCCCGGTACTGCCGGCAGCCGGAGTAGCTCGAGTAGGCGCTGGTGGCCACCACCAGCAGCCGGCGCATCCCGCGGGCGTGGCACTCGCGCACGACGTCGGCGACGTAGGGCGCCCAGTTGCGGTTGGCCCACAGCACCGGCACGTGCAGGCCGCGGCCGAGCAGCTCGGCCTCGAGGGCGGCGCGCAGGGCGCGGTTCTGCTCGTTGATGGGGCTGACCCCGCCGTTGGCCCGGTAGTGGCCGGCGACCTCCTCGAGGCGCTCGTCGGGGATGCCCCGGCCCCTGGTGACGTTGCGCAGGAACGGGATGACGTCCTCCTGGCCCTCGGGCCCGCCGAAGGAGGAGAGGATCACGGCGTCGTAGTCCTCGGGCGCGTGCGCCCGGGCCCGGGACAGCGCGTTCTCGGCGGTCACCGCAGCACCTCCGCGATCTCCTCGGAGCCGATCCGGCGCCCGGTGTAGAAGGGGGTCTCCTCGCGCACGTGCAGGCGGGCCTCCGTGGCGCGGAACGCGCGCATGAGGTCCACGAGGTCCACGAGCTCGGGCGCCTCGAGGGCGAGCAGCCACTCGAAGTCGTTGAGCCCGAAGCACGCGATGGTGTTGGCGAGCACCTGCGGGTAGTCGCGCGCGGCCATGCCGTGGTTGCGCAGCATCTCGGCGCGGCGCTGGGCGTTCATGTAGTACCACTCGTAGGAGCGCACGAACGGGTAGACGCACACCCACTGCTCGGGCGGGACGCCGCGGGCGAAGGACGGGGAGTGGTTGGCGGTGAACTCCGCCTCGCGGTGCACGCCCATGGCGTTCCACACCTGGCGGGTGCCGGCGAGGGCCCCGGTGCGGCGCAGCCGGCGGACGGCGGCCTGCAGGACCTGCGGGTCCTCGCCGTGGAGCCAGGTCAGGACGTCGGCGTCCTCGCGCATCCCGGAGACGTCGTAGACGCCGCGCAGGGTCACGCCCTCGCCGGCCAGCTGCTCGACGGCGGCGTCGAACTCGCCGGCGCCCTCGCCGGTGGCGCCGGCCGCGCCGTCCGGGCGGGCGAAGACGGACCAGACGGCCCAGTGCAGGCGCTCCCGGCCGGCGGGGGCCTCCTGCTGCCCCTGCTGCTCGGCGGGAGCGCCGTGGTGTGCGTGCGGGCTGGTGTCGTGGGACACTGCTCAGTCCTTTCTCGGGGTGGATGGCGTCGGGGTCGCGGCGGGCACGCCCGCCGCGGTCAGCAGCGTCCGGACCTGCTCCCGGGTGTCGGCGACGACGGAGGCGAGGCCCGTGCCGGCGAGCCACGCGCCGACCGCGGCGGTGCCGGGCAGGTGGGCGAGCTCGGCCCGGAACGCGGCGACGCGCTGGGCGTGGCCGACGCCCGCGCGGGGCAGCGCGGCGCGCCAGCGGACGATGTCGGCGCCGGCCAGCTGCTCCGGGCGCAGCGGGACGCCCATGAGCGTGGAGGCGTCGGAGAGGGCCAGGCGGATCAGCTGCTGGTCCGGCAGGGCCACCTCGGGCGGGACCACCGAGGGGTCGGGCTGGGCGCGGCCGTAGGACAGGCGCAGCACGTGCCGGCCGGGCCCGGCGGCCTCCCGCACCCAGTCCCACTTGGCGGTCGCGTGCGTGAGGGCCTTGGCGCGCACGGCGCGGGCGTCGGCGCTCACGAGCAGCCCGGTGCCGCGGGGCGCGCCGTCGAGCCGGGGGTCGTCCACGACGAGCGTGGCGAGCGCGACCTGCGGGCCGGGCTCGGGGCCGAATCGCTGCAGGCCGTCGCGGTGGCCGCCGAGCAGGCGCACGGCGGTGGCGCCGTCGGTGGCGAGCACGAGCAGCTCGCCCCGGGCCACCGCGGTCTTGGCGCCGTGGCGGGGCTGGCGCTGGATGACCATCCAGCCGTCGCGGCGGGGGTCGCGGTCGAGGGCGATGACGTCGTGGTCGGTGACCAGCTTGGCCCCGGCCCGCTCGAGGTCGCGCACGAGGGCCTCGGAGAGCGTGTTCATCCCGCCGCGCAGCCCGGCCACGGCCGAGCCCGCCGGGGCGGCCCGGCGCAGGGCACCGGCGGCGGCCCCCAGGGACCCGTGCTCGCGCAGCGCCCGGCGCAGGCCGGGGGCCACGGCGTCGACGTCGAGCTCGTCGGGGTGGGCGGAGTGCACCCCGGTGGTCACCGGGGCCACGAGCCGCTCCACGACCCGCTGCCCCATCCGGGCCCGCACGAGCCCGCCCAGGGAGCGCTCGGAGGCGCCGACGGCGGCGGGCAGCCGCCGGTCCAGCGAGGCCCGCAGCAGCCCGGCCCGGCCCAGTGCCGCGCGCAGCCGCGGCGCGGTGGGGTCCGCGGGGATGCCGAGGACCCCGGAGTCGGGGGCGGGGACGGCGCCCTCCGGCAGGTAGAGCCAGGACCCGGCCCGGCGGGGGTGCACCACGCGCTCGGCGAGGCCGAGCTCCCCGAGCAGCTCGGGGACGGCCGGGGAGCGGGTCGCGAAGGCCTCGGCGCCGGAGTCGAGCACGAGACCGGCGACCTGGTGGGCGCCGACGGCCCCGCCGAGGTGGTCCTCGGCCTCGACGAGCGTCACCCGCAGCCCGCGGGCGGCGAGGTCCCGGGCGGCGACGAGGCCGGCGACGCCGCCGCCCACCACGAGGGCGGACCGGGGCGGCCGGCGGCGCGCGGGAGCGGGCTCCGCGGGGGCCGGGCTCACGGGCGGGCCCCGGAGGGCGGGCGGCCGTGGACGTGGGCGACGACGGCGGTGAGCACGTCCGGGTCGGCGCCCGGGGGCACGCCGTGGCCGAGGTTGACCACGTGGCCCGGGGCCGCGGCGCCGCCGGCCAGGACGTCGTCGACGTGGGCTGCGAGGACCGCCCAGGGGGCGTCGAGCAGGGCCGGGTCGATGTTGCCCTGCACCACCGTGCGCCCGCCCAGGCGGCGGCTTGCCTCGGCCAGCGGGATCCGGTGGTCCACGCCCACGGCGTCGGCCCCGGCGTCGCGCATCGCGGCCAGCAGCTCCCCGGTGCCCGTGCCGAAGTGGATGCGCGGGACCGGCAGGTCGGCCACCGCCCCCAGCGCGGCGGCCGAGTGCTCGAGGACGTGGGCGCGGTAGTCGGCCAGGGACAGGGACCCGGCCCAGGAGTCGAACAGCTGCACCGCCGAGGCACCGGCCTCGACCTGGGCGCGCAGGAACGCCCCCGAGGTGCGGGCGGCCCACTGGGCCAGGGCGGCCCAGGCGGCCGGGTCGGCGTGCATCATCGTGCGCGGCAGCAGGTGGTCCCGCGAGGGCCCGCCCTCGACCATGTAGGCGGCCACCGTGAAGGGGGCACCGGCGAAGCCGATCAGCGGGGTGGCCCCGAGCTCGGCGACGGTGGCCGCCACGGCCTCGCGGATCGGGTCCAGGGCGGCGTCCTCCAGCTCGGGCAGCGCGGCGATCTCGGCGGCCGTGCGCACGGGCCGCTCGAGGACGGGGCCGCGCCCGGGGACGATGTCGACGTCGACCCCGGCCACGCGCATCGGCACGACGATGTCGGAGAAGAAGATGGCGGCGTCGACGTCGTGGCGGCGGACGGGCTGGAGGGTGATCTCCGCGGCCATCGCCGGGTCCAGGCAGGCGTCGAGCATCGCGGTGCCGGTGCGCAGGGCCCGGTACTCGGGCAGCGACCGGCCCGCCTGGCGCATGAACCACACCGGCCGCCGGTCGGGGACCCGCCCGGTGAGGGCCTGCAGCAGCGGCGCGTCGGCGGTGCCGCCCGCCCGCAGGGGGTGCCCGGCCGGCAGGGCGCCGAGCCCCTCGCCCAGCCGGCGCAGCGCCGGCAGCTCCTCCGGGGAGGCGGGAGCGGCGGCGGTCGGGGTGTCCGGCGTGCTCGCCGTCTGCGGAGTGGTAGCCATAGTGCCCCCCATTGTGCCAAGGAACCCCGACAGGGTTTGCTGACGCAGCGTCAGCGGGCGGGCCCGGACGGGCGCCGCGCGTCACCGGGCACTCCCCCGGAGCGGTGACCGTCTAGTATGAATGGACTGTGGTCCTCTTCGCTCTCGTCGCCTCCCACCAGAACGTCGATCTGAACACCGTTGCGCGTCTCAGCACCGGTGCGCTGGGGCTGTCCGAGGACATGGTCCGGAACGGCCGGCTGCGCGGCGCCGTGACCCTGTCCACGTGCAACCGCCTCGAGCTCTACGGCGAGCTCGAGCCCTCCCCCGGCGCGTCGGCCCCCGACGCCGTGGCGGACGTGCGCGCCGCGCTGGCCGAGCAGATCGGCGCCCGCTCGGGGCTCGACCCCGAGTTCGTCGCCGACGTCCTCGTGCCCCGCACGGACGCGGAGGCCGCCCGCCACCTGTTCACGGTCGTCTCCGGGCTGGAGTCGGCCGTGGTCGGCGAGCGCGAGATCACCGGCCAGGTGCGGCGGGCGCTCAACGAGGCGCGCACCGCGGGCACCGTCTCGGGCAACCTCGTGCGGCTGTTCGAGGGCGCGGCCCGCACGGCCCGGAAGGTCGGCGCCCAGACCACCCTCGGCGAGCGCGGCCGCTCGATCGTCTCCGTGGCCCTGGACCTCGCCGACGACGTCACGGCCGGCACGTGGGCGGGCCGGCGGGCCCTGGTCTTCGGCACCGGCGCCTACGCCGGGGCCACCATGGCGGCGCTGCGCGACCGCGGGTGCGCCGACATCGAGGTCTGGTCCGGTTCCGGGCGCGCCGTGCCCTTCACGGAGAACCGCGGCGGGACCCCCGTGCCGGAGGACGGGCTGGCGGAGGCCCTCGAGCGGGCCGACGTCGTGATCGGCTGCAGCGGCGGTGCGGCGCCGATGGGCGCCTCCGCGTTCCCGCCGGGACCGCGCACGGTCGTGGACCTGGCCCTGACCCGCGACTTCGACCCGGCCGTGGCGGACCTGCCCGGTGTGGAGCTGATCTCCCTCGAGTCCGTGCGCGTGGCCGCCCCGGAGGAGACCCGCGAGTCGGTCGAGGCCGCCACCGGCATCGTGGAGCGCGCCGCCCAGGAGTTCGCCGCCGACCAGAGCGGCCGGGACATGGACGCCGCGATCGTGGCCCTGCGCCGGCACACCATGGCCGTCCTGGACGCCGAGCTCGAGAAGGTCACCGCCCACCACGGCTGCACCGCGGCCAAGGAGCAGATCGAGCTGGCGATGCGCCGCATGGTCCGCTCCCTGCTGCACACCCCGACCGTGCGCGCCCGGGAGCTCGCCGCCCAGGGCCGCCAGGACGAGTACATCACCGGCCTCGAGGCCCTCTACGGCATCGAGGTGCCGGCCTCCCCCGCCGGGGACGCCGCACCGGCGCCCGCGCCCGCCCCGCCGGCGGCCGCGCAGATCGACCGCCGGCCGCAGGCCGCCGGGTAGGCACCCACGTCGCACGGCCCCGGCCGGCTGAGGAGGAACGGTTGACCAACGAGACCAGGAGAGGCCGCCCGGCGCGCCTGCCGCGGGAGGCCCGGCGGCGCCAGCTGCTGGAGACCGCCCTGACCGTGTTCTCCGCCAACGGCTACCACGGGTCGTCGATGGACGACATCGCCGACGCCGCGCAGGTGAGCAAGCCGGTGCTCTACCAGCACTTCCCGGGCAAGCGGGAGCTCTACCTCGCGCTCGTCGACCACCACCTCGGGGAGCTCTCCGCCGCCCTCGTGGCCGCGCTGCGCGGCAGCGAGGTCAACCGTGAGCGCGTGGAGTCGATGCTGGACGTCTACTTCGGCTACGTGGAGGCCAACCCGGAGGCGCACCGGCTGATCTTCGAGTCGGACCTGCTGGCGGACCCCGAGGTGGCGGAGCGCTTCGAGCGCTTCCACGGGGCCGTCGCGGAGGCCATCGCCGCGGTGCTGGGGCCGAACGCGGGGCTCAGCCGCCCCCACGCCGTGCTCGTCGCCCGCTCCCTGACCGGGATGGCGCAGACCGCGGCGGTGCACTGGAACCGCAACCCGGACACCGGCGGCCGGGCCGAGGCCCAGCGCCAGATCTTCCGTTTAGCTTGGGGCGGAATCTCCGTCATCGACGAGGACTGGGAGTAGCCGCTCCCTAGACTGGCGGCGACCGCACGCCCCAGTCCCCGCCCCAGGAGGAACCATGGAAATCAAGATCGGTGTCCAGCACGTCGCCCGGGAGATCGTCGTCGAGTCCGACCTCCAGGCGCAGGAGGCCGTGGAGCTCGTCAACGCCGCCATCTCCTCCGGCTCGCCGCTGGTCCTGACCGACACCAAGGGCAACACCACGGTGGTCCCGGCCGCCGTGATCGGCTACGCCTCCGTGGGCGCCGAGCAGAAGCGCCCGGTGGGCTTCATGCCCTTCACCAAGGACGACTGAGACCGGCCGGGGCCGGTGGCCGTCGTCCCGCCGGGGCGCCCCGCCCGGTGCACCGCGCCCGCCGCACGGTGCACCGGGCTACACTGGTGAGCGCACTGGATGACCGGTCGTACCCGCACAACTGAACTCCCGACCTGCTTCTCTCCCGCCCCGCGACCCGCGGCAGGCCCCACGGCCGCCGCACGGGACCGGGGCCGGGCCCCGCCCCACGGCGGCGTCCGGCCGAGGCGGCGCCCGTTCACGATCGGCTTCCCCCACCGCACGCCCCTGCCGCCGCCCGGCGGCCCGGCGGCCCCGCCACGGCGGCGCGCCGCGGGGCGGGCGTGCCCGAACCGTAAGGAACCGAGACCGTGACCGACCACCTCACCGACACCGCCGCCGACGCGGCCGGCCCCGACGACGCCGTGGCGGCGGAGCCCGCCGCCACCGTCGAGGACCTCGACACCGCGGGCACCGTGGCCGACGCCGGCACCGGCCCCGAGCCGCTGCCCGAGACCTTCGGGGACTTCGGGGTGCGCCAGGAGATCGTCGACGCCCTCGCCGCCGAGGGCATCGTCCACCCCTTCCCGATCCAGGCGATGACGCTGCCCGTCGCCCTGTCCGGCCAGGACATCATCGGCCAGGCCAAGACCGGCACCGGCAAGACCCTGGGCTTCGGCATCCCCGTGGTCCAGCGCGTCACCGGCCGCGGGGACGCCGGCTGGGCGGGGCTGAAGAAGCCCGGCGCCCCGCAGGCCCTGATCGTGGTGCCGACCCGCGAGCTGGCCGTCCAGGTGGGCCAGGACCTCGCCGCCGCGGCCCGGATCCGCGACGCCCGCGTGGCCACGATCTACGGCGGGCGCGCCTACGAGCCGCAGATCGAGGAGCTCCAGCGCGGCGTCGAGGTCGTCGTCGGCACCCCGGGCCGGCTCATCGACCTGAACCGCCAGCGCCACCTGGACCTCTCCGCGGTGCGCGCCGTCGTCCTCGACGAGGCCGACGAGATGCTCGACCTGGGCTTCCTGCCCGACGTCGAGAAGCTGCTGGCCGCCGTGCCCGAGGTCCGCCAGACCATGCTGTTCTCGGCGACCATGCCCGGGCCGGTCGTCGCGATGGCCCGCCGGTACATGACCAAGCCGATGCACATCCGGGCCTCCTCCCCCGACGAGGGCGCCACGAAGAAGGACATCCGCCAGGTCGTCTACCGCGCCCACCACCTCGACAAGGACGAGGTCGTCGCCCGCATCCTGCAGGCCGAGGGCCGCGGGCGGACCATCGTGTTCACCAAGACGAAGCGGGCCGCCGCCAAGCTGGCGGACGAGCTGATCGGCCGCGGCTTCGCCGCGGCCCCGCTGCACGGCGACCTCGGCCAGGGCGCCCGGGAGCAGGCGCTGCGGGCCTTCCGCAACAACAAGGTCGACGTGCTGGTGGCCACGGACGTCGCCGCGCGCGGCATCGACGTCGAGGACGTCACCCACGTCATCAACTTCCAGTGCCCCGAGGACGAGAAGACCTACCTGCACCGCACCGGGCGCACGGGCCGCGCCGGCAACAAGGGCACCGCGATCACGTTCGTGGACTGGGACGACGTCCCGCGCTGGCGGCTGATCGACAAGGCGCTCGAGCTGGGCGTGCCCGAGCCCGTGGAGACCTACTCCTCCTCCGAGCACCTGTACACGGACCTGGACATCCCCCGCGGCACCAAGGGCCGGCTGCCGCGGTCCAAGCGCACGCACGCCGGCCTCGACGCCGAGGTGCTCGAGGACCTCGGGGAGCCCGGGGGCCGGGGCGGTCCCGCGGGCGGGCGCGGCGGCTCCCGCGGCGGCCGGGACGAGCCCCGCGGCGGCGGGCGCGGCGCCCGGGACGGATCCCGCGGCGGCGGGCGCGACCGGTCCGGCGGTGAGCGGCGCCGGGAGGACCGGCGCGGTGCCGGCGCGCCGTCCGGCCGGGAGGGCGCGCCGGAGCGGACCGGGGACGGCCCCGCCCGGGAGACCACCGTGGAGCGCACCGGCGAGGGCTCGACCCGCCGCCGGCGCCGCCGCCGCGGCGGGCGCAGCGGGTCGGGTGCGCCGCAGGGCGGCGGGGACGCCGCGCCGCAGGGCGGTGCCGCCGCCGAGTGACGTCCTTCGTCTTCGACGCCGAGGGCCCCGACTCGGTGGTCGCCGCGGAGAACCTGGAGCTCCTGCGGCGGCTGCCCGGCGGGGCCTTCCGCATGATCTACGTCGACCCGCCCTTCAACACCGGGCGCACGCGGCGCCGCCGCGAGGCGACCATGACACCGGTGGCCCCGGGCGAGGGCGACCGCACGGGCTTCGCGGGCCGGTCCTACGCGACCGCCCTCGGGGCCGTGCGCAGCTACGACGACGCGTTCGCCGACTACTGGGGCTTCCTCGAGCCGCGGCTGCGGGAGGCCTGGCGGGTGCTCGCCGCGGACGGCACGCTCTACGTGCACCTGGACTACCGCGAGGTGCACTACGCCAAGGTGATGCTGGACGCGATCTTCGGGCGGGAGTGCTTCCTCAACGAGATCATCTGGGCCTACGACTACGGCGGGCGCTCCCGACGGCGCTGGCCCGCCAAGCACGACAACGTGCTCGTCTACGTCAAGGACCCGCGGTGCTACTACTTCGACAGCGCGGAGGTCGACCGGGAGCCGTACATGGCCCCCGGGCTGGTCACCCCGGAGAAGGCGGCGCTGGGCAAGCTGCCCACGGACGTGTGGTGGCACACCATCGTCTCCCCCACGGGCCGGGAGAAGACCGGCTACCCGACGCAGAAGCCCGTGGGGCTGGTGCGGCGGATGGTCGCGGCCAGCTCGGCCCCGGGCGACTGGGTCCTGGACTTCTTCGCCGGGTCCGGGACCCTGGGCGCCGCGGCGCAGCAGCTGGGCCGGCGGTTCGTGTGCGTGGACCGCAACCCGGAGGCCGTGGAGGTGATGCGCGCCCGGCTGCCGGGCGCGGTCGTGCACGGCTGAGCGCCGCCGACGGCGCACGGACGCGGGCCCCGACCGCCGCAGCGATCGGGGCCCGCATCGGTGCTCCGGGCCTCGGCCCGGACGAGGTCGCGGCCCGGGTGCCGGGCCCCGGCCCGGACGGGGTCGCGGCCCGGGCGCCGGGCCCCGGCTCGGACGAGGTCGCGGCCCGGGCGCCGGGCCCCGGCTCAGACGAGGTCGCGGCCCTGGCGCCGGGCCTCGGCGGCCTCCTTGCCGAAGGCGGTGCACAGCACGGCCAGGACGCCGGCGACGACCAGCGGCCAGACCAGGACGTAGACGGTCAGCAGGAACGGGGTCATGGGATCTCCTCTCGGGACGGGGGTCAGCGCTCGGCGCGGGCGGCGGCGGCCAGGGAGGCGTCGTCGTCGTCGCCCGCACCCGGGTCGGTGAAGTCGCCGGTGCGGCGGCGGATCTCGGCGAAGTCGAAGTCCTGCCCGCTGCGCACGGACATCGCCCAGCACACGAGCGTGCTCACCGCGTAGGCGACGAGCGAGCCGGTGAGCGCCTCGTAGTCGCGCAGGAAACCGAGCACGAACGGGGCGGCGGCGAGGGCGGCCACGGTGCCGATCACCAGGGCGGGGCGCAGGCCCGTGAAGCCGAAGACCATCAGTCCCAGCACCACGCCCACGCCGACCACGGCGAGGACCTCGACGAGCAGCGGCAGCAGGCCCGCGTCGGGGACCGCGCCGAAGCGCACGGGCAGGAAGACGGCGAGCGCGGCGAGCACCGAGACGGTGAACGCGCGGTTCGTGACCCGGCCCCAGTAGAAGCTGGCGATCACGGGGAAGACGAGGGCGCCCCACAGCGCGCCCACGAACACGAGCAGGTCGAGGATGTCCAGCCGCAGGCTGGCGAACACGACGGCGACGGCGGTCGCCACGACCATGGTCAGCCGGCCGACGAGCAGCATCGTCCTCGGGTCGACGCGCCGGCCGCGGCCGCGCAGGCTCTGCCCGTAGACGTCGGTCATCACGATCGAGGACAGGGCGGAGAGGTCGGAGTCGGCGGTGGAGGACAGCGAGCCGATGATCATCACGAAGAACACGGCCAGCAGGACACCGGGCAGGTAGCTCGCGGCGACCTGCGGGAGCAGGTTGTTGGTCTCGCCGCCGGAGGGGTCGATGCCCGCGTACAGGGCGAGCACCCCGATCATGCCCATGCCGATGACGGTGGCGCCGTAGCCGATCGTCGCGGTGACGAACGTCGGGCGGATCAGGTCCTCGCGCACGGCGAAGAGGCGCTGGGCGATGGTCTGGTTGCCGATCGCGTAGGCCAGCACCGCGGCGATGTAGGGGGCACCCTGCTCGAGGAACGCCTCGGAGGAGAAGAAGTCGGCCTGCTGGGGCGTGACGTTGACCGCGCCCTCGGTGAACAGGGCGGGTCCGCCGAGGACGAGGAACAGCGCGGGCACGAGGACGACGACGGCGCCGAGCATCGCGACGACCTGGGCGAAGTCCGTCAGCACGGAGGCCCGGAACCCGGACCACAGCGTGTAGAGCAGCACGCCGGCGGCGATGATCACGACGCCCTGCACGAACCCGAACGGGGAGAGCATCGAGATGAGCGCCCCGCCGGCGATGAAGTTGGACATCAGGCTGATCACACTGCCGACCACGTTGGAGCCGGCGAGCATCAGCTGGCTCGAGCGGCCGTGGCGGGCGTGCATGACCTCGGCCAGGGTGTGGGCGTGCGGGGCGACGGCGCGGATCCGCCGGCCGAAGGGGTAGATGAACAGGATCATCAGCGCGCCCCACAGGCCGTAGTGGATCGGGCCGGAGACGCCGTAGGTGTAGCCGGAGGTGACCGAGGCGTACATGGAGGACGCCCAGATCCAGGTGGCGGTCATCGAGGCGGCGGAGACGCCGAAGCCGATGCCGTGGCCGGCGGTCATGTAGCTGTCGGCGTTCTCCTTGCGGCGGCCGATGCGCGTGGACATGAGAAAGGTCCCCCCGAAGAAGAGCACGAGGAGACCGGTGGTGACGATCAGGCCGAAGGGCGGTTCGAGCTGTGCGGGCGGCATGCAGGTCCTTTCGTCGGGCGGAGCGCGTCCCCGCGAGGGGGCGCGGCGCGGTGCTGGGAGCCCTCCGGGGCCGCGCCGGCGGCGGTGGCGCGCGCCGGGGCCCGGGGTCGAGGGGGCAGTCGAGCCGACCGTAGCACCGGGCCGTGCCGGGCCCAGGGCCCGTGCACGGCGCTCCCAGCTCGCTCCCGGCCCGTCGTGGCAGGGAAGGAGGCGGTTCGGCAGCGCCCGCAGGATGTGAGGAAGTTCACGCCGGAGGGACCCGTCCGGGCGTTCCGGGCGGGTTTCCGGCCGTGGTAGTGGGGTCGCCGCGGAGCCCTCCCGGGGCCTGCTCAGGGGTGGCGGATGCGGGTGCCCGAGACGGCCTGCTCCTCGATGCGCACCAGCGACTGCACCGAGGTGAGGTTCTCGCCGAGCCGGTTGGGCTTGCCGGTGCCGTGGTAGTCGCTGGAGCCGGTGACCACGAGGTCTTGCTCGGAGGCCATGCGCACGAGCCGGGCCCGGGCGTCGTCGGGGTTGTCCCGGTGGGCGACCTCGAGGCCGCCGAGGCCGGCGTCGATCATCGCCTCGAAGACCTCCGGCCCGACCACGCGCCCCCGGGCGGCGGCCAGCGGGTGGGCGAAGACGGGCACGCCCCCCGCGGCCCGCACGAGCCGCACGGCCCGTACGGGGTCGGGGGCGCGGTGCGGGACGTAGTAGCGGGAGCGGCTGTGGAGCACGGAGGCGAAGGCCGCGGAGCGGGACTCGACGACGCCGACGCTGACCAGGGCGTCGGCGATGTGGGGGCGCCCGACCGTCGCGCCCTCGTGCACGTGCTCGCGCACGGTGTCCCAGTCGATCGGGTAGTCCTCGGCGAGCAGCTCGACCATCCGCTCGGCGCGGGTCAGCCGCGAGGAGCGGCAGGACTCGAGCTCGGCCAGCAGGGAGGGCTCCGCGGGGTCGTGCAGGTAGCTGAGCAGGTGCACGGAGATGCCGTCGTCGGTGGTGCAGGAGATCTCCATGCCCGGCACGAAGCTCAGCCCCAGGGCGACGGCGGCGTCCCCGGCCTCCGTCCAGCCGGCGGTGGTGTCGTGGTCGGTGAGGGCGAACACGTCGAGGCCGGCCGCGGCGGCGGCGCGGGCCACGTCCGCCGGGGCCTCGGTGCCGTCGGACTCCGCCGAGTGGGTGTGGAGGTCGATCTTCACCCCTCCACGATACCGGTCCCGGGTGGCCCCGGGGGCCGGGGCGGGCCCGGCCCCCGGCCGCCGTGGCACCATGAGACGGAGCCGACAGGGAAAGGAACCATGACAGAGCACAGCACCGGCCCCGCCGGGACCCCGCAGCCGCTCGGGGAGCGCGTCGAGAACCGTTCGCAGCGCCCCGACTCCCCCGCCTTCCAGCAGTTCATGGCCTCGCAGTGGGCCGAGGCCGCCCCGGCCCGCACCGAGCGCCTGCCCGTCGCGGACTTCGCCGCCGCCCGGCGCCGGCGGATCTCGGAGCGCTTCCCCGGCGAGCGGCTCGTGCTGCCCGCGGGGCCGCTGAAGGTCCGCTCCAACGACACCGACTACCGGTTCCGCCCCCACTCCGCCTTCGCGCACCTGACCGGCCTCGGCGTGGACCACGAGCCCGACGCCGTGCTGGTCCTCGAGCCGGTCGAGGAGGGCGCGGGCGACGACGGCGGCCACCACGAGGCGACCCTGTACTTCCGGCCGCTGGCCGGGCGGGACTCGAAGGAGTTCTACGCCGACGCCCGGCACGGGGAGTTCTGGGTGGGGCCGCGCCCGACCCTCGAGGAGCTGCGGGCCTCCCACGGGCTGCGCGCGCAGGACCTCTCCGCGCTCGAGGTCGCGGTCACGAAGAACGCGGGCCCCACCGAGCTCGGCGGGGTGCGCGTGCGGCTCGTGCGGGAGGTCGACCTGAACGTCGACGCCCTGGTGGACACCTCGCGGATCAACACCGGGGTGGACCTGGAGTCGGCCGACGCCCTCGACGGCGAGCTCGCCGAGGCGCTCTCCGAGCTGCGCCTGGTCAAGGACGAGCACGAGGTCGCCCAGCTGCAGGAGGCCGTGGACGCGACGGTCGCCGGCTTCACGGACATCGTGCACGTGCTGCCCGCGGCCGCCGGCCACCGGCACCGCGGCGAGCGCATGGTGGAGGGCGCGTTCTTCGCCCGGGCCCGCACCGAGGGCAACGACCTGGGCTACGACACGATCGCCGCGTGCGGCAACAACGCCACGGTCCTGCACTGGATCCGCAACACGGGCGCCGTGCTCCCGGGCGAGCTGATCCTCGTCGACGCCGGGGTGGAGGCCGACTCCCTGTACACCGCCGACATCACCCGGACCCTGCCCGTCAACGGGCGCTACACGGAGGTCCAGCGCCGGATCTACCAGGCGGTGCTCGACGCGGCGGACGCGGCGTTCGAGGTCGCGGTCCCCGGCAACCGGTTCCGCGACGTGCACGCCGCCGCGATGGAGGTCCTCGCCCGGCGGCTGGAGTCGTGGGGTCTGCTGCCGGTGCCGGCGAAGGTCTCCCTCTCGCCCGAGGGCCAGCACCACCGGCGGTGGATGCCGCACGGCACCAGCCACCACCTGGGCCTGGACGTGCACGACTGCGCGCAGGCCAAGCGGGAGCTGTACCTGGACGGGGTCATCGAGGCCGGGATGGTCTTCACCATCGAGCCGGGCCTGTACTTCAAGGCCGAGGACCTCGCCGTGCCCGAGGAGTACCGGGGCATCGGCGTGCGCATCGAGGACGACGTGCTGATCACCCGGGACGGCAACGTCAACCTCTCCTCGGCGCTGCCGCGCACCCCGGACGAGGTCGAGGCCTGGATGACGGGGCTGTGGCACGCCCGCGAGGGCGCCGACCCCAGCTGACCGGCCGGTCGGCCCGGGCCGGCCGAGGGGCCGGACCGGCGGATCGGTGCCCGGCCGGAGGGCCGGGCCGAACGGAGCGGGAGGCCCGGGCCGCCGGCCCGCGGGACGGGCGCCCGCCCGGGCCCGGTGGGCCGGGTCAGCGGGGCGGGCCCGCCGCGGTGCTGCCGCCGGCCGGCGGCCCGTCCTCCCCGGAGGGCTTCTCGGCGGCGGGCGCGTCCTGGGCGCCGGCGCCGCGGGACCCCACCGTGCCCTGTCCACCGGCGCCGTCCTGTGTCCGGGGCACGCCCCGCTGCGGCAGCCGGATCCCGTACTGGGGGCGGCCGTCGGGCAGGTCCTCGAACAGTGCCGAGCGCTCCGGCGGTGCGACCGGCGCGGCCCCTCCCGACGACGTCCCGCCGGGGCTCGCCCCGCCCGGCGCCTGCCCGTTCGGCGGCGTCCCGCCGGCCGGACCGGCGCCGTAGGCCGGTCGGGGCCAGGCCTCGCCCGTCCCGCCGCCCGGGGCGCCCGGCGCCCCGGCCTCCCCGTACCGGGGCGCCGGGTGCGGGGAGCCCTGGGCCCGAGGCCCCGGGGGCGGGACGGCCTGCGTCCCCTGCTGCCACGGCGCGCCCGGCTGCCCCGGCCGGGGCCGGTCCTGCGCCCCGGCGGGGGCGCCCGGCACGGGCAGGCCGCTCAGCCCCCGCAGGCCCTGGAGCACCTGGCGGGCACGGTGGGCGACCTCGGGCGCGGCGACGACGTCGTAGGAGGTCGCGACGATCTGGTTCGTCGAGGTGAAGTCCCGCCGGCCGCGCTGCATCGCGTAGGTCACGGTCGCCAGGAGCATCCAGAAGGCCCCGCCCATGAGCACCGACACGGCCAGGGTCGGCAGCCACTGCTCCCCGCCCAGCAGCGAGAGGATCATGCCGAGGAAGGCGCCGAAGACCATGCCGTTGAGCGCGCCCTGCCCGGCGACCCGCGGATAGCTGAGCCGGCCGGTGACCTGCTCCACCGACTTCAGGTCGTTGCCGACGATCGCGACCTTGGCCACCTCGAACTGCTCGTCGGCGAGGTGGTCGACGGCCTTCTGGGCGTCGGCGTAGGTGCCGTAGCGGCCGATCACCTCCCCGCGGGGCAGGCCGCGGGAGGCGGGACCGGCGGTGGGTGCAGACCGAGGGGAGCTCATGGGCCCATTGTCCCCCACGGCCCTGGGCGCCCGCCGGGACCGGCGCGCTGCCGTGCCGCCCCGGGGCACCCCGGCCGGGTGCCGGCGGGCCGTTGAGTAGTCTTGTACGGTGAGCAGCTCCGTGAGCAGGATCTTCATCGCGCGCCTGATCGGCCTCGACGTGTTCGACCCCCTGGGCGACCGGCTGGGCCGGCTGCGCGACGTCGTCGTGCTCATGCGCCACGGCCGCCACGGCACCTCGGGCCGCCGGCCGCTGGTCGTGGGCCTCGTGGTGGAGGTCCTCGGGAAGAAGCGGGTGTTCGTCCCGATGACCCGGGTGACGAGCATCGACGCCGACCAGATCATCTGCACGGGCCTCGTGAACCTGCGCCGCTTCGAGCAGCGCGGGGCCGAGACCCTGGTCGTCGCCGAGCTCTTCGACCGCACGGTGGTGCTGCGCGACGGCTCGGGGACCGCCACGATCGAGGACATGGCCATGGAGCGCCGGCGCAACACCGGCGACTGGCTGGTGACGCAGCTGTTCGTGCGCCGCTCCGCCGCGAGCGGGGGCCTGATGCGCCGCCGCAACGAGACGCTCATCGTCGACTGGGAGGACACCGGGGACCCCTCGGCCGCGGGCCACCAGCCGGCCACGCAGTGGATCGTCTCCCACGAGGAGGAGCAGGCGGCGGACCTCGCCGACGAGATCCACGACATGTCCGACAAGCGCAAGCTCGAGATCGCCCACGAGCTGCAGGACGACCGGCTCGCGGACGTGCTCCAGGAGCTGCCCGAGGAGGACCAGGTCTTCATCCTCACGAGCATGGCCCCGGAGCGGGCGGCGGCGGTGCTCGAGGAGATGGAGCCCGACGACGCCGCGGACCTGCTCAACGAGCTGCCCGACACCGAGGCGGAGGAGCTGCTCGAGCGCATGCAGCCGGAGGACGCCGAGGACGTGCGCCGGCTGCTCGAGTACGAGGAGGGCACCGCCGGTTCGCTGATGACCCCGGTGCCGATCATCCTGCCGCCCGAGGCGACCGTCGCCGAGGCGCTCGCGCACATCCGTCAGGAGGAGCTCAGCCCCGCCGTCGCCGCCGCCGTCATGGTCGCCCGCCCGCCCCTGGAGACCCCCACCGGCAAGTACCTGGGGATGGTGCACACGCAGAAGCTGCTGCGCTTCCCGCCCTACGAGCCCATCGGCAACCTGATCGACCGCTCGCTGGAGCCCGTGGCCGACCTCGCGACGCTCCAGGACGTCGCCCGCGAGCTGGCGACCTACGACCTGACCATCATCCCCGTCGTCAACGACCACGACCGCGTGGTCGGGGCGATCACCATCGACGACGTCCTCGACGCGCTGCTGCCCGAGGACTGGCGCACCGCCGACGACGGGACCCCGATCCGGAAGGTGGGCAAGCGGTATGAGTGAGCCCCGGCGCCGCCACGGCAACGCCCTCGACCAGCCCCGCGAGCACCGCCCGGGGCTGCTGGACCGGTTCCGGCCCAACCCGGACTCCTTCGGGCGGATGACGGAGGGCTTCGCCCGGTTCATGGGCACCCCGCAGTTCCTGCTGTGGATGACGGTGTTCGTGGCCGTGTGGCTGGGCTGGAACACGCTGGCCCCCGAGTCCGCGCAGTTCGACCCGCGGGCGCTGAACTTCACCCTGCTGACCCTCATGCTCTCCCTCCAGGCCTCCTACGCCGCCCCCCTGCTGCTGCTGGCCCAGAACCGGCAGGACGACCGCGACCGGGTGACCCAGGAGGAGGACCGCCGGCGCGCCCAGCAGAACCTCGCGGACACCGAGTACCTGACCCGCGAGATCGCCGCCCTGCGGATCGCGCTGCGGGAGGTCGCGACCCGCGACTTCGTCCGCTCGGAGCTGCGCTCCGTGCTCGAGGAGATCCTCGACGCCCAGGACGAGGCACCCGTCCCCGAGGACCGCTCCGGCCGCCGCCCGGCCCGGCGCCGCTCCTCCGCCCCCGAGACCCGGGAGATCCCACGTGTCTGAGCACGCCCCCGCCCCCCGCCCCGACGACCCGCTCTCCCCCGGCGACCTGCACCCGGAGCTGCGCGCGGCGCTGGACCGGGTGCTCGACCCGGAGCTGCGCCGGCCCGTCACGGAGCTCGGGATGATCCGCGCGGCGGAGCTCGACGCCGCCGGCCGCGCCCGCGTGCACGTGCTGCTGACGATCAGCGGCTGCCCGCTGCGCGGCACCATCGAGCACGACGTCCGGGAGGCCATCGGCGCGGTGGCGGGCGTGCGCTCCGTGGACGTCGAGCTCGGCGTCATGACCCCGGAGCAGCGCGCGGCCCTCAAGCAGCGCGTCGGGCACACCCGCACGGTGCCGTTCGCGGAGCCCGGCTCGCTGACGCGGGTGCACGCGGTGACCAGCGGCAAGGGCGGCGTCGGCAAGTCGACCGTGACCGTCAACCTGGCCGCGGCGCTCGCCGCGCAGGGCCGGTCGGTCGGGATCGTCGACGCCGACGTGCACGGCTTCTCCGTCCCCGGCCTGCTGGGGGTGGGCCGCGGCCCCACGCAGGTGGAGGACATGATCCTGCCGCCGGTCGTCGAGGTCCCGGCGGAGGCGCGCACGGGCCCGCGGGCCGGTGTGCTCAAGGTCATCTCGATCGGGATGTTCGTGGACCCGCAGCAGCCGGTGGCCTGGCGCGGGCCCATGCTGCACCGCGCCGTGGAGCAGTTCCTCACCGACGTCCACTTCGGGGACCTGGACCACCTGTTCCTGGACCTGCCGCCGGGCACGGGCGACGTCGCCATCTCGGTGGCCCAGCTGCTGCCCTCCGCGGAGGTCCTGGTGGTCTCCACCCCGCAGCAGGCCGCCGTGGAGATCGCCGAGCGCTCCGGCGCGCTGGCCCTGCAGACGGAGCAGACCGTCGCCGGGGTGGTCGAGAACATGGCGGGGATGCCCCTGCCCGACGGCGGGGTGCTCGAGCTCTTCGGATCCGGCGGCGGGCAGCGGATCGCGGACTCGCTCACCGCGCGCCTGGGCCACGACGTGCCCCTGCTCGGCAGCGTGCCGCTGGACCTGGCCCTGCGCGAGGGCGGGGACACGGGGCGGCCCGTGGTGTGGTCGGCGCCGGACTCCCCTGCGGGCCGGGCCCTGCGCGCGGTCGCCGACCGGCTGGGCGCGCCCCGCGGCCTCGCGGGACGCCCGCTGGGTCTCAGCCCGCGCTGACCGGGCGACGGGTCCCTGCGCCGCGGCCGGGACGGGCGGGGCTCAGGTTGCCTCGGTGTCGAAGGGGGCGCGCTCGCCGGGGGCCAGCCGGACGACCGGGGCCCGGGGCGGGGGCGCGGACCGGGCGGGGGGTTCGTCGTCGTCCTCGAGCAGCGCCTGGCGCACGATGGTGCGGGGGTCGTACTGGCGGGGGTCGAGCTTGCGCCAGTCGACGTCGGCGAGCTCGGGGCCGAGCGTCTCCCGCAGCTCCTCGGTGGCGCCCGTGGCGTAGCGCTTGGCGCTGCGGACCAGCTGACGCAGCTTCTCCGCGTACTCCGGCAGCCGCTCCGGCCCGATGAGGAACAGGGCCAGGAGCACCAGGATGATCGCTTCGCCGCCGTTGATGCCGAGCACAGGGGAAGATTACCAGTCGGGGCGGGGCGCCCGGTCAGCCGGCCGGCTCGGGGCCGGGCCCGCCGAAGATCTCGCGCAGCCCCGTGCCGATCGTGCGCAGCACCCCCGGCTCGTCCCGGACGGGGCCCGCGACGCGGCCGCGCTCGTCCGCGACCACGAGGGCGACGACGTGGGACATGCTCGCCGGGCCGGTGTCCGCGCTGACGGTGTAGACCACGTCGTCCCCCGCCAGCACGACCCGCCAGGGCGGTCCCGGGTCGGCCCACAGGGCCACGCCGGCCACGGCGGAGGGCTGCAGGTCCCCGGCGCTCACCGGCAGGCCGGTGAGACCGTCGACGGGGTTGGCGGCGTCGACGTCTCCGCGCTGCTCGACCACCACGACGTCGGACGCACCGCGCTGCAGCTCGATGGTGACCGCGGGGCGGCCGGCGAGGCTGCCCTGCGTCATGGACCGCACCCGGTAGCCGTCCGAGGCGAGCGTGGGCAGCGTCCAGCCCTCGGCGCGCAGCCGCTCGGCGGAGGACTCGTCCGCGTGCAGGACCCCGCCGGTGCCCGTCCAGGCCGCCACGGGGGTGCGCTCGGCCGCCGGCTCCCGGAGGGCCGCGCTGCGCCCGACGACCCACCCGGAGCCGAGGAGCAGCACGAGCACCATGCTCGCGGCGGCGGCCGCCAGGGGGACGGCGAGACCGCGGCGGCGGGACCGGTGCGGTCGGGGCACGGCGGGTCTCCTTCCGGGCGGTCTCGCGGGCGGTGCGGGCGGCCTTCCCATGATCGGCGGCCAAGCTGGGTGCGCACTGGACGGCCGCCGGGGGTCCCGTGCGGGTGCCCGCTCGCACGGTCGCGTCCGGCGTCCCGCCCGGGCCGGGCGCCGCCGGTCCGGGCGGGCGCAGGGCGCGAGCGGTAGGATGACGCGCGTCCCCTCCGCCGCGGCGGCACCCGGAGGTGCAGGGCGGCACGAGCAGCAACGACGGCGACGAAGGGCGGACCATGGGCGCGGACAAGACGACGAGCTGGTCGTACGCCGAGGCGTTCGCCGCCGAGGACGAGCTCGCCTACCGCGCCCGCGAGCGCTCCCTCGCCCTGCGGATCCCGCCGGTCACCCCGGGAACGGCCGCGGCGCTCACGGTGCTGGCCGCCACGGCCCGTCCGTCGACCGTCGTGGAGGTCGGCACGGGGGCCGGGGTCTCCGGGCTGGCCCTGCTGCGCGGACTGCCGCCCACCGCCGTGCTGACGACCATCGACGCGGACATCCGGGCCCTGCGCGCGGCCCGCGAGACGTTCCGGGAGGCGGGGGTCCCGACCAACCGCACGCGCACCATCCCCGGGCGGGCGTCGCTGGTCCTGCCGCGGCTGACCGCCGGGGCCTACGACATGGTCGTGCTCGACGCCGACCCCGAGGGCACCCTGCACTACGCCGAGGAGGCCGTGCGGCTGCTGCGCCCGGGCGGGCTGCTCGTCGTCAACGACGCCCTGCACCAGGACAAGGTCGCCCAGCCCGCCAACCGCGAGGAGAACACGCGCACGATGCGCGCCGTGCACCGGCTGTTCCGCGAGGACGAGCGCTTCAGCTCCGCGCTGCTGCCGACCGGCTCCGGGCTGCTGCTGGCCGTGCGGCGCTGACGCGCCGGCCGTCCCGGCGCACCCCGGCTGCCGCCCTCCCGCGGACCGAGCCCGGGGCCGGGGCCCTGCCGGCCCCGGACCCCGGCGGCCGCGGGCGCTCCCGGCGCGCCACCGGCCGCGGACCCCGCCTCGGCCCCGCTCCGGGGCCCGCGGCGCCGTGCGCACGCCTCCGCCGGCACGGCGAGGGGCCCCGCACCGTGCTCGCGGTGCGGGGCCCCTCGCGGCACCCGGTCGGCGCCGGGTGCGGGCTCAGGCGGTGACGCCGGCCAGGCACTCCCGGAGCTCGGCGGCCTCGTCCGGCTTCAGCTCGACCACGAGCCGTCCGCCGCCCTCGAGCGGAACGCGCATGATGAGGCTGCGCCCCTCCTTGGTGACCTCCATCGGTCCGTCACCGGTTCTCGGCTTCATGGCCGCCATGTGGGAACTCCTCTTTCTCGAGTGGTGTGGCTCCCATCCTATCCGTTCCGCGCCGGGCGCCCCGGCACGGCGGCTCCCGCCCCGCCGCGCCGCGGCGCACCGGCCCCGGCACGGCGGAGGGCGGGCCGGCGTAGGCGCCGCCCGGGCAGCCGCTCGTGCGCGCCGCCCGGGCAGCCGCTCGTGCGCGCCGCCCGGGGAACCGCTCCTGTCCGGGCCGTCCGCTCAGGGCGGGTAGTCGCCGCCGCCGGGCAGCTGCCGCCAGTGCCACAGCCAGCCGACCCACACGAGCTGCAGGACGGCCCCCGCCAGCACGCACGCCACCCGGTAGGCCCGGGAGGACGAGAGCGCGGCGAGCGGCAGGGCGAGCGGGAACAGCGGCAGCAGCAGCCGGAACGTGCTGGTCTGCGGGTGCAGGAAGAGCAGCAGGTAGACCGCGTAGCACGCGATCCAGACCCGCAGGAGGAGGTCGAGACGGGCGACGACGACGCGCGCCCGCAGCACGACGGCCCCGGCCGCGACGAGCAGGACGGGCGCCAGGGCGCCGAGCAGCGGGCCGAAGAGCTCCGCACCGGTCTCGAACCACGGGCGCACCGGGTGCAGGTCCTCGCCGCGCCAGGCGGTCTCCGTGTCGGTGTAGGCGGTCGGCTCCCCGGTGGCCCACCAGGCGATCGCCGGCCACGCCAGCGCCGCCGCGCACGCGAGCACGGTCAGGCCGAACAGCCCGTCCACCGCGTCGCGCATCCTGCGCAGCCGCCCGGCCCGCGCGCGCCGGACGGTGCGCACGAGCCAGGTCAGCCCGAGCGCGGCCGCGAACGGCACGCCCGCGGGCCGGGTCAGGCACATCAGCAGCACGACGGGGGCGGCCGCGAGGTGGCGGCCCCGGAGGACGAGCAGGAGGGCCGCCGCGAGCAGCAGCAGGTGCAGTGACTCGGCGTAGGGCACCTGGAGCACGGGGGCGACAGGGGCGAAGGCCACGAAGGCCAGCCCCCACAGGGCGGTGCCGGGCGCCGCGAGGCACCGGAAGAGCCGGAGCACCAGCACGGCCGCGCCGAAGCCCGCGAGCAGCGAGACGGTGGCCGCGGTGGCGTCCCAGCCGCCACCGGTGAGGGCCATGACGGCGCGCACGAGCAGCGGGAAGACGGGGTAGAAGGCCCAGGCGTTCTCCTCCGCCCGCCCGCTCGCGTCCCGCGGCACGGCCGCGGGATAGCCCTCCCCGGCGATCCGCTCGTACCAGTCCGAGTCCCAGGTCCCCGCGAAGGCGAGGTAGCCCAGGGCGCCGTCGCCCCACGGCCCGGGTCCCTGGCGGCGCCCGACGGTGGTGTACACCGCCCAGCCCCACGCGCGGGAGGCGGCCCACACCAGCAGGGCGTGCGCCCACCACGGCAGCGCCCGCCCGCGGGCGGCGAGCGCCCGGACCGCCCGCGCGACCGGGGACGCGCCCGTCCGCCACGGCGGATCCGGGCGCCGCGCCTCGCCGCGGGAGACCGCGGCCCCTGCCCCGTGGGCGGCCCCGGGATCCTGCGGCGCGCCCGGACCGCCGCTCACCGGCCGGCGCCCGGTTCCGCCGGCGGCAGCAGCCGGGCGAGGTGCTCGAGCACGGCGTGGACCTCCGCCGGGTCGTAGCCGCGGCGGCGGACGGAGAAGGCGAGGCGCCGCAGGTCCTCGGGAGCGGGGTGCTCGGGCAGCAGGAGGGGCGCCGTGGGCGCGGGCTCCGGCCGGACGCCCCGGGGCGAGGTCCAGGCGGGCGGGCGGTCGCGGCCGAGCAGCACCACGGCGGCGACGGTGAGCACCAGCACGACGCCGGTCAGGGCGAGGAGGAGTCCGCTCATGGCCCCAGGCTATGCGCCGGGACCGGCGGCCCTCCTCCACTACGGATGAGTAAACATTTAACGCGTCCGCAACGTGGGGGGCATCACACCGGCAAATTTTCGATTATGTTCGTGCACATGCCGCACGTCACACCGCCCGCCGCCACCGATCGACCGTCCGGCGGCACCGGTGCGCCCCTCGTCCGCCTCTCGCGCGTGAACAAGCACTTCGGCGACCTGCACGTGCTCCGGGACATCGACCTGGAGGTCGCCCGCGGGGAGGTGGTCGTGGTGATCGGCCCCTCCGGGTCGGGCAAGTCGACCCTGTGCCGGGCGATCAACCGCCTCGAGCCCATCGACAGCGGCGAGATCCTGGTGGACGGCGTCCCCCTGCCCGCGGAGGGCCGCGCCCTGGCCCGGCTGCGCGCCGACGTCGGGATGGTCTTCCAGTCCTTCAACCTCTTCGCGCACAAGTCGGTGCTGCAGAACGTGACCCTCGGGCCCGTCAAGGTGCGCGGGCGCTCCGCCGCGCAGGCCCGGGAGCAGGCCATGCGACTGCTCACGCGCGTGGGGGTCGCCGACCAGGCGCAGAAGCTCCCGGCGCAGCTCTCCGGCGGGCAGCAGCAGCGGGTGGCCATCGCCCGGGCGCTGGCCATGGAGCCGAAGGTCATGCTCTTCGACGAGCCGACCTCCGCGCTCGACCCCGAGATGATCAACGAGGTCCTCGACACCATGGTCTCCCTCGCCAAGCAGGGCATGACCATGATCGTCGTCACCCACGAGATGGGCTTCGCCCGCAAGGCCGCCGACCGCGTGGTGTTCATGGCGGACGGCCAGATCGTCGAGCAGGCCGCCCCGGAGGAGTTCTTCTCGAACCCCCGCTCCGAGCGGGCGAAGGACTTCCTGGGCAAGATCCTGGGCCACTGACCACCGACCGACCCGCACGACCCGACCGACCGCCGGGCAACCGGCGCCAACCGCAAGGAGCACACTATGCGCAGCAGCAAGCCCCTCGGACTGGCCGCGATGGCCGCGGCCGCGGCCCTGACCCTCACCGCCTGCGGCGGCGGCGACAGCGGCGGGGAGGGCGGCGGGGAGAGCACCGCCGGCGGCTCCGGGGAGAGCGTCCGGATCGGCATCAAGTACGACCAGCCCGGCCTGGGCTACCGGGACGGCGACGAGTACACCGGCTTCGACGTCGACGTCGCGGAGTACGTCGCCGGGGAGCTCGGCTACTCGGAGGACCAGATCGAGTGGGTGGAGTCGCCCTCCGCCAACCGCGAGAACATGCTCGCCAACGACCAGGTGGACATGATCTTCGCGACGTACTCGATCACCGACGCCCGCAAGGAGACCGTGGACTTCGCGGGCCCCTACTTCGTGGCCGGCCAGGACCTGCTGGTGCGCGAGGACGACTCCTCGATCCAGGGACCGGAGGACCTCGAGGGCAAGAACCTGTGCTCGGTCACGGGCTCGACCTCCGCCCAGAAGGTCAAGGACGACCACCCGGGCGCGAACCTCGTCGAGCAGCCCGGCTACGCGGACTGCCTGACGGCGCTGGAGTCCGGGCAGGTGGACGCCGTGACCACGGACGACATCATCCTCGCGGGCCTGGCCTCCACCGACGCCAACCAGGGCAAGTTCAAGGTCGTGGGCAACACCTTCTCCGAGGAGCGCTACGGCGTGGGCCTGCCCAAGGGCTCCGACCGGTGCCAGGCGGTCAACGACGCCATCACCAAGATGATCGGGGAGGGCGCCTGGGAGGAGGCGGTCACCGAGAACACCGAGGGCGCCGACTACGAGTACAACCGGGAGCTCAACCCGCCCACCCCGGAGCCCTGCGCCTGATCCCGGACGGTGCGCACCGCGCCCCCGGCGGCCGGCCCTCCCGGCCGGCCGCCGGCCCGCGGTGCCACCGCCCGGCCCGCGGGAGCGACGTCCCGCGGCACCGACCCGTCCCGCCGACCGACGAAGGGCAGCCCGCCGTGACCCAGGACCCGCACGAGCTCCGGGAGCGCCCGTGAGCGAGTACCTGAACGACTTCGCGAGCCTGTTCGACCAGTACGACGTACTCGGCGCCTTCTGGGTCAACATCCGGCTCACCTTCTTCGCCGCGATCGGGTCGATGCTGCTGGGCTCCCTGGTCGCGCTGATGCGCATCTCCCCCATCGCCTCGCTGCGGCTGGTCGGCACCGGCTACGTCAACCTGTTCCGCAACACGCCGCTGACGATCATCCTGGTGTTCCTGGTCCTGGGCGTGTGGAGCCAGCTGGGCATCAACCTCTCCGAGGACTTCGCCCGCAACTTCTTCCTCTACGCCGTGGTCGGGCTGAGCCTCTACCACGCCGCCTTCGTGTGCGAGGCCATCCGCTCCGGGGTCAACACCGTGCCGGTGGGCCAGGCGGAGGCGGCCCGGGCGATCGGGCTCAGCTTCCTGCCCGCCGCCCGGCTGATCGTCTTCCCGCAGGCGCTGCGCGGGGCGATCACACCGCTGGGCAACACCCTGATCGCGCTCACCAAGAACACCACGGTCGCGGCCGCCGCCTCCGTCACGGAGATCTCCGCGCTCATGAAGACCATGATCGAGTTCCGCCCGGACGTCATCATCGCGGTCTTCCTCACCGTGGCGCTCGGCTTCGTCCTGCTCGTCGTCCCGGTGGGCCTGCTCACCACCTGGGCCTCCCGGAAACTGGCGGTGAAGCGCTGATGGCCTCCTCGACGGCACGCAACGTCCTCTTCGACGTCCAGGGGCCGCGGGCCCGGCGGACCACCCTGGTCCTCAACCTCGTGGGCGTGCTGCTCGTGGCCGCCCTCGCGTGGGTGGTCCTCGGGCGGCTGGCCGACCAGGGCCAGCTCACGGCCGAGAAGTGGGCGCCCCTGGTCACGGCCCGGACGTGGGAGAACTTCCTGCTGCCCGGGCTGTGGCAGACCCTGCGGGCGGCGCTGCTGGCCGTGGTCCTGTCGATCGCGTTCGGTCTGGTCTTCGGGCTGGGCCGGCTCTCGCAGCTGGCGCTCGTGCGCCTGGTCTCGACGGTCGTCGTCGAGTTCTTCCGGGCGGTGCCCGTGCTGGTGATGATGATCTTCTTCTACCTGGGCCTGGGCCGGGCGGACCTGGTCGAGCCCGCGAACGTGCCCTTCTGGGCGGTGGTGCTGGGCCTGATGTTCTACAACGGCTCGGTCATCGCCGAGCTCATCCGCTCCGGGGTCCACCAGCTGCCCCGCGGCCAGCGCGAGGCCGGGCTCGCGATCGGGCTCACCCCGGCCCGGTCGCTGCGGCTGATCGAGCTGCCGCAGGCCCTGACGGCGATGCTGCCCTCCCTGGTCAGCCAGTTCGTGGTGATCCTCAAGGACACCGCGCTCGGCTACATCATCACCTACCCGGAGCTGCTGGCCAGCGGGCGCCGGCTGGGCTCGGGCGACGGCAACATCCTGCAGACGCTGTTCGTGGTGGCGCTCGTCTTCGTGCTCATCAACTACCTGCTGACCCTGCTCGCGGACCGGCTCTCCCGCTTCCTCAGCTACCGCACCGCGGGCCGGACGAAGCCCGCCGAGGGCCCCGTGGCGGCCGCGGCCGCCCAGGACTGATCCCGCGGACCCGGCCGGGGCGTTGCCTGCTCCCGGGGACCGGACCGGTGCGCCCGGCGGCACGCGCCCACGGCGTCGGCGGGAGCCCGCTCGCCGTCGGGGCGGACCGGCGGAGCGGGCGGCGGATCGGCCACCGGCCACCGGCGAGCGCGCGGGCGCACGCGCGCACGGCGTCGGCGGGAGCCCGCTCGCCGTCGGCGCGGGCCGGCGCCTCAGCCGGCGAGCCAGTCGGCGAGCGCCCGGTGGCACGCGCGCACGGCGTCGGCGGGGACGTGCTCGTCGTCGGTGTGGGCGAGCAGCGCGTCCCCGGGGCCGAAGTTCACGGCGGGCACGCCCATGGCGGAGAACCGGGCGACGTCGGTCCACCCGTACTTCGGCCGCGGCTCCTGGCCGACGGCCGCGACGAAGGCAGCGGCGGCCGGCCGGTCCAGGCCGGGGCGTGCCGCCGGGGAGAGGTCGAGCACCTCGAGCTCGTGGCCCGGCAGGACCTCGCGCACGTGCTCGAGGGCCTGCTCGGGGGTCCTGTCCGGGGCGAAGCGGTAGTTGATCTCCACGGAGGCCGTGTCCGGGATGACGTTGCCGGCCACCCCGCCGGCGATCCGGATGGCGTTGAGGCCCTCCCGGTAGGCCAGGCCCTCCACCTCGACGGTGCGCGGGGTGTAGGCGGCGAGGCGGGTCAGGACGTCGGCCTGCTTGTGGACGGCGTTCTCGCCGATCCAGGACCGGCCCGAGTGCGCGGCGCGGCCCGTCGTCGTGATCCGCACGCGCAGCGTGCCGTTGCAGCCGCCCTCGACGGTGCCGTCGGTGGGCTCGAGGAGCACGGCGAAGTCGGCGGCGAGCAGCTCCGGGACGGCGCGCTCGAGCCGGCCCAGGCCGCTGGCGGCGGCCTCGACCTCCTCGTGGTCGTAGAACACGTAGGTGACGTCCCGGACGGGCTCGGTCAGGGCAGCGGCGAGGGCGAGCTGGACGGCGACGCCGCCCTTCATGTCCACGGTGCCGCGCCCGTACAGGACGTCCCGGCCGTCCACCACGGCCCGGGCGGAGGGCACGGTCCCGCGGGCCCCGGGCACGGTGGGCAGCGGGACGGTGTCGAGGTGCCCGGCGAGCACGACGCGCTCCGGGCGGCCGAGCTCGGTGCGGGCGACCACGGCGTCGCCGTCCCGGTGCACGCGCAGGTGCGGCAGCCGGCGCAGGGCGGCCTCGACGGCGTCGGCGATGCGGGCCTCGTCGCCGGAGACGGAGGGGATGTCCACGAGGGCGGCGGTGAGCTCGGCCGGGTCGGCGGTGAGGTCGAGCACGGGCACGGCGGCGGGGGCTGCGTCGGGGGCGGTCATGGCGCCCAGCCTACCGGCGCCCGCGCCCGCGCGGCCGGGCTCCTCCGTCCGCCCTGCACCGCTCCCGCGGGCGTCCGGACGGGGCCGGCGGGCATCCTAGGATGGGGGCATGACTGCTTCCGACTCCCGTCCCGCCTCCGGTCTCGGCCTGGCCACCGTGGTGGCCTCCGGCCCCAAGGAGGGCACCGTCCTCGACGTCTGGTACCCCGCCCCGTCCCTGTCGGACGCGGTGGACACCTCCCTCGACGCCGACCTGCGCCGGGCGGCCACCGCCGACCCCGACCGCAACGTGCGCGCCGAGATCGTGGAGACCGTCGTCGACCTGGCCGCCGCGCCCGCCGACGCCGCCGACGCCTACCTGCGCCTGCACCTGCTCTCCCACCGTCTCGTGCGCCCCAACACCGTGAACCTCGACGGCGTCTTCGGCCTGCTCGCCAACGTCGCCTGGACCGACCGCGGCCCGGTCCTGGCCGAGGAGCTGACCGTGGCCCTGCTGCGGATGAAGGCCTCCGCCGGGCACGTCACCGTGCACAGCGTGGACAAGTTCCCGCGCATGGTCGACTACGTCGTGCCCTCGGGGGTGCGCATCGGCGACGCCAACCGGATCCGGCTCGGCGCCCACCTGGCGGAGGGCACCACGGTGATGCACGAGGGCTTCGTGAACTTCAACGCGGGGACGCTGGGCCAGTCGATGGTCGAGGGCCGGATCAGCGCCGGGGTGGTCGTGGGCGACGCCACGGACATCGGCGGCGGGGCGTCCATCATGGGCACGCTCTCCGGCGGCGGCAAGGAGCGGATCACGGTCGGCGAGCGCGTGCTGCTCGGCGCGAACTCCGGGGTGGGGATCTCGCTGGGCGACGACTGCGTCGTCGAGGCCGGCCTCTACGTCACCGCGGGAACCCTCGTGCAGGTCCACGACGACGGCGCCCGCTCGACCGTCAAGGCCTCCGAGCTCTCCGGGGTCCCGAACCTGCTGTTCCGCCGCAACTCCCTCACCGGCGCGGTGGAGGTCCTGCCGCGCGCCGGGCGGACCGTGGAGCTCAACGCGGCCCTGCACGCGAACTGACCCCTGCCCCGGCGGGCGGCGGGACGGGGCGGCGCGCCCGGTCCCGCCGCCCGCCGCGCGCGTCCCCGGGCCGCCCGTCCCGGGTCCTCCGTCCCTGAACCCGCCCCCGACCCGTTCGCCTCCACCCCGTCCCTCCAGCGCCCCCGGGCCGCCCGTCCGTGATCCGTCCGCCCCGCCCGTCCCGGGGTCCCCGTCCCCGATCCGCCCCTGACCCACCCGTCCCGGTCCCCCGCCCAGGAGCTGCCGTGCCCTCCACCGCCGTCGCCCGCCGCACCCGGACGGCCGGGCTGGGCCTGTTCGCCGTGCTGCTGTGCTGCGCGCTGCTCGCCGCGGCCGCGCTCGTCGTCGTGGAGCTGCGCGCCGGGCGACCCTCCGCCGGGGAGCCGCGGTGCGTGGTGACGGCGGCGGAGGACGACGGCGGGACGCGCCGCCACGTGCTCTCGGCGGAGCAGGGGGCCAACGCCGCGCTGGTCACGGCCGAGGCCGTGGCGCGCGGGCTGGAGCGGGAGAGCGCGGTGATCGCCCTGGCCACCGCCATGCAGGAGTCGCGGCTGGTCAACATCGACTACGGCGACCGCGACTCGGTGGGCCTGTTCCAGCAGCGGCCCTCGCAGGGCTGGGGCACGGTCGAGCAGATCATGGACCCGCGCTACGCGACCCGGGTCTTCTACGACCGGCTGGCCGAGGTGAACACGACGGGGATGTCGGTCACGGAGGCCGCCCAGGCGGTCCAGCGCTCGGCGCACCCGGACGCCTACGCCCGGCACGAGCCGCTGGCGCGGGCGTGGGCGGACGCGCTGACCGGGGCCTCCCCGGCGTCGCTGAACTGCGTGCTCGCCCCCGCCGAGGGCACGGCGGATCCGCGGCGGGCGGCGGATCAGCTGGCCGCGGCCTTCGGCGCCGCCGCCCCCGCCCCGCGCGCGCAGGACAATCGCGTGGTCGTCCCCTCCCCCGGGGGGCGCACGGGGTGGGCCGTGGCGCACTGGGCGCTCGCCCACGCCCAGGACCTCGGCGTCGAGGAGGTCTCCTTCGACGGCCGCACGTGGGTGCGCGCCGACCAGCGCACGACGCGCTTCGCGCCGGCCCCCGGGTGGCAGGCCACGGCCGAGGTGCACCCGGAGGGGGCGCCGCCGGCGGACGACGTCGTCGTGGTGCTGGCGGCCCCGTGAACCGGTCGGCCCGGCACCACCGGCGCTGCCACGGGTCCGGCGCGGGCGCCGCCCGCCGCCGACGTCACGGAGCCGACCCGGGCGCGGCCGGTGCGCGCCGCTGGGCCCGCCCGCCGGGAGCGGTCGATACGCTGGGCCCATGAAGATTCTCGTCACCGGAGGAACCGGCTACATCGGCTCGCACACCGTCCTGGCCCTGCTCGAGGCCGGCCACGACGTGGTGGTCGCGGACAACCTCAGCAACTCGTCGCGCACCTCCCTGGACCGGGTCGAGGAGCTCGCGGGGCGCCGGGTCGCCGCGTTCGAGCGGACGGACCTGCTGGACGCCGCCGGGCTCGACGCGCTCTTCGCCGCCCACCGGCCGGAGGCCGTGATCCACTTCGCGGGGCTGAAGGCCGTGGGCGAGTCGGCGGAGAAGCCGCTGTGGTACTACCGGACCAACGTGGCGGGCACGCTGAACCTGCTCGACGCGATGGCCGCCCACGGGTGCCGCTCGATCGTCTTCTCCTCCTCGGCGACGGTCTACGGCGCCCCGGAGGAGATGCCGCTGACGGAGAAGCAGCCCATGGACGCGCAGAACCCCTACGGGCGCACCAAGGAGCACATCGAGGACATGCTCGTGGACCTCGCCGCCTCGGACCCCGCGTGGAGCGTGGCCCTGCTGCGCTACTTCAACCCCGTGGGCGCCCACCCCTCCGGGCGGATCGGGGAGGACCCCACCGGCGTCCCGAACAACCTGCTGCCGTTCATCGCGCAGGTCGCGGTCGGCCGGCGCCCGACGCTGCGGGTCTTCGGCGACGACTACCCCACGCCGGACGGGACCGGGGTGCGCGACTACATCCACGTGGTGGACCTCGCCGAGGGCCACCTGCGGGCCCTGGACCGGATCACCGGCCGCCCCGGGGTGCACACCTGGAACCTGGGCACCGGCCGCGGGCACTCGGTGCTCGAGGTGCACGCCGCCTTCGAGCGCGCCAGCGGGCGCACCGTGCCCTACGAGGTCGTGGACCGGCGTCCCGGCGACGCGGCGGTCTCCTACGCGGACCCGTCGGCGGCGCTGGCCGACCTGGGGTGGTCGGCCGAGCGCGACCTCGACACGATGTGCCGGGACCACTGGAACTGGCAGCGCAGCAACCCGCAGGGCTACGACGGCTGAGCCCCCGCGCGCGGCGGCACGGGGCCACCGCGCTCCGCGGGCGCGCGGCGGCACGGGCGTCCCGCCGGGGGTCCGGCCCGGCCGGGGAGCTCTCCACGGCGGGTGCCGCGCCCGGGACGCCTCGCCCGCCGCGGGCTCCGCGACCGTGCGCCCCTGCTCACCAGCCGCGCGGGCGCACCACGTTGGGCGGGGCGCCGGCGAACAGGCGGGCGACGTCCGCCTCGTCGTGCCCGGCGATGCCGGTGCCCACGCGGGTCAGCAGGAACGTCAGCTCGGGGTGCTCGCGGGCGAAGCGGAGGAACTCCGCGGCCTCCCGCTCGAGGACGGCGGGACCGCTCATGGTGTCGATCGCGTAGGAGCGCCCCTGCAGGCCGTGGCCCTGCCCGGGCACGGCGCCGAAGCGCTCCACGGCCGTGCGGGCGGCGCCGGCCAGGTGGGCGCCGCGGGCGTTGGAGCCGAAGACGAAGACCTCACCGGGGCCCAGCTCGTCGATCCGGTCGGGGGTGTGCCGCTGCTCGTCCATGCGGCCCACCCTAGCGCCCCGGGCACGCCGACGGCCGGGCCCTCCCCCGCGGGGGCGGACCCGGCCGTCCGGTGCGGCTCCGGTCCGGTGGGGCGCTCCGCCCCGGGATCAGCGGCGCTCCGCCCCGGGATCAGCGGCGCTCCGCCCCGGAAGCCCTGGCGCGCAGCCCCGGGGGATCCTGCGCGCAGCCCTCAGGGCCGCCGGCACTCAGCCCCGGGGGTAGTGGCGCTCGGCCTCGCCGACGTAGAGCTGCCGGGGACGGCCGATCTTGGTCTCGGGGTCCTCGATCATCTCGCGCCACTGGGCGATCCAGCCGGGCAGGCGGCCGATCGCGAACAGGACGGTGAACATCTTCTCCGGGAAGCCCATGGCCTTGTAGATCAGGCCGGTGTAGAAGTCGACGTTCGGGTACAGCTTGCGCTCGACGAAGTAGTCGTCGGCCAGGGCCTTCTCCTCGAGGCGCATGGCGATCTCGAGCTGCTCGTCGTTGCCGCCGAGCTTCTGGAGGATCTCGTGGGCGTAGTCCTTCACGATCCGGGCGCGCGGGTCGTAGTTCTTGTACACCCGGTGGCCGAAGCCCATGAGGCGGACGCCGGTCTCCTTGTTCTTGACCTTCTCCATGAACGCCTCGGGCTCGATGCCCTCCTGCTGGATCCGGTTGAGCATGGCGAGCACGGCCTCGTTGGCGCCGCCGTGCAGGGGGCCGTAGAGGGCGTTGATGCCCGCGGAGACGGAGGCGAACATGTTCGCGTGGGAGGAGCCGACGAGGCGCACGGTCGAGGTCGAGCAGTTCTGCTCGTGGTCGGCGTGCAGCATCAGCAGCACGTCGAGGGCCTTCGCCATGGCCGGGTCGATCTCGTAGTCCTCCGCGGGGACCCCGAAGCACATGCGCAGGAAGTTCTGCGTGTAGTCGAGGTCGTTCTGCGGGTAGAGCAGCGGCTCGCCCTTGGACTTCTTGAAGGCGTAGGCCGCCAGGGTGGGCACCTTGGCGAGCAGGCGGATCGTGGAGATCTCGACCTGCTCCTGGTCGAACGGGTCGAGGGAGTCCGCGTAGAAAGTGGACAGGGCCGACACGGCCGAGGAGAGCACCGGCATCGGGTGGGCGTTGCGCGGGAAGCCGTTGAAGAAACTCTTCAGGTCCTCGTGGACCATGGTGTGGCGGCGGACGCGGGTGTCGAAGTCGCTCAGCTGCTCGGGGGTGGGCAGCTCGCCGTAGATCAGCAGGTAGGCCGTCTCGATGAAGCTGGAGTGCTTGGCGAGCTCCTCGATGGGATAGCCGCGGTAGCGCAGGATCCCGTTGGCGCCGTCGATGTAGGTGATCGCGGAGCGCGCGTTGGCGGTGTTCACGAAGCCCGGGTCGTAGGAGACGTTGCCGGTCTCCTTGAGCAGGTTCGAGATGGCGTAGCCCTTGTTGCCCTCGGTGGCGTCCAGGACGGGCAGCTCGAGCGCTCTGCCGTCCTCGTACGCGAGCTGGGCCGTCTTGGTCGCCTGTGCAGACTCAGTCATGGTGGTCCTCCACGGATGGGATTCAGGGGCCCTGACCCGGAGCGGGCCCGCCGGGCACCTCCTCGGGCGCGACGGGAACGTGTCACGGGACACGGCGTCAGTCGGTCTACAACCTACCTCCTCGCGCCGCGCACGGACCAATCCCGGCGCGGCGCGAGGGGCCCCGCGGGCGGGTCTCAGGCGGCGGTCAGGCGCTCGACGGCGGCGTCGATCCGCTCGTCGGAGGCGGTCAGGGCGAGCCGCACGAAGCCCTCCCCCGCCGTGCCGTAGAACACGCCGGGGCCGACGACGACGCCCCGCTCGGCGAAGCGCCGGACGGTCTCCCAGGTGTCCTCGCCGGCGGTGCACCACAGGTACAGCCCGGCCTCGGAGTGGACGACGCGCAGCCCGAACGCCTCGGCGGCCGGCACGAGCCGCTCCCGGCGGGAGCGGTAGCGCGCCTTCTGCGCGAGCACGTGCTCGTCGTCGCCCAGGCCGGCGCGCATCGCCTCCTGCACGGGGGCGGGCACGATCATCCCGGCGTGCTTGCGGGAGTTGACGAGGTTGCGCATCAGGGTGGCGTCGCCGGCCAGGAACGCCGCACGGTAGCCGGCCACGTTGGACTGCTTGGACATCGAGTACGCCGACAGCAGCAGGGCGTCGTCGCCCCCGGTGACCCGGGGGTCGAGCACGGAGGGGACGGGCGTCCCTCCCTGCTGGACGTCCCAGGCGCCCCAGCCCAGCTCGGCGTAGCACTCGTCGGAGGCCACGACGGCGCCCTGGGCGCGGGCCTGGTCCACGATCCGGCGCACGGAGTCGAGGTCCCGCACGATGCCGGTGGGGTTGCCCGGCGAGTTGATCCACACCAGCCGCACCCGCGCCCGGACGTCGGCGGCGAGCTCGTCGAGGTCGTCGGCGGCGACCGCCTCGGCCCCGGTCAGGCGGGCGCCGATGTCGTAGGTCGGGTAGGCGACCGTGGGGCGCACGAGCACGTCGCCGGGGCGCAGGCCCAGCAGCAGGGGCAGCCACGCGACGAGCTCCTTGGAGCCCACGGTGGGCATCACGGCGGCCGGGTCGAGCCCGGGCACGCCGCGCCGACGGGCGTACCACGCGGCGATCGCCTCGCGCAGGGCGGCGGTCCCGTGCGTGGTGGGGTACCCGGGTGCGTCGGCCGCGGCGGCCAGGGCGCGCTGCACGACCTCGGGGGTGGGGTCGACGGGCGTGCCGATCGACAGGTCCACGACCCCGCCGGGGTGCCGCGCGGCGAACTCCCGGTACGGGGCCATCGTGTCCCAGGGGTAGTCGGGCAGGTCCAGCCCGAAGGGCCGGGCCCCCGACGTCACTGGGCGCCCTGGTTCTGCGGGGGCAGGCCGGCGATGATCGGGTGGTCCTTGTGGGTGTTGCCGAGCTTGGCGGCCCCGCCCGGGGAGCCGAGGTCGTCGAAGAACTCGACGTTGGCCTTGTAGTACTCGGCCCACTCCTCCGGGGTGTCGTCCTCGTAGTAGATGGCCTCGACGGGGCAGACCGGCTCGCAGGCCCCGCAGTCCACGCACTCGTCGGGGTGGATGTAGAGCGAGCGCTCGCCCTCGTAGATGCAGTCCACGGGGCACTCCTCGACGCAGGCCTTGTCCTTCACGTCGACACAGGGCTGGGCGATGACGTAGGTCACGGGGGTTCGTACCTTTCTGCTGGGGTGCTCCGCCCAGTCTAACGACCGGCCCCGCACTACGATGTCGGGCATGGAGCGGCCGTCATCAGCGTCAACATCGTCGTCCCGCGTCGCTGCCGGAGAGGCGTCCGCGCCGGCGGACGGTCCTGCGGCGCCCCCCGGCCCGCCGTCCGCGGCGGGGCGCGCGGCCCTGCGCCTGCTCACCGGCCTGACGGCGGGCACCCGGGTGAGCGTGCGCCGCGCCCTGCCCGACGACGACGTCTCCGGGCTCGGGCTGACCGACGCCCTCGGCGAGCTGGTCCGGGCGGACGAGGAAGGGGTCACCGTGCGCACGCGCCGCGGGGACGTCGTGATCGCCGCGCAGGACCTGCGGGCGGCGCGGGCCGTTCCGCCGCCCCCGCCGCGCCGGGCACCCCGCGGGCGGCCCGTGGACTGACCGGACGGCCCCGGGCCGGAGGGAGCAGCTCCCGCGGGCCGGGTTCGGACGAGGTCCCACCGGCGCGGCGTCCCCGCGGCGGGCAGCGGGGAACCCGGGCCCGCGGGAACGGCTCCGCCGGCGCGCGGCAGGACCGGATCGACCGGGCGGGCCGGCCCCGTGCGGCGGTCTCCGCGGAAAGCGCCCGGTCAGGCGGTGCGCAGCTCCCGCCGGCGGGTGCGCACCCAGCGGGCCGTGACGAGCACGGAGAGCAGCGTCGTGGCGAGGACCACGACGAACCAGGCCACGCCCACCACGCCGATCGGCGCGTCCGGGACGGTGACGACCAGCGCGGACCCGTCCCGGCCCCGGGCGAGCAGCCACGCCAGGACGTAGGCGACGAGCCCCGGCACGGCGGCGGCCCACACGCGGCGCGTCGCGGTCCCGGCCCAGACGGACAGGCACAGCAGCAGGGCCGCGCCGAAGGCGAGGCCCCAGGGCAGCCACCAGCCGGTGCCCGAGTACCAGATGGACCCGTGCAGGACGGTGGCCACCGACCCGCCGAGCAGCCCCGCGAGGACGGAGGTGGCCACGGCCGAGGCCACGGTCGAGGGCGGGTCCGCGTCCCGCCGCGGGACCGCGGCGGAGCCGGCGCGCGGGGTCCTCGGCTCGGGGTTCCCGGCACCCGCGCCGGTCGGGGCCCCCGCCGCGGCGTCGCCGGCGGGCCGCTCGGCCCGCCGGCGGTCCCCGCCGAGCAGCCGGTAGGTCTCGAGGGCGCTGAAGGGCTGCCACACGCCGTTGGAGAGGGCGAAGCGGGTGCCGTCGGCGTCGAGCACGAGCTGCGTGGCGTGGGCGGCCATCGCGGCCCGCTTGCGCTCCGCGGAGCCGTGCACGGCGGCCTGGGGCCGGGGATCGCCGGGCCGGGGCTCGCCCTCGGCCGCCCACACGAGCGGGACGGACCAGGCGTCCCCTCCCGCGCCGGGCCGGGCGGCGAGCGCGACGGCACGCACGGCGACCTCGTGCGTGCGCACGTGGTCGGGATGGCCGTAGCCGCCGTCGTCGTCGTAGGTCACGAGGACGTGGGGGCGCAGGGCGCGCACGGCCGCCGCCACGTGGGCGGCCGCCGTCCCCGGGTCGGCGGCGGTGAGGCTGTGCGGCGAGGAGTCCTCCGCCGGGCCGGCGCGGCCGTCGGCGCCCCAGGTCATGCCCGAGTCGGTGTAGCCGCCGGTCGCGGGCAGCTCCGCCGACCCGTCGCGGGCCGGGGGCTCCCCGGCGAAGAAGCGGTCGGTCACGCCCAGGGCGGCCGCGGCGTCGTCGAGCTCCCCCACCCGGTAGAGCCCGAGGGCGGTGCCGCCGTCGCCGGCGCGCTCGGCCTCGAGGTGGCGCAGCGGCTCGGGGACGACCTCGCCGCGCTCGCCGCGGGTCATGGTCAGCAGCACGACCTGCGCGCCGAGCCGGGCGTAGTGGCCCATGGTGGCGCCGGTGGCGATCGACTCGTCGTCGGGGTGCGCGTGGACGAACAGGAGCCGGGCGTCCTCGGGGCGCACCCCGGAGGGCAGCAGCCCCGGCAGGGCGTCCTCGCGCACGAGGGCGCCCTGCTCGGGGTACTGCGGGACGGGCTGCGTCACGGCCGCTCCAGGCGCCCGGGGCTCAGGCGCGGGCCCGGGCCCGGTTCGCCTTGAGGCGGTCGTTGGCGTCGAGGATGACCTTGCGGATGCGGATCGCCTCCGGGGTCACCTCCACGCACTCGTCCTCGCGGGCGAACTCGAGGGACTCCTCGAGGGTGAGCTTCTTCGGCGGGGTGAGGTTCTCGAAGGAGTCCGCCGTGGAGGAGCGCATGTTGGTGAGCTTCTTCTCCTTGGTGATGTTGACGTCCATGTCGTCGGCGCGGGAGTTCTCGCCGACGATCATGCCCTCGTACACCTCGGAGGTGGGCTCCACGAAGAAGGTGCCCCGCTCCTGCAGGTTGATCATCGCGAACGGTGTCACCGCACCGGCGCGGTCGGCGACCAGCGAGCCGTTGGTGCGGTACTCGATCTCCCCGGCCCACGGCTCGTAGCCGTCGGCGTAGGAGGAGGCGATGCCGGCGCCGCGGGTCTCGGTGAGGAACCGGGTGCGGAAGCCGATCAGCCCGCGGGACGGGACGCGGAACTCCATGCGCACCCAGCCGGTGCCGTGGTTGGACATCCCCTCCATGCGGCCCTTGCGGGCGGCCATGAGCTGGGTGACGGCGCCGAGGTACTCCTCGGGGACGTCGATGGTCATGTGCTCGTAGGGCTCGTGCACCTTGCCGTCGACCGTCCGGGTCACGACCTGGGGCTTGCCCGCGGTGAGCTCGAAGCCCTCGCGGCGCATCTGCTCCACGAGGATCGCCAGGGCGAGCTCGCCGCGGCCCTGGACCTCCCACGCGTCGGGGCGCTCCGTGGGGAGCACCTTGATCGAGACGTTGCCGATCAGCTCCTTGTCGAGGCGGTCCTTGACCTGGCGGGCCGTGACCTTGGCGCCCTTGACCCGGCCCGCGAGCGGGGAGGTGTTGATGCCGATGGTCATGGAGATCGCCGGGTCGTCCACGGTGATGCGCGGCAGCGGCCGCGGGTCCTCCGGGTCGGTGAGGGTCTCGCCGATGGTGATGTCCTCGATCCCGGCGACGGCGACGATCTCGCCGGGGCCGGCGGACTCGGCGGGCACGCGCTCGAGGCCCTTGGTGGCCAGCAGCTCGGAGATGCGCACGTTCTTCAGCTGCCCGTCGGCGCGGGCCCAGGCGACGGTCTGGCCCTTCTTCAGGGTGCCGTTGAAGATCCGCAGCAGGGCGAGGCGGCCCAGGAACGGGGAGGCGTCCAGGTTGGTCACGTGCGCCTGCAGCACGCCCTCGGGGTCGTAGGAGGGCGCGGGGATGCGCTCGATGATCGTGCGGAACAGCGGCTCGAGGTCCTCGCCCTCCGGGAGGGCGCCGTTCTCGGGCTGCTCGAGGGAGGCCCGGCCGGCGCGGCCGGAGGCGTAGACGACGGGGACGTCGAGGACGGCGTCGAGGTCCAGGTCCGGCTCGTCCTCGGCGATGTCGGAGGCCAGGCCGAGGAGCAGGTCCATGGACTCGCCCACGACCTCCTCGATGCGGGCGTCGGGGCGGTCGACCTTGTTGACCACGAGGATCACGGGCAGCTTGGCCTCGAGGGCCTTGCGCAGCACGAAGCGGGTCTGCGGCAGCGGTCCCTCGGAGGCGTCGACGAGCAGCACGACGCCGTCGACCATGGACAGCCCGCGCTCGACCTCGCCGCCGAAGTCGGCGTGGCCCGGGGTGTCGATGACGTTGATGGTGATGGTCTCGCCGTGGGCCGAGGGGCCGTCGTAGAACACCGTGGTGTTCTTGGCGAGGATGGTGATGCCCTTCTCGCGTTCGAGGTCGCCGGAGTCCATGACGCGCTCCTCGACCTCCCCGTGCGCGGAGAACGCGTTCGTCTGCTGGAGCATCGCGTCCACGATGGTCGTCTTGCCGTGGTCGACGTGGGCCACGATGGCGACGTTGCGGAGGTCGGCCCGGCGGGCGGTGGAGGTGGTCATCGGCATGCGCGTGGGTTCTCTCTTCGGGTGGGGAGGCGTCAGGAGGAACGACCTCCCGTGGATGCGCCCGTGCGGCGCCGCGGCGGCCCGGTCGCGTCCGGGCGGGGCGCCCTGGGAACGGGCCGCCGACCATTCTACCCCGCCGGGCCGCCGTCCCGCTGTGATGCACCCGACGGACGGGCTGCGGGCCGGGGCGGGCCGTGCGCGCGGTCCGCAGCCGGGGCTCGGTCCGCAGCCGGGGCTCGGGTCACCGCGGCCCCGGGGCGCCGGGCGCCGACATCGGGGCGGAGAACCGGTCCGCCGCCGCTGCGGGGCCGCCGTCGCGACGGGACCGGTACCTGGCCCGCCGCCGCTGCGGGGCCGCGGCCGGGCCCACCGCCGCGACGGGACCGGGATCCGGCCCACCGCTGCTGCGGAGCAGTCCTGGGCCGCGGACCGCCCGTGCCGCCGGGCGGTGCGCCGGTGGTGTGGTGCACGGGCGGGTCGTGCACGGGTCGGCGGCGAGGTGCCGCACTCCTCGACCCGGCCGTCCGCGCGCCCCTTCCCCCCTTGTGGTGTCGGAGGCCCGCGGGAGGATGAGCCCATGTCGACGACGACGGCGCCGCTGCCCGCACCGGCCGCTCCCTCCCCGAGGGCGACCGCCTCGGGGCGCACGGCTGCCGCGGGACGTCCCGGACCCGGTGCCGGCGAACCGGCCGCCCCGGGGTCCGCGGGCGCCGGGCCTGTCGGGAGCACGGGTCCGAACGCCGGGGCCCCCGGCGCCGCGCCGTGTCCGGCCGGGGCCGCCCACGCCGGGCCTGATGCCGCCGGGTCCGCGGGCGGCGGGCTCGCCGGCGCAGGGGACGTGGACGCCGGGCCCGGGGCGCACGCGCGGGCCGCCGTGACGGGGATGCTGGCCGCGCAGGCGGCGGAGTCCCGGGCCGTGGCCGTGCGCCTGCGGTGCGTCGCCCGGCTCTTCGGCGCCGTGCGGGAGGCGAGGGTGGCGGAGGCGCGCGAGGCACTGGCCGCGTGCGGCGAGGCCTCCGGGGCCGGTGGTGCACGCCGCGTGGACGGCTGCGGGCTCCCCGGCAACGGCGAGGAGTCGTCCCCGAGGGCGGCGACGCGCCTCTCCTCCCCGGCCGGGGACCTTCCGGCAGCGGCGGGCACGACCTCCGCGGGACCCCGGCAGCGCGGGAGGCACGGACTGCCGTCCGCGAGCGCGCCGCACCGGCACCGCTGCGCCGCGCCGGGTGCGGCTCGGGCCGCTCGCCGCGTGCGCGACGAGCTGCTGGCGGGCCTGACCCGGCACCGGCTCGTCCTGGAGACCGCCGCCGAGGTCGGCGTCGCCCTGCGACTGCCGGCCGGCACCGCCGCGACCGTCGTGGCGGAGGCCCTCGTGCTGGTCGAGGACCTGCCCGACGTGCTCACGGCCCTGGAGGCGGGGACGATCACGTGGCCGCACGCCCGGGTCGCGGTCCAGCAGTGGCAGGAGCTCGTGGACGAGGCACCACCGGACGCCCTGCCCGTGGACCGTGCCGTCGTGCTGGTGCAGGAGATGCTCGAGCGGGCCCCGCACGTGACGGTCGCCCAGCTGCGCGCCTTCGCGCACCGGCGCCGGGCGAGGCTGCTCACGGACGTCGAGGAGCGCCGCCGCAGGGCGGCGCGCAAGCACCGGACCGTGTGGGTCGAACCGGCCGAGGACGGTCTGGCCTGGGTGCACGCCCTGCTCGACGCCCCCGTGGCCCGTGCCGTCGAGGACCGTGTCGAACGACTGGCCGGGACGGTGCTGGCCGCGGAGCGGCAGCGGGTCCCGGACGGCCTGCAGGCGAGGCCGGGCACCGGGCCGGAGGAGCGGGAGCACAGGTCTGCCGGTGAGGTGCGCGCGGACGTGCTGGCCGATCTGCTCCTCGACGGCGAGCTGCCGGAGCGCTCCGCGGTGCCCCGAGGGATCCGTGGCCGGGTGTGCGTGACGGTGCCGGTCGGGATCCTCCTCGCTCCGGACGCCGCCGCAGGGTGGACGAGCTCACCGGCGAGCGGGGCCGCTGCGGAGCTGGAGGGCTACGGGCCTATCGGCGCGGAGGTGGCGCGCCGGCTGGCCGCCGGCGCCGGCTCCTGGCACCGGCTGCTGACGCACCCGGTCAGCGGGGTCGTCCTGGAGCACGACCGGAGCGTGTACGCCGTGCCGGCCGACCTGCGCCGTCATCTGCGGGTGCGGGACGACACCTGCCGCTTCCCCGGCTGCCGCCGGCCGGCCGGCGGCGCGGACGTGGACCACACCGTCGCGTGGGAGGACGGCGGGACCACCGGCGCGGCGAACCTGGCGCACCTGTGCCGGCACCACCACCTGGTCAAGCACCAAGGCGGCACCCTCGGGCAGTGGTCGGTGCGCCACGTCCCCGGCCCGGGCGGTGCGAGGGACCCGGGGGTGCTGGAGTGGCGGTCGCCGTCGGGGATCGTGCGCCGCACCGTCCCGGAGACGGCCGGACCGGAGGCGAGCCGCGTCCTGGATCCCGGCGGACCGCCGGGAGGCCGTCCCGGCGGAGGACGAGCAGGGCACGGCACCGGTCCCGCTCTCCCCGGGGCGTCGGCGGGTGCACCTCACCGTACCGGCGCGGACGATCCCCCGCCGTTCTGAGCACCGGGGCCGTCCGGAGGACACGGCACAGCCGGTCGGTGCCGGGTCCGTCGCCGGCCCGACGGCGCACCCCTCACCACGCCCGTGGCAGGAGCCCCCGGGTCACCGCCGGGCCCGGACGGTCACCAGGAGGGCAGCGCGGGCAGCGGCCCGTCGGCCTCCACGTTCTCCGTCTCGCCGCGGGCCAGCCACTCGAGCAGCCCCTCACGGTCGGACTCGACGCGCAGGGCGCCGTCTCCGACGACCCACTCGTCGCGCTCCTCGGTCACCAGGGTCATGCCCGGGGCGCCCTTGGCGCGCATCGTCCGCACCGCGGCCTCGAGGGCGTTGAGCAGGGAGTCCGGGTCGGCCTCCTCGATCGTCCAGGCGGTGTCGAGGTCGTGGTGGTGGACGACGACCTCGGCGATGCGCAGGGCGACGAGCGAGGTCGCCGGGACGGGCTTGCCGTGCAGGTCCACCTCCTCGACCATGATCTCGCCGCTGAGGCGCTGGGCCTGCTCGGCGAAGTACGCCGCGGACTCCCGGGCCTCGCGGACGAGCTCCGCGCGGGGCAGAGCGGCGAGCTCGGCGATCTCCTGCGCCCGTGCCTCGGGCGAGGGGTAGACGCTCTTCTGCTCCCCCGTCGTGACCCAGTCGATCAGGTTCACGAGCCGGCGGCCGTTGGACGCGAGGTGGGCGACGACGTCGGCACGGGTCCAGCCCTCGCACATAGAGGGAGAGGTCAGCTCGTCCTCGGAGAGCGACTCCACGGTGGCGAGGTAGGTCTCCGTCTCGCGGTCGAGGCGTTGCAGGTCCGAGTGCAGTCGTGCGGGATTGATCATGCGTTCACCCTAGCGGCGGGCCGTGGGACGAGCCACGGACCGTGGACCCCTGATCGATACCGGCTCCGTCCGAATGCCCGTCGTGCCGCAGGGGCGGTGGCACGGGCAGGCGGTCGAACGCCCGCTGCGCAGCACGTCGGCGGGTCTCGGAGAGGGTCCCGAACGGCTCGAGGAGCAGCTCGTCGCCCGTCGCCCGGCGCCGCCGCGACCACGTCCCCGCGATCCGCCCGCCGGCCACGACCGTCGGGCGGAACACGCCGTTGCCCCCGGGCACGATCCGGCGCGCGTGGGCCGGGGCCAGCACGTGGGCACGGTCCCCGTAGCCGAGGACGAACTCGTCGAAGGGCGGCAGCAGGAGCACCCGCGAGGCGCGGCGCGTGCTTCCGGGCAGCGCCGCGAGGACCTCGGGGGCGCACCACAGCAGCCGCCCCCGGCGGTCCCGGACGGCGACGACGTCGTCGATCACGGCCGCCGCGGCGCGCACGGTGGCCCGGGGCAGGGCCGCCCACCGGGCCGCCTCCTCCACGGCGACGGGACCGTGGCTGCGCAGGTACCGGCGGACCCAGCGCACGACGACGGGCGGCACCTCCGCGGCGGCCGGCGTCCCCGCGGGAACCGCTCCCGTCGTGGATCGGCCCGCAGCGTCCGGCCCTGCGGCGGAGCTCGTCCCGCCGGCCCCCGGTTCCCGCGCCGGCCCCGTCCCGACGGCGTCCGGCCCTGCGGCGGAGCTCGTCCCGCCGGCCCCCGGCTCCTCCGCCGATTGCGCCCCCGTTGCGCCCGGCTCCCGCGCTGAGGCCGTCCCGACAGCGCCCTGGTCCGGGGCGGGGATCGTCCCGGCCGGCCCCGGTGCGCCTGCAGTCTCCTCCGGCACCGGGGTGTTCCCTCCGGGCGGGAGCCACTGCTCCACGGGCACGACGAGCTGGTCCCGTCCGTCGCCCGTGAGCGGGCCGAAGCACAGCGTCGCGTCCAGGTGCAGCGCGAGCATGAGGTGGTAGGTGAGGCCCGGGACGCCCAGCAGCCCCGCCTCCTCCCACGCGGCGTGCAGCCGCTCCCGCGGTTGCGGCCCGTGCTGCAGGGCGCCGAGCGCGGCCTCGCGCGCCGGCTCCAGGCGCTCGGCGATGCCCAGCTCCCGGCGCCGCGCCGCCGTGGAGGCCTCGGTCCGCGGCCCGAGCACGGCCAGCCACGCGCGCAGCTCCTCGCCCGGGACGAGGTGCAGCGTCCCGCGCATCGGCCAGGTGCGGACGATCCGGGCGTCGTCGAAGGCCTCCCGCACCCCGGCGGAGCCGTCGGACCGGCGCAGTCCCACCGAGACGAGAGCGCCGGGCAGGTCCTGGGCCTGCACCGCGCCGAGCCTCCGGACGACCTCGTCCGGAGAGAGCTCTCCGGGCTCCGCCAGCCCGTGCGCGAGCAGCCGGGCCAGGCCGATCTCCCGGTCGGTGAGGACGGGCAGGTCGGGCTCGGCGGGGCCCACCGCGCCCCCGGCGTCCCCGGCGGTCATCCGAGGGCCTTGCCGCGCTGCTCGGGCAGGGCGAACGCCGCCGCCGCCGCCACGAGGAACGCCGCGCCGAACGCGGCGAACACCACGATGAGGTCGTACTGCTCGCCGCCCAGGACCAGCAGCGGGGGCACCGACAGCGGCGCCAGGATCGACGCGATGCGCCCGAAGGCGGCCGCCGCGCCGGTGCCCGTGCCGCGCACGGCCGTCGGGTAGAGCTCCGGGCCGATCGCGTAGAGCGCTCCCCAGGCGCCGAGGTTGAAGAAGGACAGCGCCATCCCGGAGGCGATCACCTGCCAGGGCTGCACGACCGTGCCCATCGAGGCGATGCCGAACAGCAGCGCGCTCGCGGCCGAACCACCCAGGAAGGCCGCCAGCGTGAGCCGCCGCCCCCAGACCTCGATCAGCCAGGCCGCCGCCGCGTAGCCGGGCAGCTGCGCCAGGGTGATGACCAGGACGTAGCCGAAGGAGCGGGTGAGGGTGAACCCCTGCTGCACCAGCAGCGTCGGCAGCCAGGTGAACGCCCCGTAGTAGGCGAAGTTGATGCAGAACCACACCGTCCACAGCGCGGCGGTCCGCCCGCGCAGGGCCGGCCCCCAGATCCCCGCCGCGGCCGAGGGCCGCTCCGCCCCGGGCAGGGCCGGCGCGCCGGCGCCGGGATCCGGCGCGCCGGAGTCCACGGTGCCGCGGTCCCGGCCGCGGGACCGTGCTGTCCCGCGCCAGGTCACCGGGCGCGCCTGCTCGAACAGCCGGACGGCCGCCTCCGCCTCCTCCGTGCGCCCGGCCCTCTCGAGGAAGCGCACCGACTCCGGGAGACTCCACCGCACGACGACCGCCCACACCGCGGGGGCCAGCCCGATCACCAGCGCCCAGCGCCAGCCGTCCGGGGAGGCGGGCACCACGAAGTAGCCGACCAGGGCGGCCAGAATCCAGCCCACCGCCCAGAACGACTCGAGCCACACCACGACCCGCCCGCGGATCCGGCGCGGGGCGTACTCCGCCACCAGCGTGGAGGCCACGGGCAGCTCCGCACCGAGGCCCAGGCCCACGACGAAGCGCAGCACGATCAGCACGGCCACGGACCCCGCCAGCGACGACGCCCCCGTGGCCAGGCCGTACACGAGCAGGGTCAGCGCGAACACGTGCCGGCGCCCGAGCCGGTCGGCCAGCAGCCCGCCCAGGCTCGCCCCGACCGCCATCCCCACGAAACCGATCGAGGCCAGCAGCGACAGCTCGCCCGAGCCCAGCCCCCACTGCTGGGCGAGCGCGGCCATGACGAACGAGACCAGGCCCACGTCCATCGCGTCCAGCGCCCAGCCCACCCCCGAGCCGACGAGCAGCCTGCGGTGCTGCGTGGTGAAGGGCAGGCCGTCCAGGCGCTCGGCCCGGGTGCGGACGGGGGCGCCGCCGGGCCGCGGGGTCTCGTGCATGCTCCGGTCCTTCCCGTGGCGCCGCTGCGCGCCCGGCTCGTCCGCACCCCGGTTCCGCGGACCCCGTTGTGCTGCTCCCAGTTCCTGCCCCAACTCTAGGGGCAGGCACGCAGCGGCCGCGATGCGCCCCGACGACGGTGCGGCCGCGTCACCGAGCCTCGACGAGGGCCGCCGGCACGCACCCGGACCGTAGACTGGTCCGGTTCCTGTCCCGCCCGGCGAGGGAGCTCCCTGTGTCCACGGTCGCCCTGTACCTCGTCGTCGTCTTCGCGGCCGGTGCCCTCGCCGCCGCGGTGCGGCTGCCCCCGCTGATCGGCTTCCTCGCCGCGGGCTTCGTGCTCAACGCCATGGGCACCCCCGAGATGCCGGGCCTGGACCGCGCCGCCGACGTCGGGGTGACCCTCATGCTCTTCGGCATCGGCCTGAAGCTGGACGTCCGCTCCCTGCTCCGCAAGGAGGTGTGGGCCACCGCGGGGATCCACATGGTGCTCAGCTCGGCGCTCGCCGCCGGCTTCCTCGGCCTGCTCGCCCTGGTGCACCTCGAGCTACCCGGGGAGACGGCCCGGGCGCTGCTGCTGGCCGGCTTCGCCCTGTCCTTCTCCTCGACCGTGCTGGTGTTCAAGGTGCTCGAGGAGCGCAGCGAGACGACCTCCCTCTACGGACGGGTCGCGATCGGCATCCTCGTCATCCAGGACGTCGCCGCCGTCGCGTTCATCACGGCGACGAGCGGGCACCCGCCGAGCCCCTGGGCGTTCGCGCTGCTGCTCCTGCTGCCGGGCGCGTGGCTGTTCCGGCGGGTGTGGGAGCGGCTCGGCCACGGCGAGCTGCAGGCCCTGTTCGGGATCGTCATGGCCCTGGTCCCCGGCTACATCGCCTTCACCGCGGTCGGGCTCAAGGGGGACCTCGGCGCCCTGCTCGTCGGCGCGCTGCTGGCCTCCCACCCGAACGCGAGCGAGCTGTCCCGGCGGCTGTTCACCGTGAAGGACCTGCTGCTCGTCGCGTTCTTCGTCTCGATCGGCTTCCACGGCATGCCGACCACCGAGATGGTCCTCATGGGCGCGGCGCTGCTGGCCCTGCTGCCCGCCCAGGCCCTGCTGTTCGTGTGGCTGCTGTGGGCCTTCGGCCTGCGCCGGCGCACCTCTCTGCGGGCCGGCCTAACCCTGGCCAACTACTCGGAGTTCGCGCTGATCGTCGGCGCCATCGGCGTCTCCACCGGGATGCTGGTCGAGGACTGGCTCGTGATGCTCTCCGTGGCGGTCGCCCTCAGCTTCGTGGTCTCCACCCTCGTCAACCGGCGCGGCTCGGCCCTGACCGGCCGGCTCGTCCGGTGGCTGCCCGAGCACCCGGACCACCGGCTGCACCCCGAGGACCGGCCCATCGACATCGGCCACGCGGAGGTGCTCGTGCTCGGCATGGGCCGGGTCGGCCAGGCCGCCTACCGGGAGTTCGCCGAGGAGCACGGCTACACGGTCGTCGGCATCGAGAACTCCACGGACCGGGTGGAGCGGCTGTGCGCGGCCGGCCTCGACGTGCAGGAGGCCGACGCCACCGACCAGGAGTTCTGGGAGCGCGTGATCGCGACCGGGCACGTGCGCATCGCCGTGCTGGCCATGCCCTTCCACGGCTCCAACCTCGTGGCCCTCGAGCAGCTGACGGCCGGCGGCTTCTCCGGCGCCGTCGCGGCCGTGGCCCAGTACGACGACGAGGTGCAGGAGCTGCGGGCCCGCGGCGTGCGCACCGTGTTCAACCTCTACAGCGGCGCCGGCATCGCCCTGGCCTCCGAGACGCTCGAGTCCCTGGGCGAGCGGGACGCCGACGGCTGAGCAGGCGCCCGCTCAGCACCCCGCGGCCGGCTCCCGGGCCCGCACCCGCCGGAGGAGCTTCGCGAGCTCCTCCGTCCACAGCACCAGCGAGGCCGCGCCGACGGCCAGCACCCAGTGGGCCGGCTCGAGGGGACGCGTGCCGAAGGCCGCCTGCAGCGGCGGCAGGTGCACCACCAGCACCTGCAGCCCGGCACCGAGCAGCAGCGCCGCCCACAGCCACCGGTTCGTGAACAGCCGGTGGAACGCGCTGCTGGTCCCGGAGCGGGAGTTCAGGGCGTTGAACAGCTGCGCCAGCACCAGCGTGGTGAAGGACGCGGTGCGGGCCAGCTCGAGCGACTCGTGGCCCGCCACGAGCCCGCCCGGCAGCAGCACGTCCAGGGTGAGCAGCGCGGCCCCCGCCATGACCAGCCCGACCCGGCCGACCCGAAGCCACATCGCCCGGTCGAGGATCCGGTCCCCGGGGCGCCTCGGGGGCCGGGCCATGACGTCGTCGAGCTCCGGGTCGACCCCCATGGCCAGCGCCGGGCCGGAGTCCGTGACGAGGTTGATCCACAGGATCTGGGTGGCGAGCAGGGGCAGGGCCACCGTCCCGTCGCCCGCCCCCGTCAGGCCGAGGACCCCGGCCAGGACCACGCCGAGGAAGACCGTGGCGACCTCCCCGATGTTGGAGGAGAGCAGGTAGCGCAGGAACTTCTCGATGTTGTCGAACACCACCCGCCCCTGGTGGACGGCGGCCACGATCGTCGCGTAGTCGTCGTCGCCCAGCACCATCCGCCCGGCCTGCTTGGTCACCTCCGTGCCCGTGATGCCCATGGCCACACCGATGTCGGCGGCCTTGAGGGCCGGCGCGTCGTTGACGCCGTCGCCGGTCATCGCCACGACGTGGCCGTCCGCCTGCAGGGCCGCGACGATGCGCAGCTTGTGCGCCGGCGCCACCCGGGCGAAGACGGCGGTGCCGCGTGCCGCCGCCACGAGCTCCTCGTCGGTCAGGGCGTCGAGCTGCGCGCCGGTGAGCACGGGTCCGCCGGGCGCTGCGATCCCGAGGTCGGCCGCGATCCGGCCCGCCGTCGCGGGGTGGTCGCCGGTGATCATGACGGTGCGCACCCCGGCGGCGCGCGCCCGGGCGACGGCGGCCCCGGCCTCCTCCCGCGGCGGGTCGATGATCCCCACCGCGCCCAGCCAGACGAGGTCGTGCTCGAGGCCGTCCCCGGCCGGGACGTCGAGCACGCCGGTTCCGGCCGCGGGCTCCTCCCCCGTGCCGGGCAGGCACCGCGCCGCCACGGCCAGCACCCGGAACGCCTCGGCCGAGAGGGCCTCGGCCGCCCCCGCCGCCGCCGCGCGCCGGGCCGCGTCGAGGGGTTCGACCGCGTCCCCGACCAGCACGCCGCTGCACCGGGCGAGCAGCTCGTCCGGGGCGCCCTTCGTGAACAGCCGGTGCTCACCGGTTCCGGTCTCCTCGTCCACGACCGACATCATCCGCCGCTCGGAGGTGAAGGGGACCTCGGCGAGCCGGCCGAAGCCCGCCGCCGCGTCGGCGGCGCCCGGCAGCTTCGGCAGCGCGGCCAGGAACGCCGCCTCGGTGGGATCCCCCTGGGCCGTCCACTGCCCGCCCGAGCCGTCGAGCTGGGCGTTGTTAGCCCGGGCCCCGCCGACGAGCACCGCCCGCGCCTCCACCAGGACCGGGGCGTGCGCGCCGGACACGACCCTCGCACCGCCCTCGGGCCCGTAGCCCGTCCCCGACAGCGCCGCCGTCCCGGAGGCGGTCACGACGCGCGTGAGCGTCATCTCGTTGCGGGTGAGCGTTCCCGTCTTGTCGGAGCAGATCACGGAGGCGGCACCGAGGGCCTCGACCGAGTGCAGGTCCTTGAGCACCGCGTTGCGCCGCGCCATCGCCCGCACCCCCAGCGCCAGCACGAGCGAGAGGATGGCGGGCAGCCCCTCGGGCACCGCCGCCACGGCCAGCGACACCCCGAGCAGCAGCACGGTCACGAGGTCCCCGGGCCCCGAGACCCCGTGCACGAGCACGACCGCGACCATGACGACGACGGCCACCGCCACCACGAGCAGGCCCAGCGACCGGGAGACCGCCGCGATCTCCTTCTGCAGCGGGGTCTCCTCGGCGCGGGTGCGCTCGAGCATGTCCGCGATGGCGCCCATCTCGGTGGCCGGGCCCGTCCCCGTCACGACCGCCCGTCCCACGCCCTGGGCCACGGCCGTGCCCCTGTAGACCATGTCGGTGCGGTCGCCCAGCACCGCCGGGGCGGCCAGGACCGCGGGGTCCTTCAGCTCCGCCTCCGACTCGCCGGTGAGGGAGGCCTCCTGCACCCGCAGCGCCGCCGCACTGAGCAGGCGGGCGTCCGCGCCCACCGCGTCCCCCTCGGCGAGGACCAGGAGGTCCCCCGGGACCAGCTCCGCCGACGGGACGGTCGTGAGCCGGCCGTCGCGCAGCACGGTCGAGCTCGCCGCGGTCAGCTCCGCCAGGGCGGCCACGGCGTCCTCCGCCCGGACCTCCTGCACGAGCCCCAGCACGGCGTTGAGCAGCACCACCGCCGCGATCACGAGCGCGTCCACGGGCAGCCCCCGCGCACCCTCGACCGCCCACGCGCCCAGGGAGACGACGATCGCCACCAGCAGCAGGGTCACCAGGGGGTCGCGGAAGCGTGCGAGCAGGCGCCGCCACAGCGGCACGGGCGGCACCGGGCGCAGCTCGTTGGGACCGTAGCGGGCGAGCCGGGCCGCCGCCTCGGCGCCGCTCAGGCCGCGCTCGGGGTCCGTGCCCAGCTCCGCGAGCACCTCGTGCGCCGGACGGAGGGATGGATCGGGGACGCGGGGACCGGTCTCGACAGCCACGTCCCCATTGTGCGCCGGGGGCGGCCGCCGCGCCCCCTGCCCGTCCTCCGCCCGTGCCGTGGCCGCCCCCACGGCCGGGCCCGGGTGCCGCACCGCGGGGACGCCGTCCCGCCGTGGGCGCCCCCACGCCCGGGCCCGGGTGCTGCACCGCGGGGACGCCGTCCGGCCATGAGCACCGCCCCGCCATGGGCGTCGCACCGCAGGGACGCCGTCCCGCCGTGAGCACCGTCCCGCCCCACGCCCGCCGCGCAGCGCGTCACCGGCCCTCCGGCGGCCCGGCGGTAGGCTCGCGGGCATGAGGGTCCGGATCGACCGCTACCTGCTCAACGTGGCGGGGCCCCGCCGCACGCCCGCGCTCAACCGGCACCTCGCCTACCTGCTGGCCCTCGTGGCGGGCGTGCTCAACTCGGTGGGCTTCGTCGCGGTGGCCGTCTACACGTCCCACATGACCGGGCTGACCGCCATGGTCGCCGATCACCTCGTGCTGGGCGATCTCCGTCTGGTGCTCGCGGGGCTGCTCGCCCTGGTCGCCTTCACGGCCGGGGCCGCCTGCTGCGCCCTGATGTTCAACTGGGCCCGGCGGCGCCGGCTGCACAGCCGCTTCGCCAACGTGCTGCTGCTCGAGGGGCTGCTCATGCTCCTGTTCGGCCTGCTCGCCGAGTCCCTGACCTGGGCCCACCGCGACCTGCTGTTCATCCCGGTGCTCGCCTTCACGATGGGACTGCAGAACGCCGTGATCACCAAGATCTCCGGGGCCACCATCCGCACCACGCACGTGACGGGGATGATCACCGACATCGGCATCGAGCTCGGCAAGTTCGCCTACCGCAACCGGCTCCCGGCCGCGGACCCCGTGACCGGAGACGCGGCCAAGCTGCGGCTGCTCGCCGCGCTCGTGGGCCTGTTCTTCGCCGGCGGGGTGCTGGGCGCGCTCGGCTACCTCGCCGTGGGGTTCCCGGTGCTCGTGCCCACGGCCCTGACGCTGCTCGTGGCGGCGTGGCGCCCCCTCGCCGCCGACCTGGGTCTGCGCCGGCCGCGCCCGCCGCGTCCGTCCCGCGCCTGAGACCGCGGCGCACCGCGCGGCCGTCTCCCCCGGCAGGGACACGGCCGCCCGCACCGGCCGCGCCCGGGCCCGGCACGGACCCCGGGGCCTCTCCCCGGCCCGGCGCGGGCCCGGCACGGGCCTCCATGCCTCTCCCCGGCCGAGCCCCCGGCCCTCTCCCCGGGCCCGGAGGCGCTCACGCCCCGGACTGGAGCGCCTTCGCCAGCCGCACGAGCCGCCCGAGCTCCCGGACCGGCTCCGCCCCGGGCCGACCGGCCTGCTCCGCGGCGGCCACCGCCACCCGCACGACCGCCCACGCGCGCACCCGGTCGGGGTCGGCGCCCGCTGCGAGCGCGAGCGCCTCCGCCCGGTCCGTCAGCTCCCCGGGTCTGGGTCCGCGGGGATCGTCCCCGGGCGGCCACAGACCGGGCACGAGCGCCCACTCGACGGTGGCCAGCCGAGGGCGGGCCCGCACGGCCAGCCACGGGGCCCGGTCCGCCGCGCGGACGGCGGCGGGCACCAGGTCCCCCGGGAGCAGCGCGGTGTCCAGCGGATCGCGTCGCAGCCGTCGCAGCGCGGTCGCCGCCTGGAGCCGGAACCGGCGGGGGAAGCGGGCGTCGAGGTCCGTGCCGTCCTCCAGGCGCGCCGACCACTCCGCCGCGAGCGCCGACAGTGCCGGGAACGGCGGGCGCGGCGGCCGGGCCAGCCCGGCTACGAGCTCCCCGAGCACCCGGCACGTCTCGTCCCCGCGCAGCGACCCCAGGTCCCGGTCCCGGGTCCGCTCGACCAGCAGCACGCCCGCGGCCGGGTCGGCGCGCAGCAGCCGCACGGTGCCCCGCCCGTTCCACTGCCGCAGTGCCAGGTGGTCGTGCCCGTCGCCGGGCCGCGGCCGCAGGACGCGCAGCTGCGCCGGCTCCCCCGCCTCGGTGCGGACGGGCCGGGCCAGGGCGTCGTCGTCGAGCACGGGCGGACCGTCCGGGAGGAGCTGCCACGCGGTGCGGCGGGCAGCGGCGACCTCCTCGGCGCGGGCGGCCCAGGTGGCGTCCGCGGCGGGTGCTCCGGTCTCGTGCGTCACACCGGCCATTGTGGCCCCGTGCCGCGTCCGCGACCCGGGGACCACGAGCGGCGCGGGGCCGGACCGGCGCGCGGCATTCGCTAGACTGCGAGCGCCCAGCCCCGCGGAGGAACGAGGACAGCCCGCCCGTGAACGACTTCCTGCTCGCCTCCGCGCTCACGCTGTTCGCAGGGCTGGCCACGGGCGCCGGCAGCCTCCTCGCCCTGACCACCCGCCGCACGGACGCCAAGTTCCTCTCGGTGAGCCTGGGCTTCTCCGCGGGCGTGATGATCTACGTGTCGCTCGTCGAGATCTTCGTCAAGGCCCAGGACTCGCTCGTGGCGGTGCTCGGGGCCCGCGCGGGCGCGTGGGCCACGGTGGGCGGGTTCTTCGGCGGGATCCTGCTGATCGCGGTGATCGACCGGCTCGTGCCCGCCCGCGCGAACCCGCACGAGTACCCGCACGACGACGACGGGCGCAGCCGCCGGCTGATGCGCATGGGCACGATGACGGCCCTGGCGATCGCCCTGCACAACTTCCCCGAGGGGTTCGCGACCTTCGTCGTGGCGATGCAGGAGCCCTCCCTGGCGATCCCCGTGGTCGTCGCGATCGCCCTGCACAACGTCCCGGAGGGCGTGGCCGTGTCGGTGCCGATCCACCACGCCACCGGCAGCCGGCGGAAGGCCTTCCAGTGGTCGTTCCTCTCCGGCCTGGCCGAGCCGGTGGGCGGGATCCTCGGCTATCTGCTGCTGCGCCCGTTCATGACCGACACCGTCTTCGGGGTCGTCTTCGCCGGCGTCGCGGGGATCATGGTGTTCGTCTCCCTGGACAAGCTCCTGCCCACGGCCCGGGAGTACGGCGAGCACCACCTGTCGATCTACGGTCTGGTCGCCGGCATGGGGGTCATGGCGCTGAGCCTGCTGCTGTTCCTCTGACCGGCGCGGTGCCCCCGGCCCCGGTTCGGGAGGGCGCCCCGGAGGCGACGCCGGAGCGGCCTGGTCCGCGGACGGCGGCCCCGGGACCGGCAGGCGGCCAGGAGGCAACGGCGGACCGGGCGGCTCCGCGGACGACCACCCCGGGTCAGGCGGGCCATCGGTCGTGGACGAGCCGGCCGCGCCACCAGGTCCTGCTGATCCCGATCCCCGCCAGCTCCTCCTCCGCCACGGTGAACGGGTCCCGGTCGGGGACCACGAAGCTCGCCTCGTGGCCCGGGCGGATGCTCCCGAGCCCGGGCAGCGCGGCGACCGCGGCCGCACGGCCCGTGTAGAGCTCGAGCGCCTGCCCGACGCTGAGGCACTCCCGCCGCCCGAAGTCCCCGCCCCCGTGGTCCCGGCGGCGCACCGCCGCGGCCACCGAGAGGAAGACGTCGTCCGCGCGGGCCCACGCGGTGGTCGGCGCGTCGGAGGCCAGCGCCGCGTGCCGCAGCCGCTCGTGGAAGGACCGGAGGGGGTAGGCGTGCTCCCGCTGGTCCGGTGCGAGGGCCGCGTCGTACGCGTCGTGCTCGGCGTAGAGGAAGATGCTGTGGCTGACCACGCCGAAGACCATCCGCGCGGAGGCCATCCGCTCCAGCACCGGGGCGGGCACGAGGGTCGCGTGCTCGATCCGCACCGACGGGTGCTCGCCCATCCACGGCTCGAGGTCCCCCAGCAGCTCGACCACGTGCCCGACCGCCCGGTCCCCCATGGCGTGGACGGCCACCTGCACCCCGTTGCGGCGCGCCCACGCGACCGCCGCCAGCAGGTCCTCGTCGGTGCAGGTCCGCATCCCGTGGCTGCACGAGTCGGGGTACGGCCGGTCCGTCCAGGCGGTGCGGTTCGAGAAGGCGCCGTCCAGGAAGAGCTTCGTGCCGGCCACCGTGATCTCGCCGCGGCGGTCCTGCGCGGTCAGCTCCGGCAGCCCGCCCGGCTGCCAGCCGAGGAACACCCCGGTGCGGGGGCGCCACCCCTGCTGCCGGGCCTCCCGGAGCAGGCCGAGCGCGTCGTCGGCGAAGTCGCCGAAGCACTCCACGAGGCCCACGATGCCCTGGGCCAGGAAGTGCCGGTCCAGGGCCACGAGGCGGCGGACCATCTCCGCCCGGTCCGGTTCGGGGACCAGCCGCGCCACGGACTCCACCGCCGCGAGCTCGACGAGCTCCCCCGTGAGCTCCCCGCCGGCGTCCCGCCCGTAGTGGCCGTGCTCCGGGTCGGGGCTGTTCCGGTCCAGTCCCGCCAGGCGCAGGGCCGCGGAGTTGCACACGCCGCTGTGCCCGTCGGCGCGGCGCACGAGCACGGGCTGGTCGGCCGAGACCGCGTCGAGCGCCCGCCGGGTGGGCGGCCCGTCCGGCCAGCGGGTCTCGGCGTAGCCGAAGCCGGTGATCCAGGCCTCCGGGTCCGTCCCGGCCGCCGGGTGCGCCCGCAGCGCCGCGACGAGGTCGGCGCACGAGCCCACGGTCGGCGGCAGCAGCGGGACGCTGTCGGCGAGCACCGCCATGAACATCGGGTGGGTGTGCACGTCGAGCAGGCCGGGCAGGACGGTCGCACCGCCCAGGTCCGTGCGCGGCAGGCCCGCGGGCACCTCCTCGTCCGGGCCCGTCCACGTGAAGTGCCCGTCCTCGACGACGAAGGCGCTCACGAAGTCCTCCGGCCCCGTCCCCGTGAAGACCTTGCCGTTGACGAAGGCGCGGGCGCCCGGAGGCTCCGCGGCGGCGCCGGGGGCGCTGTCGGGGAGGTCCGGGCGCTGCTCTCCGGGCGTCCCGGCCGTGCTGTCGGTGCCGTTCATGTCCGTCCTTCCGTTCCGGCCTGCCCGGCGGATCCTACCCGGGGGTCGTCCCGTCGCCGCCGGCAGGGCTCCCGGGCAGCAGGCCGGCCGCACGGCCCGCCGCGGCGAACGCCGCCGCGAGATCCGCCCGGCTCGCGTGCGCGTTGAGCCCGCTCGGGCTGGGCAGCGCCCACAGCCGGGCGCCCTCCAGCAGCTGCTCCTGCGGGCCCAGCACGGCCCTCGGCTCGGCGAAGGCGTGCCGGTAGGCCGTCACGCCGGCGACCGCCACGACGGCCGGGCGGTGCTCCGCCACGATGCGGGCCAGGCGCTCGCGGCCCGCCACGAACTCCTGCGGGTCCAGCTCGTCCGCCCGCGCCGTGGCCCGCTCCACGAGGTTGGTGATCCCGATGCCGCGGGCCACCACGTGCGCCCGGTCGGCCGCGGTCATCCCGGCCGAGCAGTCGACGAGGTGACCGGTGAGCCCCGCCTCGTGCAGCGCCGGCCAGAACCGGTTGCCGGGGCGGGCGAAGTGCGCCTGCGTCGCGGCGGCCCACAGGCTCGGGTTGATCCCGCACACCAGCAGCCGCAGACCGGGGCCGAGCAGGTCGGGCAGCGTGGTCCCGCGGGCCGCTTCGAGCTGCGCACGGGACGGCCGGCCGGGACGGGGAGGGCGCGGGGAGGCCATGCCGTCATGCTAGGCCGTCCTCCCGGTGCGCCGTGGACCGCCCCTGCTGCGGACCCGCGCTTCGCGCCCACGGACCTCGCGGGCCCGGCCCCCGGCCGTCCGGTGCCCCGGGATCGTCCGGGCACCGCCCGGCGTCCGGCTACGGTGGGGGTCGTGCCCGAGACCCACGACGCCCTGACGATCCCCGTCCCCTCCGAGGCCGGCCCCGGACGGCTGCTCGTCTCCCCCGCCCTCGACGACGACGGGTCGCCGCTCCCGCAGGCGCGCGCCGTGCTGTGGCTGGGCCACGGCGCCGGCGGCGGGGCCGGCGCCCCCGACCTCACGGCCCTCGCCGAGGGCCTGCCCGGGCACGGGATCACCGTGGTGCGCCACGAGCAGCCGTGGGTGGTGGCGGGCCGCCGGGTCGCACCCCGTCCCGCCGCCCTCGACGCCGGGTGGCTCGCCGCCGCCCCCGCCGTCGCCGAGCTGGCGGACGGACGTCCCGTGGTCGCCGGTGGGCGCAGCGCCGGCGCGCGCGTCGCCTGCCGCACGGCGGGGACCACCGGCGCGGCCGCGGTCGTGTGCCTGGCGTTCCCCCTCCATCCGCCCGGCCGTCCGGAGCGCAGCCGGGCGGAGGAGCTGCTCGGTCCCGACGTTCCCGTGCTCGTGCTCCAGGGCACCCGCGACCCCTTCGGCTCGGCCGACGAGGTCACCGCGGCCGCCGGTGACACCGCCGGCCGCATCGGGGTGCTCCCCGTGGACGGCGCCGACCACGCCCTGCGCACCGGCCGCCGCGCCGCCCTCGGCCCCGCGGGCGTCTCGGACCTGCTGTGCCGGGCCGTCGCGGAGTTCGTGGCCGCCGCTGCCCGCCCCTGAGCACGGGGTCGGCGACCGGCCGTGCCCCCCTTGCGCATTCACGGTCCGTCAGTACTCTGACGATAGTCCGAGCCGCAGCACCCGCGGCCCGGCGCACGCCACCGCGGCCCGCACTCCCCCCGACGGCCCTGCAGGGCCCCGAGCACCAGGACGGCACCCCATGAGCACCTCGCCCAGCACCGGCGCACCCTCCGAGACCCCCGGGGACGCCGGCGGACCGCCCGCCACGGTGGTCGACCTCACCGCGGGACCCGCCCAGATCACCCCGCTGGAGGTGGACGGGGAGACGCGCTACGCGCTCGACCTGCCGTCCGAGCACCTCGACGACGACGACCTCGAGAGCCTCGCCGTGGCCCTGCACGCCACGCACTCCGGGCAGGCCGTCCTCGTCGACCTCGAGGACTACGCCGGCGCCGAGGAGGACACGGCACCGGGGAAGAACCCGGGCCCCGGGGAGCACGCGGCACCCGAGGAGCACACCGGCCCGCGGTGAGCCCTGCGGGTCTGGCCGAGCCGCCTCCTCCGGGTATACCGTAAGCACACTGGCGAATCCGACCGGTTCGCCCCCTGTCCGCCCGACCCCGAAGGAGAGGCCATGAGCACCAAGGTCGAGAAGACCGTCGTCGTCGACGTCCCCCTCGCCACCGTGTACGACCAGTGGACGCAGTTCGAGGAGTTCCCGCACTTCATGAGCGGGGTCGAGAGCGTCCGCCAGCTCGAGGACGACCGCCTGGAGTGGGTCGCCGAGATCGGCGGTGTGCGCCGGCAGTGGCAGGCCCGGATCCTCGAGCAGGTCCCCGAGCGCAAGGTGGCGTGGGCCGCCACGGAGGGCGCCACCAACGCCGGGGCCGTGACCTTCGAGGACGCCGGCGAGGGCCGCACGCGCGTCCACCTCGAGCTGGACTACGAGCCCGAGGGGCCGGTCGAGAAGGCCGGGGACGCGCTGGGCGTCATCGGCTCCCGCGCGGAGAAGGACCTCGAGCGCTTCAAGGCCTTCATCGAGGACGAGGGCTACGCGACCGGCGCCTGGCGCGGCGCGATCCGCCCCGGGGCCGCTCCCGGTGCGCCCGACGTGCGCGACGCCGCCGCCTCCCGGGGCGACGACGGCGGGGCCGGGATCTCCGGCAAGGCCGTGGCCGCCGGAGCCGCCGCCGCGGCGGCCGTCGCCGGTGCGGCCGCCGTGGCCGCCCGCTCCAAGGACTCCGGCGACGACGAGCCGGTCACCCTGGAGGCCCCGCGCGAGACGCCGGCCGCCCCGGTCTCCGGGCAGACCGAGATCTCCCGCGAGGTCCCCGTGCCGGGGGAGCGCTCCACGGGCGAGGCCACCCGGCCGGAGACCGCCTACGACGTCGCGTCGCCGGTCGAGGAGCCCGCGACCGAGCGGATCGAGCCCGTGACGGACCGTTCCGTCGAGGACGGGGACCACCCCGCCGGCCCCCGCTGAGCGGACGCACGGACAGCACCGCGGGCCCCCCGCCGGATCCCCGGCGGGGGGCCCGCGCGTCGTCCGGGCGGTCCGCGCCCGGGCCGCCGCGGCCCCGCCCGGACACGACGGCAGGTCCCGCAGGTATTTGACGTGATCCCGGCCACGCCGCACGACCATCCCGGTTCTCATGCATCAACATGGAAGTACCCCCCATGGAAAGGCATCCCATGAGCGAGAACACGGCTCTCGTCCCCCGCCCGCACTGGGCCACCCACCAGGAACGGACCGATCCCGACACGGTCACCAACTACCGGGAGCTGCCCGCCCGGTCCGTCGCCGGCCCCTCCCCCGTCGTCCTCCTCGAGACCTGGGAGGTCATCAGCTCCCGCGACGGCAGCTACGCCCACCGGGACGGCTCCGTCCTGCACATCGGCCACGACGCCTGGACCCCCGAGCAGGCGCTGGTACTGCGCGACCGGATCAGCGAGGCCCTGCGGCTGCTCGGCCGCTGACCGGACTGCCGTGCGCCCGCACCGCGCCGCCCCCACGGCCGCGGTCCGGGCGCACGGCCGCGCCGACCGGCCGTAGCGCGCCGAGCCAGGCGGGACCGGATCGCACTGTCCCCCGAGACCGCCTCAGGACACGTCCTCGGCGCACCGCCCCGGGCACCGACCCCAGGACCCGGCCGCAGCGCGCCGTCTCCCGAGACCGCATCAGGGCACAGCCGCAGCGCACCGTCCCCCGAGACCGCCCCGGGACACGTCCGCAGCCCGCCGTCCCCCGAGACCGCCTCAGGGCACGGCCCCGCCGCCCTGCCTCAGCGTGCGACGGTCCGGTGCCCGGCGTCGAGCCGGCGGGTCCAGCCGCGGCCGTCGAGGTGCTCGAGCAGCGGGATCACCACGCGCCGGGTGGTGCCCAGTGCCTGGCGCGCCTGGCTCGTCGTGAAGGGCTGCGGCAGCCGGGCGAGCTCGCGCATCGCCAGCGCCGGCGCCGAGGGCAGCACGACGATGCCGTCGCCCAGCCGCAGCACGCGGCCGGCCCGCTCGAGCGCGGCCAGCTCCCGCGCGCCCAGCCGCAGCGCCGCCAGGTCGTCGGACTCCGGGGCGCGGAAGGGCTCCGCCGCGAGCCGGTGCTCCAGCCGCAGCGCCGCGTCCTCGAGCGGGCCGAGCTCGTGGCGGCGCCCGGGCACGCGCAGCACCCCGCCCTCCTGCTCGAGCCCGGTCCCCTCGAGCACGGGCTCCAGCAGCGCGGCGTCGGGCAGGGCGAGCAGGTCCCGGGCCGCGCCGCGGGACAGGCCGGCCGCCAGCGGGTCGCGCTCGTGCAGCTGCTCGACCGCCGCCCGCAGCCGCTGCCGCCACCCCGCCAGGACCGGCTCGTGGACCCACCAGTCCCCCAGCACCCGCACGCCCTCGGGCGCCCGCTCCGCGGGCAGGCCCAGCCGCCGCAGGCGCGCCGGCTGCACGGCCCCGCGCCGGGCCACCTCGAGGAGCGCGTCACCGGACGGGTCCATGCGGGCGAGCTGATCGGCGCGGCGGCCCCGGTCCCCGCGCCGGCGCAGCGCCGGCGGATCGGCGTCGAGCACCTGCGCCCCGCCGAGCACGGCGCCCTGGCCGGAGCCGCGCAGCACCACCCGGTCCCCCAGCACCAGCGGCAGGGGGCGGTCCAGGGAGAGCCGGGCGTGGTCGTCGTCGAACGGGCGCAGCCGGACGGGCACCGCCGCCGTGCCGGCGTGCAGCACGAGCTGCTCGGCGACCGCCGGGAAGGCCGGGCCCGAGGTGCGGCGCACGTCCAGCAGCCCCGTCAGCGGCCAGGCGCCGGGGGTGACCAGGGCGTCGCCCCGGTGCACCTCGTCGGCGGCGACCCCGCGCAGGTTCAGCGCCGCCCGGTCCACCGGCTCCAGGCCCGCCCGGTCGGCCCCGCGGCTCTGCAGGCTCCGGACGCCCACCGTCCGCTCCCCGGCGCGGCCGAGCAGCTGCAGCCGGTCCCCGCGCGCCAGGGTCCCCGAGGCGAGCGTGCCGGTGACGACCGTGCCCGCACCGGCCACCGTGAACGCCCGGTCCACCCACAGCCGCAGCCGGCCCGCGGCCGGCGGGGCCGGGACCCGGTCCAGGACGTCGTCGAGCACGGTGCGCAGCTCGTCCAGGCCCGTGCCCTCGGTCGCCGAGACGGTCACCACGGGCGCGTCGTGCAGCCCCGTGCCCGCGAGCCGCGCCCGCACCTGCTCGCGCACGGCCCCGGCGCGTCCGGGGGCGCGGTCGGCCCGGGTGAGCACCACGACCCCGTGCTCGATGCCCAGCGCCGCCACCGCGTCCCGGTGGTCCTCCGACTGGGCCTGCCAGCCCTCGTCCACCGCGACCACGAAGCACACCACGGGGGCCGGGCCGATCCCCGCCAGCATGTTGCCGAGGAACCGCTCGTGCCCGGGCACGTCCACGAAGGCGACGTCCCGGCCCGAGGGCAGGGCCGTCCAGGCGTAGCCGAGGTCGATGGTCAGGCCGCGGCGGCGCTCCTCCGCCCACCGGTCGGGCTCCATCCCGGTGAGCGCCCGCACGAGCGTGGACTTGCCGTGGTCGACGTGCCCGGCCGTGGCGACGACGTGCACGCTCAGCCCTCCCCGCCGAGTCCGGCCAGCGCCGTGCGCACGGCCGCGCGCAGCCGGGCGTCGTCGGCCTCGGGCACGCAGCGCAGGTCCAGCAGGCACGCCCCGCCGTGCACGCGCGGCAGCACCGCGGGCTCCCCGGCGCGCAGCGGGGCCGCGGCGGCCTCGGGCAGGCGCACGGCCCACCCGGGCAGCGGCACCCCGGGCGCGCCGCCTCCGCCGACGCGGCCGTCGTGGGCGACGACGGGGGCGCCCACCGCCGCGGCGAGCTCCTCGGCCCGGGCGCGCAGCCGCTCCGGATCCGCGTGCAGGGCGCGGGCCACCGGCGGCGGGCCGCCCGTGAGGGTCGCCTCCAGGGCCGCGAGGGCCAGCTTGTCGGCGCGCACCGCGCGGGCCAGCGGGTGGGCCGCCAGCCGGGAGATCGTCTCGGCCCGGCCCAGCAGGACTCCCGCCTGGGGGCCGCCGAGCAGCTTGTCCCCGCTGACGACCACGACGTCGGCCCCGTCCTCGAGCGCGGTCGTGACGTCGGGCTCCCCCGGCAGCGCCGGGTCCGGGACCAGCAGGCCGCTGCCGAGGTCCGCCACGAGCGGGACCCCGTGCGCGGCGGCGAGCTCGTGCAGCCCGGCCGTGCCGACTTCCGCGGTGAAGCCCTCGACCCGGAAGTTGCTCGGGTGGACCTTCAGCAGGCACCCGGTGTCCGGGCCGATCGCGCGGGCGTAGTCCTCGGGGTGGGTGCGGTTGGTCGTGCCGACCTCGCGCAGGCGGGCCCCGGTGGAGGCGATCAGCTCCGGCAGCCGGAAGCCGGCCCCGATCTCCACGAGCTCGCCGCGGCTGACCACGACCTCGCGCCCGGCCGCCAGGGCCGTGGTGGCCAGCACGAGCGCGGCCGCCCCGTTGTTGACGACCAGGGCCTCCTCCGCGGCCGGGCAGGCCGCGAGCAGGGCCGCCCGCGCCGCGGTCCCGCGGCGGGAGCGGGCCCCGGTGGTCAGGTCGAGCTCGACGTCGACGTAGCCCGCGGCCGCCGCGAGCGCCTCGCGCGCCGCCGCGGACAGCGGGGCCCGGCCCAGGTTGGTGTGCACGACGACCCCGGTCGCGTTGAGCACCGGGCGCAGCGCCGTGGCGGTCCGCGCGGCGACGGCGGCCCCGACCGCGGCGGCGACCTCCCCGGGGGTGATCTCGCCCCGCCGCGCCCGCTGCTGGGCGGTGCGCACGACGTCCCGCAGGACGTGCTCGCCGAGGCGCTCGCGGGCCCGCTCGACCGCGGGCAGGCCCAGCAGCTGATCCGTGCGCGGGATCGAGCGCCGCGGGTCGTCCTGGGCCACGGGACCTCCTCGTCGCGGGGCGCGCGGGAGCGCGGGGAGCGGAAGCTGGCGGAGGCGGACGGGAATCGAACCCGCCAGGCCGAGGTGCTCGGCCTCACCGGTTTTGAAGACCGGGGGGCCCACCAGGACCCGGACGCCTCCGCCGTCAATGTAGCACCGGGGCGGGCAGCGCACCGGCGCCCCGGTCCGGGGCGGACCCGGCCGCCCGCACGCGCCTCCGCCGACGGCCGCTTCGGCAGGGTTGCCGCCCCCGCTGCGGCGGACCTCCGGGGCGGGCAGCGCACCGGCGGACCGCGTGCGGTCCGGCGGCACCGGCCGCCGGTAGGCTGGCGCCGTGACCGAGACCAGGACCCAGACCCCGCTCCCCGGCCCCGAGGCGCCCCGGCTGACGGGCTTCGCCCACGGCGGCGGGTGCGCGTGCAAGATCCCGCCGGGCGAGCTCGAGGACGCCGTGCGCGGGCTCACCGGGCAGGCCGGCGCCGGTGTGCTCGTGGGCCTCGACGACGGCGACGACGCCGCCGCCGTGCTGGTGCGCGAGGACCTCGCCGTGCTGTCCACCGCGGACTTCTTCACCCCGGTCGTCGACGACGCCTACGACTGGGGCCGGATCGCCGCGGCCAACGCCCTCTCGGACGTCTACGCCATGGGCGGGCGCCCGGTGGTCGCGATCAACCTCGTGGGCTGGCCCCGTGAGGTGCTGCCGATGGAGCTGCTCTCCGAGGTGCTGCGCGGCGGGCTGGCCGTGGCCGCGGAGGCCGGCTGCCCGGTGATCGGCGGGCACTCCGTCGACGACCCGGAGCCCAAGTACGGCATGGCGGTCACGGGCGTGGCCGACCCGCAGCGGCTGCTGCGCAACGACGCCGCCGAGCCCGGTCTCCCGCTGACCCTCACCAAGCCCATCGGCCTGGGTCTGCTCAACAACCGGCACAAGCGCACGGGCGAGGTCTTCCCGGAGGCCGTCGCGACCATGACCCGGCTCAACCGGGACGCCGCCGAGGCCGCCCTCGCGGCCGGGGTGCGCGCCGCCACCGACGTGACGGGCTTCGGCCTGCTGGGCCACCTGCACAAGCTGTGCCGGGCCTCGGGGGTCGGTGCCGTGCTGGACCGCCGCGCCGTGCCCCTCGTCGACGGGGCGGCGCAGGCCCTGCGGGACGGGTTCGTCTCCGGCGGGACCCGCCGCAACCTCGACTGGGTCCGTCCGCACCTGCGCACCGGCGGCGACGTCACCGAGGACGACCTCCTGCTGCTGGCCGACGCCCAGACCTCCGGCGGGCTGCTCGTCGTCGGGGAGCTGCCGGGCCACCCCGTCGTCGGGCACACGGTCGCCGGAACGGGCCTCGAGATCCGCTGACGTCGGCGGCCCGGTCCGGTCCCCGGGGGCGAGGAGCGGCCGCGGCCGGGGCACGGGCCACGGGGCGACCGCGGCCGGTTCCGCCCACGGGAGCGACCGCGGCCGGGGCGCGGGCCACGGGGCGACCACGGCCGGGTCCGCCCACAGGGGCGACCGCGGCCGGGGCGCGGACCACGGGGCGACCACGGCCGGGACCCACCCGGGTGACCGTGCCATGCCCGTGCGGGTGACCGCGACCGGGACGGTTCGGCGGGGGCGGCCGCGGCCCGGCTCAGCCGGCGGTGGTGATCGCGTCGTCCACGACGCCCGCGGCGCGCCGGGCGGCCAGGCGCGCCTTCTGCGGCTCGATCGTGTAGCGGGGGTCCTCGGCCGAGCGCAGCCCGGCCTCCAGCACGCCGAAGCGGGTCAGCGCCGAGGACGCCAGCAGGGCCAGCCCGGAGACCGCGGCCACGGTGCGGCGGCGACCGCCCAGCAGCGTCCCCAGCCCGCCGGCAACGGCCAGCCGCTCGCTCCAGGCGAGCATGGTGCCGGCCCGGCCCTCGTGCAGCGGCTCGGCGGCGACCGGGTCCATCCGCCGCTCCATCAGCTTCGTGGCCACCAGCTCCCCGGCCACGCCCAGCACGGCCAGCCGCCGGGCCGGGCCCGCCTCGGGGACCGAGGTCGTGACCATCGCCAGACCGCCGGAGGCCAGGGCCGCCGAGCTGACGAAGACGAACGCCAGGTCCTCGCGGGCCGCGTTCCAGGTCGGCGTGGCCGTGTCCGAGAGCAGGGCCGCGGTGTAGGCGGCGAGCGGGCCGGCGAGGACCGCGGCGCCGACGCCGGCGGGGGCCTCCACGACGCGCAGCACCGGGCGCAGCGGGCCCAGCGGCAGCCGGGACCCGGTCATCCGGTCGGCCTCGGCCGCGACGGCGGTGCCCATGCCGGCCCCGAAACCGCTGAGGATCCACGTGCCCATGCTCATGGGCGAGGTCGGCTTGAACGTGCGCAGCATGTGCAGGAAGCGCTCCGGCCGGCCGAGGTCGGCGACCAGGGCGGCCCCGCCCAGGGCGAGAGCGGTCACCGAGCCCAGCCGGGCGTTGCGGCGCAGCTCGTCCCGGCCGGTGAGCTGGGCGCCGAGCGCCAGCAGCGCCGAGCCGCCGGCCACGCCGCCGAGGAACAGGTACGCCGCGACCTCGTCCCCCCAGGGCGCGGGCTTGACCACCGGGCGCCCGTAGTAGGAGCCGAACTGCGCCTCGGGGACCATGGGCATCTCGCGGGAGCCGTCGCCCCCGCCGGCCCGGTGGCGGCCCCGCCGCCGTCCGGGGCCGCGCGGGCGCCGCGGCGGCTCGGGGGGACGGAAGCCGTCGAAGGCGGAGGTGCTCACGAGCCGCCTCCCAGGAAGGCAACGGCCGCGGCCGCGACGAGCCCGGCCGCGGCCAGACCGGCCCGCTGGTACATCCGGGGCAGGTCCGCGGTCGGCACCCGGGGGTCCGGCGGCAGCCCGTAGACCTCCGGCTCGTCGAGGAGCAGGAACACCGACCCCGTGCCGCCGACGCCGTCGAGCTCGTTGGCGCCGTAGAGCCGGGCCTCGGTGCGCCCCTGGGCGTGCAGCTCGGCGACCCGGTGCCGGGCCGTCTCGACCATGTCCTCGTGCTCGCCGTACTTGATGGACGTCGTGGGGCACGTCTGCGCGCACGCCGGCGTCTGGTCGTCCACCATGCGGTCGTAGCACAGGGTGCACTTCTGGGCGACGCCCACGTTCTTGACCTCGGGCCGGCGCTGCGTGCCCGGCTGCCCGTCGCGCTCCGTGCGCGGGGCGGCCGTGCCGTCGGTGCGCCGCTCGATCACCCCGAACGGGCAGCCGGCCACGCAGGTGCCGCACCCGTTGCACACGTCGTCCTGGACCACCACGGTGCCGTGCTCGGTGCGGAACAGCGCCCCGGTCGGGCACACGTCGAGGCACCCGGCGTGGGTGCAGTGCTTGCAGACGTCGGAGGACATCAGCCAGCGGAACTCCGGGGTGTCCGGCGGGGTGGTGTCCCCCGCGGACGGCTGCGGGCGCTCCTCCGGGGGGCCGACGCGCGGCATGCCGAGGCTCACGAGCTTGCGCCCGGACTCGCGCGCCTCCTCGAGCCGCTCCTTGTCCTGCTCGACGAACGCCACGTGGCGCCAGGTGCTGGCACCCAGGGACCCGGTGTTGTCGTAGGAGGACTCGAGCAGCTCGAGCGGCCCGTCCTGCGGGTTGTGGTTCCACTCCTTGCACGCGACCTCGCAGGCCTTGCACCCGATGCAGATCGAGGTGTCCGTGAAGAAGCCCTTGCGCGGGCTCGGGTCCTCCCAGCGGGCGTCGGCGGTGGGGTCGGTGGGACCGGACAGCTGGCCCATCTAGGTCTCCCTCCTCGGGTTCTCGGGCGGCTCCGGCGCGATGTCCACGTTCCCGGCGGGGTTCTCGTGGGCCGCGCCCTCCTCCTCGGCGGTGGCGCCGGGATCGGGCACGGGGACGTCGAGCCGGGTGTTGCCCGTGGCCGTGGTCAGTCCCGCCCGCCGCTGGTACTGCTCCACGAGCTCCTGCTGCGCAGGGCCGCGGGGGCGGCGCCCCGGACGGATGTCGCACGTGCCGGCCTTGGAGTCCTGGATCTGCACGTTGGGCTCGAGCGTGAGCCCGAGCAGGTCGTTGGCGGCGTCCCCGCTGACCACGGCGTCCCGGCCCACGCCCCAGTGGTAGGGCAGCCCGATCTGGTGCACGGTGCGCCCGCGCACCGTCAGCGGGCTCATCCGCTCGGTGACCAGCACGCGCGCCTCGATCGCGGCCCGGGGCGAGACGATCGTGGCCCAGCCGTAGGGCTCGAGCCCGCGCTCGGCGGCCAGCTCCGGGGAGACCTCGCAGAACATCTCCGGCTGGAGCTCGGAGAGGTAGGGCAGCCAGCGGCTCATGCCCCCGGCCGTGTGGTGCTCCGTGAGCCGGTAGGTCGTGAACACGTACGGGTAGACCCCCGCGCCCGGGTCGTCGTCGCTCGGGGCGCTCAGGTTGTCCCCCCGCGCGAACAGCACCCGGGAGGGGCTGCGCTGCTGGGCGTAGAGCGCGTTGTCCACCGGGGACTCCTGCGGCTCGTAGTGGGTCGGCAGCGGGCCGTCGACCACGCCCTTGGGCGCGTAGAGCCACCCCTTCCCGTCGGCCTGCATGATGAACGGGTCGTCGCCCGCCAGCGCCGCGGCACCGCCGGAGTCCGGGTCGGGCCGGGAACCGGGGGCCCGGTCGACCGGGAAGTCCGGGACGTCCAGGCCCACCCAGCGGCGCTGGTCCTCGTCCCACCACACGTGCTTCTTGCGCTCGCTCCACGGCCGGCCCTGCGGGTCGGCGGAGGCGCGGTTGTAGAGGATGCGGCGGTTGGCCGGCCACGCCCAGCCCCACTCGGGGGCCGTGGGCACCTGCTGCGCGGCCGGTGTGCGCGCGGCGGCCCGGTTGACGCCGTCGGCGTAGACCCCGGTGTAGATCCAGCACCCGCCGGCGGTCGAGCCGTCGGCGCGCATCTCGGTGTAGGAGGACAGCGGCCGGCCCGCCTGCGGCCCGGTGAGGTGGTGGCCGTTGATCTCGGCCAGCACCGCCTCGGGGTCCGGCTCGCCGTGCTCGTCGAGCGGGTAGTCCCAGGTGAGGTCCAGCAGCGGCCGGTCGCGCTCGTCGGTCGAACCGGCCAGGCGCTGCCGGATTCGCCGGCCGAGCTCGTGGAAGAACTGCAGCTCGCTGCGGGCATCCCCCGGCGGGGCCACGGCCTGGTGGCGCCACTGCAGCAGCCGCTGGGTCTGGGTGAACGTGCCGGACTTCTCCACGTGCGTGGCCGCGGGCAGGAAGAACACCTCGGTCTCGATGTCCTCGGTGCGCAGTTCGCCCGAGGCGATCTCCGGGCCGTCCTTCCACCAGGTCGCCGACTCGATGAGGTTCAGGTCGCGCACCACCAGCCACTTCAGGTGGGACATGGCCATGCGCTGCATCCGGCCGTTGGACGAGCCCACCGCGGGGTTCTGGCCGAGCAGGAAGTAGCCGTCGACCTCGTCGTCGAGCATGCGGGTCAGCGTCTGGAACGTGCCGTGCGCGCCGGTCAGACGCGGCAGGTAGTCGTAGGCCCAGTCGTTCTCGGCGGTCGCCGCCTCGCCCCACCAGGCCTTGAGCAGGCTGACCGTGTAGGCGTCGGCCTCGGCCCAGTAGCCCTTCTGCTTCTTGGAGGCGATCGCGTCCAGGTACTCCTGCAGCGTGTCGTGCGTGCCGGCACTGGGCATGGGCAGGTAGCCGGGGAGCAGGTTGAACAGCGTGGGGATGTCGGTGGAGCCCTGGATGCTGGCGTGCCCGCGCAGCGCCATGATCCCCCCGCCGGGCCGGCCCATGTTGCCGAGCAGCAGCTGCAGGATCGAGGCGGTGCGGATGAACTGGGAGCCCAGGCTGTGCTGGGTCCAGCCCACCGCGTAGGCGAAGCACGTGGTGCGCTCGCGCCCGGAGTTCTCCGTGATCGTCCGGGCGAGCATCGCGAAGTCCTCCGGCCCGATGCCGCAGACCTCCTGCACCATCTCCGGGGTGTAGCGGGCGTAGTGGCGCTTGAGGATCTGGAACACCGTGCGCGGGTGCTCCAGGGTCTCGTCCCGGGCGATGCGCGCGTGCTCCATCGGCGCCCCGCCGCTGCCGAGCTCGTGGCCGGCCGCCTCGTCGACGGCCTCGGCCCCGTGCTCGGGGTCCTGCGACGGCCCCTCGACGTGCCCGCCGTCGCGCTCCGCGTAGGCCCACGAGCGCATGTCGTACTGGCCGCTCTCGGGGTCGAAGCCGGAGAACAGCCCGTCGAGGTCCTCGGCGTCGCGGAAGTCCTCGTGCACGATCGTGGCGGCGTTGGTGTAGGCGCGCACGTACTCCTCGAACCACAGGTCGTGGGTGAGGACGTGGTTGATCAGCGCGCCCAGCAGCACGATGTCCGAGCCCGCGCGGATGGGCACGTGGGCGTCGGCCACGGCCGAGGTGCGCGTGAACCGCGGGTCCACGTGGATGACCTTCGCGCCGCGCGCCTTGGCCTCAGTCACCCACTGGAAGCCCACCGGGTGGCACTCGGCCATGTTCGAGCCCTGGATGACGATGCAGTCGGCGTTGGCCATGTCCTGCAGCGTCTGCGTCGCGCCGCCGCGACCGAACGAGGCTCCCAGACCGGGAACCGTCGCGGAGTGTCAAATACGGGCCTGGTTCTCGATCTGCACGGCGCCCGCGGCGGTGAACAGCTTCTTGATGAGGTAGTTCTCCTCGTTGTCCAGCGTCGCACCGCCCAGGGAGGCCACGCCCATCGTGCGGCGCAGCAGCCGTCCCTGCTCGTCGCGGTCCTGCCAGCCCTTGCGGCGGGCCTCCAGGAACCGGTCGGCGATCATGTCGACGGCGGTCTCGAGGTCGAGCCGCTGCCACTCGGTGGCCCGCGGCGCCCGGTAGAGGACCTCCGTCTGCCGGCCCGGCGCGTTGACCAGCTGCTCGCTGGCCGCGCCCTTGGGGCACAGGCGCCCGCGCGAGATCGGCGAGTCCGGGTCCCCCTCGATCTGGACGACCTTCTCGTCCCGCACGAACACGCGCTGGCCGCAGCCGACCGCGCAGTAGGGGCACACGCTCTGGACCACGCGGTCCGCGGTCGTGGTGCGCGGGGCCGTGCTGCGCGTGCGCTCCGAGGTGACCGCCGGGCCTCGGCCCAGCAGGTCGCCCGAGCGCAGCTGCCGGAGAACCGGCCACTCCAGGGGGCTGAACCGTGCCATGGGCTCACCATAGCGTGTCGGAGGCCACAGCGGGGCGACCGTGGCCGGGGGCGCGCCGGGCGCACCCGGCACCGGCGGGCGGGAGTGCGTGCGGCACACTGGTGGGGTGGACGATCTGCACGTGCCCCCGGGCCCCGGCGCGCCCCGCGGCCTCAGGGTGCCGGCGGCGGAGCTGGTCGAGCGCTTCTCCCACGCCTCGGGGCCGGGCGGCCAGGGCGTGAACACCGCCGACAGCCGGGTGCAGCTCTCCCTCGACCTGGCCACCACGTCCGCGCTCGACGAGGCCCAGCGCGAGCGCATCCTCGACCGGCTCGCCGGGCGGCTGGCGGGCACGGTGCTCACCGTCAGCGCCGGGGAGCACCGTGCGCAGCGGCGCAACCGCGCCGCGGCCCGGCAGCGCCTGTCCGCGCTGCTGCGCGAGGCCCTGGTCCCGCCCCTCGCCCGGCGCCCGACCCGGCCCACGAACGGCTCGCGGCGACGGCGGCTCGAGGGCAAGCGCCGCCGCGCCGAGGTCAAGCAGCACCGCCGGCGCCCCGGGCTCGACTGACCCCGGCGCGGCGTCCGGTCGGCTCAGACGTTGAAGCGGAACTCGACCACGTCGCCGTCGCGCATGACGTAGTCCTTGCCCTCGATCCGGACCTTGCCCGCGGCCTTGGCCTCGGCCATGGATCCGGCGGCGTCGAGGTCCTCGAAGGAGACAATCTCGGCCTTGATGAACCCGCGCTCGAAGTCGGTGTGGATCACCCCGGCGGCCTGCGGAGCGGTGGCGCCCACGGGGATCGTCCAGGCCCGCGACTCCTTGGGCCCGGCGGTGAGGAAGGTCTGCAGCCCGAGGGTGGAGAAGCCGACCCGGGCTAGCTTGTCGAGACCGGCCTCGTCCTGCCCGGACATCTCCAGCATCTCGCGGGCCTCCTCCTCGTCCAGCTCCACGAGCTCGGCCTCGAGCTTGGCATCGAGGAACACGGCGTCGGCCGGTGCCACGAGCTCCCGCAGCTCCTGCTGCTTCGCCTCGTCGCCGAGCACGCCGTCGTCGGCGTTGAAGACGTAGATGAAGGGCTTGGCGGTGAGCAGGCTCAGGTCGCGCAGCTGCTCGACCTCCAGCTTCTCCTTCTCCGCGGCCGCGAAGATCGTGTCCCCGCGCTCGAGGACCCCCTGCGCCTGCTGCATCGCGGCGAGCTTGGCGGGGTCGGCCTTCTTGATCTTCACCTGCTTCTCCAGGCGCGGGATCGCGTTCTCCAGGGTCTGGAGGTCCGCGAGGATCAGCTCGGTGTTGATGGTCTCCATGTCGGAGGCGGGGTTCACCTCGCCGTCGACGTGGATCACGTCCGGGTCGTCGAAGGCGCGCACGACCTGGGCGATCGCCTGGGCCTCGCGGATGTTGGCGAGGAACTGGTTGCCCAGCCCCTCCCCCTCGGAGGCGCCCTTGACGATGCCGGCGATGTCCACGAAGGAGACGGTGGCGGGCAGGATCCGCTCGGAGCCGAAGATCTCGGCCAGCCGGTCCAGGCGCGGGTCCGGCAGGTTGACCACGCCGATGTTCGGCTCGATGGTCGCGAACGGGTAGTTCGCCGCCAGGACGGTGTTGCGGGTCAGCGCGTTGAACAGGGTGGACTTGCCGACGTTGGGCAGTCCGACGATTCCGATAGTAAGAGCCACGGGAGTCCATCCTACCGGCCGCCCGCGGCCGGTGCCCGCCGGCGCCGGGGCCCGGGAACAGTGCTCTGCGCACAGCTTCCCCGGGAACGGCGTCGCCCGCCCGCGACGGGCCCGGGCCGCGCCCGGCTCCCCGCGGACAGCGGTGCCTGCCGGCGACGGGCCCGGACCCCCGGGAACAGCGCCGCCCGACGGCGGCCGGGCCCCGGACCGGGATGCTGGGCGTGTCGCGGCCCGCGCGGCGTGCGGGACGGCCCGTCGTGGCGCAGAGTCGTCCCATGAGCTCCTCCCCCGGCACCCGCCCGACCGCGAGTCCCGCCGAGGCCCCGGCCGTCGAGGTCGCCGGCGCCCGGAAGGGCTTCGGGCGCGGCGGGCAGCGGGTGCGGGCCGTGGACGGCGTGGACCTGCGCGTGGGGCGCGGCGAGGTCGTCGCGCTGCTCGGGCCCAACGGCGCCGGCAAGACCACCCTGCTCGACATGGTGCTCGGCTTCACGGACCCCGACGAGGGAACCGTGCGGACCCTCGGCGCCGCACCGCGCCAGAGCGTGCGGGCGGGGCGGATCGGCGCGGTCCTGCAGACGGGCGGGCTGCTCGACGACCTGTCCGTGCGGGAGACCGTGGCCATGGTCGCGACCCTGCACCGGGACCCCCTGCCCGTGGACGAGGCCCTGGAGCGGGCCGGGGCCGCCGGGTTCGCACGGCGGAAGGTCTCCCGGTGCTCGGGCGGGCAGCAGCAGCGGCTGCGCTTCGCCCTGGCCCTGCTGCCCGAGCCGGACCTGCTGGTCCTCGACGAGCCCACCGCGGGCATGGACGTGCGCGCCCGGCGCGAGTTCTGGGCCGCGATGCACGCCGAGGCGGAGCGCGGCCGGACGGTCGTGTTCGCGACCCACTACCTCGACGAGGCCGAGGAGTTCGCCGTGCGCACCGTGGTGCTCAAGGACGGGCGCGTCGTGGCCGACGCCGCCACCGCCGAGGTCCGGGCGCTGGCCGGCACCCGCGTGGTCAGCTTCCGCTGGACGGGTCCCCGGCCCGTCGTCGTCCCCGGGGCGAGCCCACTGGACCCGGCCGGCGGGCGGGTGCGGCTCACCGGCCCCGACACGGACGCCATCGCCCGCCACCTGCTCGCGACCCCGCACGCCCGCGAGCTCGAGATCGCCCACGCCGGTCTCGAGGAGGCCTTCCTGGGCCTCACCGCCGACCGACCGCACCCGCAGAGCGACCGACCCGAGCAAGGAGCACCGTGAGCCTCGCCTACGCCGCCCACGACCTGCGCCGCAACGTGCGCATGGTCTCCAGCACGTTCTTCGTCGTGGTGCTGCCCGCCGTGCTGTACGTGATGTTCACGGCGCTGGGGGACTTCTCCGACCTGCCGGTGGGCCACGGCAACGCCGGCGGGTACAACATGATCTCCATGGCCGTCTACGGGGCCGTGACCGCGACGACCTCGATCGCCGGCGCCGCCGCCGTGGAACAGGCCCGGGGGTGGGGCCGGCAGCTCGGGCTCACCCCCGCGCCGCGGCACGGGTACGTGGTGGCCAAGGTGGCCGTGGCCCTGGCCATGGCGGTCCTTCCGGTGCTCGCGGTCTACGCCGTGGGGGCCCTGACCGGCGCCGAGCTGGGCGGCTGGCGCTGGCCCGCGACCGGGGCGATCGTCGTGGCGGGGTCCTCGGTGTTCGCCCTCTACGGCCTGGCGGCCGGGCTGCTGTTCCGCTCCGAGTCCGCGGTCAGCGCCGCCTCCGGGCTGCTGGTGGTGCTCAGCTTCTTCGGCAACCTCTTCGTCCCGCTCTCCGGTCTCATGCTCGAGATCGCCCGCTTCACCCCGCTCTACGGGCTGGCCGGGCTGGCCCGGTACCCGCTCGTGGAGGGCGACGTCGTGGCCACGAGCGGTCCGCCGGTGGAGTCCGACCCCCTGTGGGCGCTGGTGCTGAACACCGGGGTGTGGACCGCGGTGTTCGCCGCCGTGGTGCTGCTGGCCCTGCGCCGCACCACGGCGCGCCGCTGAGGCCGCACTCCCCGCGCGGTGCCGCTGCCGTGCGGTGTCCGGCGGGCGTGCCACACTGCTGGGCATGACCGTCAGCCTCGCCGTCGTCCTCGTCCTGCTCGCCCTGCTGGTGGGGGCCCTCCTGGGCACCGTCGTGGCGCGGACCCGCGCCGCGCGGGACGCGCGGGCGGGCGAGCAGGAGCGGGCCGGGCTGCAGGCCGAGCTCGCCGCCGTCCAGGACCGGCTCGTGGACCTGGCCGCCGAGCGCGCCGCCGCCGTCGAGGCCCGCGCCCAGCTCGAGGACCGGCTGCGGGACGCCGACGCCCGCTCCGTGCAGGACAACAACGTGCTGCGGGCCCTCGCGCCGGTCGCCCACCAGCTGCGCTCGGTCGAGGAGCACGTGGCGGCGCTCGAGCGGGACCGCGCCGAGCAGTACGGGGGCATCGCCCAGGCCCTGGCCCACACCCGCGAGGTGGGCGACCACCTCCGCACCGCGACCACGTCGCTGTCCTCGGCGCTGCGCTCCGGCTCGGCCCGGGGCACGTGGGGCGAGGTGCAGCTGCGCCGCGTGGTCGAGGCCGCCGGCATGACCGCCCACGTCGACTTCCGGGAGCAGGTCGCCTCCACGGGCACCACCGCGGACGGCGAGCGCAGCGCGATCCGCCCGGACATGGTCGTGCACCTGCCGGGGGGCCGCGACATCGTCCTGGACGCCAAGGCGCCCCTGGCCGCCTACCTGCGCGCCCAGGACGCCGGGGACGACGCCGGACGCCGGGCGCAGCTCACCGCCCACGCCAAGGCCGTTCGCGGGCACGTGGACGCGCTGGCCTCGAAGAAGTACTGGGAGGCGCGGGAGTCCTCCCCCGAGCTCGTGCTGTGCTTCCTGCCCGCCGAGTCGGCGCTGTCCGCGGCCCTGGACGCGGACCCGACCCTGCTGGACCACGCCGCGGGCCGCAACGTGGCGCTCGTCTCGCCGGTCTCGCTGCTGGCCTCGCTCAAGGCCGTCGCGTTCACGTGGCGCCAGCACGGGCTGGCGGAGAACGCCAAGGAGCTCTTCGACCTCTCCCGGCAGCTCTACGAACGGCTGGGCACGGTCGGCAAGCACCTCGACGACATGGGCCGGTCGCTGCAGAAGTCGGTCGAGACCTACAACCGGCTGGCCGGTTCCGTGGAGACCCGGGTGTTCCCCACGGCCCGGCGGATCAACGACCTCGACCCCACGCTGGCCGAGGACGACCGGCTGAGCACGTCCCCGCTCGTGGTCGCGCCGCGGCCGCTCACGGCCCCGGAGTTCACCGGGGCGGTGCAGCCGCCGGAGCAGCTCGACGAGCGCGCGGCGGGCTGAGCGGACGAGTGCGCCCGCGGCTCAGCGGGTGGGGCGCGCCCCGCGGCCGCCGAGCCGGTGGGAGGTGTCCCCGGCCGCGGTGAGCCGGGCGCGCAGCTCCTTGGGCAGGGAGAACAGGACGTCCTCCTCGGCGGTGACGACCTCCTCGACCTCGCCGTAGCCGTACTCGGCGAGCAGGCGCAGCACGTCCTGGACGAGGACCTCCGGCACGGAGGCCCCGGAGGTCACGCCCACCGTGGCGACGCCCTCGAACCAGGCCTCGTCCACCTGGTTGGCGAAGTCCACGCGCTCGGCGCGGCGGGCGCCGTACTCGAGGGCGACCTCCTTCAGCCGCACGGAGTTCGAGGAGTTCGCCGAGCCGACCACGATCACGAGGTCGGCGTCCGGGGCGATCCTCTTGATCGCGGTCTGGCGGTTGGAGGTCGCGTAGCAGATGTCGTCGCTGGGCGGGTCCTGCAGGGAGGGGAAGCGCTCGCGCAGCCGCTGGACGGTCTCCAGGGTCTCGTCGACGCTCAGCGTCGTCTGGGACAGCCACACGACCCGCTCCGGGTCCCGGACCACGACCCGGTCGACCTCGTCGGGGCTGTTGACGACCTGGATGTGCTCGGGGGCCTCCCCCGCGGTGCCCTCGACCTCCTCGTGGCCGTCGTGGCCGATGAGCAGGATGTCGTAGTCGTTGCGCGCGAAGCGCACGGCCTCGCGGTGGACCTTGGTGACCAGCGGGCAGGTGGCGTCGATGGTGCGCAGCTCGCGCTCCTTCGCGGACTCCACGACGGCCGGGGAGACGCCGTGGGCCGAGAAGATCAGCAGCGACCCCTCGGGGACCTCGTCCGTCTCGTCGACGAACACGGCGCCCTGCTCCTCCAGGGAGGAGACGACGAACTTGTTGTGCACGATCTCCTTGCGCACGTAGACGGGCGCCCCGTAGTGCTCCAGCGCCTTCTCCACCGCGATCACGGCGCGGTCCACCCCGGCGCAGTAGCCGCGGGGGGACGCGAGCAGCACCTTCCGCGGGCCGGCCACGGGCGCGGCGGCGGCCACCTCCTCCGGCGAGCGCCGCCGGCGGGGGACGGTGGGCATGGCGAGGTCAACGGTCGTGGGCATGGGGCCCATGCTACGCGGTGGTCCGCCTCCGGCGCCGTGACACGGACGACACCACGACCGCCCCGGCCACGCCCACGGCGCCCGTGATCCCGGCGGCCCAGGCGGCCGCAGCCATCCGCTCGGCGAGCGAGTGGGTGAGCAGCTCGAGGACGCGGTCGGAGACCAGCCACACCAGCGGGTCCGCGCCCAGCGGGCCCGAGATCCGGCGCACCGCCTCCTGCGCGGCGGCCCAGACCAGCCCCAGCCCGGCGAGGGAGCCCAGGCCCAGCACCCCGAGCACGGCGAAGCGGTGCCGGGCGACCAGCAGGGCGAGCATCCCGAGGACCACGGCGGCCGCCGTCAGCGGCACGGCCAGGTCGGTCAGGCGGGTGCCCGTCTCGATCATCCGGCCGGTCCCGGACCCGGGCACCGTCAGCCGGCCCTCGCGCTCGGCCAGCCCCAGGTCCCGCCCGAGGGCGTCCTGCAGGGCGGCGTCGGCGGCCCGCAGCAGCGGCTGGACGTCCAGGACCAGGTCCTTCGGCGGCGTCCCCCCGTCCTGCGGCACGTTCGCCGCGTGCGTGCGCACGAGCGCGTCGCGCCAGGCCTGCTGGTAGGCCGGCTGGGCGGAGAGTCCCGCGGCCGCGTCGCCGGCCTTCCGTGCGGTGTCGGCCACGATCCGGTCCAGGAAGCCGATGCCCGAGCTGCGCTCCCCCAGCACGGTCCCGACCGCCCGCCGCACCGCCGCGCGGGCGAGGTCCTCCTGGAACGCCGCGTCCTCGGCGAGCACCCCGGCGGTGCGCGTGAAGCCCTCCTGCGACACGACCGTGTCCTCGGCCCAGTGCAGGGGCACGAGGACCGCGACCAGACCGGCCGCGGCGAGGGCGAGCACCGTGCCGAGGCCGGTGCGCAGGACGGTGGTGGCCCGTCGTCGGGCACGGGGGGAGGCGGGGGAGGTCACCGCACCACTGTACGCAGGGGCGCCGCGGCCCCGGTGGACGCGGGCGGTGCCGCGTCGGCCACGGGTGGTAAGCATGGACCATGACCTTCGCCCAGCCGCAGCAGGAGCCCCCCGGGGGACGGGAGCGGGAGCTGCCCGCCCGCGCCGACCGCACGACGCCGGAGAACCCGTGGCCGCTGCGGCTGCTCTCGGAGAACCTGCACGCCTACATCGCCCGGTGCGCCCCGACCTGGGTCGAGGGCCAGATCATCGAGCTCAACCGCCGGGCGCGGGTCACCTACGTGACCCTGCGCGACGTCGAGGACGAGATCTCGGTGCCGGTGACCCTCTTCGCCGCGGAGACCGCCCACCTCGACCGCCCCCTCGAGAAGGGCATGCGGGTCGTGGCCCAGCTCAAGCCCGACTTCTGGACGAAGACCGGCCGGCTGTCGATGCTCGGACGCGGGATCCGCCCCGTGGGCCTGGGGGACCTGCTCGAGCGGCTGGAGCGGCTGCGCCGCGCGCTGGGCGAGGAGGGGCTCTTCGACCCCGCGCGCAAGAAGCCCCTGCCGCTGCTGCCCCGGCGGATCGGGCTCGTGACGGGGCGCAACTCGGACGCCGAGAAGGACGTCGTGCGCAACGCGACGCTGCGCTGGCCCGCCGTGCGCTTCGAGATCCGCGAGGTCGCCGTGCAGGGCGCGGGCGCGGTCCGGGCGGTGACCCGGGCCCTGCAGGAGCTCGACGCCCACCCGGAGGTCGACGTCGTGGTGATCGCCCGCGGCGGCGGGTCCTTCGAGGACCTGCTGGCCTTCAGCGACGAGTCGCTCGTGCGCGCCGTGGCCGCCGCCCGCACCCCCGTGGTCAGCGCCATCGGGCACGAGAACGACCAGCCGCTGCTGGACTGGGTGGCCGACCTGCGGGCCTCCACCCCCACCGACGCCGGCAAGCGCATCGTCCCCGACGTCGTCGAGGAGCGCGCCGGGGTCGCCCGCGCCCGCGCCTCCCTCGACCGGGCCGTGCGCTCCTTCCTGGACCGGGAGGCCTCCGGACTCGCGGCCGTGCGCTCCCGTCCGGCCCTGGCCCAGCCCGAGAGCATGCTGCTGCTGCGCGAGGAGGACGTCGACCGGCTGCGCACCCGGGCGCTGGCCGCCGTCGACGCCCGCACCCTGCGCGAGCGCGACGCCGTGCGCCACCTGCGCGCCCGGGTGCGCGCCCTGTCCCCGCAGGAGACGCTCCAGCGCGGCTACGCGGTGGTCGTCGACGGCACGGGCTCCGTGGTCGCCGACGCCGCCGCGGTGCGGCCCGGGGACGCCCTGGGCGTGCGCCTGGCCGCCGGCGAGCTGGGCGTGCGCGCCGAGACGGTCTCCGCCCGGCGCCCGGGCGAGCGCCCCGGTCCTGCGTGAGCCCGCCCGGCTCCCCGCCCCCGAGCTCCACCGTTCCCCGTCCCACCGCACGAGAGGCCGCACCCATGGCGAGCACCGACCACCCCGCAGCACCCGACCTGACCGACATCGAGACCATGGGCTACGAGCAGGCCCGGGAGGAGCTGGTCCAGGTCGTCACCCGGCTCGAGGCCGGCGGCACGTCCCTCGAGGAGTCCCTGGCCCTGTGGGAGCGCGGGGAGGCCCTGGCCGCCCGGTGCGAGCAGTGGCTCGACGGCGCCCGGGAGCGGCTCGAGGCCGCCCGTGCCCGCCGCGCCGAGGCCGGGGAGGACCTGGAGGCCGGCGAGCAGGGCTGAGCACCGGCGGGCGCTCAGCCGCGCTCGAGCGCCCGCCGCATCCGCGCCACGTCGTAGTCGGGGGCGGGCCAGTCGAGGCCGAGGCCGTCCAGCGCGGTGATCAGCAGGTCCTGGACCACCGCCCGGGCGTACCACTTCCGGTCCGTGGGCACCACGTACCAGGGGGCGTGGTCGGCGTCGGTCGCCGCGATCGCGCGCTCGTATGCGGCCTGGTAGTCGTCCCACCGCTGCCGGGCCTCGAGGTCGGAGGGGTCGAACTTCCACTGCTTCGTGCGGTCCGCCAGCCGGGCCAGGAGGTTCTCGCGCTGCTCCGCGAGGCCGAGGTGCAGGAAGACCTTGACCACGATCGTGCCGTCCTCGGCCAGCTCCTGCTCGAACTCGCGGATCTCGGCGTAGCGGCGCTCGAGCTGCCGGCCCCCCAGCGCCCCGTGCACCACGGGCACGAGCACGTCCTCGTAGTGGGAGCGGTCGAAGGCCCCGATCACGCCCGGGCGCGGCAGCTGCCGCCGGACCCGCACGAGGAAGTGCTGGGCGGCCTCCTCGGGGGTGGGCCGCCCGAAGCCGTGGGTGTGCACGCCGTGCGGGCTCAGCCCGCCCAGCACGTGCTGGAGGATCCCGCCCTTGCCGGAGGTGTCCATCCCCTGGAGCACGAGCAGCACCCGGTGCCGGGCTCCGGCCGTCGCGTTGGCGTAGATCAGCCGCTGCAGCCGGGTCAGCTCCGGCTCGCGGCCCGCGCGCAGGGCCGTGCCCAGCTTCTTGCCCCCGGCGAAGCCCGGGGTCGCGGAGGTGTCCACCGCCGCGAGGGAGAGTCCGGGGCGGGCGCGCAGCAGCGTGCGGATGTCCTGCGCGAAGCCGGGGGCGGGGCGGGTGCCGTGCTCGCTCATGCGGGCCTCCTGGGCGGGACCGGCCGCGCGGGCCGGCCGGTCGGTCACTGGCGGTAGCTGGAGAGGAACTCCTCGATCCGGTCCAGGGCCGTGCCCAGCACCTCGACCGAGGGCAGGGTCACCAGCCGGAAGTGGTCCGGGTCCGGCCAGTTGAAGGCCCGGCCGTGGGTGACGAGGATCTTCTGCTCCTTGAGCAGGTCCAGGGCGAACTTCTCGTCGTCGACGATCCCGAACTTCTCGACGTCGAGCTTGGGGAAGAGGTAGAGCGCGCCGTCGGCCTGCTCGCACGTGATGCCGTCGATCTCGTTGAGCCGCCGGTGGGCGAGGTCGCGCTGGGCCTTGAGTCGCCCGCCGGGCAGGATGAGGTCGTTGATCGTCTGGTACCCGCCCAGTGCCGTCTGGATGGCGTGCTGGGCGGGGACGTTGGCGCACATGCGCATGTTGGCGAGCAGCTTGACGCCCTCGATGAAGCTCTCGGCCTTCCAGTTCGGGCCCGTGATGGCCAGCCACCCGGAGCGGTAGCCGGCGACCCGGTAGGCCTTGGACAGCCCCGAGAAGGTCAGGCACAGCACGTCCTCGCCCGTGAGGGTGGCCGTGTTGATCATCTGCGCGCCGTCGTAGGTGATCTTCTCGTAGATCTCGTCGGAGAACAGCAGCAGCTCGTGCTCCTTGGCGAGGTCCACGATCGACTGCAGCACCTCCCGCGAGTAGACCGCGCCCGTGGGGTTGTTCGGGTTGATGATCACGATGCCCCGGGTCTGCGGGGTGATCTTCGCCGCGAGGTCCTCGAGGTCGGGGTTCCAGCCGTTGTCCTCGTCGCACCGGTAGTGCACCGGGGTGCCGCCGGACAGGGCCACGGAGGCCGTCCACAGCGGGTAGTCCGGGGAGGGCACCAGGATCTCGTCGCCGGGGTTGCACAGCGCCTGCAGGGACATCGTGATCATCTCGGAGACGCCGTTGCCCAGGTAGACGTCGTCGGTGTCGAGGTTCATGATCCCGCGCGTCTGGTAGTACTGCACCACCGCGGTGCGCGCCGAGTAGATGCCCCGGGAGTCCGAGTAGCCCTGCGCGTCGGGCAGGTTCTTGATCATGTCCACGAGGATCGCGTCCGGCGCCTCGAAGCCGAAGGGGGCAGGGTTGCCGATGTTGAGCTTGAGAATCCGGTGGCCCTCCGCCTCCATGCGCTCCGCCTGCTCCAGGACGGGCCCGCGGATGTCGTAGAGGACGTTCTTCAGCTTCTCGGACTGCTTGACCACTGCCATGCGCTCCACCCTACTCCCAGGTCGCCCGGCACCCCGGAGGCGCCCGGGTGTCCTGAGGGCGGGCTCAGTCCCGCTCCTCGCGCAGCCAGTACTGCGCCGTCTCCTCCGGGGTGTAGGGGTCCTGCGCCGTGGTCATCCGGGTCATCAGCACGAGGTCCTCGGTGTCCACCGCCGCCGAGACCTCGTCGACCACCCGCACGGCCTCGTCGGGCAGGTCACGGGCCGCCACGGGCACGACCTGCTGCGGAACGAAGACGTCCAGCGGGTCCCCGAGCACCACGAGCGCGTTGTCCTCGATCTCCGGGGAGGCCGTGAACAGGGCGGCGGCCCCGACCTCGTCGGCCAGCAGGGCCCCGACCAGCTCCTCCGTCGACCCGTGGGGGACCACCCGCTCGGGGGTGCACCCGTAGGCGTCCTCGAGGCCCTCGCGGCCCTCCGGCCGGGCGACGAAGGCGCGGTCCGTGCCGAGCACCAGCTGCGCGCACTCGGGGGCGAGGTCCTCGAGGTCGGAGAGCTCGAGCTCGACCGCGGTGGGCCGGGTGACGACCACCGCCACCCGGTTCTCCGCCGGTGCGGGCGCGAGCACCCGCAGGTGCTCGGGCAGGACCTCGCGCACGCCGGCGAGCACGTCGTCGTCGTCGGCCCGGGCGTCCCCGAGGCCCAGCAGCTCGGAGAGGTCCGCGGCCAGCCCGCCCTCCGGCGCCGGGTCGGTGGGGGCGGCCGAGGGCGTGGCGCCCGGGGCCGCCGTGGGGGTGGCCCCGGGCACGGGGACCTGCTGCGAGCGCAGGCGCAGGTACAGGTGCCCGGAGTAGTCGGCCGCGAGACGGACCTCTCCGCGCTCGAGGGCCGCGAGGTGGCCCGCCGGGTCCTCGCCCGTGTCCTCGACGGACGCCTCGAAGCCCGCCGCCCGCAGGCGCTCGGCGTAGACGTGGGCCAGGACCGCGGTCTGGTCCGTGGGCCCGGTCGCGATCCGGATGGGCGCGGCCGCGGTGCCCGACGGCGAGGGCTGCGGCTCCTGCGGCGCCGGAGCCGTGCACCCCGCGAGGAGGACGAGCGCGGCGAGCGCGGCAGCACCCCGCGCCCCCCGGGAGGGGCGCGTCCCGGGGGGCGCGGCGCGGCGGGCCCAGGACCGGCGGGTCCCGGAACGGTCGGCGCGGCCCCGGGGGGAGGCGGCCCAGCGGGTCATCGGCCCTCCCCCGCCGGGCCGGTGCTCGCCGGGCCGGTGCTCGCCGGGCCGGTGCTCGCCGGGCCGGTGCTTCCCGGATCCTCCGCGATCAGGCCGGCCATCGCCAGGGCCACGGGCACCAGGCCGACGAGGGGCAGCCCGGCGACCTCGGGCAGCGGCACCCACCGCGCCTCGTCGGAGGAGCCGCCGACCTCGTGGGTCAGCGACCCGGCCACGACGTGGGCCCGGTAGACGACGCGCAGCGCGTGGAACGGCCGGGCCAGCCCGTCCAGCCGCTCCCCGGCCACCATGTGCCGGCTGTGCACGCCCAGCAGCTCGTCGAGCTCCACCGTGTAGCCGGTCTCCTCCCGGACCTCGCGCACCGCGGCCTCGGCGGGCTGCTCGCCGATCTCCATCCCGCCGCCGGGCAGGCTCCACCCTCCGGGGACGCCGGGGCGGCGGGGGTTCCAGTGGCTCAGCAGCACCGCCCCGTCCCGGACGACCACCGCGTAGGCACCGACCCGGGTGTCCATGGAAAGACTCATGGGCTCCATTCTAGGAACGCCCCCGCCCGCTTCCCGTGCCACCGGCGCGCCGTCCGCGCCGCGCACCGCCCCGGACGTCCCGCGCACGCGGCCCGACGCCGCCTTGCCGCGCCCGGGGCACGGCGACGAGGGTGGGACGGCGGGGAGACCGCCGCTCCCCGCGGAGGGCCCGGGACCGGTGCGCCGGGCCCGGGCCCTCGCTCCTCCCGCCCCGACCGGTCACGGCCGCCGGCGGGGCGCCGCGGGGTGACAATGGCGGGGTGAGCATCGTCGACAACGTCGTCTACCGGGGCGGTCAGCGCCTCGCCGAGCCGCAGGACCTCGCGCAGACCTTCGCGCTGCTCGACCGGCTGCGCGCCGAGGACCCCTCGTGCGGGCAGCCCGGCGAGCGCTGCGTGCTGGCGTGGATCGGGCTGCACCGGCCCACCGAGGCCGAGCTGGGGGCGGTCGCCGAGCACTTCGGGCTGCACGAGCTCGTCGTCGAGGACATCCGGCAGGCCGGTCAGCGCCCCAAGCTGGACCGCTACGGCGAGGTCCTGTTCACGGTGCTGCGCCCTGCCGTCTACCTCGACGCGACCGAGACCGTGGACTTCGGGGAGATCCACGTGGTGACCGGCCCCGACTTCGTCCTCACCGTCCGCCACTCCGAGCACGCCCACGTCGGCCGGGTCCGGGCGCGCGTGGAGTCCCAGCCGCGGCTGCTGAGCAGGGGCTCCGAGGCGGTGCTGCACGCGGTGCTCGACCAGACGGTCGACGACTACTACCCCGTGGTCGAGGGCGTCGAGAACGACGTGGACGAGATCTCCGACGCCCTCGTCGAGGCCACCGGCGACGGCTTCGTCTCCCAGCGCATCTACCAGCTCACCCGGGAGGTCAGCGCCTTCCACCGCGCCGTGGCCCCGCTGGAGATGGAGCTGCAGCAGTTCCTCGAGGAGCTGGGGCAGGCGGGCTCCGACGTCGAGCTGCGGCACAGTCTGCGGGACGTGCTGGACCACGTGATCTTCGTCAACAACAAGATCGAGTCCTTCCAGGCCTCGCTCACCAACGCCCTCATGCTCGACTCCGCGCTGCTGGCGGCCCGGCAGAACGAGGCGGCGATCGAGCAGAACGAGCAGATGAAGCGGATCTCCTCCTGGGCGGCGATCCTCTTCGCCCCGTCCGTGATCGGCTCCGTCTACGGGATGAACTTCCACCGGATGCCCGAGCTCGCCTGGGCCTGGGGCTACCCCATGGCCCTGGGGCTGATGCTGGTCACCGGCGTGGCGCTCTACATCGTGTTCAAGCTCAAGAAGTGGCTGTGAGGCCGGGTCAGGACTCCCCGCGCTCGCGGCGGGCCGCGTCGGAGAGCCCCCGGCGGTTGCGCAGCACCCGCTTGAGCACCCACCACACGAGGAGCGCGGCGACGACCACCACGACGACGCGGGAGAAGATCCCGGCGTACTGCTCGGCGACGTGCCAGTTCTCCCCGAGGTAGAACCCGGCGAGCACGAAGACCGTGTTCCACAGCAGCGAGCCCGCGGTGCTCAGCAGCACGAACACGAGGAACGGCATCCGCTCCACGCCGGCGGGGATCGAGATCAGCGAGCGGAAGATCGGCACCATGCGCCCGAAGAAGACGGTCGCCCGGCCGTGGCGCTCGAACCAGGCCTCGGTGCGGTCGAGGTCGTGGAGGTCGACCAGGGGCATCCGGTCCACGATCACGCGCAGCCGGCGGCGGCCCAGCGCCGCCCCGAGCCAGTACAGCGCCGCGGCCCCGACCACCGAGCCCAGGGTCGTCCAGAAGATCGCGGCGAACAGGGAGAAGTCGCCGCGGCTCGCGGTGAATCCGGCCAGGGGCAGGATCACCTCGGAGGGCAGCGGCGGGAAGAGGTTCTCCAGCGCGACCAGCAGCCCGGCGCCGGGGGCGCCGATCGCCTCCATGACGCTCACGGCCCAGTCGGCGACGCCGCCGAGGCCCTCGGCCGCGGGGTCCGCGGCGGTCTCGACGACGGGCAGCAGGGTGCTCGGGTTCATGGGGTCCTCGGGGTCGGGGGCGGGCGGCGGGCACGGGAGGCCGCCGCCCATTGTGCCGCACGCTCCCGGGCGTGTCCTGGGAGGCCCCGCCGGGACGCGGCCCCCGCCCCGTCCGCGGCGCTACGCTTCCCCCATGCTCTCCCCCGTTCCGTCGTCCCTGCCCGCCCCCGCCCTGCCGTCCTCCCCGCTGGCCGCCGCCGTCGACCCGCTGTGGGAGTTCTGGCTCGACAAGCCCCTGCGGATCCTCGTGGTCCTGCTGGGCGCGGTCCTGCTCAGCGCGGTGGTGCGCCTGCTGATCCGCCGGGTCACCGGCGGGATCGCCCGGGGCACCCGCTCCCGGATCGTGCGCCGGCTCGAGAGCGGCAGGCCGCGCTGGGTCGAGGACGCCGGGCTCGCCGGGGCCCGGCAGGCCCAGCGCGCCCACACCATCGGCTCCGTGCTCTCCTCGGTGTCCACCGTGGTGATCTGGGCCGTGGCCCTGCTCATGGTCGTCTCCGAGCTCGACTACGACATCGGGCCCGTGCTCGCCTCGGCCGGCATCGCCGGCGTGGCGCTGAGCTTCGGGGCACAGTCCCTCGTGAAGGACTACCTGTCGGGGATCTTCATGGTGGCGGAGGACCAGCTGGGCATCGGCGACGTCGTCGACCTCGGGGAGGCCACCGGCACGGTGGAGTCCGTGGGCCTGCGCGTGACCCAGGTCCGCGGGGTGGACGGCACGCTGTGGCACGTGCGCAACGGCGAGATCCTGCGCGTCGGCAACCAGTCCCAGGGCTGGGCCCGCTGCGTGCTCGACCTGCCCGTGCCCTACGACACCGACGTGGAGCTGCTGAGCGAGCTGATCGTGCACGAGGCCGCGCTGCTGCGCGACGACCCGAAGGTCGGCGAGTACGTCACCGAGGACCCCGAGGTGTGGGGCGTGGAGGCCGTGACCGGCGAGTCCCTGACGGTGCGCGTGGCCGTGCGCACCGTGCCGCTCAAGCAGTGGGACGTGGCCCGCGCCCTGCGCCTGCGGCTGAAGAAGATGCTCGACCGCGAGGGCCTGCACATCCCCCTGGTCAACCAGACCGTGCTGCGCCAGGACGGGGCCGGCCCGGCCGGTCCGCCCGAGACGGGGCAGCTGCGCCCGGTGCGCCGGGACGGCGGTGTGCCAGGATCGGGCGCATGAGCATCGTGAAGATCAACGCCATCACCGTCCCCGCCGACTCCGGCGACGAGCTGGGCCGGCGCTTCGCCGCCCGCGGCGACTCGATGGCCGGGGTGCCCGGCTTCGAGGGCTTCGAGCTGCTGCGCCCCTCCGACGGCCGCACCCAGTGGCTCGTGCTGACCCGCTGGGCCGACGAGGAGTCGTTCGCCGCGTGGACCTCCTCGCAGCACTTCGCCCGCTCCCACGGGGGCGGGTCCGCGGAGGGGGACGGCGGGCGTCCGCGCCCGGTGGGCACCGCCTCGGAGCTGTGGTCCTACACGGTGGCCCTGAGCCGGTAGCCGCCCGGGCTCAGCGCCGGCCCGAGCCGCGGCCCTGACCGCTCCGCCGGCCCCGGCCGCCCCCCGGCCGCGGGCCGCGCCCGGTCCCGCGTCCCGCGCCCCGGCCGTCCTTGGCGCCACCGCTCCTCCCCCGGGCCGACGACGCCGCCGCCCGCCCCCGCTCCGCGCCGCTGTCACGGGCGGGGTCGGTGCGGGCGCCGCGGGAGCTGTTGCGCCCGCGGCCGCGGACCACGCCCACGAAGTCCTGCACGAGCTCCTCGCGCTCGTCGGGGAGGTCCTGGGGCCAGACCAGCGCCACGGTCACCGTCGCCGCGTCCGGGACGACGCGGTGCTCCAGGTCCTTGCGGTGGTGCAGGCGGGCCACCGACATCGGGACCACGACCAGCCCGAGCCCGGCCGCGACGAGCTCGATGACGTCCCGGACCCGCTCGACCGCGGGCAGGGGCGGGTCGGCGGCCCCGGCCGGGCGCAGCCGCTGGCGCTCGGGCAGCGACGCGGGGTCCTGCAGCAGCACCTCGCCGACCAGCTCGGTGACGGGCACCTCGTCGAGCAGGGTCAGCTCGTGCTCGCGCGGCAGCACGACGACCTGCTGCTCGGCGTAGAGCTCCACCGCCCGGTGCTCGCGGCGCAGCGCGGCGAGGTCGTCGACGCCCGGGCGCGGATGGGCCGGCAGCCGGACGAAGCAGGCGTGGGCGCGGCCGGAGGCCAGCTCCGCCGCCCAGTCCTCGGTCTCCAGCGGGAGCTCCTCGAGGGTCCGCCCGGGGTTGCGGTCGCGCCAGCGGAAGAACCACTTGCCGGGCATCACCCCCGGCACGAAGGCGACCGCGAGGTCCGCGGGCGCCGGGGCGCCGCTCGCACCGTCCTCGCCGGCGGGGGCGTTCTCGGGCGGGGTGTCCCCGGTGGGGGTCTCGTCGGCGGGCCGTCCCGGCCCGGGCACTGCGGTCATGGCCGCCAATCTACCGACTGCCCGGCCACCGCGCGGTCCGCGGGTGCCCGGGCCCGCGCCGCCCACGCCGCCGGGGCCCGCGGCGCGCCCGGGACCCGGGATGCGAAAAGGCGGGCGGATGTATAAGATGAACGACGTTGCTTCCGGGGCTATAGCTCAGTTGGTAGAGCGTTTCGTTCGCAATGAAAAGGTCAGGGGTTCGATTCCCCTTAGCTCCACGCACAGCACGACGGCCCCCGTCCGGCACCTCGCCGGGCGGGGGCCGTCGTCCGTCCCGGGGCGTTCCGGCGGCGCGCCGGCCCGGGTCCGGGCCGGCTCCTGCCTCAGCCGAGGTCCTCCTCCAGCTGGGCCAGCAGCACCTCGAGCAGCTCCCGGCCGCCGTCGGCCCCGGTGCGCAGGCGGACCAGCTCGGCGCCGTGCAGCAGCCCGACCGCGTAGCGGTCCTGCCGCGCCGTGCGCAGCGAGCGGGCGGTGCGGGCCAGCCACTGCTCGAGGACCACGGCGTCCATGATCCGCCCCAGTGCGTCCTGGTACTCGTGGGCGTCCGCGGCGGCGCGGCGGACGGCCTTGTGCGGCCGGACCCCGGCGTCGCGCAGGGCAGCCTCGACGTAGCGGACGCGCTTGACCGCCTTGCGCACCGAGTGCAGGTGTCCCAGGTGCCACCGCAGCTCCGCATCCGCGCCGGCGTCCGTGCCCGAGGCCGGCCCGGCGCCGGAGGGCCGGCCGCCGTCCTGCGCCGCGCCCGGCGCTCCGGCCGCCGTCCCGGGGTCCGCTCCGGCGTCCTGCGCCGCGCCCGGCGCTCCTGCCGCCTCCTCCTCGAGCGCCCGGCGGGCGACCCGCTCGACCCGGTGCAGGGAGCGCACCAGCATCCGGTCGGCAGCGTCCCGCGCCGGCAGCGCCCGCGCTGCGTCCGTGACGGGCGGGGCGGCCGCGAACGCCTGGACGTCGGCCAGCAGCTGCAGGTGCTCCCGGCCGCCGAGCCGGCGGCGGACCCCCGCGGTCGCCTTCTCCGCCTGCTCCTGGGCGGTGCGCCGCAGGGACGCGACCCCTGCGGCGGGCACGCCTCCGCCGAGCTCCGCCGCCCGGGCGGGCAGCAGCTCCGCCGTCACCTCGGCGTCCCGGGCCGCCGAGAGCGCGCGGGCCAGCTCGCGCAGCCGCAGGGCGAGCTCATCCCCGGCCGTGCCCTCCAGCAGCGGCGCCGCCGCCCGCAGGACGCTGCGCAGGGACCGGGACCCGATCCGCATCTGGTGCACGGCGTCGGGCACGGCCAGACGGGCCTTGAAGTCCCAGAGCACGAGGCGCTCGGCCAGCTCGCCCAGGAGCGTGCGCAGCAGCTCCTCCCCCGTCCCGGGACCCGCCCCGTTCGCCGGGGCGCTCCCGGCGTCCGCCGCCCCGGTCATGACGCGCTCCGCGCCGGGCTTGTCCTTCCCCCCGGCCTGGGTGCTGCTGTGCTTCGCGCCGCTGTCCGTGCCGTCACCCGTCGTGCCGCTGCTCTCCGGACGGATGCTCCTCTTCTTCCCGCCCCTGCTCTTCTCGCCCTTCTCGCCCCTGCCCTTGTCCTTGCCCTTGTCCTTGCCCTTGTCCTTCTTGTCCTTCGTGCCCTTGCCCTCCGTGCCGCTGCCCTGCTGCGGCCGGCCGCCCCCGTCGGCGGCGGCCGCGGCGACGGCAGCACCGTCGTCGTCGACCGCCGTCCCCTCCTCCGGGTCCTCGGCCCCGAGGGCGCGGGCGATCTTCGCCCGGGAGGCCGAGGGCCTCCCACCCGCGGCGCGCAGCACCGCCTCCACCGCGGCGAAGACCTCCTCCTGCCGCTGCTCGGGGAGGGTGCCGTCCAGGAGCTCGACCTCCCACTCCGCCCAGGTGCGCACGGTGCCGGTGCGCTCGTCGACGGCCTCGACGTCGTCCGCGGCGACCTCCGCGAGGTCGGTTCCCTCGGGACCGCGCAGCACGAGGACGCGGCGCACGGTGCGCAGCGTCGCGATCGGGACCAGCGGGCGCCCGCCCGTCAGCCCGGCCAGCAGCCCGCGCACGGCCGCCGGCATCCGCTCCGGCGAGCGCAGGAGGGGCACCTGCAGCTCGTGGCGGCCCGAGGGCTCGTGGTGCTTGACGTGCCAGCCGTCGTCGGCGCCGCCGCGCCGGCGCCGCAGGGCGACCAGGCGGCGGCCCAGGGCCATGTCCTCGGTGTCGTAGTAGACCGCCTCCATGCGGTGCTCGACCGGTTCCGCGGCGACGCCCAGTCCCTCCAGCAGGCCCCAGTCGACCCGGGTCCCGGCGCCCTCGGGCAGCTCATACTTGCGCTCGATCTCGCGGTGGGTCGTTGCGGTCATGTCCTGCCTCCTGCGTCGCGGCCGGGAGGGCGGGCCGCCCGCCGGGTCTGCCGCGATGATACCGGGGGCGCCCGGACCCGCAGCACGGCCCGGGCCCGGGCACCCGGTGCCGACGCACGGCACCTCCCGACCCGCCGCACGGCCTCGACCCGCCGCTCTCCCACGACGCACCGCGGGACCCGGACACGGCAGCGCCCCCACCCGGTGGGGGCGGGGGCGCTGCGGCCGGCGGTCTCCGGCGGGCGGTGCGGCTCAGGCCCGGCGGCGCCGGAGGACGTCGTCCAGGTCGAGGGTGCTCCGGCCGTCGTCCGCACCGGCGCGCGCGGCGTCCTTGAGGGTGCTCGAGCGGGCGGCCGGGCGCTCCGGGACCTGCAGGGGCTCGGGCTCGGGCCGGTGCACCACCGGGGCCTGCGCATAGGTGGGCCGGGGCACGGGCACGGGCTCCCACGTCCGCTGCTCGCCGTCGGCGGCGCGGGCCACCTTGAGCGCCTCGGCCCGCAGCTCCTCGACCGTGAAGGCGGGGCCGGCCACGGGCTGCTCGTGCTCGGCGGGCAGGTCGAGCTCCTGGTCCCGGCGCAGCCCCTGCGCCCGCTCCTCCTCGGCCACGGCGTGCTCGTGGTCGAACAGGGCGACGTCCTCGCGCGGCGCGTGGGGGTCCTCCGCCGCGGGAGCCGCCACCGCGCGACGGGGGCGGGCCCTGCGGGCGGCGGCGTGCTCGCGCACGGCGAGGCGGCGCAGCGCCACGACGCAGCCTGTGCCCAGCAGGAGCAGGAGCACCGGCCACGCCCAGCCCACGGCCGCCGAGAACGGTGCCACGACGGCGGTGACGGCGGCGGCGAGCAGGGCCGCGCACCCGGCCAGGAGGACGCCGACCCGGTCCCACTTCACGCGCAGGTGCCCGGGGCGGGCGGAGGCGGCGCCGCCGGGGCGCCGGGGGGAGGTGTCGTTGGTCGCCATGGTCGTCCTTCGTCGGAGGGACACGGGGGCGCCCGGCCGGGCCGGGTCGTCCTGGGGCGGCGCGGTTCCCGCCGCGGGGAGCACGTCGACGGGCGCGGCGCCGTGACCGGCCGGGGGCTCCGTCCGGCGGCGCTGCCATCGCGGCACGACCCAGTACAGGGACAGGGCGCACACCACCGCCAGCACGGCCGAGCTGCTCACCCAGATCATCGTTCGCGGTCCTGCCTCGTTCGTCCGCCCGCCGGGACGGGCGGGCGCTGTGCGGACGCCGACGGGACCCGCCGGCGCGTGCGGGGGCCGGGGCTCCCGTGAGCGACAGCCTACTACCGCGCCGGTCCGCGGGGACGGCACCTGTGGACGCGCGGCGCGCTCACCGCCACACGGCGGGCCGATCCGAGCCGGTGAAGCGGCGGACGAGCCCCTCGGGCACCTCCGGGGCGGTGAGCGCGAAGCTGCGGTGGTCGGTCCAGCGTCCGCCGATGTGCAGGAAGTCCTTGCGCAGCCCCTCGTCCCGGAAGCCGAGCTTCTCCACGACGCGCAGGGACTTGGTGTTCTCCGGGCGGATGTTGATCTCCATCCGGTGCAGCCCGAGGCCCTGGAAGCAGTAGTCCGTGGCCATCGCGACGGCCATGGGCGCCACGCCGCGGCCCGCCTGCTCCTGGTCCACCCAGTAGCCCAGCGTCGCGGAGAGGAACGACCCCCACGAGATCCCGGAGACCGTGAGCTGTCCGATGAGGTCGAACCGGTCGGTGCCCGGGGCCCGCTCGGTGATCACGAACGGCAGCGCCGTCGCCTGCCGGGCCTGCTGGTCGAGGGTGCGCACGAAGTGCGCGAAGCTCGGCGACCCGCCGCCCGGGACGGGGTTGGTCGCCTCCCACGGGTCCAGCCACTCGCGGTTGCGCGAGCGCACCGCGTCCCACTCCCGGCGGTCCCCCCGGCCCAGCGGGCGCAGCCGGAGGTCCCCCCAGGAGACGGTCACGGGCCAGCGGAACGCTCCTGCCACGACCGGCGCGTCCGTCAGCCGGCCGGCAGGGAGCGGGCGTACTCCTTGAGCCACTCGGACAGCTCCGGGCCGAGGTCGTCCCGCTCCGTCGCGAGGATGATGTTGGCCTTGAGGTAGCTGAGCTTGTCGCCGGTGTCGTAGCGGCGGCCCTTGAACACGACCCCGTAGACCCCGCCGCCCTCGCCCTCGCGGGTCGCCAGGGTCTGCAGCGCGTCGGTGAGCTGGATCTCCCCGCCGCGGCCCGGCGGGGTGTTCTCGAGGACCTCGAAGACGCCGGGGTGGAGGACGTAGCGGCCGATGATCGCGAGGTTGGACGGGGCCTCCTCCGGGGAGGGCTTCTCGACGAGCCCCTCGATCCGCACGTACTCCTCGCCCTCCACGGGCACGACCGCCGCACAGCCGTAGGAGCTCACCTGGTCGCGGGGCACCTCCATGAGGGCGACGACGGAGCCGCCGGTGCGCTCCTGCACCGCGATCATCTCCCGCAGCAGGTCCTCGCGGGCGTCGATCAGGTCGTCGCCCAGCAGCACCGCGAACGGTTCGTCGCCCACGTGGATCTTCGCGCGCAGCACCGCGTGGCCCAGGCCCTTGGGGTCGGCCTGGCGCAGGTAGTGGATCTCGCCGAGCTCGGAGGCGTGCTCGACCTCCTTGAGCAGCTTCTCCTTGCCGGACTCGGCGAGCTGGCGCTCCAGGACCGGGACGCGGTCGAAGTGGTCCTCGAGGGCGCGCTTGGAGCGGCCGGTGATCATCAGGACGTCGTCCAGCCCGGCGTCGACGGCCTCCTGCACGACGTACTGGATCGCCGGCCGGTCCACGACCGGGAGCATCTCCTTGGGCATGGCCTTCGTGGCGGGGAGGAACCGGGTGCCGAGGCCGGCGGCGGGGATCACGGCCTTCCGGACCGTGCGGGGGTTGGGATTTCCACTCATGGGCACAGGCTAACGGATCGGCGCTCCAGGCCAGCGGAGGAACCGGCCGCGCCGGTTGAACGGCGCGGGGGCCGCGGCTAGCCTCACAGCACCGGCGCGCCCGCCCGCCGGGCCCGCTCCTGCCGGGGCGGGCCCCGGCGGAAGCCGACCCCTCCGGGCGCCGGCCCGACCGCAGCAGCGAAGGACGACGATGACCGACCCCGAGGCCCCCGCCCACGACGCCGCCCCCGCGGACACCGCCGAGGCCAAGGCCCGCCTGCGCCGGCGGCTGCGGGCGGCCCGGGCCCGCCGGTCCCGGGCCGCCCGGGAGCACGCCGCCCGGGGCTTCGACCGGCACGTCGCAGAGCTGCTCGCGGACCGGTCCCACCTGGACCTGGCCGCCTTCCTGCCCATGCCCACGGAGCCGCCGCTGGAGCCGGCGCTGACCACGGCCCACCGCCGGGGGCACCGGGTGTGGGTGCCCGTGTGCGAGCCCGGACGGCGCCTGGCCTGGGCCCGGTGGACGCCCGGGACGGCCGTGCACGAGGGCGGGCTCGCCGCGCTGCGCGAGCCCGCCGGGACCCGCCACGGGGCGGAGGTGATGCGCTCGGTGGGCCTGCTGCTCGTCCCGGCCCTGGCCGTCTCCCGGGACGGCGGGCGCCTGGGCTTCGGCGGCGGCTACTACGACCGCTTCCTGGCGGACCTGCCGCGCACGGCCCACCCCGAGCTGCGCACCGCCGTGTGCGTGTTCGCCGACGAGGTGCTGCCCGCGGGCGGGCTGCCCCTCGAGCCGCTCGACGCCCCGGTCGGGCTCGCCCTCACCGAGGGCGGCACCGAGATCCTCCGGGACGGCGCGGACGGCGCCCCCGGCGGCGAGGGCCCCGCGGCGTGGACGGGCGCCCCGGCACGGTAGAATCAGCACTCGCATCCCTCGAGTGCCAGTCCGGCGCCGACCGTCCCAGGAGGATCCATGCCCGTCTACGCCTACGGCTGCAAGGACTGCGGCCACGCCTTCGACATCCGCCAGTCCTTCAGCGACGACGCCCTGACCGAGTGCCCGCAGTGCGGCGGCGCGCTGCGCAAGAAGTTCAACACCGTGGGCGTGGTCTTCAAGGGCTCCGGCTTCTACCGCACCGACTCCCGCGAGAGCGGCTCCGGGAGCTCCTCCGCCGCGCCGTCGTCCTCGGGGACGTCCACCGGGGCCGCGGAGGGCGCCTCGTCCTCCTCGGGCTCCTCCGCCGGCTCGGCCGGGAGCACCCCCGCGCCCGCGGCCGCCGGGAGCGCCTCCTCCTCGTCCTGAGCCCCGGTCCCCGTGCGGGGGCGCGGTGCCCGCACCGACCCCGCACGGGGACCCCTGGGCCCGGCCGTGCGACGGCCCGGCGTCCGCGCTCCACCGCGGCCCGGGCGGCCGCCGGCTCCCCCAGGACCGCTGCCGCGCGGCGGCCGTGGGCCGGGCGGCGCTAGCGTCCGGCGCATGAGCCGCACCGCCCGTTCCCCGCGCCGCCGCTATCCGCTCTCCCTGCACCTGCGCACCGCGCTCTCCCGCCGCCGGCGCCTGGTCGCGGCGGCCCTGCTCAGCACCGCTCTGACCCTCGCGGTGCTGCGCCTGGCCCCGCCGGACGGGCCGACCGTGCCCGTGGTGGTCGCCGTCCGCACCCTGCCCGCCGGCAGCCCCGTGACCGCGGAGGACCTGGCCGTCGCCGCCTACCCCCGCGCACTGGCCCCCGAGGGCGCCGCGGCGGACCCGGCCGAGCTGGCCGGCCGAACGCTCGCGGGGGCGGTCGTGCCGGGGCAGCCGCTGACCGCGACCGCCGTGGTGGGACCCGGGCTCCTGGCCGGACGACCTCCGGGGGAGACCGCCGTGACCCTGCGCATCGACGACCCCGGCGCGCTGCGCCACGTGCGCGCCGGGGACCACGTCGACGTCGTGCACTCCCCCGACGCCGCGGGAGCGCACCGCGACGTCCTCGGCCGCGGGCTGCCGGTGCTCTGGGTCGCCGCCGACCCGCCGCCGGGCGACGGCGGGCTGCTGGCGGGGGACGCCGGGGCCGCCGCGGACCGGGGGCTGCTGGTGGTCGGGGCCGCCCACGAGGACGCGGTGCGCCTGGCCGGCGCCGCGGGCGGCGGCCGCACGACCGTCGTGCTGGTGCCCGCGCCCGGGCCGTCCGGGCCGGAGGGTCCGGGCGGGACCGGCGCGCTCAGTCCCAGTGCGGGGGCCGCTGGGCCCTGAGCCACTCCTCGCGGGCGTGCCCGTCCCGGTCGCGCTCCCGGTCCTCCTCGGGCACCGGCGGCGGGGCGCCCAGGCCCGCCAGCCGCGGCTCGGCGCCGGCCGCGGTGCCGCCGGTCGCACGGCGCGGTCCGCGCCGGCGCCGGACCGGGCCGCCGGCGAGCGGCCTCCCGGGGGTGTCGGCGGGCGCTGCCCCCGCCGCGGCGCCGCCCGCCGGGGCGCCGGTCTCGGACTCCGGTCCGGCGGCCGGGCCGGCCGGAGTGCCCGCGTCGGGGTCGGGTCCGGCGGCCGGCGCCGACGGGGCGTCGGCGCGCGGCGCCTCCGCCGGCGCGCCGGGGTCCGGTGCGGCCGGAGCGCCGGCGCCGGAACGCGCCGCCTCGTCCCCGTCCGCCGGTGCACCGGGCCCGGTTCCGCGGCCGGCGAGGTCCCGCGGCTGCTCCCGGTGCCCGGCCGGCGGCTCAGCCGGCACGTCGGTCCTGCTCCCCGGCATCAGGTCCCGGCCGGGCCCCGGGGCGCGGGGGCAGGCCGAGGTAGCGGCGGATCAGGTCGGCGACCGTGTCGGGGTCCGTGAAGACCTCGACGGTCCACAGCGTGAGGTGGTTCCAGCCCGTGCGCTCGAGCTGCTGCGGGCGCAGCCGTGAGCGCTCGCGCACGGACAGCTCCGTGCGGGAGCCGTCGGACTGCGCGGCGACGGGGATGCGCAGGGGCCCGGCGCCGCCCCGGCGCGCGGGCAGGGCCCCGGCGGACAGCGACTCGGTCTGCGCCCACGCCACGAGGTCCAGCTCCCCGGCCACGTCCAGGCGCACGGAGGCGCCCTGCCGCTCGAGCCGGCGGGCGAGGTCGACCACGAGTGCGTCCTCGTGGGTGCCGGCGGTCGTGCGCCCGGCGTCGTCGGCCCCGTTCCCGAGGTGGGCCGCCAGGACGCGCACGAAGTCGCGGGCGCCGTGCTGGAGGCCCTTGCTCTCGACCTCCCCGGGGTGCAGGGAGGTCACGATCCGCGTGGCGTGCCGGGCCCGGGTGACGGCGAGCACGAAGTGCCGGCGCCCGTGCTTCTCCGAGAGCTGGCCGAGGTAGGGCACCGTGCGGCCGTTGGCGGTCTTGCCGAAGCCGAGGGCCAGGATCACGGTGTCGCGCACGATCCCGGCCGCCCGGTGCAGGTCCACCACGCGGAAGGACTCGGGCCCGGGCGCGAAGAACGCGGCCGCGTCCGGCTCCTCCCGCAGCCGGCGGCGCACGCCCTCCGCGATGCGGGCGGCGTGCACCGCGCTCGGCGTGACCACGGCCAGGGACCGGTCGGGGTGACGGGCCGCGTGCTCGAAGACGAGCTCGACGACGCGGCGCACCTCCGCCGCCGGCGCCTGGATGCCCTCGATCCCGGCGGTCAGGGCGCCGATGCCGTCGGGCACGTACTCGACGTCGAGCACGGGGGTGGTGCCCGTGAGGGACTCCCCGTGCGGCAGCCGGGTGAGCCGGCCCCCGTAGAAGTGCTCGTTGAGGTGGTCGAAGACGTGCTGGTCCATCGAGCGGTGCATCGTGCGCAGCAGCCGCCCGGGGACCACGCGGGAGAGGGCGTCGAAGGCGCTGTCGACCTCCACGACGGGCTGGGCCGAGGACCCGGCCGTGGGCGCCACGGTGAACGGCCGGGGCCGGCCCACGTGCGGGTCGCCGAACGCGATGACCTGCTCGCACCGGGTGATCGCGGGCAGCACCGCCGCCAGCGGGGAGCTCTCCGCGTCGAGCACCACCACGGCGTCGAAGGCGTGCTCCTCGGGCAGCGCCGCGGAGAGCACGAGCGGGCTGGCGGTCCACACGGGCACGAGCGCGTCCACGAGCTCCCCCGCCTCGGCGAGGACGTCCTCGAGCGGGGCGGCCCCCGCGCGCAGCATCCCGCGCAGCGCCACCGCGGCCCGCGGGCCCGTGCGCACGGCCCGCCGCCAGCGCTCCGCCAGCTGCCACAGCAGCCGCCCGGCTCCGGAGGCCACGTGCGCGGCGTCGGCACGGCGGAAGGCCGACTCGAGCCGGCGCAGCGCGGGCCCGCCCTCGGCCGCGGGGAACTCGTCGCCGGAGACCATCGCCTCGAGCACCGACTGCCAGCGGGCCAGGTCGAACTCCGCCGCGACCTCGTGGCGCGGCACGCCGCGGCGCACGAGGTCGTCGATCAGCTCGCCGAGGCCCCGGCCGCGCAGCTCGTCGAGCAGGACGGTGCGCTCGGGCAGGCGCTCGAGGTTGGCCTCGTCGTTGATCAGGGCGTCGAGGACCTCCCGCAGCTCCTGGACGGGCCGGCCGAGCAGCCCGGCCCCCGCCGGCGCGCCCTCGAGGGCGATGGACAGCCCCTCGAGGTCCTCCACGAACCGGGCGTGCACGGCCGCGATCTCGTCGACCCGCTCGGAGACCGCCGGGTGGCGCCGGCTCGTGGCCCACTCCTGCCAGCGCTGCCGCTCGGACTCCACCCGCAGCAGCGCGCTGTGCAGGTCGGACAGGTGCACGCCCTGGCGGATGTACTCCTTGGCGGCCTTGCGCAGGCGGGAGCGCTGCAGGCCGGTCATCTCGATCCCCTGCTCCCGCCGCCACCCCGCCGGGGCGGTCGCGGCCACGAGGTCCGTGACCGGGCGGTCGTAGACGTCCGGGGTGAAGCGGGTCAGCGAGTCCCGGACCTCCTGCATCAGCCGCAGCTGCCGGCCCCACTCGGGCACCGTGGCACCGGCCCGCATCCCCGAGGTCGAGAGCAGGTGGCGCATGCCGGTCTCGAGAGTCGTCAGCTCCAGCAGCAGCGACTGGGCGAGCCGGTGGGCCTGGCGGGCCTCGTCGTCGTTGACCAGCCGCGCCCCGCTCCACGGGCCCGCGAGCACCCCGGCGTCGAAGGCCCCGAGCTCGGCGGCGTGCTCGAGCCGGGCCACGGCCTCGTCCCGGTCCCGCAGGGCGTCGAGCACCGAGGGCGGGAAGCGCACCGCGGTGGCCGGGGCCGGTCGGCGGGCGGTGAGCTCGGCGAGCGCCTGCACCGCCCGGTACGGGGAGGCCTGCCACCGGGGGCGCACGGTGTGCAGCGACCGGACGTGCTCGGCGAGCCGGTCCCGGGACTCCCGCAGCGCGGCGTGCAGCTCCCCCAGCTCCGGGCGCTCGGCGCGCTCGTTGCGGGCGACCGCCCGGATCAGCTGCTCGGCGACCTCGGCCGGTGAGACCTGCGAGGACAGCGGCAGCACGGCGGTGCCCAGCCCGAGGGCGTCGACCCGGCGGCGGAACGCGGCGAGGGTGGTGCGCCGCTCCCCCAGCACGAGCACCGTGCGGCCCGCCGCCACGAGGGTGCCCACGGTGTTGACCGCGGTGTCGATCTGCCCGGTGCCCGGGGGCGCGGTGACCACGAACGAGTGGCCCTGCGCGGCCAGGTCGAGGACCTCCTGCTGCGGGCCGTCGGCGTCGACGAGCAGCAGCTCGTCCGCGGGGTCGCGCTCGTCGGTCGGCGGGGCCGTGCTGACGACCTCCCGCGCCTGCGGCATCCGCCCCACCGTGGGGTCCTTGAGCCGGGCGAGGTCGCGCACGACGTCGGTGCGGGCCTCGACCGAGGAGTCGGCCGGGCGGTCGTGGAGGTCGGCGAAGGTCGAGACGAGCAGCCGGTGCTCGACGTGCATCCCGGGGACCGCGCCGGCGAGGGTGCGCAGGGTCTCCAGGGCGGGGGCCGGGTCCAGCCGGCGCGTGCCGTGGGCGAGGCGCGCGAGGTCCGCCCCGGCGAGGTCCACGCCGTGCTCCGCGGCCAGCCGACGCACCATGGCGGGGTTCAGGCGGGCCCGGCCCACGATCTGCAGCTCGAAGTCCTCCAGGTCGGCCCGCCACCGCAGCGCCACGGGCGCCAGCAGCACCGGGGCGATGAAGCGGCGCTGCCCGGAGCCGGTGGGGTCCGAGCCGCGGGGCCGGGCCAGCCAGGAGGCCGTGCCGGTCGCGAGGTAGGCGGCGTCGAGGCCGTGGTGGACGGAGAGCTCGTGGATCTTCGTGCGCAGCGAGCGCGCGGCGCGGGAGGCCGCCGCGTACTGCTCGCGGTCGTGGACGATCGTGGACAGCCGGGTGGGCCGGCTCATCAGCAGCTGCGCCTGGCCCGAGGAGTTGGCCTCGGTGAGGTCGAGGCAGACGTTGTCGACCTGGTTGAAGTCCAGCAGCGTGTCGGGGCCCGTGTAGGCGTCCATCTGCCGGGTCCAGGGCTGCAGGGAGACCCGCCCGGTCGGCTCCGGGGCGGGTCCCTGCTCCCGGGCACCCCGCGGGGTGCGGTCGGAGACGATCGGCATGGTGTCCCTCCTGCGCCGCGGCCCCGCGGCCGGGCGCCGGTCGTGCACGAGGTCGAGCGGTCCGTGCGGACCGCTCGACCGGGGGTGGTGGTGCGTGGTGGGGCCCTGCGGGGCTACTCCCACTCGATGGTGCCCGGGGGCTTGGACGTGACGTCCAGGACCACCCGGTTGACCTCTTCGACCTCGTTGGTGATGCGGTTGGAGATCCGGGCCAGCAGGTCGTAGGGCAGCCGCGACCAGTCCGCGGTCATCGCGTCCTCGCTCGAGACCGGCCGCAGCACGATCGGGTGGCCGTAGGTGCGGCCGTCGCCCTGGACGCCCACGGAGCGCACGTCGGCGAGCAGGACGACCGGCATCTGCCAGACCTCCTCGTCGAGCCCGGCGCGGGTGAGCTCCTCGCGGGCGATCGCGTCCGCGCGGCGCAGCACCGCGAGGCGGTCCTCGGTGACCTCGCCGATGATGCGGATGCCCAGGCCGGGGCCGGGGAAGGGCTGGCGGCCGACGATCTCCTCGGGCAGGCCGAGCTCGCGGCCCACGGCGCGGACCTCGTCCTTGAACAGGGTCCGCAGCGGCTCCACGAGCTCGAACTGCAGGTCCTCGGGCAGCCCGCCCACGTTGTGGTGGCTCTTGATGTTGGCCGCGCCCTCCCCGCCGCCGGACTCGACGACGTCGGGGTAGAGGGTGCCCTGGACGAGGAAGCGCACGGGCTCGCCCTCCTGGGCGGCGCTGCGGGCGACCTCCTCGGCGGCGGCCTCGAAGGAGCGGATGAACTCGCGGCCGATGATCTTGCGCTTCTGCTCGGGATCGGTCACCCCGGCGAGGGCGCCGAGGAAGCGCTCCTTCTCCTCGGCCACGTGCAGCCGCACGCCGGTGGCGGCCACGAAGTCGGTCTCGACCTGCTCGGCCTCGCCCTCGCGCAGCAGCCCGTGGTCGACGAACACGCAGGTGAGCTGGTCGCCGACCGCGCGCTGGACGAGCGCGGCGGCCACGGCGGAGTCGACTCCGCCGGAGAGCCCGCAGATCACGGAGGCGGAGCCGACCTGCTCGCGGATGCGCTGGACGTGCTCCTCGATGATGTTGCCGGTGGACCAGCTGGGCTCGACCCCGGCGCCGGCGAACAGGAAGCGCTCGAGGACCTGCTGGCCGTGCACGGAGTGCTTGACCTCGGGGTGCCACTGCACGCCGTAGAGCCGGCGCTTCTCGTCGGCGAACGCCGCCACGGGCGTGGTCTCGGTGGAGGCGAGCACCTCGAAGCCGGCAGGGGCCTCGACCACGGAGTCGCCGTGGCTCATCCACACCGTCTGGGTGCCGGGCGCGCCCTCGAGGATCGAGGCGTCCACGGCCGTGGCGGTGGTCGCCCCGTACTCGCGGGCCCCGGTGTGGGCCACCGTCCCGCCGAGGGCCTGGGCCATGGCCTGGAAGCCGTAGCAGATGCCGAACACGGGCACGCCGGCCTCGAACAGGGCGGGGTCCTGCTGCGGGGCGTCCTCCGCGTACACCGAGGACGGGCCGCCGGAGAGGATGATCGCGGCGGGGTTCTTCGCCAGGATCTGCTCGGTGGGCAGGGTGTGGGGAACGATCTCGGAGTAGACGTTGGCCTCGCGGACCCGGCGGGCGATCAGCTGCGCGTACTGCGCGCCGTAGTCGACCACCAGGACCGGCCGCTGCTCCAGATCGGTGCGGGTCTCAGGTGTCTCGGTCACGCCCTCCATCCTAGGGCAGGCGGCCGGGGGCCGCGGACGGCCGCGCCCGCGCCGCGGACGGGGCCCGTGGGCTCAGTAGCGCTTGGCGGCCTGGGGGTTGGCGCGCAGCTCGGCGGTCGTGGAGGCGTGGATCTTGCGCTCGACAACGAAGGACAGGAACGGCACCACGCCGCCGAGGGCCATCACCACGAGCTGCGGGAAGGGCCAGCGCATCAGCGTCCAGATCCGGAAGCAGGAGATCAGGTAGACCACGTAGAACCACCCGTGCACGATGAGGATCCACGTGGAGATGTTCACCCCGCCGGCGAGGTTCTCGACCTCGAGGTCCTGCCAGCCCAGGGGCACGGTGGCGCCGGTGAGCTTGTCGGTCCCCCCGGCGATCAGGTCGTGTCCGAGGCCGTAGCGGGTGATCATCTCCGCGACGAGCAGCAGCAGGAACGTGCCGGAGATCCAGGCGCAGACCATGTAGAACCGCAGGGCACCGCGGATCTGCGCCTCGGTGCCGCCGAAGCGGCGCCGTGCCTGGAGCCCGGCGGCCCGGCGCGGCACGCGCCCGGGGGCGGCGGCGCGCTCGGGCGCCGCGTCCTCGGGCAGGGCCACGCGCACGCCGTCGGTGCGCTCCTTCGGCCGCGGGGTCTCGGGCGGGGTGGGCTGCGTGGGCTCGGTCATGAGGAGGCTCCGGTCCTGTCCTGGGTGCGGTCTCGTCCGTCGCGGGGCTGGTCGTCGAACCAGTAGTACTCCCCCGCGGCGGGGTCGTAGTAGTAGTAGCGCCCGCTGGCGTCGTCGTAGTGGTAGTCGCCGTCGAGGTAGTAGTACTCCTCGGGGTGCCGGGCCCGCAGGTGCTCGTCGCGCACGAAGCGCCACCAGATGTAGAGGGCGAACCCGGCGAAGACCACCCACTCGACGGCGTAGAAGAGGTTGAGCAGGTTCACGGACTCGTCCGTGGGCTGCTGGTCGATCTCGAGCCGGGACAGCTCCGGGCTCAGCAGCCGCGGGTCGGCGGTGAGCGCGCCGTCCTCGCCGACCTGGGGGCCCTGCTCCGCCGGGCTCTCCGCGAAGGCGGCGACGAAGCCGGCGTGCAGGGGCCGGTCCCAGCGGTTGGTCAGCTGCGCCGGGGAGACGGTGGCCACCTGGTCCGCGGGCAGGTCCTCCCCCGGCAGCGGGCTCTCCGGGGGCAGGTAGCGGCCGACGACGGCGACGGGACCGGAGGGCTCCTCCGGCACGGCGGCGGGGTCGGCGGTCCAGCCGCGGGCCACGGCCACGCTCAGGTCCCCGCCGGCGTCCGGCCACTGGTCGGCCGTCCCGGGCAGCGCGAGCGCGGAGACGACCCACCAGCCCTCGGCCCCGTCCTGCAGCCGGCCGGGGACCAGCACGGTCGAGTCCTGGCGGTAGCTGCCGGTGGCCGTCACGAGCTGGTCGGCCTGCCGGGCGGTGACCGGCCGGCCGGCGCCGGCGGCCTGCCCGAGGGGCACCGCCAGGTCCTTGGCGGGATCGGCGACCGTGCGGGACTGCTCGCTGGACTCCAGCTGCCACTGGCTCAGCAGCACGAACCCGGCCGCGACCGCGAGCGCGACGACCAGCAGGAGCAGCGAGCGGGGGCGCAGGGCGGTCGTGAGCACCCGTCAAGGCTAGTGCGCGTTCCTGGACGTTTCCCAATCCCCCGGCCCGCCGGGACGCGGCGGGCCGGGGGCGGGCTCAGCCGCGGATGACGACCTCGGCGCGCTGGAACTCCTTGAGCTCGAGGTAGCCGGTGGTGGCCATCGACCGGCGCAGGGCCCCGACGAGGTTGGAGGTGCCGTCGACGTGGCCGGAGGGCCCGTGCAGGACCTCCTGGAGCGGGCCGACCGTCCCGACCCGGGTGCGCAGCCCGCGGGGCAGCTGGCCGTGGTGGGCCTCGGCGCCCCAGTGCCAGCCGCGCCCGGGGGCCTCCTGCGCACGGGCCAGGGCGGTGCCCAGCATCACGGCGTCGGCACCCATGGCCAGGGCCTTGACGATGTCCCCGGAGACCCCCACGCCGCCGTCGGCGATGACGTGGACGTAGCGCCCGCCGGACTCGTCGAGGTAGTCGCGGCGGGCGGCGGCCACGTCGGAGATGGCCGTGGCCATCGCGGCGTGGATGCCCAGGGTGGTCTGGGTGCGCAGGGACGCCCCGCCGCCGAAGCCCACGAGCACCCCGGCCGCGCCGGTGCGCATCAGGTGCAGGGCCGGGGTGTACCCGGCGGCCCCGCCGACGATGACGGGCACGTCCAGGTCGTAGATGAACTTCTTCAGGTCCAGCGGCTCCTGGGTGCGGGAGACGTGCTCGGCCGAGACCGTGGTCCCGCGGATCACGAAGACGTCCACGCCCGCGTCCAGGACCGTGCGGTAGTGCTCGACGGTGCGCTGGGGCGTGAGGGAGCCGGCGACGATCACCCCGGCCTCGCGGATCTCGGCCAGGCGCGCGGTGATCAGCTCCGGCTGGACCGGGGCCCGGTAGAGCTCCTGCATCCGCCGGGTCGCGGCCGGGTCGTCGTCCGCGGGCAGCGCGGCGATCTCCTCGAGCACCGGGCGCGGGTCCTCGTAGCGGGTCCACAGGCCCTCCAGGTCGAGCACCCCCAGCCCGCCGGCGCGGCCCAGGGCGATCGCCGTCTCCGGGGAGGTCGCCGAGTCCATGGGCGCGCCCAGGAACGGGATCTCGAAGCGGTAGGCGTCGATCTGCCACTCCGTGGAGACGTCCTGCGGGTCGCGGGTGCGCCGGGAGGGCACGAGCGCGATCTCGTCCAGGGAGTAGGTGCGGCGGGCGCGCTTGGACCGGCCGATCTCGATGTCGTAGCTCATGGTGTCCTTTCCGGGGACGGGCGGGCCCGTCCGGCGGCGCTCAGCGCTGGTAGTTGGGGGCCTCGACGGTCATCGTGATGTCGTGCGGGTGGGACTCCTTGAGCCCGGCGGGGGTGATCCGCACGAACCGGCCCTTCGTCTTGAGCTGCTCGACGCTGTGGGCGCCCACGTAGAACATCGTCTGGCGCAGGCCGCCGTCGAGCTGGTGCACCACGGCCGCGAGCGGGCCCCGGTAGGGGACCTGACCCTCGATGCCCTCGGGGATCAGCTTCTCGTCGGAGGCGACGTCGGCCTGGAAGTAGCGGTCCTTGGAGTAGGAGGTGTTCTTCCCGCGCGACTGCATGGCCCCCAGCGAGCCCATCCCGCGGTAGGCCTTGAACTGCTTGCCGTTGACGAAGATCAGCTCCCCCGGGGACTCGTCGCAGCCCGCGAGCAGCGAGCCGATCATCACCGAGTCGGCGCCGGCGACGAGGGCCTTGCCGATGTCCCCGGAGTACTGCAGCCCGCCGTCGGCGATGATGGGCACGCCCGCGGGGATCGCCGCCTTGGCCGCCTCGTTGATCGCGGTGACCTGGGGCACGCCCACGCCGGCGATGATGCGGGTGGTGCAGATCGAGCCGGGGCCGACCCCGACCTTCACGGCGTCCGCGCCGGCGTCCACGATCGCCTGCGCGCCGTGGCGGGTCGCGGCCTGCCCGCCGATGACGTCGACGTGCGCGGCGGCCGGCTCGGCCTTGAGCCGGGCGACCATGTCGAGCACGCCCTGGGAGTGGCCGTTGGCCGTGTCGATGAACAGGGCGTCGACGCCGGCCTCCACGAGCGCCATCGCGCGCTCGAAGCCGTCGCCGAAGAAGCCGACGGCGGCGCCGACGCGCAGCCGGCCCTCGTCGTCCTTGGTGGCGCGCGGATACTGCTCGGCCTTCGTGAAGTCCTTGATGGTGATCAGCCCGGTCAGCCGGCCGTCGTCGTCGACGAGCGGGAGCTTCTCGATCTTGTTGGAGGCCAGCAGCTTGTGCGCCTCCTCCTTGTCCATCCCGACCTTGCCGGTGATCAGCGGCATCGGCGTCATGACCTCGTGCACCTTCCGCCGCGGGAAGTCGCTCTCGGGCAGGTAGCGGGTGTCGCGGTTCGTGATGATGCCCAGCAGCCGCTGGTCCTCGTCCACGACCGGCAGCCCGGAGACCTTGAAGTAGCCGCACAGCCGGTCGAGCTCGGCCAGGGTCGCGTCCGGGGAGATGGTCACCGGGTCGGTGATCATCCCGGACTCGCTGCGCTTGACGCGGTCCACGTGGGCGGCCTGGTCGGCGATGGAGAGGTTGCGGTGGATCACGCCGAGCCCGCCCTGGCGGGCCATGGCGATGGCCATGGGGGACTCGGTGACGGTGTCCATGGCCGCCGACAGCAGCGGCGCCTCGAGCGTGATCCGCCGGGACAGGCGGGTGGCCGTCGAGGCCTCGGAGGGGATGACGTCGGTGTTGCCGGGCAGCAGCAGGACGTCGTCGTAGGTCAGGCCGGTGAACCCGAAGGGGTCCTCGGACAGGGCGGTGGGGACGGCATGATCCGGCACGGTGGGGCCTTTCGGGTCGAGGAGGTCCCGGCCATTCTACGGTCCGCCCGGCGGGCGGTCCCCGGGACCGGGGGTCCCTGTGGCAGGGCTCACGGCAGGCCCGGCAGCCGGACGCCGTCCTCGGCGAGGGCCGCGGCCAGGCGCTGCGCCAGCATCGGCGTGAGCGTCCGGACGTAGTCGATGCTCAGGTGGTCGTCGTCCCAGTACGTGTGCACGTTGCCGACCACGGGCCGGCACGTGCCCTCGGGGCAGACGAGGTCCCCCATGTCCACCGTGGCGACGTGCGCCAGCTCGTCGGCCAGCGGGTCCAGGGGGTTAGGGGTGTTCACGGCGGGGTGGCCCGTCGTCGTGCACGCCGGGTCGTCGGCGCCGTTCTCCTGGGCGCAGCGCGGCGGGGAGAACTCGAAGCGCGGGGTGTCGCGCAGGCCCACGAACGTGACCCCGCGCGCGTCCAGCTCGCGCATCCGGGCCTCGGCGCCCGGGGTGAGCTCCTCCCCCGTGGTCGAGGTGCGGGTGCCCTGGCCCAGGACGAGGTCCGGGTCCACGGCGTCGATCACCGGGCCGGTGCCCTCGAGCCAGGTCGCGCAGTCCTCCGGGTAGTCCTGCTCCTCGACGGTCGAGTACAGGCACCCCGGCTGCAGGTAGGTCACGACCCGCCACCCGTTCTCGCGCGCGAGCTGCTCGACCGCCGTGGCCCAGTGGTGGACGTGGCTGTTGCCGAGGAGCAGGACGGTGGCGCTGGGGTCCTCCTGCGGGACGGTCTCCCGGCAGCGCTCCTGGTAGCGGGGCTCGACGCCCAGGTCCGCCGGGCACGGCTCGCCGGTGCCGGGGGCGCCCCAGTAGTCGGCGTCGATGACGGGGATCGTGGGGGCGTCGGGGTCGCCGCGGTACTCGAAGCCGGGGGCGAGGGCTGCGGCG